>JBAVYM010000040.1:0-72828 GCA_049698775.1 Gammaproteobacteria bacterium
GCTAAGGAAGCCCTGATTTATTCGTCATACTCGCGAAAGCGGGTATCCAGGTTCTGGATATTGCTGGATTCCCGCCTGCGCGGGAATGACAGAAGTGGAATAAATCGAAGGCTCCCTAAATTTAGTCGCAGACTCAGCCATCGGAATTGGCACACATATTGCTTATTCTCCCTCAAGGAGATGCCACAGTGTTGTGCAACGGTCGGTCCTGCAGCCGATAGCACATTTTAATTTGAGCGCGTGACGCATTTCCCAGGTATGCCGCAAGGTTTAAAAAACTTGCGGTCGAATCGTCGTCGTTTGTAAGTGACAAAAACTGTCAGTTAGCGACAAAAAAAGACTAACCTCATTGATGATATGTAAAAAAGTAACGTCCACGCTGAGATTGACCACTCCGAGAGGCAGGCAACATGACACGCACACACAATCGTCATCGAATCATTCGATCCATCATCCTGGCTGCGGCCAGTTTGTTTTCTACCACGGTCATGGCCGCCCAATTCAGCACCGCACCCACAGCGCTGTCCATCAACAATGTTCCGGCAGGCCAATTTCTGGGCTACTCCATGGCCGTGTCCGCCAATGGTCAAATCCTGCTAGTGGGAGGCGAGGGCACTTCAGGTGACGGTGCCGCATTTGTCTACACCCGGAGCAACGGCGTATGGAGCAATCCGGTGATGCTGCCCAATACCGGCCTGTCGAGTTCGGACGATCTAGGTGCGGCTGTAGCCTTGTCCGCAGACGGGACGGTCGCCTTGGTTGGAGCGCCGGGCATCGGGCTGGCGTACATCTATACCTATTCGGGTGGGACGTGGAGCAATCCGGTGGCACTGCCCACGCAGGGCATAACGCCGGTGAGACTGGGCTCGTCGGTGGCACTCACACCCGATGGCAAGACGGCCTTCGTGGGCGACCCCGGCGCCAGCAGCGATCTCGGTGCGATGTATGTGTATACCTACAATGGCACGAGCTGGAGTAGCCCGACTGCACTGCCGGCCACCGGTGGCACCGGCAACCAGCAGTTGGGCAGTGCGATCGCGCTGTCCTCGAATGACATGATCGCACTCGTGGGAGCAGCGGGTGCCGGTACGGCCTGGGTGTACACCAACAACGGCAGTACCTGGGGTGCGCCGGTCAAGCTGCCCATGACCGGGACACCCCCAGGCGGGTTTGGCGGTGCCGTGGCCCTGTCATCGAATGGTCAAACGGCGCTTGTGGGCGCGAGCTTTCCCAACAGTCCGCCGCTGGCTTTCGTATACACCAACCCGGGTACGGGTTGGAGCGCCCCGACCAATCTCACGACACCGACTGGTGCCCCGTTTGGTAATCAATTCGTAGCGTTATCCCCAAGTGGCGGAGCCGCCTTCGTGGGCGTCGGATTCACCAACCAACATCAAGGCGCGGTTTATACGTTTGCCAATACAGGCGGGAATTGGAGCACTGCGAGTGCGGTGCTGCTTTCCGTCACTGGAGTTCATCCCGGTGATCTGGTCGGTTCATCAATCGTGTTGACTGCGGATGGTCAGGAATTGCTGGCCGGCGCCGTCGGAGCAAACTCCAGCATCGGTGGCGTCTATGACTATCAATCTCCTGGCAGTGTCGCGCTCGCGGTCACGCCCACACCCGCCTCGGTAATACCAGGCCATACGCTGACCCTGGATCTCAGTTTCAACAATGCCGATACCGCTGGCAGCCTGCCGGCAGTCACACTTACCAACCTGGTACTCACTGACACTTTGCCGGCCGGCGTCACGTATGTATCCAGCAATGGTGCGAATGGCACCTGCACTCACAGCGGCACCACGGTCACCTGCACGCTCGCGAGTCTGCCGCCAGGCACCAGCAGCCAGAATCCCTGGCAGCCGTCCATCACCGTGACGACGCCGGCGACAGCCAGTCGTCTGAGCAACGTCGCCAAGGTGAGCGCCGATGAGCCGTTGACCGGTACGAGTTCAGTCAACACCTCCATCCTCAACGACGTTACTCCGACCGTAACCGATGGCGGCGTTACCACGATGCCTAACACCGCAGTATCGGGCACGCTGGCCGCGACTCCCGGCTTTCCCGGCCAGAACCTCACCTTCACGATCCTGGGTCAGCCGACGCATGGTTCGGTGGTCCTCACCAACACCTCGACAGGTGCGTTTACCTATACACCGACTGCGGGCTTTACCGGTACCGACGTATTTATATTTGAAGTGGGCGACGGCATCGTGACGTCGGCGGCGGGCGCAGAAACGATCACCGTTAGCACCACTCAATATCAGGCGCCGGTGGCGAATAATCTGTCACTCACCGGATATGCCGGTCAGACGCTTACCGGGCAGCTCTCGGCGACTTCCTCGAATGGTCACGCCTTGGCTTACACGGCGACCAGCCAACCGGCACACGGCAACGTGTCGGTCACAGCCGCAACGGGCTCATTCACGTACACACCGGCTTCCGGGTTCACCGGCACTGACAGTTTTACATTCACCGCGAATGACGGCACCGGCACCTCGAACACCGCGACCGTCAGCATCACGGTCAGCCCCATACCGACGCCGACTACTCCGCCAGTGGCGGGCAGCGAAAGCCTAAATGATTACGCCGGGCAAACGCTTTCCGGCACGCTGGTGGCGGTCTCGGCTAGCGGTCACGCGTTGACCTATGCAGTGGTTACTCAGCCGACGCAGGGCAGCGTGACAGTCACGGCCTCAACCGGCGCGTTCACGTATACGCCCACTGCCGGATCGACCGGCAGCGACTCATTCACGTTCACCGCGAGCGACGGTACCAGCACCTCGAACACCGCGACCGTCAGCATCACGATTCTGGCCGCGCCCGCCACACCGCCAAGTTCCGGCGGTTCATCCTCCGGTAAGAGCGGGGGTGGCGGTTTGGGTACTCTGGGTTTGTTGCTGCTGGTTGGACTGGCAGCGCGCCGCCGCCGGAAGATTCATGAACTGTCTTAGTCACGGGATTGTTGCCATCGAATCTTAACTCTGCGAGGCGGAAGTATGTGGTTGGTAATTGTCGCGGATGCCGGAATAGGTGTGGCCATACTGGCGCACCACTGGCATAGCTTGTCCCCTCGCCCGGTGCTAGTGATGTTTTTTCTGGCGATGATTGGCGTCGGAGCGTTCCAGGTCTGGCTCGCTACCAATGCCTTGCAGAGTGGATCGGTAAGGTACACCTATTCACGCGGACTGAACTCAATTGCGCCAACCTCTCTTTTTCCACTTTTGTTTATGCCTAGCGGGCCGGAATATACGCGCTCGGAATCGCCAGTAACCTATTGGATGGTGACAGGCGGGCGCATGTTGATTGGGGTTATGCTTACGACCGTACCGGGATGGATGGCATTCGCCGCCAAAATCTGAATGGCCAACAACACATGACTTCAAGTACGCCCTTCTCGCCTTGGCACTACCTCGGTACAGGCTTGGTGTTTGCGATCATCGGGCCCTGGTTTATTTGGCACGCCACCGGCAATACCCAAACCCCTGGTTTGCAGGAATTCAACGCCTCACCGTCCTGTAGCGCTTCCAATCTGCAGGCCGCAGCCAGCGCCGTGCAGGGTGTGTGTACGGTCGTCTCCGTACCGGTTGTAAACAAACAGACAACGACAGAGTTCAGAACGGGTGGTGTTGGAGGTTCGTTAAAACATTATCTGATCACCGTCGGCGCTTCACAGGTTGGCAATCCTACCTACGAGATCGTCAACAACCCCTTTTTTAACGATATCGTGGTAGGCCAGCCCGTCTACGTCATGATATTTCGCGGCAAAATCGTGAACACACTGCTTGCCGGGCAGAGCATCGAATCGGTTGACAATCCGGACAATAACGCAAGAGGGAACGGCTTTCGAAAAATTCTGACGGCGCTGTCCCTGCTGTTTGCAGCTGTCGCATTCTTTATCGTTGGTAAATTATTGTTTTTTTCACCGTCGGACAATTCATAAAGGAACAATCTGCATGAACCAGCCAGGCAATCAATACGAGATTTCATCGTTCCGCTATGGCCGTGCAGTGGCCATGGCCACGGCGCTCGCCGGGCTCCTGGCTGCCCCAGCATTCGCCGCGCTGCTGAGCGGAGCGCCCACGCAGTTGTCCTTCAACGGCATTGCCGCAGGCGACATCGTAGGCTGGTCCGTGGCACTGTCCGGCAACGGACAAGTTGCGGTATTGGGCGGGACGGCGCTAGATTTCATTCCACCGGTTCCGGGCGCTGTTTTTGTATACATCGAAACCAATGGTGTCTGGAGCGACCCGATCCCCCTGTCCTTGAACGGAATTCCGAATAACGTTCTGGCCGGCTCGTCCGTAGGCGTGGCCGCCGACGGCAGCCAAATTTTCGTCGGCGCACCGATTGTCAATACCTATGTCGGCGCGGTGTATGTGTACACACCAGTGAATGGTAACTGGGCCAATGCCACTCCTACCCCGCTTGACGTGTCCGGTGTGCCGCAAAATTCAAATTTTGGTTTCGCCATCGCGACGTCATCGAACGGTCAGACGCTCGTAGTCGGCGCGACGGCCGCGGCAAGCCGCAGCGCGACTCCGGGCGAAGTCTATATCTACACCCTGAACGGCAGCACTTGGGGCTCTCGCATTGGGCTGTCCAACACGGGAATTGCCGGGGGATCTGAACTGGGCGCATCCGTCGCGGTTTCATCAAACGGTCAGGTAGTGGTGGCAGGCGCGCCGCAGCACAATGGCGCCTACGTGTACACGTACACGCAAACCAAAGGGTCCTGGAGCGGACCGGTGGCACTAACGATCCCCACCGGCGCGGCTAGTAATGGCTCTTCCGTCGCCATCTCCGCGGACGGCACGGAAATCCTGACAGGTGCGCCTAATACCAACAGCGGTGCAGGCGCGGCCTATTTGTATACCTTGAGCGGCGGCGCGTGGAATCTCGCCAAGACGTTCAGCGTACCCAACAGCAATAGCCTGGGTTACTCGGTCGGCCTGTCTCCGGATGGCATGATGGCCTTCATTGGCATGCCGGGCGGAACAACCGGTGAGATTTATGTCTCCATCAATAGCAACGGAACTTGGAGCGCACCCGCGGCACTATCCGTTTCCGGTGTCCAGCTCGGTGCAAACCTCGGTTGGTCTCTGGCGGTGGGGTCGAACGGTGAGACAGTGCTCAGCGGCGCCATCGGCGCCAACGCCAGCGCCGGCAGTGGTTATGTGTACAGCTCGCCCGCCAGCATCAACCTGATTGTGACGCCGGCAGCGAATCCGGTGACGTCGGGTTCGAATGCGACCTTCAATCTGACCTTCACCAATGCTGATGTAGCCAATGGCAGTTTCCCGGCGACCACGCTCACCAACGTGGTGCTCACCGACACGTTGCCGGCCGGCACCAGCTATGTATCGAGCGACGCCGCCAACGGCACGTGCACTCCGAGCGGCAACACCGTGACCTGTACGCTCGCGAGCCTCGCGCCCGGCAACAATAGTCAAAACCCATGGTCGCCGTCCATCACCGTCAAGACTCCCTCCACGGCCGGCATGCTTACCGACATCGTGAACGCCAGCGCCGTTCAGCCCTTGCTAGGTGTGACCAATACCAGTACTACGCTCACGGCCAGTGCTGGCGGCAATAGCGGAGGAGGATCAAGCTCTTCAGGCAGTGGGAAAGGCGGTGGCGCGCTGGGCTTGTTGGCGCTTGGATTGCTCGCCGGTCTCGCCGGTTTGCGCCGGCGGATTCGCATCTATGGCTGAGACATTTTGCTCACAGAAACCACAATCATGATCCGCCATACGCGTGTGCTGAAAAAGATCTGCCGATCACTCGGCATTGCTGCCATGACGGTGCTGTACGCGAATAGCGCGTGAGCCGCTGATGTTCTGATTGATCGCATTATCGTGGCTGGCGTTGGGGGTGGTTGTGTTTTTCATGCCGGAAATCAGGCACCATTTTGGCAGGTAAAGCAGCAGGCTTATTCAATCTACATCGCGCCAGGAACCGTCACGGTCATTCATTTATCCTCCCGCGCCAGTTGCCACGCCTTCCATAGCCATAGGCCTCCCCACACCCAAGCCAGGATCATGGCGCCGGCGCCGATGCCGTGTACCAGCGCGGCCAAGCGATGATCCCAAGACAAAAGCCCCAGCGGCTGAAGGATGTTATGCCAATCGTGCCTGAGCGCGTGCATCTCGGCGACGCCGGGATTCCATTCGCCAGTCAAGTGCAGGCGCATGGCGCTCGCATCCCCGATATAAGGCGCGACGTCGAGAAAATTCTCGCCCATCCACCACAGACAAAAGGACGCCGCGAACGGATTGTGCTCGCGCAGCAGAAACACCGCAGCCAGTAGCAAGGGCAGCAGACATTGGAACAGGCTGCCGCCCAGGAACATCATCCAGGTGCCGAAGGGCCGGAACAGCACGTGCCCGAACTCGTGAAAGGGGAGATCGGCCAAGTGCATGAATGATTGCATTACGCCGGCGGTCTGCCAAGGATAGGCGATCAGACACACTCCCCAGATGAGAAACAAGCCGAACAGGACCGCTTCCAGGATAAGCAGGTCACGGTTCGGCTTTTCAGGCATCGCGAACAGCCGCCGCATCAATCGCTGACGCCAGGGTTCATCCGGTTCGCTTATCGTGGTTGTGGTCAGCGGCGCAGCGGTTTCGGTGCTTGCACTGGCGAGATGGCTGGCGTACTTGGCGAACACAATGCCGCAGCGCGGGCATTCGCTGAATGGTTCAGCATCTTTCGGCTGCCGCCGGTAACCACACTTGGGACAGATGCCGGGATCCATATGAGAGAGTGGGAATTACAGCAGCAAAGTGTGAGTAGACTCAGGACAATTTAGTGATTCGACGTTGGCGCAACGCTTCAAACAATGCCACACCCGCCGCAACCGAAACATTCAGGCTCTCGACGCTGCCCGCCATGGGAATGCGCGCCAGGAAATCACACTCGGTCTTGCTCAGCCGCCGCAGACCGGAACCTTCCGCGCCGAGCACAATCGCCAGCGGACCCTTCAAGTCTAGGCTGTAAAGCTCATCGTCGGCCTCGCCCGCCAAACCCACGAGCCAGATGTTCTGTTGCTTGAGCCAGCGCAAAGTACGCGCCAGGTTGGTGACCTGGAAAAACGGTGTCATCTCCGCCGCGCCCGCCGCCGCTTTGCGCGCCACCGGCGTCAATTCCGCGGCCCGGTCCTTTGGCGAGATGACCGCGTACACACCCGCAGCGTTGGCGCTGCGCAGACAGGCGCCGAGATTGTGTGGATCCTGTACGCCATCCAGCACCAACAGGAACGCGGGCGAGCGCAACCCGTTCACAAACACCTTGAGATCGTCGTCATCGCCGGCTTGCGCCGCACCCGCCTGCGCCACCACGCCCTGGTGCCGGCCGTTGCCCGTGAGTTGATCGAGTTTTTCGCGCGGCACGCGCTGCACGGATACGCCTTGTTGCGCGGCCTTGGCCAGCAGCGATTCCAGGCGTGCGTCGCTGCGGCTGTCCTGCACCCATAACTGCTGCACCGGCCGCTGTTGCTCGAACAACGCCATGACCGCGTGCAATCCGTAAACGAGATTGTCGGTTGTCATGTTCTGCGACGCGTATGCCGAGGTTTCCTGGTGGGATGCCCAACCAGCCGCTGACTGCGCACTTCCCGCGCTGACAGGACCGGTTCGAAATCAATCTTGTGTTCTTCCAGGTTCACTCGGCTGACGCGCACGCGGATGGGATCGGTCAGACGGTAGATACGGCCGGAGCGCTCGCCCACCAGGCGATGACCCACCGGATCGTGGGAATAATAATCACTCGGCAGCGAGGTCACGTGGATCAGCCCTTCCACGTACAAGTCCTTCAACTGCACGAACACGCCGAACGGCAGCACGCCAGTTATGAGACCGTCAAACTCCTCGCCCACCTTGTCCTGCATGTATTCCGCCTTCAGCCAATCCATGGCGTCGCGGGTGGCTTCGTCGGCGCGCCGCTCGGTCATGGAGCAATGACTGCCCAGATTTTCCATCTGGGTCACGGAATACAGGAAATTCTTTGCGGTACCGCCGCGTAGTACATGGCGGATGCCGCGGTGCACCAGCAGATCGGGGTAACGGCGGATGGGCGAGGTGAAATGCGCGTAATGACTCAGCGCCAAACCGAAATGACCCACGTTGTTCGGGCTGTACACCGCCTGAGACAAAGAACGCAGCAGCACCGTCTGGATCAGCGACTTGTCCGGCCGTGGCTTCACTTTCTCCAGCAATTTTGCGTAATGCACGGCTTCGGGTTTCTGACCGCCGCCCAACGTCAGACCGAGCGTGCTCAAAAACGTGCGTAATTCCTTGAGGCCATCCGCATCGGGGCTGGCATGTACGCGATACAACGCAGGTATCTGGTGCTTTTCCAGGAAGCGCGCGGCTTCCACGTTGGCGGCGATCATGCACTCCTCGATGAGCCGGTGCGCGTCGTTGCGCACCAGCGGCTGAATGGATGCGACCTTGCGGTCCTCGCCGAAGACGATGCGGGTTTCGGTGCTGTCGAAATCAATGGCGCCACGTTTCGCCCTGGCTTTGGCGAGCGCGTGATACACGCCGTACAGATTTTCCAGATGCGGCACCAAACGCGCGTACTGTTCGCGCAGCGCCTTGTCCCCGCCCACGAGAATGCCGGCCACTTTTGTATAGGTCAGCCGCGCCGCCGAACGCATCAGCCCCTCGTAAAAGTGCGCGCGACCGATGTGGCCTTCCGCGCTCACTTGCATGTCACAGACCATGCAGAGGCGATCCACCTCCGGATTGATGGAGCACAGGCCGTTGGACAGCACTTCCGGCAGCATGGGAATCACGCGGTCGGGGAAATACACCGAGGTGCCGCGGTTGCGCGCTTCATGATCCAGCGCGGTATTCGGCTGCACGTAATGGGACACATCCGCAATCGCCACCACCAGCCGGAAACCCGCACCTTTGCGTTCGCAATACACCGCATCGTCGAAATCCCGCGCGTCTTCGCCGTCAATGGTCACGAGCGGCGTATTGCGTAAATCCAGGCGGCCGTGTTTGGCGCTTTCCGGCACTTCTTCCCGCAAGGTGCGGATTTCCGTTTCCACGTCCGCCGGCCATTCGTGCGGCAGACCATGCGAGTGCACCGCCAATTCCACTTCCATGCCCGGCGCGTGGCGTTCGCCCAGAATGCGCACTACCCGGCCGATGGGCTCGCTCTGCTTGTCCGGCTGCTGCGTCAGTTCCGCGACCACCATCTGGCCGGAGCGCGCGCCGTTGCGTTCCACCACCGGAATCAGCACGGTGTGGGCGATGCGGGAATTGTCAGGCTGCACGAAGCTCACGCCGTGCTCTTCCACGTAACGTCCCGCCACTTCATGGGTGTTGCGATCCAGCACATCCACCAGCGAGCCTTCCATGCGGCCGCGCGCATCCTTGCCCTGCACGCGCACCAGTGCCCGATCGCCGTGCATGAGCGTGCGCATCTGCCGCGGCGACAGGAACACGTCATCGCCGCCTTCGTCCGGTTTCAAAAATCCGAAACCGTCGCGATGGCCAATGACCGTACCCGCCACCAACGGCAGCAGTTTCACCAAGCAGTATTCATCGCGGCGATTCTGCACCAGTTGACCGTCGCGCAGCATGGCGGCGAGCCGCCGGCTCAAGGCTTCAATTTCCCCGGTATCATGCAGGTGCAAATCGTGGGTCAGTTGCTCGAAACGCAGCGGTTTGCCGGTCTGCTCCAGCCAGTGCAGGATCGCCTCGCGGCTGGCGATCGGCCGTTCGTACTTGCTTGCTTCCCGCTCCGCGAAAGGATCGGCCGGCCGGCGCGTACCATGTTTGGGCTTGTTGGGTTTTTTCTTCATGGAGTGAGTGACTCAAGTGAGATGTGAGATTGACACAGTAAGGAGGTGCCGGTAAAGTGCCGCCCTCTCGAAACGGCTGACTTCAGCCTGCCCCTTGCCCAGGTGGCGGAATTGGTAGACGCACTAGCTTCAGGTGCTAGCGGGTAACACCGTGGAGGTTCGAGTCCTCTCCTGGGCACCATCTTCCTCCCAAGCGATCTCATCTAGTCTTAATTTTGAGGGCGGCATCTTTGACGACAGCTTCGGCGAAGGTGCTTAAGCGGAGCCTTTTCCACCCGGCCGGGGCGTGTGTAGCTTCAGTCTCAACACGATCGCGTAACGCCGAAAGTCGGCATCCATAGTATAGATCGGCGCGCGATAGCGAACTGAAACAGCACAGATCAACAAATCAATCGCGCTGCCGGCAATCCCCCGCGTGCGGCAGCGATTGAAGAATTGCGCGGCTCGTTCGTAATCCTCAGTTGTCAGCGGAAGACCAGGAAAAGGACGCAACGCAGTCCGCAGTTGTTCCCACGCACCTTCATCACGGACGCCCGAGAGCAATTCCTGACGAATCGGCCCGATCAGCGCTGCTCCACCCTCTCGCACCAAGCGTTCCCACTCGCGGACGTGGCGGCTTTCACTGACGTTGAGATCATGCTGGCGCCGGCGCAGGGCCAGCGACCAAATAGGCGTGTCAATCAGAATCAACTGTGCGCCTTGCGATGCCGGAGCGGCTTGTAATCGTAATCCTTGTCAAACGGCACTTGGCCGATCAAATCGAGGATTTTGAGTTGGTGCCGGCGACGCACATATTCATGTAGCGCGGAGGTAACCGCCTCTTTCTTGGTGCGATGTTTACCGGCACGCCGAGCCTGTTCGATCAAAGCGTCATCGAGTGCAAGATTCGTAGCCATAGGATTGCCTCTGTCGCCATGTTTACACATCATCTTACACATCATGGCGCGAACTGGCAACAGGCTGGTGCCCGTATTTGAGTCCGGCGTGCGTGTGAGCGACGAGCCGCTTTAATCGAACGGATGCTTGAGCACGATGGTCTGGGCGCGATCCGGGCCGGTGGAGATGATGTCCAGCGGCACGCCCATGAGCTGCTCGATGCGCTTGAGGTAATGGCGCGCGTTTTCCGGCAGTTCCTTGTATTTCGTCAGTCCGACGGTGGAAGCCTTCCAGCCCGGCATTTCCTCGTACACCGGTTCGGATTCCGCGAAGCTCTCCGCACCCATGGGCGCCACTGTAACTTCGCCTTTGGAAGTTTTGTAAGCCACGCAAATGCGGATGGTGTCGAGGCCGTCGAGCACGTCGAGCTTGGTGATGCACAGGCTCGACACGCTGTTGTTGATGATGGAGCGCCGGAGCGCCACCACGTCGAACCAGCCGCAGCGACGCGGTCGGCCGGTGACCGAGCCGAACTCGTGGCCGCGGCGCGCGAGGTGCTCGCCCATGGCGTCGAACAGTTCGGTCGGCATGGGTCCCTCGCCCACGCGCGTGGTGTAGGCCTTGACGATGCCGAGCACCTGATTGAAGTACAGCGGCCCCAGTCCCGTGCCGGTGGCGGCGCCGCCGGCGGTGGTGTTGGATGAGGTGACGTAGGGATAGGTGCCGTGATCCACGTCCAAGAGCGCGCCCTGCGCGCCCTCGAACAGCATGTTCTCGCCACGGCGGCGCAATTCATCCAGCAGCGGCGTAATGTCCGCGGTCAGGGGCTCGAGCTGCGGCACCAGCGCCAAGTAATCCTCCAGGGTTTTCTGGAAGGCCACCGGCTCCGCGTGGAAATAATTCTTGAGGATGAAGTTGTGGTAATCCAGCACTTCGCCCAACTTGGCAGCAAAGCGCTCACGGTGGAACAAATCGGCCAACCGCAGCGCGCGGCGCGCGATCTTGTCCTCGTAGGCCGGGCCGATGCCGCGGCCGGTGGTGCCGATCTTGGCCGCGCCCTTGGCATGCTCGCGCGCCTTGTCGAGCGCCACGTGCGAGGGCAGGATCAGCGGGCAGGCGGGCGAAATCTTCAAGCGCTCGCGCGCCGGCACGCCTTTGGCTTCCAGCATGGTGATCTCCTCAAGCAACGCGGTGGGCGACAGCACCACGCCGTTGCCGATGAGGCATTGCACGTTACCGCGCAACACGCCCGAGGGGATCAGCTTGAGTACGGTCTTCTCGCCGTTGATGACCAGCGTGTGGCCGGCGTTGTGGCCGCCCTGGAAACGCACCACCGCCGCCACGCGGTCGGTGAGCCAGTCCACCACTTTGCCTTTGCCCTCGTCGCCCCATTGGGTGCCGATGACGATGACGTTCTTGCCCATGGTGCTTACCCGTGTGCTCCGCCGTTCACAGGAGAGTACGCGCCAGATACAGGAGAATCACGCCGGCGATCATGCTGGCGAGGCCGGCGATGCGCAGCACCCGGTCATTGGCCTGGGTGACCGCTGCCAAGCTGCGCTTGAAATTGTGCGGATTGATGAACGGCATGATGCCTTCGATCACCAGCATCAAGCCCACCGCCGTTACCAAGGCTATCCACATATTCAATCGCCTTTCTTTACGTTATCAATGCGTACCGGGCGGCGCTTTCAGGCCGTCGAAGTATTTCAGGAAGCCGCTGTCCGGGCCGAGCACGATGACGCTATTGTTTTTATTGATCGTCCGCTTGTACGCCTCCAGACTTCTATAGAAGCGGAAAAACTCCGGATCCTGGTTGTAGGCACGCGCATAGATGTCCGCGGCTTCAGCTTCGGCCTGGCCGCGGATGGTCTGCGCCTGGATGTTGGCCTTGGCGAGAACGGCGGCCTGCTGCTGATCCGCCTTGGCACGGATTTCGTCAGCACTGGCAATACCCTGGGCGCGAATCTGCGCGGTCTGGTCAGACTGTGCCGCGCGCATGCGCTGGTACACGGTGTCCAGTTGATCCTGCGGAAGCGTGAGCGCCGTGATATGTACTGCCTGCACCTCCACTCCCAGGTTATGCACCTGTGCGTTGAGTTTCGTGGGCAGATCCCTCAACAACATTTCGTCATTGCCGGTCAGCAGATCGGCGGCGAGGTGCGAGGCAAAGCTCTGCTGCAAAAGTGGCGTGAGCGCATCGTTGATTTTTCGCTCACCGGCGCTCTCGTCGCAACCGGTGGCGCGGCAGAAAGCCGTAGCATCGGTAATGCGCCACACCGCCGCATAACCTGTTTCCAGTATCTTGCGGTCTGCACTGGTGAATTTCACGCGCCCACCGTTCACACGGTCGCTATCGAGCGTAATCCAGTGGTCATCCAATCCGGCAATATGCCCGAAGAACGGCACCCGAAAATGCAGTCCGGGCGCGAGGCCGGTATCTGTCACCTCGCCGGCCCGCAGCCGCACACCCATCTGCCCCTGATTCACCACGCCGACACTCTGGCTGACGAGTACCAACAGAATGATGGCGACAATCAGGCTGATCAAGGAACGGTGGAGTTGCATCACACACCCCCCGTGGTGCTTGCGGCAGGTGCCGCGGTAGCAGGACGCGTACCCGCGGCAGGAGCCGTACTGGTGGACGCTTTTGACGGTGCATGCACTGCGGACGCGGGCTGTTTCACGGGCGGCGACTGGAACGGCTGGCCCAGTTGCACCGTCACGCTGCCGTTGCGGGTATCCACTACCACTTTGTTGGTGTTGCTCAAGATGTTTTCCATGGTCTGCATGTACAGTTGCTCGCGCGTGAGGGCCGGCGCTTTGCGATATGCCGCCAGCACCGCATCAAAGCGCGCGGTATCCGCTTGCGCCTGACTTACCAACGCGGTGCGATAGGCATCCGCTTCTTTGAGTTTGGCATCCGCCTCGCTCTGGGCCTGAGGCAGTACATTATCGGCGTAAGCCTGCGCCGCATCCGCGGTCTGGTTCGCATCCTGCTGCGCGGCCTGCACATCGGCATCGCTGCTGCTCACGGCTTCGGGCAAGCTAACGCGCTGAAAACTGAGGCGGGTCACGGCGATGCCGCTGTCGTAGGGTTTGAGCAGGGTATCCAGGCGCTGGCGGGCATCCGCCTCCACCGCGTCCTGGCCACCGCCCATGAGGCTGGAGAGTGTGCTTTGCGCCACCGCCGCGCGCACCGCGGTACCGGCCAGCGCGTCCAGCAGGGTCTTGACTCCGGCGTCTGCGTTTTCCGGCACGCGCGTCGCCGCCGCGGCATTGAAAAGATACGCGCGCAGATCCACCACGTGGTAATGCACCGCCGCGTCCACCACCACAATGTTGCCGTCACGGGTAAGCAGGCGGTTGTAGTTGTGGGCGTAGTCACGGCTTTCCACGCTGCCGATGATGTCCGCATGGCCGACGGGCCAGGGAATATGCCAGTGCAATCCCGGCTGCGTGACGCCCGTATAGTGGCCGAACACGAAATGCACCCCGCGATCGCCGGGCGCGACCTTGTAAAAGCCGGAGATCAACCAAGCTGCGATGATGATGGGCACCAGCCACCACAGGACCGCCGCGTGAAAATGATGCTGACCGCCGCGCTTGCTGCCGAACAGCCAGCCCAGGCGTTTTTGCAGACTCTTCACCATGCGCTCCAGATCTGGCGGGCGCTCGGCACTATTCCAGGGATCCTTGTCTTTCCCCGGTTCGTTCCACACCATGACGGCGAACTCCCAGTAATTGAATCTTACGCGGTCAACAACAAGGGATTCAGTCCCTCGCGCAGGCACAGGCGCTGATACTCGCCGCGCGGCATTTCCACCTGCAGCAGGCAACTGCCGTCTTGCTCCAGTTTCTCCGCGCGCACCGCCCCGAGGCGGAACAATGCCGCGCGCGCCCGGCTCTTGGCCGGCGCCAGCCGCAACCAGCCGTGCACGGTTTCGCTACGCAAGCGCTCGGCAATGGCTTGGCCCAAAGCCTGCAATCCAGCGCCGCTGTGGGCGGACACCCAGACACGCCGAGGTTTTCCGTCCGGGCCATTCTCCACCGCCGGCGGCCGGCCGGTGATGTCTATCTTATTGAATACTTCAAGCTGCGGCACGTCTTGCGCGCCGATTTCCGCCAACACCAGGTTCACGGTCTCTATATAGGTGTCCCGCTGCGGGTCGCTGGCATCCACCACATGCAACAGCAGTGTCGCCTCTTCCGTCTCCTTGAGGGTGGAACGGAACGCCGCCACCAGGTCGTGCGGCAGCTCCCGGATGAAACCGACGGTATCCGCCAACACCACCTCCGGTCCCTGTTCGAGATGGAGCCGGCGCACGGTGGTATCAAGGGTGGCGAACAACTGGTCGGCGGTGAACATCTCCGCGCCAGTCAGCGCATTGAAGAGCGTGGATTTGCCGGCGTTGGTATAACCCACCAGCGACACGCTTGGCACCTCGCGGCGCAGGCGTGTGCGGCGATTCTGTTCACGTTGTTCGAGTGTGCGCTGCAGGCGCTTGGTCAATTGCTGGATGCGTTTGCCGATGAGCCGCCGGTCAGTTTCCAACTGAGTTTCGCCCGGACCGCGCAGGCCGATGCTGCCGCCGCGTTGCCGTTCCAAGTGTGTCCAACCGCGCACCAGGCGCGTGGCCAAATGTTTGTGCTGAGCGAGCTCCACCTGCAACTTGCCTTCGAAGCTATGGGCGCGTTGCGCGAAGATGTCGAGAATCAGACCGGTGCGGTCCAACACGCGGCAACTCAGGAATTTTTCCAGGTTGCGTTCCTGGCTGGGCGAGAGCGCGTGGTTCACCAGCACCAGGTCCGCGCGGGTCTCCAATATCTTGACGCGGACTTCTTCCGCCTTGCCCTCACCAATGAAAAAATGCGGCTCGGGCACGCGCCGGTTGCCGACCACCGTCGCCAGCACTTCCGCGCCCGCGGCTTTTGCGAGTTCGGTAAATTCCTGGAGCAGCTCGTTGCCGGTGGCTGGATTCAGATTGAGATGAACCAGAACGGCCCGTTCACCGCTCTTTGGACGTTCAAACAACGCGTCGCCCCGGCATGCCGTCTCAGGCGCTCTCGCCGCTGGTTTCTTCGCCGCCAGCCGCCTCGGAAACCATGTTCACGTGCCGGCTTGGTACCACCGTTGAAACAGCGTGCTTGTACACCATCTGACTCACACTATTCTTGAGCAGGATCACAAACTGATCAAACGATTCAATTTGTCCCTGCAACTTGATGCCGTTGACCAGATAAATCGAGACCGGCACTTTGTCCCGGCGCAGCGAATTCAGAAAGGGTTCTTGCAGGGACTGACCTTTGGCCATGACACGTAACCTCGTTTTAGTTTTGTCCGTCGTCGCGGGCCGCAAACGACCCGCTTCTTGTATTAAATACCGTGACATTGTATCACAGCACTCTTCAAACCTGCTCCGCCAGCGCCTTGGACAACGCGGCTTGCACGTCGGGCAACAGCCGCGGCGCGGCGCTTTCAAACCAATGCAAATGCGCTTCGGCGCGCAGCCAGGTCAATTGGCGCTTGGCAAAGCGGCGCGTAGCCACAATCCCACGCTGCACCGCCGTATCCAGATCACAATCGCCATCCAGATATTCCCAGAGTTGACGATAACCGGCGGAACGCATGGAGGGATGAGCGAGCGTAAGGTCGCCTCGAGCATGCAAACCCGTCACTTCCCGCAGAAAGCCCGCGGCCATCATGGCTTGAAAGCGTTGTTCAATGCGCGTGTGCAGCAATGCGCGGCTCGCGGGTGTCACAGCCAATTTGATGAAGCGATACACCGAAGGTTGGACCGCATCGGCCGCATGCAGTTCCGACAAGGGCCGGCCGGTGAGATAAAAAACTTCCAGGGCACGCTGGATACGCTGCGGATCATTTGCATGGATACGCTGCGCCGCCACCGGATCCACCCGCGATAATTCCGCATGCAGTGCGCCCAAGCCCTGCCGGGCTGCGCGCCGGTCAAGTTCGGCACGCACTTGTGCGTCGGCAGAAGGCAGTTGCGCCAGCCCGTGTTGCAGTGCGTGGAAATACAGCATGGTGCCGCCGACCAACAGGGGAATGTGTCCGGCGGCCGTGATCTCGGCCATGGCAGCGAGCGCGTCGTGACGGAAGCGGCCGGCGGAATAACTCTCGGCTGGATCAAGAATATCAATAAGACGATGCGGTGCGCGGCGCAGGATTCCGGCATCCGGTTTGGCAGTGCCGATATCCATGCCGCGGTAAATCATCGCCGAATCCACGCTGATGATTTCGCAGGGCAAGCGCTGCACCAGTTCCACGGCCAGGGCCGTCTTGCCGGCCGCGGTGGGGCCCATCAACAGAATCGCCGGCGGCAGCGACATCATGCGCCGCGCAGGAAGAGTTTATCCAGATCCGCCATGCTCAAACGCATCCAGGTCGGGCGGCCGTGATTACACTGATCGGCACGCGGGGTGCGCTCCATCTCGCGCAGCAGTGCGTTCATTTCCGCCAGATTGAGTTCCCGGTGCGCGCGCACTGAGGTGTGGCAGGCGCGCGTCGCCAGCACGTATTCCAGCGCGGCATTTAGACGCCGACTGCTGCCGTGCTCGGCCAGGTCCGCGAGCAGGTCCTTCAATAATTGCGCGGCATCCTCGTCCTTGAGCAGCGCAGGTACTTCGCGGATCATCAGGGTTTCCGGCCCGCGCCGTTCAAGTATAAAACCCACCTTTGCCAATTCCGCCGCGGCGGCTTCCGCTTGATCGGCTTCACGACGACTCACGGCCACGTTCACCGGCACCAGCAGCGGTTGAGACACAACCCGGCCGGATTCCAGCGCAGCTTTCATGCGCTCGTAGGTAATGCGCTCATGGGCCGCGTGCATATCCACCAGCACCAATCCATCGGCGACGGCGGCCAGGATATAAACACCATGCAGTTGCGCGAGGGCGTAACCCAACGGCGGCATGATGGCGGCACTGGCCGAAATGTCTGCGGCGGGCGGCGTGCCGTGCAGTTGCGCATAGACCGCCATATTTTCCGCGACACGCAAAGGCATCGGTTGCTGCGTGTGCGCACCAGGATACGCGGGCGCGGTGTGCAGGCCCGGAATCTGCGTCGGTGCGTGTTGCTCCGAGGATTGCGGCGTGGTGTCCTTCAAGACCGCTTCCACCGTTCGGAACACGTAGTCGTGTACCAACCGGCCATCACGGAAACGCACTTCATATTTGGCCGGATGCGCGTTCACATCCACCCGCGCCGGGTCCAGTTCCAGGTACAGCACGTAAGCCGGATGCCGGCCGTGGAACAGCACATCGTGATAGGCGAGCTTCACCGCATGCGCCAGCAGCTTGTCGCGCACCATGCGGCCGTTCACGTAGAAATACTGCAGATCCGGCTGGCTGCGGGAAAACGTGGGCCGCGCAATCCAGCCGCGCAGGATCAATCCGCTCATGGTGTGGGTGAGATGCAATGCCTGGGTCACGAATTCCTTGCCCAGCAGCACCGCGACCCGTTGCTCATGTTCACGCCGTTCGCCGGCGGCATTCAGTGCATAGACACCGCGGCTGTTATGGCGCACGTGCAACGCCACGTCCATGCGCGCCAGCGCCAGCCGCCGCAGCACCGTATCCACGTGGCCAAATTCTGTCTGTTCGCTCTTCAGGAATTTGCGCCGCGCCGGCGTATTGAAAAACAGTTCGTGCACCTCGACGCTGGTGCCCACCGGATGCGGTACCGGCGCGGGCGCACTGTAATGGCCGTGACCATCGCCCTCGATGCGCCAGCCGTGTTCATCGCCGCGGGTGCGGGAGGTCAGACTCAATCTCGCCACGGCGCCGATACTGGGCAGCGCTTCGCCGCGGAAGCCGAGCGTCGCGACCCGCTCCAGATCCTCCAAGCTGGCGATCTTGCTGGTGGCGTGACGCGCCACGGCCAGCGCCAGTTCATCCTTGGGAATGCCGCCGCCGTCGTCGCGCACCCGGATCAACCGCGCGCCGCCCTGCTCCAGTTCCACATCAACGCGTGTGGCACCGGCATCCAGGCTGTTTTCGAGCAATTCCTTCACTACCGACGCGGGACGCTCCACCACTTCGCCGGCGGCGATCTGATTGACAAGCTGAGGCGGCAGGCAACGGATGGGCATGGGGCACTGCGAGAATACGCGAGTGCCTAGCTTACCGGCTTGCTTAGCCGGGAGAAAGAACGCGGAGAATTATCGGCGGCGCGGGTCGTGGCTGGCGACGTTGTCACTGCCAGCCGTACTGGCTTCCGCAATCTGCAGCGCAGGTCTTGCTCTGGTCATGGCAAGTTCGGTGCCGGGTGGCGGATACTGGTCAAAATAGTTGCTCACGCCCCCGAGTATGGCTTTGGCGACTTTGTCCTGGTAGGTCGAACTTTCAAGCTGGCGTGCTTCGCGGGGATTGGTGATGTACTCGGTTTCCACCAGGATGGACGGGATGTCCGGTGACTTGAGTACCACGAAGGCCGCCTGCTGCGTTTCGTAGCGGTGCATCGGTCCGAGCCTGGACAGTTCCCGTGCCACGCGGTTGCCCACGTCCAGGCTGGCGCCGATGGTGGCGGTTTGGGACAGATCCAGCAATACCGAAGCCAACATGCTGCTCTTGTCGGACAGGTTTACACCCCCGAGCAAATCAGAATCGTTTTCCCGCTGCGCCAGCAGGCGCGCATGTTCGTTGCTCGCGCCATGAATGGAAAGCGCATAGACCGTGGCGCCGTCCGCATAGTGGTCACGGGCCGCGTCGCAGTGCACGGAAATGAAGATATCGGCATGCGCGGCGCGGGCGCGGTCAATGCGCTGCCGCAGCGTGAGGTAGTAATCGCCGTCGCGGGTCAGATAAGGTTTGAATCCCGGCTGCTTTGCCACCAGCGCCGCGAGCCGGCGGGCGATTTGCAGGGTGATGGTTTTTTCCATGACGCCGTGCGGTCCGCGGGCGCCGGAATCTATGCCGCCGTGACCCGCGTCTATGGCCACCACGATGTCACGACCGGTCTTGGGTACGGCCATGGCGGCGGTCAATATCGGTTTGCGCACCGCCTGCTGGCCGTTGGCGTACAGGTCCACCACCAGTTGCGCACCGCCGCTGCCATTGCGAACCAGGCTGCGGGGCGTGGCCGGGGCCGCCAGGTCCAGCACCACCCGCAAGCCGCTGTCGCCGCGCACTCCGCTGCGTAAATCCTTCACCACCCCTTGCCCAGCCGGTAGTGCAGCGGTGAGACGTGCGTTATCCACGTCAATCACCACGCGGTTGGGGTTACTCAAGGTGAAAATACGATGCTCCACCGGACCGGAGAGATCGAAAACCAGGGCGGTAGGTCCCGCTCCCGGAGCGAAATGCACTCCCACTACATTCACCGTTGCAGCCCACGCCGCCGCCGGCCAAAGCAAAACCAGAGCGAGGAATACCTTCATGCCCAACCCGCTGCCCAAGAACCTAGCTTAGTTATACACAATCCTGCCTGGATTTCAAGGTTTTTGCTAATAGATTTATATAGATACAGCGGTATCTTAGAGAAAGACCTGAGAAAAGACTCAATCCAGCATCGCCAACCCCGCTTGGGCGATCTCTGTCGAAGCTTGCCATGCCGCTTCCAGGTCACGGCCCCGTGCGCTGGCGGCGGCCAGGCTTATGCGCCGCCCGGCTTCCAACAGTTCAAAACTGAGTACCAAGTCGGGCGCGGGCAATCTGCCTTCGCCCCGCTCGGGCCATTCCACGAATACCCACAGGTCCGGGAGGTCCAGCTCGCGAATCCCCAGGTATTCCAACTCAGCCGGGCCGCGGATTCGATACAGATCCAGGTGATATAGCCTACGGTCGGCAATGTCGTAAGCCTCCACCAAGGTGTAGGTGGGGCTGCGGACCCGGCCGGAAAAACCCAAGCCGCGCAACACGCCGCGAACCAGCGTGGTCTTGCCGGCGCCCAACTCACCGTTCAGATAGACCACGGCACCGCCCTCCAGCGCATGACCCAGCCGCATGCCGAGCGTATCCATAGCCGCGGCATCCGCCACGCTGAACCGCTTCACGAATTCACCACGCCGCGCAGTGCCTCAATCAGATCCCGCACCGTCAAGCCGCGCTCGCCAGACTGCGCCGCGCGATCCCCTGCCAGCGCGTGACACTGCGCCCCGGTGCGGGCGGCATCGGATAACGTCAAACCCTGAGCAATCAATGCGGCGATAATGCCGGTGAGCGCATCACCCATACCCGGCGCGGCCATGCCCGGATTACCACCGGAACACACCGCGGGAATTTCATCTGCCGCCGCCACGATGCTGCCGGCGCCCTTGAGCACAACCGTTGCGCGGTATTGATCCCGCAACTGTGCCGCCGCCTGGAAACGGTCCTGCTGCACGTCCTCGGTAGTCTGCTTGAGCAAACGGCTCGCTTCGCCGGGATGAGGCGTCAGCACCCACTGACCTCTCACGATCGGATGTGCCGCCAGCAAATTGAGTGCATCCGCATCCACCACCAATGGCAGAGGCGTATCCAAAGCGCGGGCCAGCAGGATGCGGCCCCAGTCGTTTTGGCCGAGCCCCGGCCCGATGGCAATGACCGTGGCACGCGTCATGAGCGGCACAACCTCGGCGGCGTCATCCATGCCATACACCATGGCTTCCGGCAGCCCGGCGAGCAATCCGGTCACATGCGCGGGGCGAGTGGCCACGCTGACCCGCCCCGCACCACAACGCAAGGCCGCTTCCGCGGTCAAACGCACCGCGCCGCCCATGCCGTGATCGCCGCCGATGACCAGCACGTGGCCGAACTGGCCTTTATGCGCGGTGCGCGACCGGCGCGGCAGGTGCGCATCAGCGCCGCGGATAAGGCGTGCGCAGGGACGAACGTTTTTAAAAGCTTCAGCCGGAACCTCCAGGGTCACAAGTTGAATATCGCCGGTGCAAGCCGGACCTTCACCGGTGAGCAGGCCCGCCTTCATGCCGATAAAGGTAACGGTCGCCGTGGCATGCACGGCTGCACCCATGACTGCGCCCGTGTCCGCATTCAGTCCCGAAGGAATATCCAGCGCCAGCACCGGTTTGCCGGAAGTATTGATGAGCTGTACGGCCTGCGCCCATTGATCCTGCAATGGCCGATCCAGACCGATGCCGAACATGGCATCCACGATCACATCGGCATGTTCCGGCAAGCTGTTGGTAAAAGGCTGTTCATGGCCTTTTGCCGCCAGATATTTTTTACGTGCCGCCGTGGCTGCGTCTGACCATTGCCCGGTTGGCCCCACGTTCAGCAAGGTCACCTGCCGTTTGGCACGCAACGCCTTCTCTGCCAGCACATATCCGTCGCCGGCATTGTTACCGCCGCCTGCAAAGACCAGAATGTGGCGCGCCTGCGGCCAGCGCGCTACCAGCGCCTGCCACGCCGCGGCGCCGGCGCGCGCCATAAGTTCTCCGGCGGACAGGCCGTGTTCCTCAATGGCACGGCGATCCAGTTCGCGCATCTGGGCTGCGGAATAAAGTGCTTCTGCCAGCATGTCCATGAGGGCATTATATACAGCCCTTTGCACACACTAATTTTCATGCCCTCGCCAGCCGCAGATATGCCGGATTTCGCCGCTCTTGGCGCTCAGATACGCGGATGGGCGTGGGAGCTGGGTTTTCAGCAGGCTGGGGTCAGCGGCGTCGAACTGCCGGAGGATGAACGGCACCTGCTTGACTGGCTCGCCCGGGAACGTCATGGCGAGATGGGCTACATGCAGCGCCACGGCACGCGCCGCAGCCGGCCAGCGGAACTGGTGCCTGGCACGCTGCGGGTAATTTCCGTGCGCATGGATTATTGGCCGGACGGTACGCGGGAAGCGGGAGCATTACTGAAAGAAAACGATCACGCGTATATCGCGCGTTATGCGCTGGGCCGTGATTACCACAAGCTATTGCGCGCACGCCTGCAAAAACTCGCAGAGCGCGTGCAAAAGAAAATCGGTCCGTTCGGCTACCGCGCCTTCACCGACAGCGCGCCGGTGCTCGAAAAAGCTCTGGCGCGCAATGCCGGCCTCGGCTGGATCGGCAAGCACACCAATCTCATCAACAAAAGCGCCGGCTCCTGGTTTTTCCTGGGCGAACTGTTCACCGACCTGCCGCTGCCGCTGGATACGCCCGCCACGGACCATTGCGGAAGCTGTCAAGCCTGCATGGACGTGTGCCCCACCCACGCCATTGTCGCGCCCTATCAACTGGACGCGCGCCGCTGCATTGCCTACCTCACCATTGAGTACAAAGGCTCCATCCCGGTGGAATTCCGCAAAGCCATCGGCAACCGCGTGTTCGGCTGCGACGACTGCCAGCTTTTCTGCCCCTGGAACAAGTTTGCACGACCAACGCAGGAAAAGGAATTCAAGCCGCGCCACGGCCTGGATAACGCGGCGTTGGTCGAATTATTCAACTGGAGGGAAGCAGAATTCCTGGAGCGCACCGAGGGCAGCGCCATCCGCCGCGCCGGTTACGAATGCTGGCTCCGCAATCTCGCAGTAGGTCTTGGTAACGCTCCCAGCTCGCCTGAAATCATCACTGCACTCAAAAGACGCGCCGATTACCCCTCTGAATTGGTACGCGAACATGTCAGTTGGGCACTCGCGCAACACGACTGTCCTTAGAACTTATCTCAACATTCTTCAACCGTTCGTGTTGAGCGTAGAGGATAGACGGTTCATCCCGAAAAGCGCGTATCAGTCAGGGAACAGTTGGTTAATAATTTCTGCGCAGAGTTTTAACCTATCCAAGCTGTCCGGGTGCAGGGTTTGCGCTCCATGCGCCAGATTGTTCCTGATTGGCGGAATTGTTTTAAGCAAAATTTCCAGGTAATCGAAGGTTTCGTCACCAATAATACCTTCGAACTCTTCACGATGCGGCAATTCTATCTCGCTGACCCCTTCTTCTATCATCTTTTGTGAAAGCTCCTCTACGCGCCTGTCATAGGCAGCTTGTTGCTGGCGCTGCCGCCAAGCAGAGAACTCTTCATTTCTGATCCAACCATCATTTTTTGCTTTTTCAAAAAGTTTCTTCATGGAAGGCATGTGTTTCTTGCTATTGTTACTCCACCATTCTGCTGCACTCTTTTTCGCCTTTTCCCTCAAGGCCATTTCCAATGCGCCAAAGCCCGACAACTCGGCGGATTGGTGGAAACGGTAGAAAAACCAGGAATACAAAACCAGATTTTTCGCGTTTTCGAAAAGCTGCCGAACAGCCAGTGGCGCACTCTCATTGAGAGTCACTCGTGCTATCTCGGCATGATGATCTTCAAGTGTTTCCTTACGAATCCCGGTCCCGGGATCATACATACCCATCGTGGTTGAGCGAATATCCGGCTCCAAAACCTGATCAAGAGGCTTCAACGGGTCATCAACTGGTTCATTCATCTGATCGCACTCACAAAACCAGCTTTCCTCCGGCTTCATCGGTTGGAATCGGCTCATTTTCGCCCCAGACGCGGGCGAGGGTAGCCTGAATTTTCTTTTCCATGCGGGCGATGAGTTCGCGGTTGGTGTTTACCAGCTTTTGCTCGGCTTCGATCTCGGCGACGATGGCTTGCTGGGTGGCGAGGGGTGGGAGGGGGAGCTTCAAGCTTTTCAAAACTTTCAGACTTAGAATGCCCATCGTGCCACCGTAAGAAAGATTGGCCACCTGCTTGGTCACCGTCTCTTGGCGAAACGCTTCTACGAAGTAGGTAGCCAGTATCTTTTGCTTGTCCAAAGTGACTTTGAGCAACCGGGGATTGATGATTCCGGGTTCGTGCTTCTCAGGGACGATCAAAATTTTCCCATAAGTTCCGACGAGGCTTATCAAGACATCGCCCGCTTTGACTTTACAGCTCTCGAGTTCCCGGAACTTCGCCTCGTCGATGTAGTAGTCTCCGTAGTTAATGTCACCACGAATCACCTGTTCTTGGCCGTATATTTTGTAGCCGGATTTGACGTAACACTCCTTCTTCAGCGAAGACCCGAACGGGCCAGCCTTCAGACCATTTTTCTCACTCGCTACCAACTCTCCGATCTCCACCATCGGCCAGTCGGGGTGGATGGGGATGTGGGGACGGTAGTTGTCGAGGACGGTGCGGGCGCCGTCTATGACTTTCTGGTAACCCTCGATCTCCGCCACGATCTCCTTCTGCACTTCCAGCGGCGGAAATGGAATTTGGAGTTCGCAAAACTTCGTCTTTGATATCTCGGCAAAGGTCCCGCCCGTCGCCAACGCTTGCATCGTCGGAACGACCTTGGTGATTGCCAACGCCACGTATTCCGGCACCGCCCGCTGCGGGTCCGTGATCACAACGTTCTTGAATCCCTGATTCGTTGCAATGGGTACGCGATTGATTGCAATGCGACCAATGGTCGCTCGTGTCGAAACGATCACCGAGTTGGCCGGAATCATTTTTGCGGACGATTCGCGAAGGCCCTTTTCAGAGATCGTACGCCGCGTCGACATGATCGGTGTAATGAAATTTCCCGCCGGAAGATCAACCAACGTCGCCCAAGGGATTCCTCCGTTCCAATATTCCTCCACGTCGGACTTAGGCGTCCCGCCGCTTTCCACTCGAAACAGACTCGCGTCTCCGAGAGATACCAAAGCAACCGAGTGAGTCGTCGTTCCATTTTCTCGATACCGCTCGCCGCTCAGGTTGTAATCGCCACTCGCCGCGATCTTCTTCTTCGGCACGACCAAGCCGAGCACAGGACGGAAACCCTCACCCCCCGCTTTCGCGGGGGCAGGCCCCACTCTCCCGGCGGGAGAAGGGAGTACGGATTCGTGCGCCCGCAATCGGCGCAGATATTCCTCGATCTCCGCCAGCACTTGCGGCAAGTCGTTCTTGTCAATCGGCCGCCGCTGCGCGCCGAGGCTGAAGCCGTCGTTCGCGACCTTGAAGAACGCGATCGTGCCCACCCGCTTGGCCAGCGACTTGTCGAGGATCAGGATTGAGGTCTTGACGCCGGAATACGGATTGAACACGCCGGCCGGCAGCGAGACGACGGCAACGAGATAGTCTTCCACCAGCAGCTTGCGCAATTGCTTGTAGGCGTTCTGGCTCTGGAAGATGATGCCCTCGGGCACGATGATGCCGGCGCGGCCGTTGGGCGTCAGGTGCTCGGCCATGTAACTGACGAACAGCACCTCAGAGCGCTTGCTCTGCACGCCGAAGCGGTTGTGCGGCCGGATGCCGCCCTTCGGCGACATGAACGGCGGATTGGCCAGGATCACGTCGGCGTGTTCGTTCCAGCGCTCCAGGCTGGTGAGGGTGTCGTACTCGACGATGTGCGGGTCGGCGAAGCCATGCAAGTACAGGTTCACCAGCGACAGGCGCACCATGTCGGGCGAGATGTCGTAGCCCTTGAAGTTCTTGGCCAACCGCGCGCGCTCGTCCGGCGTCAGCGTGCTGTGGCCCTTGTTATCGGTGTTGGTTTTCAAGATGTGCTTGTAAGAGGAGATCAGGAACCCGGCGGTGCCGCAGGCCGGGTCCAGCACGACTTCGTTTTTCTCCGGGTCAACGATCTCAACAATGAAATCAATGATGTGGCGCGGCGTGCGGAACTGGCCGGCGTCGCCCTGGCTGCCCAGCACCGACAGCAGGTATTCGAAGGCATCGCCGAGGCGCTCGGAATGCTCGTACTGGAATTCGTCAATGACCTTGAGGAAGGCCTTGAGCGTTTCGGGGTCGCGATACGGCAGGAAGGCATTCTTGAAGATGTCGCGGAACAGCGGCGGGATGCCGGGGTTTTCGGGCATCTTGCCGATGCCTTCGGCGTACAGGTTGAGCATTTCATGGCCGCCGAGCCCGGGTTGCATCAGCTTTGACCAGCCGTAACGCGCATAGTCACCGGCGAAAAACTTGCGCTTGCCGCCCATCTCCTCGCTTTCCGCATCCATGTCGTCCATGAACTTGTAGATCAGCGCAATGGTGATCTGTTCGACCTGGCTCTTGGGGTCGGGCACCTTGCCCACGAGAATGTCGCGGGCGGTATCTATACGGCGCTTGGTGTCGATATCCAGCATGGTGCCCTGTGATCCGGTGTTACATGAACGCGTTGAGTGACACGTAGTCTTTGACGTAGTCCGGGACCAGCGCACGATAGCGAGACGGCACAGCCTTGTAATCGCGGGTCGAGAAGAACGGGTTGGTGGCGAGATCGGTGAACTGGCGTTTGTCTATGGTGCCGCGCAACTCATCGCTGACAATGTAGGCCTTGAAGAAGTTCTTGATGGCCGGCATGGCGGCAGCCTCGCTGGGCTTGTGGTCGTTAACGAACTTGGCAAACTCCTCTTCCAGCAACTCGTCTTTGGACTTGAAGCGCGGAATCAAGCCAAATACCTTCTCCAGGATTTCGCGCAGGCTGACGCGGCGATCCACCGCCGCAGCCTTGCGCAGTTTGTCGAGCGTGTAGTACTCCTCGGGCTTGTCGAAGACCTCACGATTGACGTAGTCAATCACCCGATCCCACTGCCCGGCTTCGACCGCCTTGGCGATGGTCTGGTCTGCGCGCACCGTATCCTCAAAGCGGTCGAAGAACATGCGATCTATCTTCATGCCCTGGTGGCCGATAATCTCTTGCTTAATCCCGGTAAGAATGTCAGACCCAAGATGCTCGTAGTTGCCAGCGTATACGACGGGGCCAGTGCCTCGATCCTCATCGCTCCTTACGTGAGGTTGGGGAAGCTTGATCACTTCGTCATAATTGAATTCCATTTCGAAGTATTCGCAGTTGGCGAAGAAATCGAACAGCTTGAAGGTGGTCTTCTCCGGCTGCATGACCCCGGCCTTGATCGTGTCATCAAAAAGCTCGTCCAGGAAGTTGTGCCTGCGCGTGCCACGCCCCTTGATCTGGATGAAATCCGTGGGCGAAAAGATCGGCCGGAACAAGCCGATATTAAGCAGGTCGGTGCAGTCGTAGCCGGTGGTCATCATGCCGACGGTCACGCATACACGCGCCTTGCTGGTTTTATAGCCCGGGATGAAGTTTCCAGAGCCGAGCAGGTTATTGTTGGCGAAGTTGACCGTGAACTGCTGGGCATCGGGAATCTGGGAGGTAACCTGTACCGCAAAGTCCGACTGATACTTGCCGGGAAACACACGGTCGGCCATCTGGTTGAGGATCTGTACCAGCTTGGCGGCGTGGTTCTGGCTGACTGCGAAGATAATTGACTTGCCGACTTCGCCGCTGACCGGATCTCGCAGTGCATTCTCCAGGAAGGTTTTGCACAGAATTTCATTGGTCGCCTTCGAGAAGAATCGTTTCTCGAATTCCCGTTGTTTGAACGCCTCCTTCTTATCCTCGCCGGTGTCGTCGGTGAAGGTAACAATGAAGCCGTCTTCGGATAGCAATTGCGTAGTGACGTCACTGCGTGCGTCTATCACGGTGGGATTGACGAGGTATCTGTCCCGCACTCCGTCCAGCAGCGAATAACGGTAGGTCGGCTGGCTGTTTTCACATCCGAACGTTCGATAGGTATCCAGCAGCAGGCGGCGCTCAGCCTCACGCGGATCGCGAGTGGTCGAGTTTTTATGATCAAACCGTTTCAGATAATCACGGGGCGTCGCGGTCAGGCCCAGCTTGTAACCGACGAAATAGTCGAACACGGCGCGCGCATTACCACCGATGGAGCGGTGGGCTTCATCGGAAATAACCAGATCAAAATCCGTGGGCGAAAACAGGCTCTGGTACTTGTTGTTGAACAACAGGGATTGGACCGTGGTTACCACGATCTCCGCGTGCCGCCAGTCGCCTCGGTTTTCCTTGTAGATCACCGTCTGGAAATCCGCGGACAGCATGGCCACAAAGGCTTTTCGGGCCTGCTCTTCGAGTTCCAGGCGATCCACCAGAAACAGAACGCGCCGGGCATTGCCGGTACGCAGGAACAACTTCACCACGGCGGCGGCAGTGAGGGTCTTGCCAGTGCCGGTCGCCATCTCGAACAGAAAACGGTCCTTGCCATCTCGCACCGCATCCTGCAAGCAATGGATGGCCTTGAGCTGGTACGGGCGCAGGAAGCGCAGCTTGTTGGCCTGGATGTAGGCCGAGCGTTCAGCTTGGTTCTTCCATCCGGCCTCGGATGCGTAGCTCGGGCGCTGGGTCAGAACGATGTAATCCGACGCGACATTTTGGTCACTTAGTTGTTGCGGGTTGGGTTCGACCTTCTGGTAGCCGATAACAGATTCGGGAGTCGGGAAAGTCGTGATGACGTAGGGATTCCCACGTTCCAGGTCCCAGAAATAGTGCAGGTTGCCGTTGGAGAGGATGACGAAGCGGCAGTTTTGTGACTTGGCGTACTTGCGTGCTTGTTCCTTGCCAACCAGTGGATTTTTATCCTCGGATTTTGCTTCAAGAACAATTAGCGGGAAACTTCTTGAATCGAGCAACAGGAAATCAATAAATCCGTTTTTCGTCTTTTCGAAATTCTGTCCAAATCCATCAATCTGAGCGGTGGTGATCTTGACGTTCGGTTCGAGAACAATATTGGCCTTGCCCTTCTCATCGTCGAAGAAACGCCAGCCTGCTACTTCAAGCAGCTTATTGATTTTGATACGGGCTTTCGCTTCCGGGTTCAGTGGAGCCACAACAACCCTTTAATGTTTTCGGCCAGATTTTGCCCGCCCTGGTCCCTGACGGCGCACAACATAATACGCCATGAAATATAGCAGCCCGGCCACGCCCGACAGCGTAGTGCCGTCCTTCTTTGCCTCGATCACGCCTGCCGCCTTGCCGGCAATGAACAGCAGGTAATCGCAGGGCTGCTGGCCAGCGGAAACTCGCGCACCGCGACGCCTTCGGCGGCATTGCGGTTGAAATCCGCCATGTCCTGGAGCGCCCAACCGGCCGCCGTGAGCAATGCGTCAATTTTCTCGCGGATAAGTTGTTCAGGGGTAAGTGTCATTCCCTGCTCTGCTCGGCTGCCCAGTTTTCAATGGCCAGACCAGGAACCCGGCCTCTCCTGGACCAGCAGCCACTTTTGTTCTTCGGTCAACATCAATCTACGTCCCCGATTTCGGATGTGGAAAGTGTGCCCGCAACCGTCTCACACGCCGCGACCAGATCGGTCACGATGCGGGTGTCTATATCGAGCGTGCCCTCGTATTCCGCAACATTGCGCAGGTTATGGCATTTATCCAGTACGCGCCATACCTCGGGACCGAGACTGAGGGTATGCGGCAGCACCTGGAATACGATGTAGCGATGTTTGGCGCGATAGCCCATGCGTCGCAGCGCCGCAAGGCACAGTGCATGCGCGGCGTTGTAGGCCAGATCAAATCGGCTTTCCAAGGCCAGCGATTTGTTTTTCGCATCCTTCAACCGTGCTAAACCGGAGCGTTTCAGATCCGTGATTTCTTTTGCATCTGCCGGCTCGGCGGTCAACGGTTTGCCGGGACCGCACAGGTTCTCAAGCGCGGAGTTCATTCTCACTCCCCATCAACCAAATTTTGGGTTGTTCCAGCACGCGGGTTACAAAAGCGTTTTTAGCTTTGATGCGTTTGGCGAGCTCTTTACGCGAATAGATCGTGGGGTTGATCTCCCGACCGACCTTCTCCGCTGCCGGCTGCAGCGCCAGGATGGTGTCGGCGTAATTGAGTTTATCGGAGACGATCATCAGGTCAATATCGCTGGAAGCGGTGTCGCTGCGTTTGGCAATCGAGCCGTACACGAATGCAACGCTTATCTTCCCGGCGAGTGGCGCAAGTGCCTCGCGCAGGGGTTCGGCCAGACCCACGGTTTTCTGCAGGATGCCGACAAGTTCATTGTATATAGGCGCATCTGGATTGGCCTGGTAGTGCTTCTGATTGCCAATCTGTCTCATCGTCAGCAGACCGCTGGCGGTGAGCGCGGCAAGCTCGCGCTGTACCGCGCCGGAACCCGCACCCGTCGAGGTAATCAGCTCCGTCACGGTGAAGCTGCGCTGCGGCTGCCCATACAACGCGCCCAGCACGCGTTGCTGTGTGGTAGTGAACAGCGCATCTGCCAGGCTGGTCGTGGGGCTGGTCCGCGCGACGTAGCGTGCGGGTAATTCCCCGACGCCATGACGGAATTGTCGGGCCTTGTCTTTAGTCTTAGCACCCATATTGGGCATGATAATACCCAATATGGGTAGATGCAAACGTGGGTTATGCCCTTGCTTAACCGGCTTTGCGACCGTGGCAATCGCGGAAGCGCAGGCCGCTGCCGCAGGGACAGGGCGCATCCGGCCCCACGGTAGCCATGGTGTCATTGCGGCCGAGGCTGGCGGGGCGTTGGAAATGACGTTGCATGGTGAGCTTGTCGAAGGGGCCGATGCGCTCGCGGCCATCGAATTTGAAATCGGTGTACAGACCGTTCGCGTCCACATAATGCAGAAAGGTCTGCGCCCACCATTCGCCCGCGAACGGCTCGCGCCAATGGGGCACATCGGCACCGCGATAGATGAGCATGTCGCCGGGCGCGAGGGCCAGCGCCTTGTCCGCACCGTCCGCGGTGACGCACAGCGGCCACAAGGCAGGAGCTTTGAAACCCAGCGCGAGTGAAGTGCTGATCTCACAGGACGGCCGATCCAGGTGCTTCGGCAGAATCGCGCCGTTGCCGTAGATGCGCAGATAGGAATAACAGGGCAAAAGTTTCAGGCCGGTGGCCTGCTCGATCGCGGGTTGCAGCTCCAGCAGCAAGGTCTCGCTGAAGGCATCGGCATAGTGGCCGATGGCGGCGCGGAACATTTCCTCGGGTTCATAGTAACCCGGCCAGTTGCGTTGCAGCAGCGCATACGTGGCCATGAAGCGCGCGCTTTCGGCGCTGATGACGGCACGCAGCACCGTGTAGCCACTCTGCCGGAATTGCTCGGGATGACCTGATGGCGAAGGTGATTGAGTGGCGGGAACGCTCATGGATTCGACGGTGATTTAGATTGGAGCAGCTTAGTCTTTTGGTGTGCGCAGTCAACCGGCATAATTTGTCACCTCCGCGAAGCCTGTCTTCGCGAAAGCGGGGACAAGTTTCGCGGGAATGACGAAGAAGAAAAACCGCTTTCAGGCGGCTTGGACGGGGATAGCGTTGGAGGTGCGAGTAACTGTGTTGTGCGCGTCGAGATACACGAGTCTCGGTATATGGTTGATTGCCTCTGCGGCGTTGAGCTGCGCGTAGGCGCAAATAATCACGATGTCGTCGGGCTTGGCGCGGTGGGCGGCGGAGCCGTTGACGGAGATGACGTGCGAGCCGGCTTCAGCACGAATCGCGTAGGTGGTAAAGCGCTCGCCGTTGCTGACGTTGTAAATCTGGATCTGTTCATAAGGCAGGATGCCGGCCGCGTCCAGCAGATTTGCGTCAATGGCACAGGAACCTTCGTAGTCCAGTTCCGCGTGGGTCACGCGGGCGCGGTGCAGCTTGGCTTTGAGTAGGGTGAGTTGCATGGAAATCACGGAGTTTGAGCGAGTGCAGGCATATTTTACCCTGTCCCGGTGCGGGCTCTCAAGTCGTGTCCGGTTCCGTCCGCGCCTGGGTATGCACTTCGATATTGTCTATGAGACGCGCCTTGCCCAGCCAAGCCGCGGCCAACACCACAAAATGCGCCGTGTCCGCGGCCGGCGGCAACAGCGTGTGCGCGGCGCGGATGGAAACATAGTCGGGGCGCATGCCGTCGGAAAGTTTGCGCACCGCTTCGGATTCGAGCTTCGCAAAATCGCGCCGGCCTTCGCGCAATGTCTGGGCCACATCGAGGAGCATGCGATACAAGAGCGGCGCGAGCTTGCGTTCTTCCGGCGTCAGATACTGATTGCGCGAACTCAGGGCGAGGCCGTCGCTCTCGCGCACCGTGGGTACACTGACGATCTCCACGGGCATGGACAAATCCGCCACCATCCGGCGAATCACCGCCAACTGCTGATAGTCCTTCTCGCCGAACAGGGCCAGGTCCGGCTGCACCATGTTGAAAAGTTTTGCCACCACCGTTGCAACGCCGATGAAGTGGCCCGCACGGAATTTGCCGTCGAGGATGGCGGACAGCTCTGGAACTTCCACACGCGTAACCTGCTCCTGGCCGCCGGGATACACCTCACTCACCGGCGGTGCGAACAGCAGATCGGTATTCGCCGTTAAAAGCTGGGCCTTGTCTGCGTCGAGGGTGCGCGGATAGCTCTTGAAGTCCTCATTGGGGCCGAATTGCAGGGGATTGACGAAGATGCTCACCACCACGCGCTCGGCGTGTTCGCGGGCGTGTTCCACCAATTTCAGATGGCCGGCGTGCAGATTGCCCATGGTGGGCACCAGGGCGATGCGTTGGCCGGAGAAACGCCAGCGGCTGACGCAGTCGCGCAGTTCAATGACGCTGTGCAGGGTCAACATGAAAGATGATCAATGAAATTCAGTCGAAGCCATGTTCGGGCGCGGGATAACTGCTATCCTTGACGGCTTTCACATAGGCTTCCACGGCCGCACGCGGGCTGGCGGCGCCCTGCATGAAATTGCGCACGAATTTCGCGCGGCGGCCGGGAGTGATATCCAGCATGTCGTAGAGCACCAGTATCTGACCGTCCACGCCGGGACCGGCACCGATGCCGATGACCGGCACTTTAACCTTGCCGGTGATTTCCGCGGCCAGCGCCTTCGGAACCTTCTCCAGCAGAATGATGTCGGCGCCGGACTGCTCGAGCAGCAGTGCATCGTCCAGCATCTGGCGTGCGGCAATCTCGCCGCGTCCCTGGGTCGGGAAACCGCCGAGTTTATGCACCTGTTGTGGCCGCAAACCGAGATGCGCGCACACCGGCACGCCGTTGTCGTTGAGATAACTCACGATCTGCGCCTGATGGCCGCTGCCTTCGAGCTTCACCATCTGCGCGCCGGCCTGCTGCATGAGCCGCGCGGCGTTGGCAAGTGCGATTTCCGGCGTGGGATAACTCATGAACGGCATGTCCACCATGAAAAACGCGCGCTTCAAACCACGCTGCACCAGACGGCCGTGATAGACCATGTCGTCCATGGTCACAGGCACGGTGGTGTCGTGCCCCTGGATGACGTTGCCCAGGGAATCCCCCACCAGCACCAGGTCCACGCCGGCGTTATCCAGCAGCACGGCAAAACTCGCGTCGTAGGCGGTGAGACAGGCGATCTTTTCACCTGCAGCCTTCATTTTTGCCAGCGACCTGATAGTGAGTTTTTCCGCCTGGCTGCGGTTTTCAGGTTGGGTGTACATGCGGATTCCTTGATTTGCCGGGCATCAGAATGGCGGTTGGCGGCTTAAACTTCAAGCCTGACGCGCGGCGGGGTTGAAATAGTGGCGGCCGCTCTTGACGCGGTTTATTTCCCGCACCAGCGATCCGTAATCCTCTTCACTATCCACCAGGTTGATGTCGCTGGCGTTCACGATCAGGAGCGGTGAGCGGTTGTAATAATGGAAGAAATGCGCATAGGCGCCCGCCACACGCTCCAGGTAGTCCCGCTGGATGAACTGCTCGAAGCTGACGCCGCGGCGCATGACGCGGCGCATGAGTACCTCAACCGGCGCCTGCAGGTACACCACCAAATCCGGCACCGGCGCATCCAGCGCCAGATGCTGATACACCTGTTCATAGAGCGCCAATTCGTCGTCGTCCAGATTGAGTTGCGCGAACAGGCGGTCCTTTTCCAGCATGAAATCCGCGACCCGCGAGGGTGTGAAGATATCGCCCTGGCGCAAGCGCTGCAATTGACGCACACGCTGAAACAAAAATGAGAGCTGGGCAGGTAGCGCGGCATTTCTGGGATCGCGATAGAAACGTTCCAGAAAGGGATTCTCCTCGGCGCGCTCGAGCAGCAATTCGGCGCCGAAGGTTTCCGCCAACAACTGGGCGAGGCTGGTCTTGCCGACGCCGATGGGGCCTTCAACCACCAGATAGCGGGGCCGGGTTTCACTCATCCGCGCTGTCCTCGTATTTTTCGATGCTGGGTGAATGGCAGCGGTCGCGCAGCCCCTGCACTGGCCCATGTCCCGGAATAACCAGCGCCGGCGCCACTTCCGCAAGAGGATACAGGGCGAAGCTGCGTTGATGCACGCCCGGATGCGGCAGCGTCAACTGTGGTGTGTGCATGCTGAGTTCGCCATATATGAGCATGTCCAGGTCCAGAGTGCGCGGTCCCCAATGTGTTTCACTCTCGCGCCGGCGGCCATGTCGTTCTTCCAGGTCGCGCAAACCACGCAGCAGGGTCAGCGGTTCAAGTTGCGTCTCGATCACCGCCACTGCGTTACAGAAATCCGGCTGATCCTGGGGACCGAGCGGCTTGCTCTTATATAAGTGTGAACGCGCCAGCACGCGCGTCTGCGGCAGTCTATCCAACTCCATGAACGCGCGCCGCAACTGCGCGGCGGGTTCGTCCAGATTGCTGCCAAGACCAATGTAAGCGCGAACGCCAACGCTCACGGCGTCAGGCGGGTTGGGAAGTCTCATGGGATCGCCGCCGGCGACGCGAGCGCCGCCTGGCACCGGCCGGTGCCGTGCTCAGCAGGCTGCGCTGTCCATCTGCATCGAAGTTCTGGATTTCGGTCCACCATTGAGCCAGCTCCGACTCCACTTCGCCGGCTTCCGCGCGCAACACCAGAAAATCATAAGCGGCGCGAAACCGCGGATGTGCCAGCAGGCGCAAAGGCCGCTTGCCTTCCCGTTGGGTGAAGCGCGCCTGCATCTGGTACATTTCTAGCATGGGTGTGGCGAAACGGCGCGGCAAAGACACGCGCGCGATTTGTTCCGAAATGATGTCGTCCGCGGCGCGGCGCAGAGCCTCGCCCGAATGTGCCCCCTGGGTTTCCAGTAACGCCGCCCGCTGGCGCACGGGTTCCCACAAAAGCGCCGCAAATAGAAACGCGGGTGTGACCGGTTTGTCTTCGTTCACGCGCACGTCAGTGCTGGTCAGCGCCTTGCTGATGAAGGTGTGCGGAAAACCCTGCTCCTCGGTATCAAGTACCGCGTCGGTGCGCGGGAATAGGTGGGCTAACAGGCCGTAGTGGCGCAAGCATTCGAACGCTTGCAGGCCGAATCCATACAGGAATAACTTCAGGATTTCCTCGAACAAGCGGGCCGGCGGGATGTCGGCCAGCAGCGGCGAGAGCGTGGTGATGGGCGCGGCGGTATCGGGATGCAGGCGGAACCCAAGTTTGGCCGCAAAACGCGCTGCGCGCAGCATGCGCACCGGATCCTCGCGGTAGCGGGTAGCCGGGTCGCCGATGAGTCTCAGGGTGCCGGCGCGCAAATCCGCAAGCCCGCCGACGTAATCCTTGAGCGAGAAATCGCGGATGTCGTAGTACAACGCGTTGACGGTGAAATCGCGCCGGAATGCATCTTCTTCCAGCGTGCCGTAGGTATTGTCGCGCAGAATGCGGCCGTTGTCGTGACGGGAATCGGTAGTGTCGCCCTGCTCATCAGGAGTTGCAGGCCGATTGGCCCGGAAGGTGGCGACTTCAATGATCTCACGGCCAAATTGCACGTGGGCGAGCCGGAAGCGCCGGCCGATGATGCGGCAATTGCGAAACAGCGTGTGCACCTGCTCCGGATTCGCGTCGGTGGCCACGTCGAAATCCTTGGGCTCGCGGCCCAGCAACAGGTCGCGTACGCCGCCGCCGACGAGATAGGACTCATAGCCGGCACTTTTGAGCCGGTACAGCACCTTGAGGGCGTTTTCGGAAATCTGGGTCCGCGAGATATTGTGATCGGCGCGGGCAATGATGGCGGGTGAAATGGCGGAGGATTCCTGTGTGCGCATGACGTCCGGAAGCTTGCCTTTACTTTGCTGTCGAACTTGAGCAAATCCGGTGCTCCCGTATAATACCACTCCCATTGCGTCCCCGCTCCCTTCGTCTAGAGGCCTAGGACGGAGCCCTCTCAAGGCTTAAACGCGGGTTCGAATCCCGCAGGGAGCGCCACTCATGTTGAAAAATGATTGGCGCAGAACCATCCCTGGTGCGCAGTCCGGCCCGGACATCATGTCCGGGCGCTCGACCGAATCGGCATGCCACCGGCATACAGATAAATGCACCGGCCTCGCCCCGCTGGGAGCGCCACTTTTGGGTTTTGTTTCTCGATGAGCGCATCGCATTCCTCGCCATCCGCTTCAGATGGTGCAACGTTGACCGCGCCGCGGCTGTTCCGGCGGCTGGCGTCGGGTTTCTACGACGCACTCATCCTGCTTGCCATCTGGATTCTGGCCACCTTCCTCATCATGCCGTTTACGCACGGTCGGGCTCTCGAATCCTTCTATGCCGATAGCGCGGGTGTGAAATTCATTTATCAACTGGCGCTCCTGGCCCTGGGCTATGCGTTCTTCGGCGGGTTCTGGACCCACGGCGGGCAGACTGTCGGCATGCGCACCTGGAACCTGCGCGCGGTGTGCAGGGAAGGTGCGTCGCTCGGCTGGTACCGCGCATTGATTCGTTACATTACCCTGCTGATCCCCTGGCTGCTGATCGTGCTGGGCTGCGAATTTCTTATCAAAGCCGACGGCCAGTTGGACGCGGGCGTGCTGCGCATCGCCGCCGCGGTCATTTTTCTGCTGGCGCTTGCGGGCTTCGTGTGGCCGGCCTTTGATCCGCACCGGCTGGGCTGGCACGACCACCTCTCGGGCACGCGCCTGGTGTCGCTGCCGAAAACCCGCAAGATGAAAGCGGCTGATTCTGCGGCCAACGGGCAGCGGAAAAATGGAGAATAGCCCACCCCGCGCGTATGATTTGGCAATCCGAAAGCCCGCTCTGAACCGCAAGAAACAGGCCCGCCAAAATAACCGCGAATTGCGCCGGTAACGAAGATTGCGGTCTCCGCCATTCATTCTGATTGGCTTATCGAATGCGGCTCACGGCGATGCCGCTGATGACGGCCAGCAGCACGGTCGGCAGCCACGCCGTCAATACCTGATTCAGGCCGAACACCGGCAATTGGCGGCATATAATAGTAGCTGCCGGTAATACGGCATTGCATTGCATTTTGCGCGGAGTATGCTACCGCCCGAATTTGAAAGATGACGTGGGTGTCCATGCCGAAAGAAGCATCAAAAGAAGAACCTGGTTTGGCGGCATCACTGGCGCTGGGGGAGGCGGCCAAGAATCCCGACTTGGCCCGGCATGCGGCCGGCTACCTGGATGAGCAGCTCAATCTCCAGCGCGAGCACGCACAACGTGAAGCGGCGCTGCACGATATGCAGGCCGAGAATCTGAAGCTCCGCAACCAGGCACTGCGTTCGCAACACATCCAGTTCCGCGCGCAGCACCAACACGAATGGCTGCGCATGACGTATCAGGGCGTGCTCAGCATTGTCGCGTTGACAGTATTGGGATTGATTGTGTACGCAGTCTATTCAGCCGCCACCGATCATTCTGTGGTGGTGAATCAGTTTCAAGTACCGCCCTCGTTCGTGACCGCGGGTAACAACGGCACCGTGGTGGCAAGCCAGTTTCTTGACCAGTTGCAGAATCTGAAGGCGAGTGCGCTGGCCTCGCCGGAAAGCCGTGCCATGCAAGGCGCGTGGACCAATGACATCAAATTGCAGATCCCCGACGTGCACGTCTCGCTGGGTGATGTGCGACGCACGCTGCACGGTTGGCTTGGGCACGAGGTTGAGATTAACGGTGAGATCGTGCTGCAGGGCAAGCAAATTGCCCTCACGGTGCGCGGCACCGGATTTCCGGCCCAAACCTTCACGGGCACTCCGGAGGATTTACAGAATCTGCTGGAAAATGCCGCGGAATACGTCTATGTGCATGCGGAACCCTGATGTCTTTTTGAACCACAAACCCGGAGGAACATCATGAATAAACCCACTTCACCCCTGGCGCTTGCCCTGGCCCTGGCATTGGCCGCACCGTTGGGTTTTGCCGCCGGCAGCGCCGATCAGGAACTCACCACCGCCACTATCCACGCACAGATGGCGGGGGACGCTGCCAACCTGGCCACAGCGACAATGCATTTTCATCATGTGATCAATTGCCTGGTGGGTTCCAGGGACAAGCGTTACGACGCCAAGGTCGGCGATCCCTGCACCGGCATGGGCAACGGCGTATTAAATGATCTCGGTCACGCGCCGGCGGAACATATCAAGCTGGAGCACGCAGTGGCCATGCTGGAACAGGCCCTGCACGCGGACACAGTCGAAGCGGCACGGCAGGACGCTGTGCGCATCGCTGTGGCGCTGAAACAAGCGGCCTCCACGCAATAGCGGGCACCGCTAAAAATCAATCTTTTGCTTTCCGGTTAGGCGAAAATGACCTCGACCACTACGCTTCGCTGTCCTGCTCGCTCGTGGTCCAGGGCGGACATCCCGGTCCGCCCGCTCGCCGTATCCGGCGAGCCCTCATGTACTGGCCATGTACACTCCGGTTTCTCGGTCATTTTTGCCTAGCCGGAAACCAAAATCTCTGATTTTTAGAAGCACCCAAGCCGTGGATTGCGCTGGTGACGAAGATTGCGGTCTTCGCCGTTCGTCCTGACGTCTTATCGAATCCGGCCCACGGCAATGCCGCTGATGACGGCCAGCAGCATGGTCGGCAGCCACGCCGTGAGTAGTGGGTTCAGACCAAAGACCGCGCCGCTTTGCACGAAAATGCTGTTGAACACGAAGAAACCGATGCCGATGAGCATGCCGGTGACGAGCCGCTGGCCGGTGGTCGCGGAGCGCAATGGACCGAACACAAACGGCAGCGCCAGCAACACCATCACCAGCAACGAAATGGGGTTGGCAATACGGCCCCAAAAAGCGGCGATATAGCGGTTGGCGTCAATGCCGTTGCTGCGCAGATACCTTATATATTGATACAGACCGTGGGCTGAAAGACTGTCGCTGTCCACTACGAACAGACTCAGCAATCCCGGACTCAGGAAGGTTTGCCATTCGAGACTCGGCAAGTTGCGGGTGTCGGCGCCGTCTGGCGTCAGCGTGGTTGCATGCAAATCTTTCAGCAGCCAGGTACCCTGCTTGAACACCGCTGAGTCCGCCTGGGTCGCGCTCAGGAGATGATGGCCGTCATCCAGGCGATAGATATAAATTCCCTTGGCGCCGTTGCGGGTATTCATCTCGCCGACATTCAGGAAGGTACCGCCATCCTTGGCCCAGATGCCGCCGTTTCCCAGCACATTGGTCTGGTTATACAGCAACAACGAACGCCGGCTTTCGGCATACCGTTGCGCCGGCGGTGCAATAAATTCTCCGAGCACTACGCACAGCACCAACAGCACCACGCCACCGGCCATCGCGGATACGCCCAACCGTGTCACCGACAAACCAGCGGTGCGCATCACCATGAGTTCGTTGTGAGACGCGAGATCACCTAAGCCCAGCAGGGTACCCAGCAGGACCGCCACCACGAACATGCTGTAAGCCTGCGAAGGCACATACAGTAACGTGTACAAGGCCGCCTCCCCGAGACCGTAATGGCTCTGACCCACACTGCTGAATTCGCCCACGAAGGTGATGAGGCTGGCGAGTGCGGTGAGCACCAGCAAAACCAGCAAAGTATTGATGATTACCTGGATGGCGAGATACCGGTCAATGACCCGCATGCGCACCGCTCCGTTGCGGGAAAAAAAGACCGCGCCAGCCGTATTGCTGATACAAAAGAATGCAGGCCGCCAGCAGCAGTAAAATCAGGACCCACCAGATGCCGATAGCGGCCGGCAGAACGTGCTTCACCAGCCACACCCGCGCGACGCCCACCAGGTTGGCATAAATCACATACGCCAGGATCGCCACGAACAATTTTCCGTAACGTCCCTGGCGTGGCGAGGTGCGCGCGAGCGGCACCGCCAGAAACACCAGCAACAGCGCGGACAAAGGCACTGACAAACGCCATTGCAACTCGGAGGCCGCGTCCAGACTGCCGGCGGCGAACAGTGCGCCGGTGGGCATGGCGGCGTAACCTTCCGAACCCAGCTCGGGCAGGGCCGGAGCAACGCGGATACCGTTTTGGGCGAACTTCACAATACGAAAATCCGCCTGACCGGGTGTGCCGTCATAGCGGTAGCCGTCATGCAGCACCAGCGTGGTGGCGCTCCCGTCGTCGCTTACCTCGCGCGTGCCGCTGCTGGCGGCAATCACGACCAGGCGTTGCTTGTCCGGGGCTTCGATGAATACGTTTTCCAGCTTGCGTCCATCCCGGCTCACGCCCGCCGCGTACAACACCCCGTGGCCATTCGGATCCTGCTTGAAGCGCCCCGATTCGAAACTGCCCACTTGCGCATTGTGCTGGCCATAGGTCTTGATGATATCGCTCATACGAACCGCCCAGGGTGCAACTTTAAGCGTCAGTCCGGCCAGGATGATGGCAAGGATCAGAGCCATGAATATGAGCGGCCGGTAGATTTGCACCGGCCCCACTCCGCAGGCCATGAGCGTGGTCATCTCGCTGTCGCGGTACAGGCGTCCGAGCGCCAGCATCACCGCCAAGAACAGCGCCACGGGAATGACTACAATGAAATAGCTGACGGACGCAAGCCCGAGCAATGCGAACACCGTGTCGCGCGGCAATTTGCCGGCGGCGGCATCGCCCAACAACAGTGCAAATCGGTTGCTGAGCAGGATCAGCATCAGGATGGCGGTCACCGCCGCCCAGGTTAGCGCGGTTTCGCGGGCAAGATAGCGGTCAACAATGCGTACCAAAGCGGCTCCCGGAGATTTCGGCAATCGGCTGCATGCGTTAAACTAGCGCCTGTTTTTACCGGCGGCGCGGCGGCCAATCCGCATCGGCGCCAATCATACGCCAGTCAGACTTGATTCCTGACAATCGGGGGAGACCCGCATGCAATTCTCAGTCAAGAAATTTGATGCCGACCAGCTCAAATCCACCTGCCTGGTGGCAGGCGTATTTGAAGGCGGCAAACTTTCGCCACCCATCCAGACCCTGGATAAGCGCAGCCGGGATTATCTCAGCAAGCTGGTCAAAAGCGGCGCACTGGAAGGCCGCAGTGGCCAGACCCTGCTGCTGTTCGAAGTGCCGGGCTTCGAGACCGGACGCGTGCTGCTGGTGGGCCTCGGTCCCGAAAAGGAATTCAACCTGCGCGCTTACCGCAAAGCAGTGCACAAATCCGTGCGCGCGCTCAACGATGCCGGCGTCAAGGACGCGGCCAGCACGCTGCCCGCGCTCACGGTGCGCGGCACCAATGCCTACCAGCGCGCCCGTCACGCTGTCGAATGTGCCGAAGATGCCAGTTACCGTTTCGATCAGTGCAAAAGCAAGCCCGACAAGCACAAACCGACGTTGCAGAAGCTGACGCTGCTGGTGGCCGATCAGACCGATGTGCAGGGCGCGGAACGCAGTGTCCGTGACGGCACCGCCATTGCGGCGGGCGTGGCGTTGGCAAAAGATCTGGGCAACCTGCCACCCAACATCTGCACGCCAAGTTATCTCGCGAATGAAGCGCGCAAGCTCGGCAAGAACGGCAAGCTGAAAGTCACGGTGCTCGAAGAAGCCCAGATGAGAAAACTCGGCATGGGTGCACTGCTCGCGGTCTCACGCGGCAGCCGCGAGCCGGCCAAGCTCATCGTCATGGAATACCGCGGCGGCCCCAAAGGCGCCAAACCGCAGGTGCTGGTCGGTAAGGGCATCACCTTCGATTCCGGCGGCATCTCCATCAAGCCGTCCAATGCCATGGACGAGATGAAGTTCGACATGTGCGGTGCCGCCAGCGTGTTCGGCGCGATCAAGGCCGTCATGCAGATGCAACTCAAAATCAATCTGGTGGGTGTGGTACCCAGTTCCGAGAACCTGCCGGATGGCAACGCGGTAAAGCCCGCCGACATCGTCAAGACCATGTCGGGCCAAACCGTTGAAATCCTTAACACCGATGCCGAAGGCCGCTTGATCCTGTGCGACGCACTCACCTACGCACAGCGTTTCAAGCCCGCCGCGATCGTGGACATGGCCACGCTCACCGGCGCCTGCGTGGTGGCGCTTGGCAATGTGCTGTCAGGCCTGTTCGGAAACGATGACGGTCTGGTGAAAGAATTGTGGAATGCCGGGGAAAAATCCGCAGACCGCGCCTGGCAATTGCCGCTGTACGATGACTATCAGGATGGCCTGAAGAGCAACTTCGCGGACTTCGCCAACGTGGCTGGACGCGAAGGTGGCGCCATCACTGCTGCCTGCTACCTGTCGCGTTTCACCAAGGACATGCGCTGGGCGCATCTGGACATCGCCGGTACGGCCTGGAAGAGCGGCACCGAAAAAGGTGCGACCGGCCGGCCGGTACCTTTGCTGGTGCAATATTTACTGGACCGCGCCTGACGAAACAGGCACTCCTTTTCTTCTCTCCCCCAAAGGGGGAGAGAAAAGAGTGAGGGGGCAAGAAAGGAATCAAGAAGCCGCACACGCTTCATTTCCCACGATGCGGCTTGAACAGAATGTCGAAATCCACCGCCCAGGTCTTACCGCCGTCCTTGGATATGTAAGCCATCTCGCGCACGCCATCCAGTTGCGGTTTCCAAATCCCGCGAATCAACTCGCGTTCACTGCCCGCAAGTGTTTCAACCCCTTGCAGCGTCAGCTCATAACCTTTGAACCGACCTTCTAGCACCAGCAATTGACCGCGGTTTGTCACCCAGGTTTGGTGCCAGACTTTCCGTGAGGCGTCATAGATCGTAAAACTCTCGCCAAGCTCGCCATTCGTGCCTTGGTAGCGTTCCAGAATCACGCAGCCGCCCAGGATCGAGGTCACGTGATTGCGGGCCTCGGACGGCCCCTGGCCGTTGGCCTCATAGGTGTCCCAATCTCCCAGCCAGAAATCCAGACGGTGATACACCGGCGCCGAACACGCCGGTGAAGGCGCGGCAAAGACGCATTGCATAAAACCCAACAGAACGGCCGCCATTAACCCTTTGCACATACGATCTCCTCGCGCTGGTACAAGTGAGGGCAGGAAAACCCTGCCCTCGCCCCCAGCCATATGTAATTCAACCCGTTCACTTCCGCGCGGGCACGGGAATCGCTACGAAGGCTTTGATCACGCCAGTGTCCGGATCGTAGGCCTGCCCCGTAATCACGCCTTCATTGTTGATGTCCTGGGCGTCGGTGAGGAACAGCGTGGTACCCGGCTCCACGAGGCTATTGAGGTTCTGCATGACGCCGTTTTCATAGATGAAAGCCTGCCCGTACGGCGTGGAACCAAGCGATATTCCCACCACTTGACCGCGATTGTTGACGCCCAGGGATTCGCTCAGGGCGTCGCCAGAGATTACGCCCAAGTCGCAAGTGCCGGTGGTTTGCTCGCCGTTGCAATTGAACGGCTTACTCGACCACAGGAATGCGTGGAAGTTCGGCGCGGCGACCGAATCGCCGGACAAGTCGGAAAAGCCGACCACTTCACCCCGATTGTTGATGTCCATGGGCGTGTTCCAATCGCGCCCGCCCAATGTAGGCATGATGCGAATCAATTTGCCGTCGCGCCACATGGCCATGTGCTCGGCGGTTTCGCCGCCGACGGCGCCACCGCACAAGCCTGAAATGCCCACTACCTCGCCCTTCTGGTTGATTGATGTGGCCGCACCATCCGAGTCGCCGCTGTAAGGCGGAAGCGTCTCAGCAACATATTGGCCGTTTTGCTTCACCCACATGACCGGCAAAAATTGCAACACCTGATTATTGGCGTTGCAGCTCGGGTCGTGATACGTGGTCTCGGCCCAACCGACGATCCGGCCCCAGTTGTTGACGCCAGTGGCGAAACCGTTGGCGCCGCCCAGCGTCGGCAACGCCGTCATCATGCCGTTCTGCCACACGAAACCGACGCACACGTGTCCGTCGGGTGGAGCGGAATAAAAGATCGCGAGCGCGCAACTCCACGATTCTCCCAGCGGCTGCGTGGCGGCGGTCTCGGAGATGCCCACGACCAAGCCATTGTTGTTGTGATTTGGCCAGGCGACCGCACTGTTGGGGCCGCCCAGGGTACCGAGGTCAATCGGGAACCCGTACACCCAGAGTTCGGCGTGCAGGGTCGTGCTTCCCGGCAAGTCGGCCTCCCCGGCCACCCATCCAATGTTATTGATACTGTTGCCGAGATTACCGATGCCGTAGGGTATTCCGGTCCCACCCAATGGATTACCGAGATCAATGACGCGATATCGGACGGTATTGCCGCCGTATGCGGTGCCGGCGAGCAATATCGCCGCCAGCATGATTGCCAATCGTGTAAACAGGATCTTCATGGTAGTCTCCTCCAAATGAACCGGAACGCCCGCGCGTACGCGTGGGTGCCCGGCATTTCAAACGACCAACCTATGGCCACTATGTACCGAACAGCAGCCAAAACCGGTTTCGTCTCAACTATAGTCTCCGTGGGCCAAAGCATTGGCCATTTTCGGACGTTTACGTCCGGTCAGGGTTCGCCGTTTTCAGACGCGCCTAAGGGATACGCTACAATCGCGGCATGACCCAAGTGGATTTCTACGTGCTCCCGGACATGGCACCGCGCGGCCGCGCACTGTTCGCATGCCGGCTGGCGGAGAAGCTGTTTGGCCTCGGTCAGCGCAGTTTCGTGCACCTCGGCTCCGAAACCGACGCGCGCGAGCTGGACGAGCTCATGTGGACGTTCCGCGACCGCAGCTTCCTGCCGCACGCGTTCGCCGGCGCCGATGCCAGCGTGCCGGTGCAACTCGGCTGCGGCGAGGAACCGAAGCAGGAATTTCATCTGCTAATCAACTTGGCGCCGGATGTGCCGGCATTTTTCAGCCGTTTCGAGCGGGTCGCAGAAGTGGTGGACGCGAACGCTGTCATCAAAGTCCAGGGGCGGGAGCGCTTTCGCTTCTACAAGGATCGGGGCTATCCTCTGGAAACCCATAAACTCTGAGTGCCCACATGCCGCCCATTCGCCCTTTCGATACCCCTCCGGCGCCGGACATCCCGGTGCTGCAGGATGTGGTGATCCCGGGCGACGGCAAGCCCATACCGCCCAAACCGCGGGCAGCGGTTCCGGCAACACCAGCGCCCGCGGCCGCGATCATCCGCGAAGACGTCCTCAAGGATATGCTCACGGAGCGCATCGCCGCGTTCACCGACCGGCTGCTGCGGGAAGCCTCGACCGACATCCAGGATCTGCTCATGGACAAGATATGGGAGAAATTGCGCCAGGAAATTCCCGCCATCGTGGCCGCCGCCCTCAAGGAAAACGGCCACGGCAATTGACGCCCGGTTCGCCGTGAAGCTGTTGCTATAATCCCACGCTTCGCGCGAACGACGCACGCGCATTTTTCACCCACAATAATCCGGGCAATGGAAAAGGTTTACGACCCCCAGGGGATAGAACGCCGCTGGTACGAGCATTGGGAGAACAGCGGCTGCTTCGCTCCGCATCGCGATGGCGCGCCCTACTGCATTCTGCTGCCGCCGCCCAATGTCACCGGCACCTTGCACATGGGCCATGCGTTCCAGCAGACCATCATGGACATCCTGATCCGCTATCACCGCATGCGCGGTGAGCGGGTGCTATGGCAAGGCGGTACCGATCATGCCGGCATCGCCACGCAGAAAATCGTCGAAAATCAACTCGCTGTCGAAAATAAAACCCGCCATGATCTCGGCCGTGCGCGTTTCATCGAACGCGTTTGGCAATGGAAACAGGAATCCGGTTCCGTCATCAGCCGGCAGATGCGTCGCCTGGGCGCCTCCATTGACTGGTCACGCGAGCGCTTCACCATGGACGAAGGGTTGTCGGCCGCGGTGCGCCGCGTGTTCGTGGAATGGTACCGCGCCGGACTGCTGTATCGCGGCAAGCGACTGGTGCACTGGGATCCGGTGCTGCAAACCGCGGTGTCCGATCTCGAAGTCAACAACGAGGAACGTGACGGCCACTTGTGGTTCATCCGTTATCCAGGTGCGGATGGAAGCGAAGGCGTAATCGTCGCCACCACCCGGCCCGAAACCATGCTCGGCGACGTCGCCGTGGCGGTGCATCCCGAAGACAAGCGTTACCAGAGACTAATCGGCAAAAAACTCAAGCTGCCGCTGACCGGCCGCGAGATTCCAGTCATCGCCGATGCGTATGTAGATAAGGGATTCGGCACAGGCGCGGTCAAGATCACGCCAGCACATGATTTCAACGATTACAAGATTGGTGAACGATATAATTTGGATCGAGTTAATGTACTGACACTTGATGCAAAAATTCGTGACATCGCTGAATGCCATACTTGGGAAGGGAGCACTATTGCTGGCCCCAATTCTGATGGTCTATCTATTCAGGCTAGCTATACAAAACCCGTTGTAAAACCCATCACCTTGCCTAAACAATACCAAAACCTAGATCGTTTCGTCGCGCGTAAGCAAATGTTAGTTGATCTGGAAGCACAGGGTTTCCTGGTCGAGACCCGTAAACACAAGCTCACCGTTCCCGTCAGCCAGCGTTCCGACGCAATCATCGAACCGATGCTGACGGACCAGTGGTTCCTGGACCTGACGCGTGAGGTGCGAGCCGATGGCGGCTCCGGTGGCAAGAAAGCCATTACCGAACCGGCATTGAACGCCGTTAGAAACGGTGACATCAAGTTTGTGCCTGAGAACTGGTCCACTACCTATACGCAGTGGCTGGAGAACATCCAGGACTGGTGCGTGAGTCGCCAGTTGTGGTGGGGCCACCGTATTCCAGCGTGGTATGACCAAGCCAGCAATATCTTCGTCGGTGAGAACGAAGCCGATGCGATCAAGCATAGCAACAAGAAACCGGTAGGCAAACTCAAGCAGGATGAAGACGTGCTGGACACTTGGTTCAGCTCGGCGCTGTGGCCATTTTCCACTCTGGGTTGGCCGGCTGACGGCCCGGTGAAAAACGAGCGTGGTGAAATCGTTGCCGACTGGTCCCACGACCAGATATTCCTGCCCTCCTCCGTGCTGGTCACCGGCTTCGACATCATCTTCTTCTGGGTGGCGCGCATGGTAATGGCGACAAAATACTTCACCGGGCAGGTGCCGTTCCGCGAGGTCTATATCAACGCCATCGTGCGCGACGCCGAAGGCCAGAAAATGTCCAAGTCCAAGGGCAATACCATTGACCCGCTGGACCTCATGGATGGTATCGGCCTTGATGCGCTGGTGAAGAAGTCCACCGACAGCCTGCTGATTCCGCAGGTGCGCGAGAAAGTGGAAAAACGTATCCGCAAGGATTATCCGCAAGGCATCCCGGCGGTGAGCGCCGACGCGCTGCGCTTTACGTTTGCGGCCCTGGCGACGTATGGCCGCACCATCAATTTCGACCTCAAGCGCTGCGAGGGCTATCGCAACTTCTGTACCAAGTTGTGGAACGCTACGCGCTTTGCGCTCATGAATACTGAAGGGTTCACATTGCCACAGGAACTCAACCCCCAAACCGAGGTGGAACGCTGGATTCTCAGCAAACTTCAGTATCTGTTGCAGGATATAGAAGAGCATTTCCAAACTTATCGCTTTGACCTGTTGGCCCAGGACTTGTACGAATTTACCTGGAACGACTTCTGCGACTGGTTCATCGAACTGTCCAAACCAGCGCTGAACGGCACCGACCGCGAAGCCGCGGACTCGACCCGGCATACCCTTCTGTATGTCCTGGAAACCCTGCTCCGCGCCTTGCACCCGATTATTCCCTTCATCACCGAGGAACTCTGGCAGCAGGTGGCACCCAGGCGCGGGGTCCGTGGTGCTTCGGTTTCCCTACAGACATATCCCACTTACCAACAAAACCTGCGCAATCCCGGCAGCACTTCCGGTGATATTGAGCGCGTCATCGCCGCGGTTATCCGGCTTCGCAATATGCGCAGCGAGAACAATCTGCCACCCTCCGCAAATATCCCGCTGCTGATTGAGGACAAAGGCAAGGATCCACAATTCTGGCAGCGCACGGAGCCGTTGCTCAAATCCCTGGCGCGAGTGGAGTCGTTACGCTTGCTGAATCAAGGTGAACAACCGCCACCTGCGGCTGCCGCAGTATTGGATCAGGCCACGCTCATGATCCCGCTGGCAGGCTTGATTGACGTACCTGCCGAAAGGGCCAGGCTGGAAAGGCAACTGGATAAATTACGCCTGGAACTGGCGCATACCCGGACCAAACTCGCGAACGCCAACTTCGTTAGCGGCGCGCCGGCGGCGGTGGTGGCCGGTGTGCGTTCCAGGGCAGCGGAGCTGGAAAGCACCATCCAGCGACTGGAAGTGCAGATGGCGCGTTTGCGCACCCTCGGTTGAAGCACGCAGCCGGCGTCCGCCCATGCACACGGCTATTCTGCATGCGCTGATCATTTTCGGCATTGTTGCCGTGCATCTACTGGGCATCGTGGCTGCCGCGCATGCCGCACTGACCGCGCGCACCTCGCAAGGCGCTATCGCCTGGGCGGTGTCGCTGGTGTTCATGCCGTACCTGGCGCTGATCCCTTACTTGATATTCGGCCGCAGCAAGTTTGCCGGCTACGTGGAAGCGCGGCGTGTGCGCAACCGTCAGTTCCATGAACAGACTCACTCCCTCCGCCAAAGCCAGGCCGCACGTGCTGAAATCGAGGAGCAGCTTGGGCACAAACTTGCCGGAATCCAGACGCTGACCACGCTCACCGGCCTGCCATTCTCACGCGGCAATCAAGTGCGCCTGCTGATTAACGGTGAGCAGACATTTGCAGCGATGTTCGCCGCCATCGCCGCCGCCAAGCACTATGTGATCGTACAATTTTTCATTGTGAACGACGATGCTCTCGGCCGGCGTTTGCAGGCCGCGCTCATGGCCAAGGCCGCCGAAGGCGTGCCGGTGTATTTCCTCTACGACGGTATCGGCAGCCACGGTTTGCCAACGCGCTATCTGGATGCGCTGCGCTCCACAGGCGTGCAGGTGCAGGAATTTCTCACACGCCGGCGCCGGCTGGTCAATCGTTATCAGCTCAACTTCCGCAACCACCGTAAAATCACCGTGGTGGACGGCGAACGCGCCTTCGTGGGCGGCCACAATGCCGGCGACGAATATCTGGGGCTCAAGCCGCCGCTCAGCCCGTGGCGCGACACGCACATCGAGGTCACCGGACCGGCGGTGGCCGGTGTTCAGTTGGCGTTCGTGGAAGACTGGTATTGGGTGACCGGCCGCGTGCCGGAACTGCGTTGGCGGCCCACGCCACATCCGCTCAACATGCATTGCCAGGTGGTGCCCAGCGGCCCGGCCGACGATCAGGAAACCTGCACGCTGTTTTTTGTGCAGGCCATCAATGCAGCACGTACGCGCGTCTGGATCACCACGCCCTACCTGGTACCAGACGAAGCGGTGTTCACCGCGCTCAAACTTGCGGTGCTGCGTGGCGTGGATGTGCGTATCCTGATTCCAAGCCGCCCCGATCATTTCATCGTGTTCAACGCCTCGTCCCTGTATGCCAACGAGGCTGTGCTCGCCGGCATCAAGGTGTACCGCTACCAGCCGGGCTTTCTGCATCAGAAAGTTTTGCTGATCAACGATGAAGCCGCGGCGGTGGGCAGCGCCAATCTCGACAATCGTTCCTTCCGGTTGAACTTCGAGATCATGGTGTTGACCGTGGATCAGGGTTTTGCCGCAGATGTAGCAGCCATGCTGGAAGCGGATTTCGCGCAGGCACGTGCCGTCCAAGCCGGCGAGTACACCCATGCCTCGGTAACCCGTAGGCTGGTGATGGGCGTGACCCGCCTGTTCGCGCCGATCTTGTGATATACCAAAACGCCGATAATGGAATGGAACCAGCGTAGGCGAAACAAAACTATAAATACCCCCATTCCAGCGCTTTCAATACAGCCCGTGTCCGGTCCCTGACTCCCAGTTTTGTAAGGATACTGGACACGTGGTTCTTTACCGTGCCTTCGACGACATTGAGGGCTTCCGCAATTTCACGATTGCTATACCCGCCGGCCAGCAGCCGCAAGACTTCGGTTTCCCTTTCCGTGAGCGGATTCTTTGACTTGATGCCGTGAGATGGCCTGAATTCCTCTCCCAGACTGCGCACAACGTGTTCGGTTATTGTCGGCTCCAGCAGAGTTTCGCCCTCCTCCAACATCTGTATCCCACGGACTGATTGTCCGAATGTGACATCCGGGGATGTGAGTGACCTACCAATCTCCCAATGATGTCCGAATGGATCGACGACGCGCCCTACGCGCCAACCGTACTGATCGGCAACTGGCCAGATTTCGGTTGCTCCCGCCGCCAAGGCCTGCACAAACACTGCATCCGGATCTTGAACAGCCAACACTATCCGCACGGAACTTCCGCCAAGTGATTCCGGGCTGAAGTTGGAATTCTCCGGCGATTCGTCACCCAACCAGAAATCCGCTCCTTGCACGGCAAGCCTGGCAACCACACTTCCGTTATCACCCTCGAGGCGGAACAGCTCGACCGCACTGAACGCCGCTTTGTAGAACTCAATGGCATCTGCACCGTTTCTGACATTCAACCATGGAGTAATGGTTGTTCTGGCGACACTCGATTCAGAAGCCGAGGTGCTCATGGTAAATCCTTTGTTGCAGCCGTCGGACGACCACCCGAAGCCGAAGCAAACGCCACGCCCAGGGACTCAGGATTGTCCTAGCAGTGTGGGTCACGGCAGCCATAACGCCCTAGCGTTCATCAAGCAGGAGGCGATGGGCAGAGAGCGCTTGTGCACAGCATGTGCGGTCTAACTTGAATTAGACACATGGATATTAGTGAGCCATGTCGTCTAATGTCAATCAACATAGCTTGATTTTGTGCCCAATCTCCGTGTCTATGTCGAAAGTCATGTGTCTCATCGTGAGTATCAAGCAATGACGCACTTTGCTATGGGTATCCTGGTCTTGAAAAGCCGGATGAATGTTCAATTACAGATGTTTTTCATATCTGAACGGCCATAAATAAGCTTTATTTAATAAATTCATAGGCATCGTCCGCCAATTTGCGTCTATAACTGAGGCGTCCCGATAGCGAATGGAGGATAGCCGACATGATACGGGTCTTGCTCGCGGTTCATGATGTCATTTCAAAAACCAAAATCCGCTATTTTTTGAGCGAGGAGCGCGATATAAGCATCATCGCCGATTGCGCCAATGGAACGGAGGCCAGTGAAATGCTCAATATCCTGGAACCGGAGCTTCTGATCCTCGATTTTGAATTGCCGGGAATGTCGGGATTCGAGCTATTGGAATCCGTCAAATGCGCGAGAATGCCCTATGTAATCATCGTGTCCAGGCAGGACAAATACGCTGTCCGCGCATTCGAGTTCGATGTCACCGATTACCTGATAAAGCCATTCGATAAAACCCGCTTCCGGGAAGCGCTGACAAGGGTAAAAAGACACTTTGAACGCGACAAGCGCGCTGAAGGGCAGGCTTTTTCAGCCAATGAATCTGGTAACGGCTCGGCCGCCCTCATCCACCCTGCGGTGGAACGCATCCCCATAAAGTTTGGCCGACGAGTTAAACTGCTGCATACCTCGGCAATCCGTCACATTGTGGCCGACCGTGACTTCACTAACCTGCATATGGTAACTGGCGAGACAATACATACCAGCGAGCGCATATCGCAACTGGAAATGAAAGTCCCGGCTGACAGATTTCAGCGGATCCAGCGCTCAGTTATCTTGAATCTGGAGCACGTGCAGGAGATACGCTCAAAGAAGGGTAAATACGAGTTCGTCATGAATAATGGCGAATGTTTCATGTCTGGAATTCTTTATAAACGGGAACTTAATACCCTGGTCACCACCTGGAACAAACGCCAGCATGCGGCATAGGTACATCATCAGATCGCTCCGTCAGAGAATCCTCTGAATCGGCCTGTCCACTAACGATTCACCCACAACCTGCAGCAGCGAGCATGAAAACCGGTAAATACCCAGTACTGACCGCAATCCTGCTGGGCGGCTTGATCGGCGGCACTATAGATATTGGGTCTGCCGCGCTAATCAACCGGTTCAGCCCGGTGGTTATTCTGCACGCCATCGCCAGCGGCCTCATCGGCAAGGCCTCGTTCAGCGGCGGCGCAGCCACTGCATTTTTGGGCTTATTGCTGCAATGGAGCATGGCGCTGTTGATCGCCGCGATCTACATGACCGCCACCGCCAGAATACCGGGCATGCGGCGACGGTGGCGAAGCACTGGCATCATCGCTGGGGTGGTGATCTTTATCGTTATGAACTATGTCGTCGTTCCGCTCTCAGCAGCACCCTTCAGGCCTGAGCTCAACCTTCACAGCCTGCTCACAGCCTTCACGCCATATAAATTCGTAGGCAATCTGCTCGCCATGATCTTGTTCGGCCTGATCATTGGTTTCTTCGCGCATTACTTAACTTCCGCCAGAAAAGCCGTGAGTCAGACCGCGAATTGACTCTTGCGGCTATCGCCTCTGAATAAAATCAGCTTCCATCACCGCACCTCCCTCCGCTCCACGTCTCTGATCTTCAGCCAGGTCCATATCGGGCCATGCAAAATATTGACCAAAGAACATCTAACGATGTCGTACTGCTGTTTAACTTCCACGAAATGGATTTCTGCTCGACAAAGTACGCAAATTCCGAAGTAAATGGACTAGCAAGCTCACGCAATCTGACACAGAATCAGGCTCGAATCGTGTGTTGCTTTTAGAGCAATGACGACGTGACGAAAAAATGCAATACGCGTGTGTACAAGAAATTAAAAATGAACAACCTTGGTCCGATGCAAGAGTTGTCCGGTTTCAAATCATGGAGTTATGCATTGATTGGAGTTCACAACACGATGAGATCGGTTTTAAGGAATCTGATTGATACGGGCAGCAATGAGATGTTGTATGCAGGCAACGCGGTCAACGCAAATCAAGCAATGAGACAGATCTACCGTAAATAATTTTTGAGGAGACATCCAGATGAACAGCAACCTAATCAGCAAAGCCGTGCGTTACGCCCTGGCGGCAGGCGCGGCCACCGCTCTCGCGGCCCCGGCGGTCTTCGCCCAGGACGCCCAGACTACAACCAGTCAAAATCAGAATCAGAATGCCAACACCGCCCAGCTCGGCAAGATCGAGGTCACCGGCACGCGCATCAAACGTACCGACGTGGAAACCGCCCAGCCAGTCACCATCGTCACCCAGGCGCAGATCAAGGCCTCAGGTCTGACCTCCATCGGCGATGTGCTGCAACAGCTCACCTCTTCAGGTGCTTCCTTCAACACCCAATTCAATAACGGCGGCACAGGTGCGACTTTCATAGACTTGCGCAACCTCGGTCCCCAACGCACGCTGGTGCTACTCAATGGCCAGCGGGTGGATGCAGGTATTGCGGGGTCCGTGGACTTGAATAACATTCCGATCTCCGCTGTGGACCATATTGAAGTCCTGCAGGACGGCGCTTCGGCCATTTACGGTTCTGACGCTATCTCAGGCGTGGTCAACATCATTACTGTCAAAAACTACAACGGCGCTGAGGCCAATGCCTATATGGGCATGTTTGATGGCAAGAACGACGGCGGCGGCTGGGACGGCAAGCAACAGGAATATGATTTCACTATTGGCTCGAGTGGTGACCGTTCGGGTGCGATGCTGAGCGTGACCTATGTGAATCAGAGCCCAATGTATGCAGGCAACCGCACTATTTCCAAAGAACCGGTGGTAGGAGTTGGGACAGGCGGGGGCAGCTCGGGTACCCCGGCAGGCCGGTTCTTCATCGGCATTCCCAAGGGCACCACCTGTCCGGCGGGAGTGACCACCAACGTCAATCCGTTCTCCACTACCTGCGACATGACATTGATCAACACCCCGGACAATAACCCTTCATTGAGCAATTTCCGGGACTTCGAGAACTCGGACCACTACAACTATGCACCGCTGAACTACCTGGTGACGCCCAACGAACGCACCAGCCTGTACGTGCAGGGCCATTACGATATCGCCGACAACCTGACCTTCAGCACCATGGCAATCTATAACGATCGGGTGTCGCAACAGCAGTTGGCGCCCTCGCCGTTGTTCCTGGGCCGCAGCGGCACCAGCCTTATCAGCGGTCAACCCGTCACCATTTCAGCTCTGAATCCCTATAACCCTTTCCACGTAAACCTTGTGGCCGGTTCCAGCAGCCAGCCGTGCATGGTGGCCAAACCCAATACCTGCGACGTGCTGCAGTTCCTGGGCCGCCGGCCGTTGGAATTGGGCAACCGGGTGTTCAACCAGGATACGCAGAGCTTTGCGTTCCGTGGCGGGTTCTCCGGCTACTTCAACCTGTTGGGTAATGAGTGGGATTGGGACGCGACCTACAACTACGGCAGCAATTACGGCTCCAATCTTGAAGTTACCAACGGAGGAGATGTGTCGGGTATAGTCAACGACCAGAACTTGCAGAACGCGCTCGGGTATCCAGGCGAGGCGCCATGTCAGATCAGCGCCACCAATACCGCTCTGATCCGGGGCTGCGTGCCGCTCAATATTTTCGGCGGATATAACCTGGCCACTGGCCAAGGCAGTATCACGCCGGCCATGGCGAACTACATATTGTTTGAAGAACACGATATCATGTCGGAGACCATGCGGGATTACACCGCGAACATCACCGGTAACTTGTTCAACCTGCCGGCCGGTCCCGTGGGCCTTGCGTTGGGTGCGGAGTCGCTCGAACACGACGCCTTAGAGCATCCCGATTCAATTGTAGAAACAGGCAATTCCAGCGAAGGTACTACCCAGGCCACCAATGGCCGCGAATCCACCAAAGCCGAGTACATCGAGTTCAACATCCCCCTGGTGGCGGATGTGCCGTTCATGAAGAATGTAAGCTTGGACATCGCCAACCGCTGGTCGCAGTTTAATTGGGCGGGCGGTAATGCGGGTTCCCCCGGCGCCGGCGTCGAACACTCGGCTGCTAACGCCTCGGGCCGGGCGGCTCTGCGCTGGCAGGTTACCGATGCCCTGTTGTTGCGCGGTTCCTGGTCCCAGGGCTTTCGCATTCCCAGCGTCAGTGAGTTCTTCGAGGGCTCCAGCAATAGTTACCCAGGCCTGACCGACCCCTGTGTGGTGAATCCGGCAGCTGCCAAACCCGGATTCTGCCCAGCGCACGCTACACAGCCCAACGCACAGATCCAAACCACCGTGGGTGGCAACCCCAACATGACGCCGGAGCGCTCCATCTCCCGGACCGTCGGGTTTGTGTACAGTCCCGATTGGTTGCCGGGCTTCGATTTCAGCGCGGATTACTTCAAGATAGACTTGCTGAATGCAGTATCCGTGATTGGCGGACAGACCATCATGAACGGGTGTTACATTGGCGGCAATCTGAACTATTGCAAGCTGATCACCCGCGCCGGCGGAGTACAGGGCAATTACACTACCAGCGGTAACATATCCGACATAGTCAATACCGATGTCAACATCGGCGGTGTCAAGACTGAGGGTGTGGACGTGATTACCGACTACAAGTTTCCGTCCACCGCCGTCGGCGACTTCAAGGCGAGTCTGAATGTGACCTTCGTCAAACAGTATGTGGCGACGGTTCCCTTTGGGGACGGTGAATTAAGCAGCCAGGAAATGTCTGGCACCACCTCGCAGTCCTCAATCAACGTTCCCTTCAGCACGGGCGACAGCACGGTAGTTGGCGGCATACCCAAGCAGCGCGCCAATTTCGGGCTCAAGTGGAATTATGGAGACTGGTCGGCGGATTGGAATGTGCTGTACATCAGCCATCTGATCGAGGATTGCGATGCGCTTTACGGAGAGGATGGTCCTGGACCCACACCTACAGCCGAGGCGGCCTTGGCGCGTTGCAGCATGCCGAACTTCTCCTTCCCGTTCGACCCAGGCACGGGCCCGAATGGCACGACGCTGACCAACCACATTGGTGCCACGACCTATCATGACGTTTCGGCGACCTATCATTTGGACAGTTGGAATACCGACTTTACCTTGGGTATCCGCAATCTGTTCGACAAGCAACCGCCTATCGCCATGTCGGCCTTCGCGAACAGCTTCCTGCCCACACTTTACCGGGCACCAGGCCGTTTCTTCTACGCACGTATCGGTGTGAAGTTCTGAACCAATAACCGGTGATTGAGTACAATCAGCGGCCCCGGAGACGGGGCCGTTTTTTCAGGAGCACTATTATGAAAACCTCATGTGCGTATCGGACCAACAGGTACGGCCATCTGCAGGATGTTTCGGAAAATGATTGAATGATCACCCTCCGTGACATGAACCCGGTTAGAACCAGATAATGACCAGTATGAACCGGTACAGCAGTGTTCCTACCCCGCCTGCCCCGCCTGACCCGCAAAAAGACCTGATCAAGCAGGCGCTTGCGCACTATGACGCCAAAGAATTTGACCGCGCACGCGCTGTTTCCGATGAATTGCTGAGGCGGATGCCGCAGGATTACGCGGCAATTCATCTCGCCGGTGTGATTGCAACTTCCCAACAGCGGCTCCCGGACGCCGCAGAGCTTTTGAAACAAGCACTGAGTCGTGCGCCCGATGCCCGCAACGCGGCGGCAAGTTGGTGTGCTCTCGGACAGGCCCTTTCTGCGGCAGGTGACCTGCGTCAAGCCGAGGAAGCCTTCCGCCGGGCGTTCCGCACCGATCCCACCGTGTGCGGCTACGCCATTGAATTGGCCTTGGCCTATGCGGCCCGTTGGGAATTGGATATGGCCATTGACACCCTGCGTATGACCATTACGCATCATCCCACGGACGCCTCACCGTGCGTGGCATTGGGCAACGTACTGACGCAAGCCGGACGGCAGGCTGACGCGGTGGTGGCTTTCGATCTTGCTCTACAGCGGCAGCCAGACAGTGTTCCGGCTCATCATAATCTCGGCAATACCCTGAAAATGCTCGGCCGCTACCAGGAGGCCGAAGCCCACATGCGCCAAGCCTTACGGCTCAACCCGGATTCCGAGCTTTACTTCCAACTGGCACAGCTCAAAAAATTCACGCCTGACGATCCGGAAATCGCCGCCATGAAAGCCCGGCTCAGCCCGGAATCGAGCGCGCCTGTCGGCGCGCGCATTGATGCCGCTTTCGCACTGGCAAGAATCCATGATGACCTCGGCGAGTACAACACTGCTTTCCGCTACCTTGATGACGCCAATCATTTGAAAAGATCAACAATTGATTATTCAACCTCAGCGCAGGAGGCAATGATCAGTCAAATCATTGCGCTTTACGGCAAGGACTTTCTCGCGAGGTTTGCATGGAGCAGTAGCTCACAGCTTAGTCCCATCTTCATTATTGGCATGCCCCGCTCGGGGACGACTCTGGTAGAGCAAATCCTGGCCTCACATTCCCAAGTACGTGGTGGGGGTGAATTGCCATATCTCATCAAGCTTGCGGCGGATCTCGGCGATATCTGGGGAAGCCGTGGGGCAGCCGCGCCAGGTGACGAGGCCACCATTGCGGGTGATCTGACGCGGGTAGCGCAACGTTATGCGAAATTGACCGAGCACTTGTGGCGTAGGCAGCTCCGTTTTACGGATAAGTTGCCGATGAATTTTCTCGCGGTTGGCCCGATCCACCTGATATTCCCAAAAGCGACGATAATCTATTGCCGGCGTGCCCCTGCGGCAAACTGCTTTAGCTGTTATCAATATCTATTCACTGATAAAAACCTCTTGTATTCCTATGACTTATCCGAGCTGGGTCAATTTTACAAGCTGCATGAACGCATCATGGACCATTGGCGTGCGGTTTTGCCTGGCCGAATGCTGGAAATCGAATACGAACGCTTCATAGATGGCCCTGAGCAGGGTGTCAGGGAATTATTGGGCTTCTGCAATCTGCCATTTGAACCCGGCTGCCTCCAATTTCACGCGCTGAATCGTCCCATTGCCACCGCCAGCAGCATGCAGGTCCGTAAACCCATCTACAAAACCTCCCTGGATCACTGGAAGAACTATCAATCTTTCCTGGAACCCCTGCTTGTCGCATTGGGCGAGACACCACAATAGCTCCAGCTAATAGCTGGAGTCCTTGCCTTAATAATATGCGCCTCCGGAAACCGGGCCGCCTTTTTTTCAGCGGCCGGACTGTGTTCAACCCGCCGGTCCGGGTGATTCGTTGATCATCATGACTGCCAATTTCCAATCCCCGGATTGCCTCTTCCACACCGACAGGTATTTGCCATAGGCGGCGGTCGTCTGGCCGGCGGCGTTGCCGCCGATGAACGTGTACACGCCCCAGGTGTAACCCAGATCGCCGGAAGTATCCGCGCCCTGTAACGTCCAGCTCAGGCTGGAACCCGCAGGCAAAGCCTGCAGGCTTTGTTCAATCGTATTCCTGCTTTCAAGTGGCCCTCGATTGTCCGGCAGCAGCACAGCATCATCCAGGGCATAGCGCTGGAAGGCAGCGGCAAATCCCTGCTGCTCGGAGAGCATCGAGAACGCACCGTCGGTGCGCGTGAGTAACGTATCGGCCGGTTTCGTGCCTTGGCAGGCAGCCAGCATGAGCGCCAAGGCCATGCCCGAAATAACGACATACAGGCTTTTCACTGTGACCTCCAAAGCTGGTTTGTGCATTACGTTATGGACGGCTCCCGGGTTTTAGCATAATGTAAATCCCACAAAGGAACCGTATGCCAAACGACCAACCCATACCCATCCGTGAACTGCCGACGCCAAGTCTGGTGCAAAAAGTGCGTGCGGTGATTGCCGAAGCCAACCGCATCATTCTCGGCAAGGAAGCTCAAATCCGCCTGGCTTTGGTGTGCCTGATCACCGGCGGACACCTGCTTATCGAGGACATACCCGGCGTCGGCAAAACCACCCTGGCGCAAACCCTGGCACGCTCGCTGGGACTGTCCTACCAACGCATCCAGTTCACCAGTGACCTACTGCCGGCGGATATTATCGGCGCATCCATATACGAACGCCAAAGCGGCGAGTTCCGTTTCCACCAAGGGCCGATTTTCGCGCACCTGATCCTGGCCGATGAAGTGAACCGCGCCACACCCAAAGCCCAAAGCGCCCTGTTGGAAGCCATGGAAGAGCGCCAGGTAACGGTGGACGGTGTCACACGCCCGCTACCCCAGCCGTTCTTCGTCATCGCCACCCAGAACCCCCTGCATCAGGTGGGCACTTTTCCGCTGCCGGAATCGCAACTGGACCGCTTCCTCATGCGCATCGGCCTGGGTTATCCCGGCGAAAAGGCGGAGCGTGACTTGTTGCAGGGCCGCGACCGGCGCGAATTGTTGCACGGCCTGCAGCCGCTATTGAATGCGCCGGAGCTAATGGCCTTGCGCACCGCCGCTTTCAAGGTGCACGTGTCCGACGCCTTGCTGGATTACCTGCAAGCACTGGTGCGCCACACCCGTGAAGCGCCGCGCTACGAAAACGGCCTGTCGCCACGCGCCGCCATCGCACTCAAGCACGCCGCGCAAGCTTGGGCGCTGCTCATGGGACGCGCCGGCGTGATCCCCGAGGATTTGCAAGCGGTGCTGCCCGGTGTGGTGGGTCATCGCCTGCGCCTGAAAGCCACGCATGAAAGCAGCGCCTCGACCAGCGTGGCGAAAGAACTGCTCGAAGCCGTGCCGATTCCGTGATCAAGACAAGTGCTGTGTGCTAAGTGCTGTGTGCTGCGAGTGTTCAGACCAAACTGATTCCACGCAGTACACAGCACGCAGCACTCGGTTCCAGCCATGCTCACTAGCACCCGTGAATTTATAAACCAGCGTATCCAGGACTGGGCACGCCGCCGCCAGGGTCCGGATGGCGACGTGGTGCAACTGAAACGCCGTCGTATCTACATCCTGCCCACCCGTCAGGGACTGCTGTACGGCTTCGCTGTATTCGTCATGCTGCTGGGCTCCATGAATTATTCCAACAGCATGGGTTTCATGCTGACCTTCGTGCTGACCGGCCTGGGTTTCGTGGCGATGCACGCCTGCCACGTCAATCTCATGGGGCTGGAAATCAGCGCCGGCAAAGCCCCAGCGGTGTTCGCCGGTGAAACTGCGTATTTTTATCTGCACGTCACCAATCCGAGCCGCACGCTGCGCACCGCCATCGCGCTAAGTGCAGAAACCGCGGACGCTATCGTCACCGGCAATCTGGCCGCGGCGGATCACGGCAATGTTGCGGTGCCGCTGATGGCGGAAAAACGCGGCTGGCTCAGATTGAACCGGCTGGCGGTGGAAACCACCTATCCTTTCGGTCTGTTCCGCGCTTGGAGCTGGGTGTACATGAATATGCGTGTGCTGGTATATCCGAAACCGGCACACGATGCTCCGCCTTTGCCGCGGCCACTGGGCGGGCGCGGCGGCGGCCGGCCGGCGGACCGGGGCGATGAAGATTTCAGCGGCCTGCGCAGCTACCAGCCCGGGGATTCCCCCCGGCACATCGCATGGAAAGCGTCCGCGCGGGAACGCAAGCTATTGACCAAACAATTCACCGGCGGCGGTGAGGAAAGCCGTTGGCTGGAATGGGACACGCTCGTAAGCCTCGGTCCGGAACAACGTTTGTCGGTGCTGTGCCGCTGGGTGCTGCTGGCGCACGCGGAAAACCTGGATTACGGTCTGCGCCTGCCCGGCAGATCAATCCCCATCGCCGGCGGCGATACGCACCGGGACCGTTGCCTGGAAGCGCTGGCGTTGTACGGCACACACGAGACGGCGGCCGCGTGAACGTGATCGCAGGGGCAAATCCCGACGAACGTCTGGAACGCGCACGGCTGTTGTGGGTGCTGGCGGCACTGCTGGTAATGACGTTGCCGCACGCGCTGCACCTTGCACCTTGGATCGTATTGGCCGCGGCCTTGATCGTGCTGTGGCGCCTGGCGGTAGCTTACCGGGGCTGGCTGCCGTTCAACGGTTACACCCGCATCGGCCTCGGCGTGCTGGCGTTTCTCGGTGTATTTGCCACCTATCACACGTTTAACGGGCCGGAAGCCGGCACCGCGCTCCTGATTCTTTTGGCCGCCCTGAAACTCATGGAGGCCAGGGGTTTGCGGGATTATTTCCTGGTGTTGGTGATTACCTTGTTCATAGGCATCGCCAATTTTCTCTACGATCAGACCATTCCGCTGGCGATTTATATGATTCCTGCCGTGTGGCTCGCAATAACCGCACTGCTGAACGTGGCGCATCCGGATGCGAACCGCACGCCAGCCATGTCGCTGAAAATCGCCGCGCGCATGCTGCTGCCTGCCCTGCCCGTGGCGTTGGTGCTGTTCCTGCTGTTCCCACGCATCCCGGGGCCCTTGTGGGGTCTGGCGTTACCGCAAAATTCCGCAGTTACCGGCCTGTCCACGCACATGGCGCCGGGCAGCCTGAGTCAATTGGCGCAATCAGACGCGATTGCATTCCGGGTGAAATTCCTGAGTGCCGCACCGCCGCGCTCGCAACTTTACTGGCGTGCGTTGGTGCTGCACGACTACGATGGCAAAACCTGGACCACCGGCACAAGTCTTTTCAGCAGGAACGATTCCCTGTCCACCGACGGTACGCCGGTGCAGTACCAGATGACGCTGGAACCCAATAACCTGCATGTGCTTTACAGTCTGGATCTGCCGGTGCGCGCGCCGAACAATTCCAACCTGACCGGCGATTACGAACTGGTCACCCCGCAAACTGTCACGCAGCGCACTCTTTACGACGTGACCTCCTACACGAATTACAACTACGGCATAACTGAACCGGCCTGGCTACTGCGCCGCGACCTGGAGTTGCCGAGGGACATTGATCCACGCGCGCGCGCGCTGGCAGAACGCTGGAAGGCCGACAATGCCGACTCCGCGCAAATTGTCCAGGACGCCCTGCGCATGTTTCATGATCAGCCGTTCCGCTACACCTTGCAGCCCGGCGCGCTGAACGGCTCCAATCGCATTGACGAATTTCTGTTCACCACGCGTCGCGGCTTCTGCGAGCACTATGCCAGTGCCTTCGTGTTCCTGATGCGCGTGGCCGGCATCCAGGCGCACGTGGTTATCGGGTATCAGGGTGGCCTGCAAAACCCAGTGGATGGTTATTACATCGTGCGTCAGGAAGACGCGCATGCCTGGGCCGAGGTGTGGTTAACAGGCCGCGGCTGGGTGCGGGTGGATCCTACCGCCGCCGTGGATCCGGCGCGCGTGGATGAAGGTTTGGCCGCCGCCCTGCCCGCCAGCGAAGTGCCCGGTTATTTCTTCAACTCTCATCCCTGGTTGGGGAACTTGCGCGACACCTGGGATGCGGTCAACAACGGCTGGAATCAGTGGGTGCTGGCCTACGGCCCGGAATTGCAAAAGCATTTCTTTGACAACGTGGGACTGGATTACGGCAACTGGCTGCAACTCGCACTGGTGTTGCTATTACTCGTCGGAGGGATTCTGGTGCTGGTGTGGCTGGCATTCTGGTGGCGTTACCGCGCGCCACGGCAGTCGCGGGTGGTGCGTGACTATCATCGTTTCTGCCACAAACTGGCCAAATACGGCTTGGCACGCCAGCTCCATGAAGGCCCGCTGGATTACGCCAAGCGCATTAGCCGCCTGCGCCCCGATCTGGCAAACCGGATCAACACCATCACCTCGCTGTACATCAACCTGCGTTATGCTGAAACCGGAGATGCGCAGACATTCAGCCGGTTGGTACGGCTGTTCCGGCTTTGATCTTCGGCAGGCGATGGATAATAGTACGGAGACTTCAGCTCAGATGAACCGACCATCAGCGCCGTTTGTTCACATCACCAACACGCCGCAACGTTACGGTCTGGTGGCGCAGCTTTTGCATTGGATAGTTGTTGCGCTGCTGATCGCGCAGTTCACCCTGGGAATAAAAGCACATGGTCTGCCCATCAGTCTCGAGCGGCTGATTCTGCTCGCGCGTCACAAATCCATCGGCCTTACCATTTTTGCGCTGATTGTGCTGCGGCTCGCCTGGCGCTGGTACTCGCCGCCTCCACCTTTGCTGCCCACGCCACGGCCATGGTTCAGGACGGCGGCACGCCTGTCGCACAGCCTGATGTATGCCTTGCTGCTTGCCATGCCGATCGTCGGCTGGCTGTTGTCCTCGGCTTCGAACCTGAGCGTGAGCTGGTTTGGGTGGTTCACCTTGCCGAATCTGGTGAAACCGGATCAGCGCTTGGCGCACTGGCTCCTGCTCACGCACCAAAGCATGGCCTGGCTGCTGCTGGCCGTCATCATCATCCATGTGGGTGCCGCACTCTGGCATCACCTGATTCTCAAGGATGATGTGCTGATGCGCATGTTGCCATTCACGGGCCGCCGCCGCGTGAGAGGTGTACCATGAACCTCCGTCTGGGATTGTTGCTGGGGCTGGTCGCGATGCCGGCCGCGCCGGCGGGGGCGCAATGCTGGAACGCGGTGCCCCAGGCAAGCGTAATCACCTTCAACGTCAGCCAGGCCGGTGCGCCGCTGCAGGGCACTTTTCACGATTATGATGGTCTGGTGTGTATTGGCGGGCCGGAGAGCGATGATCGCATTCGTGTGAATGTGCGCACCACCTCGGTGGACACACAACTGCCGGAACTGGACGAGGCTCTGCGGGGTCCGGATTTCTTCGATTCCGCCCGCTGGCCGCAGGCGGTATTCGAGAGTCAAGCGGTGCGCGCGCTGGGCCAGGGGCGCTATCAGGTGGCCGGCAAGCTCACGCTGCGCGACGTGACGCGCGAGGTCAGTGTGCCGTTCACCTTGATGCCCGCTGCGAATGGCGGCGCCACGCTGAAAGGACAATTGGCTATCCAGCGCCTGGATTATCACATCGGTCTTGGCCAATGGACCGACACCCGCTGGGTAGGTAACCAGGTGCAAGTGGATTTTTCAGTGTCGCTCAAGCCGATGGCCGGTAAATGAACGCTCAAGACCGCGGCAGCAACGGGTTTTCGGTTTGCGACGAAGGCGTCTGCTGTGACGGCCTTCGGATAATATGTGTCATTTCAAGTTCAATCCCAGGAGGTTCATCATGAAACGGTTTGCAGTTTTTGTAGCATTTGTTTTCGGGCTGTGTTCACTGCCCGCGTTTGCCAGCCTGAACGTCGGCGCCAAGGCGCCCTTGTTCACCGCCGAGGCGTCGCTGGGCGGCAAGGTTTATGATTTTTCCCTGGCGGACGCCCTCAAGAAAGGCCCAGTCGTGCTTTATTTCTATCCCGCGGCTTTCACCAAGGGCTGCACCATCGAGGCGCATGATTTTGCCGAAGCGATTGGCCAGTACCAGGCGCTCGGCGCCACCGTCATCGGTGTGTCACATGACAACATCGCCACACTGAATAAATTTTCCGTGAGCGAGTGCCGCAGCAAGTTCCCGGTGGCAGCCGATACGGATCAGAAGATCATGAAATCCTATGACGCAGTGATGCCCAAGTACACCAAGTACGCCAACCGCACCTCCTACGTGATCGCGCCGGACGGCACCATCCTCTACACCTACACCAACCTCGATCCCGATCAGCATGTGGCCAATACGCTTGCGGCCCTCAAGAGCTGGCGGGCGGATCACCAGAAATAGCTACAGCCTTAAATGATCACGGCCGCGGTGGCGATGCCACCGCGGCCGTGATGTGCGCCAAATCAAAATTATTTTTAGCTGCCGCTGGTGGCCGCCTGCGCGTAGGTCGTGGGAAATCCATTCGGCGGCCTGGCCAGATTCCAAGCGCCGCTCTTCTGCGCGTCCTGGATGAAATTCAGAGTCCAGGAGCTCTGGGCATAGGCGGTGGAAATCAGCGCGCCCGGAATGGCGATGGAGATCGAACTGGCGCTCCAGTAAGTCAGGCCGCAAGGCATGCTGACCGGCGTGTTGTTGGCCACCGCCGTAATGGTCAGCGAGCAGCGCACACCGCTGATGTGCACGGCCAGACCGGAATAAATATTGGCAGCCACCGTACTGTTGAGGATCATGTCGGATGCCGGAGCCGATATCGTCCAGTTGGACGGCGTGTACATGCCGATGTCAGGAACGCTGGAAGCAATCAGTGTGTTGTTACCGAATTGCCTGAGGCTCAGGATTTGCTGGCCCTTGGGGGTGGTGAAGCCGATTTCGATAAACGAATGCGGTGCGCCCAGGGCATTCTTCTTGTCCTTCAGCAATGTGCAGCCGATCCCCACTTCCGGCGGATTGGTGCCGTCACCCCGGTAGGTGTAGTAATTGCACTGATTGCCGCTGATCAAGAAGTTGGCGCTCTCCGTATAGGAGTTCTGCGCCGGCACTCCGATGAGTGCATAGGATGAACCCGAGGAACTGCAGGCTGCCAGGAGTACGGCCAGCCCCACGGGCATCAGACTGAGAAACAACCGCTGCATAAACCCCTCCCCACCAGTTTTGGCAGCCGCAATATGCGGCCGCCTGAAGCCAGATTGTGCCATGACTGGCGTCGCCGTGCAGGTCCGGGCGGCTTAATCTCCGGTTCCGGTGGCCGGCAGTGGCGGCCCGGGATGGCGGGTGTCCACCCGCGCCAGCAGTACCGCGCCCACCACAAACAGCAGAATCACGGACAGGATGGAAACCCTCGGGCTGCCGGTCGTGTAACTCACAAAGCCGATCAGGAACGGACCGATGATGGCGGCAAACTCACCCAGCATGTTGTAAAAGCCAAAAAATTCACCGGCCCGCTCGGCCGGCACTAGCCGCGCGTAATACGACCGGGACAGGAGCTGCACTCCGCCCTGCACCAGTCCCACCAGCCCGGCCAGCACGAAGAATTCCCACGAATACTGCATGAACGCGGCAAATACCGTGACGAACACGTACACCGCCAGGCCGATGAAGATGGCGAGCTTGGGACCAATGCGCTCACCCAGCTTCCCGAACAGAATCGCCGCCGGCACGCCCACGAATTGCACCATGAGCACCGCCAGAATCAGGTCGGTGGTGCTGAAACCGATGGCCTTGCCGTAATCCACCGCCATCTGGATCACGGTGTTGACGCCATCTATATATACCCAATACGCAATCAGAAACATGAACACCGGTTTGTAGGCGCGCACATGCTGAAACGTTGCAATGAATTGGCCAAAACCCTGTTTGGCGGCTTCGATGAGACCGATGCGCGCAACGCGTTTGCGCGGCTCCGGCACAAACAACAGCAGCGGCAGTGAAAACACCACCCACCAGATGGCGGTGAACACCAGAACCCAACGTACCGCGGTCGCCGCATCGGCCAGACCGAACCACTGCGGTTTGAGGCTCATGGCCACGCCCAAGATCAGGAACAAGCCGCCACCCAGATACCCCATGCCGTAGCCCACGGCTGAAGTCATGTCGAGCTGATCTTTTTCGGCCACGCTCACCAGCATGGAATCGCCGAATACATTACCCCAGAAATAACCGATGGAGGCCAGCACGTAAAACACCACCGCCCACTCCCATGCACCCTTGGCGACGAAATGCAGCGCGAACACCATCACCGCGCCCATATAGGCAGAAAACATCAGGAAGCGTTTCTTGCGGCTGCCGCGGTCGGCGATGGCACCCAGCACCGGCGCCGACAGCGCTACCACCAGGCTCGCGACCGAATTCGCCACGCCCAGCCGGAAGGTACTGACCGTCACATCGGCACCGTGACTCCAGTAGGTCTTGAAGAAAATTGGAAAGAACAGCGTCACCACCGAGGTGGCAAACGCATGGTTGCCCCAGTAATACAGTGCCCATCCCCACACCTTGCGGCTCTTCGGCAACTGCATGACACGCTCCGGCTTGGCGACTGGATTAGGCTAACAGGAACGACGCGATACCGCCATGACATCGGTCGAGTCGGTTTTTGCATGCCAGCAAGTGTCACCTGACCTCTGGACGAGGTGTGTGCCGCCGCTTCTTCACAACCACAGATTCAGTCATCACAGCGGTAGTCCCAATTCTACCGGTACTTAGACCACCAAGGATTCAATGCCGTGCTCGCGCGTTTTGCGGAAACGCACAGTCGGCCAGCGCTCCCGGGTGAGTTGCAAATTTACCTGAGTGGGCGCGACATAGACCAGGCTATTGGCATGATCAAGCGCCAGGTTGTCGAACGCCCTGTTCTTGAATTCTGCGAGTTTCTTTGCATCATCGCACTCGATCCAGCGTGCGGTGACCACCGGCACGCTCTCGAAGGTACAGTCCACGCCATATTCGCTTTTGAGGCGGAACGCCACCACGTCGAATTGCAACAGGCCCACGGCGCCCAGTATCAGTTCGTTGCCGTGCAAGGGCCGGAATAACTGGGTGGCGCCCTCCTCACACAACTGGTCCAAGCCCTTGTTGAGCGCCTTGGACTTGAGCGGATCCTTGAGTATCACGCGGCGGAACAATTCCGGCGCGAAGTTCGGGATGCCGGTAAATTGCAGGTTCTCGCCCTGTGTGAAGGTGTCGCCGATGGCCACGGTGCCATGGTTGTGGATACCTATGATGTCACCGGCAAACGCCTCCTCCACGGGCTCGCGTTCTGCGGCCATGAAGGTTAGCGCATCGGCTATTTTCACTTCCCGGCCGATACGCACGTGTTTGACGCGCATGCCGGGGACGTAACGGCCTGAGCACAGGCGCAGGAAGGCGATGCGGTCGTGATGCTGCGGATCCATGTTGGCCTGGATCTTGAACACGAAGCCACTGAGTTTTTCCTCGAGTGGCGCCACGCTGCGCGTGACGGCCATGCGCGCACGCGGTGGGGGCGCGTGCTCCACAAAGGTGTCCAGTAATTCGCGCACACCGAAATTATTGATGGCGGAACCGAAGAACACCGGTGTCAGCCGGCCGGCGAGATATTCCCGCTGGTCGAACGTATGTGAGGCGCCGCGTACCAGCTCTACTTCGGCACGCACGGCGGCTGCATCGTTGCCGAGAAGCTCTTCCGCAGCTGTGCTGCGCAGACCCTCGATAATGCGCACCTCGCCCAGCCGGCCGCTTTTCTCGCCTTCGTATATATAGATGCGATCCTCAACCAGATGATAGATGCCTCTGAGTTCGCGGCCCATGCCGATGGGCCAGGTCACTGGCGCACAGCGGATTTTCAGCACCGATTCCACTTCGTCCAGCAGCGAAGTCGGATCGCGGCCATCCCGGTCGAGTTTGTTGATGAAGGTCATGATGGGGGTGTCACGCAGGCGGCATACCTCCATCAATTTTATGGTGCGCTCCTCCACGCCCTTGGCGCAGTCAATCACCATGAGTGCGGAATCCACCGCCGTCAGAGTGCGGTAAGTGTCCTCAGAAAAATCCTCGTGACCGGGTGTATCCAGCAGGTTGACGATGCGATCTTTGTAGGGAAACTGCATCACCGAAGAAGTCACAGAAATACCGCGCTGCTGCTCCAGCGCCATCCAGTCGGAGGTGACGTGGCGCGCGGCCTTGCGACCCTTGACGGCGCCAGCCATCTGGATGGCGCCACCGAACAGCAGCAGCTTTTCCGTCAACGTGGTTTTGCCGGCGTCGGGGTGCGAAATGATGGCAAAGCTGCGCCGCCGGCCGATTTCCTGGTCGAACATGGGAATGGAACTCTCGGAAAAACTCGGTATTTTACTTGATTGCGGTGCGCCGACGCTTACAAAGGCAGGCTCAGGATCAAAGCATCCTCGCGGCCATGTTCACCGGGGTAATAGTTTTTGCGCTGGCCAGATTCTTCAAACCCGCGGCGGCGGTACAGGCGCAGCGCGCTTTTGTTGGACGGACGTACTTCCAGCAGCATCTGGAAGGCGCCGCGTTCGCGCGCCAGTTCGATGAAATGCTCGAGCAGCAACTGGCCATAACCCTGACGCTGCCACTCCGGCGCCACGCAAATGTTCAACAGGTGCGCCTCACCCACCACTAGCGACAGGATGCCGTAGCCACCAATGGCGCCGCCCAATTCCATTATCCAGCAGCCGTAGCCCACGCGCAGACAATCGCGGAAGATGCCCTCGCTCCAGTGGAACTGGTAGGCGCGCTTTTCGATATCCATGACCGCGCGCAGATCTTCCGCGCGCATGGGGCGGTAAAGCGGCGATTCAAGGATGGCGACGACCGCACTCATGTCCGCTCACCGTTCAGGACACGCACGGCGAATTGCAAATCGCTCCAGGCCTTGCGTTTCTCGCCGGGCGAACGCAGCAGATACGCCGGATGATAAGTAACCACCACGGGTGTGCCGTTTACCTGGTGCACCCGGCCGCGCAGCTTGCCGATGGGCGTGTCGGTGTTCAGCAGATTCTGGGCCGCGATGCGCCCCACGGCGAGAATCAGTTTCGGCTGAATTAACGCGATCTGACGCTCCAGAAACGGCCGGCAGAGTTCGGCTTCCTCGGGTTTAGGGTCGCGGTTTCCGGGCGGACGGCATTTGAGAATATTGGCGATATATACCTGCTCGCGCTTGAGCCCAATGGCGAACAGCATGGAATTGAGCAATTGTCCTGCGCGGCCCACGAACGGCTCGCCCTGTTTGTCTTCGTCGGCACCTGGTGCTTCGCCGATCACCAGCCACTCGGCCCTGCGGTCACCGACGCCGAACACCGTCTGGGTGCAGCCGGCGCGCAGCCCGCAGGCGGTGCAGCTCTTGACCGCCTGTTCCAGTGCCGGCCAATCCATCGCGGAAACCGCGGCAGCGCGTGCGTCGGCGGGTACATCAGGAATTTCCGCCGGCACTGCCGGCGCCGACTCATGCGGCAGTACGCGCCGCTCCCATGCGGTGATACCGAGATCGTGCAGATAGCGGGCGCGTTGCGCGTCCATGCAAATTCACTGAGCGTGATGGCGCGTCAGGCGGCGGCGCAGACGCCACAACGCCATCACCGGGCCGGAACCGGCATAGATGAAAAACAGGATGAACAGCACCCTGGGCGGGCTCAGCGAAATCACGATAATTGCGATCACGACAAACAGGATGGCGGTGAACGGCACGCGGCTGTGCAGATTAAAATCCTTGAAACTGTAATAACCGATACTGCTCACCATGAGTGCGCCCGCTGCCACGGTCAGCACATAGGCCGGAATCACCAGCGCCGGACCGGGAATGCCGACATCCACGCCCAGCCATATCGCGCCCGCCACGACGCCGGCGGCAGCCGGACTCGGCAGGCCCTGGAAATAACGCTTGTCCACCACGCCGGTGCGCACATTGAAGCGCGCTAGACGCAAGGCGGCAGCAATCGCGTAGAAGAACGCGCCGAGCCAACCGATCTTGCCCCAGGCCCAGCCGAAATTGATCATGTCCTTGAAGGCCCACTCGTACATGACGAGCGCCGGCGCCAGACCGAAGGACACCATGTCCGAGAGGCTGTCGTATTCCTTGCCGAAGAGGCTTTCAGTGCGGGTGAGCCGCGCGATGCGCCCGTCCAGGCCATCCATGACCATGGCTACAAACACCGCAATCGCGGCGGGCTGAAAATTGCCGGCCATGGCAGCCACGATGGCGTAGAAACCGGCGAACAGGCCGGCGGTGGTGAACAGGTTCGGCAATAAGTAAATGCCACGGCGGCGCGGGCCTTCAACCCCGGCGTCGCCCGCTTCATCGAGTGGCTCATCAACGCCGACTTCGGTATCTACATCCGGATCCGGGTTCATGGGCGCGTGCATGTCATGGCCTCGATTCATAAGACGCTATGATGCCATGACCCGCCGCGTGTAGCGAACCGACTGCGCGCGCTCAGACAGAACGGCTTCGGCCCTGCATGCGTGCCCGCAGTTTCTTGCCCACGGTCTCGATGAGCTGGGCGCGCGCCCGGATGCGCCCGACTTTGATGGTAGGCAGCCCCGCGTCTATTTCACGGTTCAGTTCCGCCGCGAACCGGCCGTTCTGGATTTCACCAAGCACTTCCGCCATCGCCTTGCGTGAAGCCTCACCGATCACGCGTGGGCCGCGTGTGTAATCGCCGAACTCGGCCGTGGTGGAGATGGATTCGCGCATGCCGGCAATGCCGCTTTTGTAAATCATGTCGGCCATGAGCTTCACTTCATGCAGACAGGCGAAATACGCCACTTCCGATTCATAGCCCGCATCCACCAGCGTGTCGAACGCCGTCACAATCAAATGCGTGAGGCCGCCGCACAGGACCGCCTGTTCGGCGAACAAATCGGTTTCGGTTTCCTCGCGAAAGCTGGACTCGATGATGCCGGCGCGGCCGTGGCCCTGTGCCCAGGCATACGACAAGGCCAATGCGCGCGCATTGCCACTGGCATCCTGATGCACCGCCACCAGCGCCGGTACGCCGCGATCCTCCAGGTACTCAGTGCGTACCTGTTCGCCGATGCCGTTGGGAGCCACCAACACCACGTCGAGGTCGGCACGCGGAACAATACGTCGGAAATGAATGTTGTAACCGTGAGCAAATATCAACGCGCCATTCTTCCTGAGCGACGGCGCCACGACTTCCTCATAAGCCTTCGGCTGATTCTCGTCGGGAATCAGCATCACCACGATATCGGCCTTGGCCACGACCGCGGCCGGTTCCGCGACCTGCAAGCCGACCGCTTCCACCGCCGCGCGTGAGGCTGAACCGGCCCGCAGGCCCACGCTGACATTGACGCCGGAATCCTTGAGATTCAGCGCCTGCGACCGCCCCTGGGCGCCGAAGCCCAAGACGGCGACGCGGCGCGCCCTGATCAGCGACGGATTGATGCCGGTGTCGTAAAGCACTGTAGCCATGTGGCTCCTCGGTGGCCGCATCACGCTAACCGTAGCCAGTCCCGAAATCAACTGGCCAATGCCGGACCAAATAGCGTTCCAATCGCTATACTCATTTCCCGGACGCCCGGTAAAATACAGCCTTTCAACATAAAGCTCCAGGCATAATGCGCACCTCCCATTTCCCCCTGTTTACCGTCAAGGAAACTCCTGCGGATGCCGATACCGTCAGCCATCAGCTTATGCTGAGGGCGGGCATGATCCGCAAACTGGCTGCCGGCATCTACACCTGGACGCCGCTGGGGATGCGGGTGCTGCGCAAGGTGGAAAACATCGTACGCGAGGAGATGAACCGCGCCGGTGCGCTCGAAATGCTGATGCCGGCGGTGCTGCCGAAGGAGTTGTGGGAAGAATCCGGCCGTTGGGATAAATACGGCGACCTGCTGCTGCGCATGCAGGATCGCAAAAAAGCCTGGTATTGCTTCGGTCCGACCCACGAGGAAGTCATCTGCGATCTCGTGCGCAATGAAATCAAGAGCTACAAACAACTTCCGGTAACGTTCTACCAGATCCAGACCAAGTTCCGCGATGAAATCCGCCCACGCTTCGGCATCATGCGGGCACGTGAATTCATCATGAAGGACGCCTACTCCTTCCACATGGATCAGGCCAGCCTCGATCAAACCTATCACACCATGTTCGAGGCGTATTCACGCATCTTCACGCGCCTCGGCCTGAAGTTCCGCGCGGTGCAGGCTGACAGCGGCGACATCGGCGGCGACCTGAGCCACGAATTCCAGGTGCTGGCCGATTCCGG
>JBAVYM010000041.1:0-78022 GCA_049698775.1 Gammaproteobacteria bacterium
CGAACAACGTCAGCGGCAGGCGGTGCGCACCGCCGTGATCGCCGCCGTGGTCGCGGTGGCGTTCTATGTCGGATTCTTCCTGTTCATGCACTACGCGCGCCGATGAACACGCCCCGGAAATCCCGCCTCAATCACCGCAAGCTCGCCGCCAAGCTGTTGCTGATGGGCGTGCTGATGTTCGGCTTCGGTTTCGCGCTGGTGCCGCTGTACAACGCGGTCTGCCGGCTGACGGGATTGAACGGACGCGGCGTGGAGGTGACTTCGGCGGCTTACGCCGGCGACGTGGACCGCAGCCGCACCGTGACCGTGCAGTTCGTCGCCACCACCAATACCAATCTGCCGTTTGAGTTCCAGCCCGACACTGGCAGCATGCGCGTGCATCCGGGCGAGCTGTATGCCACCTCGTTCTATGCCAAGAACCGCAGCAGCGGCACGGTCGAAGCCCAGGCGGTGGCCAGCTACGCGCCGGGGCAGGCGGCCAAATACGTGCACAAGACCGAATGTTTCTGCTTCACGCATGAAACCTTCGCGCCGCACGCGGCGCGCCACATGCCGGTGAAGTTCTACCTGGATCCGTCCTTGCCGCCGGATGTGAACGTGGTGACCATTTCCTACACGTATTTCAATATCACGCCGGCCAGGAATGCAGCCGGTGAGCGTACGGGTTCATGAACATTTGTGCGCCGTTTCAAGCACGGCGTTGATGTAAACAACGGGAGATAACAATGTCAGCAGAGGCACAGGCCGATAGTCACTATTACATCCCGCACGGCACGCACTGGCCCATCATGGGCTCGGTCGGCCTGTTCACCACCGCGGTGGGCGGGGCGCTGTGGCTGGAAGATATGGGCTTTGGAAAATACCTGTTTTTGCTCGGCATCATCATCATTTTCCTGATGATGTTCGGCTGGTTCGGCACGGTGATCCGTGAAAGCCTGAGCGGCACCTACAACGCCCAGGTGGACCGCTCATTCCGCTGGGGCATGACGTTTTTCATCTTTTCCGAAGTGATGTTCTTCGGCGGATTCTTCGGCGCCTTGTTCTTTGCGCGGGTACTCGTGGAGAACTGGCTGGCCGGCGGCAGCAACAGCCTGTTCACCAACCTGCTGATCTGGAAAGGCTACGAGCCCACCTGGCCCAGCAATGGTCCCGGTAACGTGGGCGGCAGTTTCGAGGGCATGACCGCGACCGGCATCGCGGCGCTCAACACCTTGATATTGTTGAGCAGCGGCCTGACCGTGACCATTGCCCATTGGGGCCTAAAAACAGGCAACCGCAAGAAACTCTGCTGGTTCCTGCTGTTCACCATCATCCTGGGTTTCACGTTCGTGGGCTTGCAGGCGCATGAATACATTGACGCCTACACCAAGCAGAACATGACGCTGGGCAGCGGTATTTACGGTTCCACGTTCTTCATGCTTACCGGGTTCCACGGCCTGCACGTCACGGTCGGCGCCATCATGCTGACGGTGATTCTGCTGCGCTCCCTCAAGGGCCATTTCACGCCACAACATCACTTCGCCTTCGAGGCGGTATCCTGGTACTGGCATTTCGTGGACGTGGTGTGGTTGGGACTGTTCATATTCGTGTACTGGCTCTGACCCTCAGCCTGGAAGATAGGCACAAGAAGCGCTGCCGGTGCAGCGCTTCTTGTTTTTCCAAACACCGACGTATTGCGTCTTATGGATGCGGCAGCAGGCCGTGTGGATGCAGCCAGCCGGTCCAGTATCCGATCATGAGCAGCGCGAACAGGATCAGCGATATGACGATGCGCACCGTCAACGCTTTGACTGTGCGGGTGGATTGGCCGCGGTCGTGCAGCATGTAGTACATGCCCGAGAACAAGCTCACGATGATGATCAGCAGGATCACGAGGATGACGATGTCCGGGAGCGTGAGCGTCATGTTTGATCGGAAACCAGTTTGAGGAATGACGGGTGCGGCCGCGAGCAGATGTGCAAGGCTGCCCCAAACAAGTTAGCACGCGATCATGCGCATAGGCAAATGGCAGTTCCATCCCACATTCTGGCCGACACTGGTGACGGTGGTGCTGCTGATTATTCTAATCGGGCTGGGTATCTGGCAACTGCGCCGCGCCGCGTACAAACGCATGCTGCTCGCCGAGTACCAGCAGGTCACCATGTTGCCGCCGGCTTCGATCAATGCGGCGCTCGTTTCCGGCGGTCTGGGCGCCCTGCCGCGCTACCGGCATGTGCAGGCACAAGGGCATTACGATGGCGCCCATCAGATATTGTTGCAGGAGATGCAGCACGGCGACCAGGTGGGCTACGAGGTGCTGACGCCTTTCGTGCTGGCACTGCCGCGGCGGATACTGCTGGTGAACCGCGGCTTCGTGGCCATCGAGCCGGGCGCGAAAACATTGCCCGATGTCAGCGTGGCGTCAGATACCCGCAGCGTGAGCGGTGTGCTCGGAATCCTGCCGGTGCCGGGCATACGCCTGGGCAAGACCATCGTGCCCGCCGGTTGGCCCAAGCTGATTCTGTATCCGCGCCATCGGACGCTCGCGGAACTGTACGGCAGCGAACTGCTGCAACCGGTGTTGTTGCTGGACGCGGCGCAAGCCGACGGGTTCGTGCGCGACTGGCAGCCGAACATCGGCTTTCCGCCGGTGCGCCACGACGCCTATGCGCTGCAATGGTTCGCACTGGCGCTCGCACTTCTTGTTATCTGGATCGTGGTCAACAGCAAACGGATCAAACATGACTGAGACAGTTGAACAGACGCCACCACCGGCGCGCCGCAAACAACCCTGGATACTGATTGCGATCCTGTGCGCGATCTTTGTGATACCGCCAATCGCCGCCTGGATTCTTTACCTCAACATCAACAACCTGCACTTCAACACCAATCAGCATGGCGAATTCATTAAACCGGCGCGTGAACTCAGCCTGGCGGCACTGCCCCTGCCGCTCGCAGGCGGCACGCTCGCGCCGGATTTCTTCAAGGGGCGTTTCACACTGGTGTATCTGAGCGCTGCGGCCTGCAATCCCGATTGCGAGGAAGCGCTGATTCTGACGCGCCAGACTCGCGTGGCCCTGGGCCAGAAGATTGAATCGGTGCAGCGCCTGTACCTGGTGGAAGGCGCACCCGGCAATCCGGCCAAGCTGACGCGCGAGCAGCCGGGGCTTATGGTGGCGGATGTGGCCAGTCCCGCAGGACAGAGTTTCATCCAGCAGTTCAGCGTGGACGGCAAATCCGCGCCGGATATCGGCAAATACATTTATCTTGTGGACCCCAAGGGCTTCTACATCATGCGGTATTCCATCTCCGGCAATCCCGAAGGGCTGCTCAGGGATCTCCAGCACCTGCTGGGCCAGGGCGGAGGAATTTAGTGCCCAAGTGGTATTTGTCTCTGGCCATGCTCGCGGCGCTGCTTGCGCTTGGCGTGATTGTGCTCGGCGCTTATGTGCGCTTATCGCAAGCCGGACTCGGTTGCCCCGATTGGCCCGGTTGTTATGGCCATATCAGCGTGCCGGGAACCCATGCCGCGATTGTGCGCGCCGATACGCTGTACGCAAACCGGCCACTGCTGGCGGCGCGCGCCTGGAAGGAAATGATCCATCGTTATTTTGCCGGCAGTCTCGCGGTGCTGATCCTGATTCTGGCAGTGGCGGCATGGTGGCATCGCCGCCGCGCGCGCGCGCCGGTGGTGCTGCCATCGCTAATCTTGCTCACGGTCATCTTTCAAGCACTGCTCGGCATGTGGACCGTGACGCTACTGTTGTTTCCGCCGGTGGTCATGGGCCACCTGCTCGGCGGTTATCTCACTTTTGCGCTGCTGGTATTGCTGGTGCTGCAAACCGGCGGTTATTTGCGCGCCGCCGAAGGCGCCGGTATTTTATTGCGCTGGCTCGCAGGCCTCGCGCTCGCGGTGCTGGTGTGCCAGATTGCACTCGGCGGCTGGGTGAGCAGCAATTACGCTGGTCTCGCCTGCCCGGATTTCCCGACCTGCCAGGCACAGTGGTGGTCGCCCATGAATTTTCACGCCGCATTTTCCTGGCACGGTCTCGGTCCAGATTATCAGGGCGGAATCTTGAGCGATCCTGCGCGCATCGCCATCCACGTCACCCACCGGCTGGGTGCGCTCGCCACGTTCATCATGGTGATCGTGACTGGCTTGTTCTTTTTATTTAAGGGACGCCGCTCCGCGCTTAAATGGCTGGGCGCGCTCGCGTGTATATTAGTTATTGCGCAGGCGGCCATCGGAATCAGTATGGTGCACTGGGCGTTACCGCTTGCGCTTACCGACTCACATACCAGCGTCGCGGCGTTACTGCTGGCCACTCTGGTAGCGCTCAATTGGGCGACATGGGTGAGGCCGGTGTCCGCAGCAGGAAAGCGCAGCACCATGGAGCCGGCCACGAATGAAGAGGCACTGAATGATTGCATTATTGTCATTCCCGTGAAAGCGGGAATCCATTCAAATCCAGAAGATAGGCACCCGCCTTCGCGGGTGTGACGAATAAATCTGAAGTTTACTCATTCCAATTCCTATCATGAATACGCGCTTGAACGAGATTGCTTCCACGAACATTACCCACGCAACTTGGCGGGATTATTACGAGCTCGGTAAGCCGCGCATCGTGATGCTCATCGTGTTCACCGCCATCGTCGGCATGTTCCTGGCGGTGCCCGGCATGGTGCCGCTCCGGCAATTCATCTGCGGGATCATCGGCATCGGACTCGCCGCGTCCTGCGCTTCTGCCATCAATCACCTGCTGGATCGGCGCGCCGACGCCGCCATGTTCCGCACACGTCATCGGCCGTTGCCGCTCGGGCACGTGACCGAGCGGCAAGTGATCGCGTATGCGGTGATTCTCGGCATCCTGTCCATGGCGGTATTGCTGATCTTCGTGAACTGGCTTACGGCCGTGCTGACTTTTGCCTCGCTCATCGGCTACGCGATCATCTACACCGGTTTCCTGAAGCGTGCCTCGCCGCAGAACATCGTGATCGGCGGCCTCGCCGGCGCTGCGCCGCCGGTGCTGGGCTGGGCCGCCGTCACCAACCACGTCGCTCCCGGTGCGCTGCTCCTGTGCCTGATTATTTTTGTGTGGACGCCACCGCATTTCTGGGCGCTCGCTATCCACCGGCGCGAGGATTACGCCAAAGCCAACATCCCCATGCTGCCTGTCACCCACGGCGTGCCCTACACCGTGCTGAATATCATCCTCTACACCATTCTGTTGGTGGTCATCAGCGTGCTGCCGTATCTCATCGGCATGAGCGGGCTCTTGTATCTCGTTGGCGCGCTGATTCTTGGCATCATCTTTCTGGTCTATGCCTTCGCGCTGCACTCCAGCCACGATGCCAGTCTGCCCATGCGCACATTCCGTTATTCCATCGTGTATCTCACCGCACTTTTCATTCTGCTGCTGGTGGATCATTACGTGCCGTTCATGATCCGCACTATTGCAGGTTAAGTATCAATGCAGGAGCGGCCTCCGGCTGCGGCTCTTGAATCCAAAGCTATCGCGATGGATATCGCTGTCTCACAAGAACGAAGTTTGAGGGTTTTGTGGGAGCGGCCCCAGGAAATCCCGGCGCACAGTTGTCCATTAAGCCCGCCCCTCGTATATAGTTAGACGCCTTGCAAAGGGCTGAAATACCATGACTGACGCACCCTTGAGTTTCATGGCTCGCCTGAAGCGCCACCACATCTTCCGGGTGGCGAGTGTGTATGCGATTGCCGCCTGGGTGCTGATCCAGGTCGCCAACGGGGTGTTCCCGGACATCGGCCTGACGCGCGCGGACGTGCGTGTCGTGATTGCTGCGGTGGCGCTCCTGTTTCCCGTGGCCCTGGTGCTCGGCTGGATGTTCATTCCGCCTTCCAAGGAAAATCCCGCCAAGTTCTCAAGCTGGCAGCATCTGCGCTGGAAACTGGGCTCGGTGCTGACCCTGGTGATCGTGGTGCTGGTGGTGATCTCCGGCATTTATCTGTGACACGTTCAAACCCGCCAGCTCAAGGCTGAAGAAGTCGCCGCAGCCAAAGCACCCGCCGCCACGTCAGCTCCGGCCCCGACAACTGCCATACCGGCCAAATCCATCGCGGTGCTGACGTTCACCGATCTCTCGCCCAAACACGATCAGGGTTATTTCTCCGACGGCATGTCCGAGGAAATTCGCAATGCGCTGGCGCAAATCCAGGACCTCAAAGTCGCTGGGCGCAGTTCGTCGTTCTACTACAAAGGCAGGGACGAGGATCTGCTCAGCATCGGCAAGACCTTGGGCGTGGCCAACGTATTGGAAGGCTCGGTACGCAAGCAGGGCAACGAGGTGCGCATCACCGCGCAACTGGTGCGCGTCGCCGACGACACCCAGCTCTGGTCGCACGCCTACGACGGCAATCTTTCGGACGTGTTCAAGTTGCAGGAAGACATCGCCCGCGCCATCACCGATCAGCTCAAGCTGGTGCTCAGCGGCAGCCAGCAGACGCAACTGGTGAACGTCGGCACTACCAATACCGCGGCCTACACGTTGTATCTGAAGGCCACCGATGTCTTGAACCGGCGCGATTACGCGCACATGGACGAAGCCATCGGCTGGCTCAGGCAGGCGATCAAGCTCGATCCTGACTTCGCGCGTGCGTATGCGCGGGAAGCCATGATCGACGCTGTCGCCAACCGGCCCGAGGGTCTGCGCCCGGCGCGAAAAGCTCTCGCGCTGGATCCTGCCGATGCCGAGGCCGATTCCGCGTTGGGCATGCTTGCGGGCTGGCAACGCCGTTACCTGGATGCGCGGGTGGCGATGAAGCGCGCATTCGCGCTGGCTCCGAACGACGCCTCGGTCAATCTGTATCTGGCTGAGGCGCTGATCGAAACCGGCTATACCCGGCAAGGTGTTGCCCATCTGGATCGCGCCCTGACGATCGATCCGCTGCTGCCGAACGCCTCACTGTGGCGGGGCCAGCAGTATGTCTATGCCGGTGATTTCGCCGCCGCACAACGTGCGTTTCAGCGCGCCGATCATCTGGGCTTGTCCTTCGTCAATGCCGGGTTTGCGTTGCTCGCGGAAGCGCGCGGCGATCATGCGAAGGCGCGCGCGCTGATGCTGCCCGGCCTGTTCGGAGGGGCGAGCAGTTCCTGCCTGCGGCAGCCGGCCAAGTCCCTGCCGATCGTGCTGGATGGCATATACGGCGGCGATGCGTCCGCACGCGCCAAGGCGCTGACGATCGTCAACGAGTGTCTCGTGGCCAAACCCACGATCACGCCTGTCTGGGTGCCGTTTGCATTGATGTACCTCGGCCGGCCGCAGCGCGTGCTGGACGTAATCGCCCTCGGTCTGACCGACAATGACGGTGCCCTGTTCCCCTATTTGTGGAGTCCGGCGGGACAAGCCGCGCGCCGCCTGCCGACCTTCGCCGCGTTCGCGCGCAAGGTCGGTTTCGCCGCGCTGTGGGACAAGTACGGCCCGCCCGACGATTGCAGCAAGAACGCCGCCGGCGATTACGTCTGCCACTGAGATGAGCGCGCACACATGAACCTGTTCGCCGAACTCACACATCGCAATGAGCTGCACTTCCAGGCTCTGTTGAAGCAATGCGGCGAGGTGTGGCACGCGCAATCCGTGCTACACTGATCCCGTGTTTTAAGCATTTGGAGCAGAAACATGGCTAACCTGACTCTGAGCCTGGATGACGATATCCTGCAGAAGGCGCGCGAAGCAGCGTTGAGCGAGCGCACGTCGGTCAACGCGCTGGTGCGCGATTACCTTACGAATTATGTTGATTCGAAAAGCCGTCGGCTCAGCGCAATCGCCGCGCTCGATGGTGTGGCGCGGCGCAGCAAGTCGCGCAGCGCCAAGGCGTGGACACGAGAAGAATTGCACCGGCGCTAACCGTGCGCGTGTTTATTGACACCAACCTGTGGGTGTATCGCCTTGACCGGCGCGAAGCCGACAAGTCGCTCTGGGTGAGCAAGTGGTTGCGCGCAATTGCGGGGGAACACGAGATCGTTGTCAGTACGCAGGTCATCATCGAACTGTGCGCAGTGCTCACGCGCAAATTCAAGCCGCCCATGCCGGCTCGTGATACGCGTGCCGCCTTGTATGCCTTGGCGCAATTCGAGGTAGTGGCGACAGATACTAACCTGGTGCTCGATGCGTATGAACTGGCCTGTGCCGAGCAGCTTGGATGGTTCGATGCACTGATCGTAGAGGCAGCGTTGCGCACGCGCTGCCAGATACTTTTCAGCGAAGACTTCGGTCATGACCGGCGATTCGGCGATATGAGCGTATGCAATCCGTTCGTTGCCGCCAAGGCTGATCACCCGTGACACCCGCGAATATGGTCGTGTCAGCGTTCGCGCGGCGCGCGCATAGCCTGATAAAGAAAGGGTGATTGGGATGAGCGATTTTCTGCATCGCCTGAAGCAGCACCATCTGTACGGGGTGGTGGTGGCTTACGCGGTCGCGGTTGGATTTCTGATCCAGTTGGTGAGCCGAGCCTTTCCGTATTTCGGCTGGGCCGGCGCAGTGCCGGCGGTCATCATCGTATTGTTGCTGGGTTTCCCAGTGGTCGTGGTGCTGGCCTGGTTGCTGATCAAGCCGAAGGATCCGGCCAAATCGAATAGCTGGCAACGGCGGCACTGGAAGCTGGGGGCCGCGGTCACCGTCGTGGTGATCGTGCTGGTGGTGATTTCGGGGTTTTACGGTGTGCGGTTTTCCGAACGCTATGCCGCGCGTTTGGAAACGGCGAGCGTGGCGGCACCGTCTCAATTAGCTTCGGCTAACAGCGCGGTGCCGGCCGCGGTGATGGCCATTCCCGCCAAGTCCGTCGCAGTGTTGCCGCTCGTCAACGAAAGCGGTGACAAGGACCAGCAGTATTTTTCGGACGGACTGTCCGAAGACCTGATCACCGCGCTGTCGCAGTTCGCGGGGCTGAAAGTCATCAGCCGCGATTCCTCGTTCCGGTTTCGCGACAGCAAGGACAGTTCCACCGAGATCGGCGCCAAGCTCGGCGTCGCGCATCTGCTGGAAGGCAGCGTGCAGCGCGCGGGCGGCGACGTGCGCATCAGCGTCGAGCTGGTGAATGCCGCCGACGGCAGCGCGTTGTGGGCGCAGGATTACGACCGGCCGTACCAGGATCTGTTCGCGCTGCAGGACGACATCACCAAGGCCGTGGCCGCTGCGCTCAAGGCGAAGCTTCTCGACACTGGCGGCGCCGCGTCGCAGAGTGACCGCCCCCCCAGCGGTAGCCTCGCCGCGTACAATGCCTACCTGCAAGGGCAGTTTTTTTTCCAGCGTGGCAGCGAAGCGGATCTGCGCGAAGCGCTTACGCAATTCGCCGAGGCCACGCACCTCGACCCGAATTACGCCGCCGCGTATGCGCAAGCGTCCCAAATCTGGACGGCACTCGCCGGGATTTATCTCGGTGGTGCGGACAAGCCGAATGCCTACGAGCAGGCGCGCACTGCAGCGGATGCCGCGCTGCGCTTGGATCCCGACCTGGCCGTGGCGCATCTGGCCAAGGCCGCCGTGATCATCAATGCCGATTTCGATTGGAGCGGGGCGAGTGCCGAACTCCGGCGTGCCCTGGAACTGGCACCGGGGAACGCCTTGGGGCAATTCTCGCTGTCCACGCGCCAGGCAGAAACCGGGCACGTCCAATCGGCGGTTCGATCCATCCAGCAAGCCTTGGCCAAGAATCCGCTGAACGCGTTCTGGCGCGATTGGCTGGCATCCTATCTGGGCGCACTCGGCCGGTTCGACGAGGCCGAGGCGGCGGCGCGACAGAACGTCAATCTGGAACCGCAACAGGCGCTGAGCCACCGCGAGTTGACGTACGTTGAAGTGCTGCGCAACGACGCGGCGGCTGCGCTGGCTGCTGCGCAGCAGACACCGCCAGGCCGCAACCGGAATATCGCGATGGCATGGGCGTTGCAGCTCGGTTCCGACCGCACGGCGGCGGCTGCCGCCTTGCAGAACCTGATTGAGAAGAATGCCGGCGATTCGTCGTACCAGATCGCCGAGGTGTACGCCTTGCGCCGCGATCCGGACAACATGTTCAAGTGGCTGGACCAGGCCTGGGTCAATCGCGACGACGGCATCCAGTATTTGCTCTTCGATCCCATTCTTCTGCGCTACAAAAGCGACCCGCGCTTCGCGGCGTTCTGCAAAAAGGTGGGACTGCCGACCACCACCGATGCCAAGGCGTTGCCGTGAATCTTCGCGGCCGGCGCTTGTGCGGCGGTGGTCACCGCGGAAACATCGGCAGATTTGATGTAAGCATACAGACGACATGCTAAGATGTTTAGCACATGAAGCGAGGTAGATAGCATGTCCATCATGATCCAGATCCGAAACGTACCCGACAAGGTCCACCGCGCGCTCAAGGCGCGCTCCGCGCTGGCCGGAAAGAGTCTGAGCGACCTGGTCCTCGAGGAACTCATCGCTATGGTATCCGTGCCTTCCGAAGTGGAACTCAAGGCCCGGTTGGCCGAAGCCGAACCGTTCACGATGAAGAAATCCTCCGCCGGCATTGTGCGCCGCGAGCGCGACGCGGCATGAGTCGAATTCTGGTCGTGGATGCCTCGGTGGCGGTTGATCTTCTGGCCCGCTTCCGGCCACAACCGCTGGAGGAGTTGCTGTGGGCGCCCGATACCGTGCTGGCAGCGCCAGAGTTGATTGACATCGAAGTACTCAATGCGCTGCGCAAACTTGATCAGGCGGGTGCGATTCCATCCGGCCGCATCGCGGGGCTGCCGATCCTGTTGCGCGGCTTGCGCCTGCGCAAATACCGCCACGACCATCTGATTGATGGCATCTGGGCGCTGCGCAACAACCTCACAGCGTATGACGCGGCCTATGTTGTCCTTGCGCGGTTGCTGAAGGCCACGCTGGTTACACGCGACACGCGGCTTGCGCGCGCAGCGGGGTTGAACGTGCAGGTGGCTGTGCCATGAGCATTCAAGAAGGATGAGAGTGAGTACGAGTTGAGGACGATGTAAATCCTGGGCGTTGGTCAACTGAGTGGGGGTTCGATATGCATACTGTAACGGGAAAGTGGAAGGCCATTTCTGCAGCCGTATCGCTGGGCTTGCTGCTGACCGGAGGTAGCATTGCTTTTGCGCGCAACGCCGCAATTGCGCCGAACGCCGAAATCCAGGCGGCCGAGGCGTGGGCGTTTCCGGTGTTCCCGCCGCCGCCTGATCCGCACGCGCCGAAACCCGATCCACGCACGGTGCTGCACGTGCCGGGCAGCAAGGTGACCTACACGCAGGCGCAGTTCGACCACAGCGACGATGCCGACTGGTTTCCGCAGGATCACCCACCGGCGCCGCAGATCGTGAGGTTGGGCCGCAAGCCGGCCCGTCCATGCGCCGAGTGCCACTTGATCAGTGGCGCGGGTGTTCCCGCCACGGCCTCGCTGGACAGCTTGCCGAAGGTCTACATCCTCGAACAGGTCGCGGCGTTCCGCGCCGGTGAGCGCGGGATGGGCGGCCCGCCGACTGCGCACGACATGGTCGAGGAAGCGCGCGCGCTGACACCGGCCGATCTGCAACAAGCCGCTGACTACTTTTCAAGTGCAAAATTCGTCTCACGCGTGCATGTGGTCGAGATCGCATACGTCCCGAAAACGCATTGGAAGTTCTTCGTGCGCGTACCAGACGAGACCGGCGCACGCGAACCGATCGGCGAGCGCATCATCGAAATGCCTGTCAATTTCGACGATTACGCACGTGCCGACAATCGGGCCGACTACGTTGCCTACGTGCCGCCGGGCAGCATCGAGGCAGGCGCGAAGATCGCGGCGCGGGGCGTGGGCGCTGCGCTGTCGTGCGAGTCCTGTCACGGCGCGAAGCTGCAGGGCGTGGGCGACATTCCGTATCTCGCCGGGCGCTCGCCAACCTACATCGTGCGCGAGCTGATCCTGTTCCGCACCGGCAAGCGCACGAACCCGGGCGCTGCGCCCATGCGGGTAGAAGTTTCGCATCTCACGTTGAAAGACATGATTGATGTCGCAGCGTATGCGGCATCACGCAAGCCCTCGTGACGCAGGGTGACGATCAAGCACGTATCACCGAGGCATCGAGGAGAAGGCACATGAAAAAGATTCTGGCGGTTGCTGCAATGGCGTGCGTGGGCCTGTTTGCGGGCGGCGCCAGCGCGCAGTCCGGGTCAGCAGCGGAACAGGCGATCCGCCCGTTGATGGCCAAGATGGGCAAGGCCGCCGGGGCGCACGACGCCGATGCCTTCATGGCATCCATGCTGCACAGTCCCAGCCTGGTGTCTGCAGTCAACGGTCGAGTGATCCATGGATGGAAAGCGCTCCACACGGCGCAAGTGAAATGGTGGAGCCGCAGCAAGGGCAATACGAAGTACGTGCCAGGTAGTGCGCCCGAGTTCATGGCAGTTGGTCCGGATGTCGAAATCGTGACGCTGCAGATTGTCGGGCGGTACGTGTTGCCGAATGGCGAAGTCGTCACCAGTCCGTTTGTTGTCACCGATGTATGGCAACGCCTGCAGCAAGGTTGGCGCATCGTGTACAGCCACGAATCATGGGCGAAGCCGCCACCGGATTGATGCGTGTTCGCGGCGTCACGCAAGCCCTGATCACTCTCCGGCAAGGAAACTCGACATGAAATATATCGTAATGTTGGCTCTCGTTTTCGCATTCGCCGCGCCGATCGCCGCGACGCAGGCGGCCACGGGCGACCAGATCTACTCGCATCCGGAGCGGCTGGTGAATGCCGGGCCGACCCAACTCAACTTTTATTGCATGGGCTCGGGTTCTCCGACAGTCGTCTTTGACGCCGGCTGGGAAGACTGGTCGCCGTCGTGGGTCTTGATTCAACCTGTGATTGCACGCCACACGCGGACCTGCACCTACGACCGTGCCGGCTACGGCTTCAGCGCAGCCGGACCGATGCCGCGCACCAGCGTCGAGATTGCCAAGGAACTCCACACGGCATTGCACAATGCCCGCATCCCGGGTCCGTATCTTGTGGTCGGGCATTCGTTCGGCGGTTACAACACCCGCACGTTTGCTGACCTTTACATGCCCGAGGTGTACGGCGAAGTCTTCGTGGATATCGCGGACGGCGATGTTGCGACGAGGGAAGGGCGTGAATTATTCGACCACAAAATCGCACTCCATGCGTTGACCCAGTGCCGCGATGCGCTCTCCGCGCACGAGCCACTGCCGCCGATACCGTTGACCGGTCATTCCTACGTGCCCGCGCCGAACACGCCGTGCTCGCATCAGTTCTTCCGCGGCCTGCCGATGAAGGAGTGGTCTCCGCAACTCAATGCCGCCGTCCTGCATATCGCGGAGACGCGCGTGGCGTCCTACGACGCTGCCTTTTCCGAGATGCAGGAGATGCCGACCGACGCGGATTGGCTGGTTAAACACCGGCAGTCGTTCGGCGATCGGCCGCTGGTCATTCTTACCGCTCAGAACCATTCCTACGACAATGCCAAGACCCCGCCCGCCCTGCACGCGAAACACTTGGCATTCGAACGTGCCTGGGCGCGAACACAGCGTCGTTTTCTCTCCCTCTCGACCAACGCCAAGCAAATCCTCGTGCCGGATAGCGGCCACTACATCCAGCTCGATCAACCGCAAGTCGTGATCAACGCGATTTTGGGAGAACTGCCAAAGCGCCGGAATACGACCCCATGAAGCCCCGCTGGCGCGCACCGATCTGGCTGATGGGCATGACGTGGATGCCGTTCGGGCTGCTGACCTGTCTGGACGCCCTAACCATCCCGCAGTTGTTGGCGGTACGGCATGTCCCCGAAGGCGCGATCGCGGCGCTGACCACGCTGGCGTATTCGCCGATCGTCTGGTGCTTCCTGGTGTGTCCCATACTTGACGTGCGCTTTACCCGGCGGTCCTACGCCGTGGCAGGCACGCTGATCGCGGCCGTGCTGACGCCGGTGGCGTTGCTGAATCTGGATCACCTGGCGCTGGTGATGGGTGTGTTGGTGGTTGCGACTCTAGCGAGTGCCCTGATGATCAACGCACTGGGCGGGTGGTTTTCGACCGTGATTCCGCACGAGGACGAGAGCCGCATGAGCGCCTGGATGTCGGTGGGCAATCTCGGGGCGTTCGGCCTGACCGCTTTCGTTGCAATCGAACTGATCAATCACTTGTCGCTGCCCGTCGCCGCGATCCTGCTGGGCGCGATGCAACTGCTGCCGTTGGCGATCTATCCGTTCATTCCGGTGACCCGGCCCGACGCAAAGCTGGCGCGCGACAGCTTCGTGCAGTTCTTCCGTGAAATTGCCCGACTGTTCAAGCGCCGCGAAGTGCTGATTGCGCTGGCGATGTTCCTGTTGCCATCGGCATCGTTCACGCTCAGCAACGTGCTGGGCGGGCTCGGTGATGACTTCCACGCTTCGATGCAGTGGGTCGGCACCATCGGAGCCGCCGCGAGCGTGGTGAACATCGCGGCCAGCTTGTTCCTGCCACGGCTGGCGAAACGTTTGCCGTTGCGGCCGCTGTATCTGACCATCGGCATCGTGGGCGGCCTGTTCACGTTGAGCTTGCTGTTGCTGCCGCACACGCCAACGGTTTTCGCCGTGGCGTTCCTGGGCGAAAGCTGGTTCCAGTCGCTGGCGATCACCTGTTCCATCGCCATCACCTTTGAAGTCATCGGGCGCAACAATCCGCTGGCGGCGACAACCTTCACCGTGCTGATTGCGGCAGCCGTATTGCCCATTGATTACATGGTGGCCGTGGACGGCCACGGCTATGCATGGCACGGCGTGGCGGGAGCCTTCATCACCGATGCGGGACTGGGCATCGCCTCGTGCCTGCTATTGGCGCTGATGCTGTGGTGGATGCGGTCGAAGCTGCGGAGGCCGGCGTTGCCGGAATCGGTATAGTGGCGTCGCGGGCACATCGTTGCACGCTTTCACATGCATCCGGGAAAGCGATCCAATCTCGGAATTGATCTGGAATCGAGGAGGAGGCAAATGAAAAACTTTTCCGGTTGTCGCGCGCTCGCGCAAACCCTGAATCGTTCGAGAGGAGAATAGCGATGAAGAAATTGTTTGGTTTTGCTGTGTGTATTGTGATGTTTGCGGGTGGGCAGGTGCTTGCGGTTGATGGCCTGCCGCTTTCGCCGGAGCTTCAGAAACTGGATGTTTCCACGGGCCGCTGGGTGTATCACGGCGAAACGCTGAATACGCCCTTCGGCAAGGCCGGTAACTGGACCTGGAACGAGGATTGCCGCTGGTCCGAGAACCGGATTTTCATGACCTGCAGCTTCAGCAACGTCTGGTCCGGCAAAACCGTCCAGTCGCTGGTGGTGGACACCTACAACGAGAAGGACAAGAGCTTCTGGCACTACGAATTGTTTGCAGGCGGCGGCAGCGGCGCTCAGCCTTTCATTTCCAAAATGACCATCAACGGCGATACCCGCGTCGAGTATGCCACCGGCATGGATCACGGCAAGAAGTACAAGACGCGCATTACCTACGTGTTTGATTCGCCCACGCACGTCAAGGTGAAGATTGAGATTTCCCGCTATGGTGCCCACTGGATAACGGTGGACCAGGGTGAGGGCATTAAGCAGTCCTGACTTTTGGGAGGTCTGATTAAATTGTCCATATCCCAAGTTCGTCATTCCGGCGAATGCCGGAATCCAGAAAAATCAATTTCTTACTGGATACCTCCCGGTGAAAGCCGGGATCACGCCGGTATGACGAAGTCAGAAGATCAGCGAACAAATCATGGCAATCCTGTAACGTCCAACAATACGCCATGAATATGAACGCCTCTCGCCCCGCTATGGCGGGGCATGGGGCATTTTTAGAAGTGGTGGAATATCCCAGGTTGAGGGTTTAGAATTCACCAATCGCTGGAGGATACTATGGCGGCAAATCTCAAAGAAGAACTGCACCTGCTGGCAGACCGCCTGCCAGACGGAGCCACGTGGAAGGACATACTCTACGAAGCCTACGTGCGTCAGGAGATCGAAGCGGGTCTTGAGGAAGCACGGCGTGGCGAGTTCGCGACCGACGCCGAAGTAAAATCCGCTTTTGCCAAATGGGGTGTGCAGATTGAAACTGAAATGGACTCGCCAGGCGCTGCATCAGCTTCTTGACGCGCAGGACTACATAGCGCGAGAAAATCCAAGTGCAGCAAAGCAAGTTGTCAATCGCATTGCGGCGACCTGTCGTCAACTGCTCGATCACCCCGTGATGGGTAGAGCCGGGCGTATCACCGGCACACGTGAACTTATCGTTAATCGCACGCCTTACTTTGTCATCTATGCAGTCGTGGATGACACCGTGCAGATCCTGCGCGTGTTGCACGGCAAACAAGACTGGCCTCCGAAGAGCTAAAACATCCATCCTTCTTCGCTGGCAGGTACTTCAGTCAGTTTCCCAGGCTGAACATGCGTTTCCAGATGGGCTGACGTAGCAGACTGTGCAGCACCACCACGGCCAGATGGCCACCCCAGTAGATCCAGGCGATGACCGCGAAGGTGTCGTGGACATCTTCGATGATTTCAAGGGTATCGTGGCCGGCGCCGGCCATGCGCGACAGATAGAACACGCCGCCGGTGATTGCCATGGCGGTGATGGCAAGCAGGCCGAGACCGTGGATGAACCCCACCAGACCGCCGCCCTTTGCTCCGGGCCCGCCTGACGGCAGGCGCAGATAGCGAACGGCTTGCCAGAATTCCCGGATGACATTGCATAGGCCCTGGCGCGTCCAGGGAAACAGGTGACGCAATCCTTCATGCGGATGAGTGCAGGACCAGAGCCAATGCAGAATAATGAGCGCGAGGATGGTGGCGCCCAGAATTTCATGCGTTTCAAAGCCGAAGGTATCCGGCCGGCCTGAATGCGGGCTGTGCATGAAACTGCCGATGAATAACTGCGCCGTGACGGCGATTGCCAGCAGCAGGTGAATCAGCCGTAGCGGCCGGCTCCAGTGTACCGTAGCAGTTCCCTGATCGCTCATGCGCTTGCTCCCATTGCGGATGTTTTGAGGACGGCCACATTCTGCCTGATTCCGGTCTGATGGCAACAAAAAACCCGGCAGCTTGCCGGGTTTTAATGTACCCCTCTCCCACAAGGGGAGAGGTGATTTCGATTGGGAGTTGAATAGATTGGCCGTTCAGGCCATCAGTACACCGAGCTTCTTGATGGCGTTGGTTTCCAGTTGGCGGATGCGCTCCGCCGACACGCCGTAGTGGTCCGCGAGTTCCTGCAAAGTGGCCTTGTTTTCGTCCAGCCAGCGGCGCTGCATGATGTGACGGCTGCGATTGTCGAGCTTGACGAACGCACGTTGCAACTGTGCTTCACCCCGGGTTTTTGAATCGGCACGCTCCAGCGCCTTGGCCGGGTCGGATTCAACGTCTGCTGCCAGATAAGCGGCCGGCGCCACGCTGTGGCTGTCCTCGTCTTCGGTCTCGGGCGTGGTGTCGAAGGTGATATCATGGCCGCTGAGACGCGATTCCATTTCCATCACATCTTGCGGGGAGACTTTCAGCTCCTTGGCGATGGTTTCGACTTCCGCACGGTTCATCCAGCCGAGGCGCTTCTTGGAGCTACGCAGGTTGAAGAACAATTTGCGCTGCGATTTGGTGGTGGCGACTTTCACGATGCGCCAGTTCTTCAAGATGAACTCGTGCATTTCCGCCTTGATCCAGTGCACCGCGAACGACACCAGGCGCACGCCCACCTCCGGGTCGAAGCGTTTGACCGCCTTCATCAGGCCGATGTTGCCTTCCTGGATCAAGTCGCCGAGCGGCAGGCCGTAACCCAGATAACCGCGCGCCACGTGCACCACGAAACGCAGATGGTGCATTACCAGCTCGCGGGCCGCGTCCAGATCCGCCTGGTCACGGAAGCGCAGCGCCAGTGCTTGTTCTTCCGAGGCGCTTAGCACCGGAATACTGCTCACCGCTTGGATATAGGCGTCCAGGCTACCGGTGGGACCGGCCAGGATGAGTTGCTGCGAGCGGGGCATCAGGGCGGTATGAGTCATGGAAGCCTCCTTGAAAATCGTGGAATGATATTAGCACTCCAGGTGTTAGAGTGCTAATCCTGATGAGGGTTCCCTGGACGGGGAAAGAATTAAGCCTTGTCTTTCAACGGCTTGTCATGTCGGCTCAATGGCCCGCAAGTGGCGCGCGACCGCCAACCAGGAGCCCAGCCAGCCGAGCACGATGCCGCACAGAAGCAGGATCAGGCTGCCCTTGAATCCCAAGCCGCTCAGGGTGAACTGGCTGCCGTACAGGCTCGCCAGACGGCTCACCGGCCCAGCCACGAGCACAAGGGCGATGATTACCAGAATCCAGGCCAACACACCGCCCGCGAGACCGTACCAGGCGCCGTGATACAGGAACGGCCGGCGGATGAAGCGGTCGGTCGCGCCCAGCAATTTGCTGACTTCGATTTCTGCACGGCGGTTTTCGATTTCCAAGCGGATGGTATTGCCGACGATCAGTACCACGGCAATGGCGAGCAGCAGGGCGATGATCACCACCGCGCGATGCAGAATGGCGAGTATGGCTTGCAGGCGTTTGAGCCACTGGATGTCCATGCGCACCTGATCCACTTGCGGCAGGGCAGCGAGCGCCTGACCCAACTGCTGAGCCGCCGCCGGAGTGGCGTAATCGTCAGTTGGTGTAATCACCAGCACCGCGGGCAGCGGATTGTTGCCGAGCAATCCGAGCGCATCGCCGAAACCGGAGCGTTGCTGGAAATCGGCCAGCGACTGACTGGCGGTGATAATTTGTACGGATGCTACACCCGCATGCGAACGCATCGTATTGGCGAATTGTTGCACCGTGCTGTCACTCAGATCTGTTTTCAGGAACAGCGAGATGCGCGCGGCACCCTGCCAGTCAGCGCTCACATTCTTGGCGTTATTCACGAGCACCAGCATACCGGCGGGCAGCGCGAGTGCGATGCCGATGACCGCCACGGTCATGAAGGTGGCGAGCGGATGGCGGCGCAGGCGCGTGAATCCCGCCAGCAACATTTGCCGGTGATGCAGCAACCAGGCACGCAGGCGCTGGCCCAGCGTGCGCCGGTTCAATTGCGCGCCGTGGGTGCTGGCGTCACGCGCCGGCATGGGCGCCTCCTTGTAGTTCCGGCGTCACCATGCGGCCCTCGCGCAGGCTCAGGAAGCGTTCGCCGAGGCGGCGGATGAGATTGTGGTCGTGGCTGGCCACCAGCACTGTGATGCCAACCTGGTTCAGACGCTGGAACAGGCGCATGACTTCGTAAGACAGATCCGGATCCAGGTTGCCGGTGGGCTCGTCGGCAATCAGGATGGGCGGACGGCTGATCACGGCGCGCGCGATGCCCACGCGCTGCTGTTCGCCGGTGGACAGCGTGACGGGCAGGACGCGCTCCTTGCGCAGCAATCCCACCAGTTCCAGCGCGGCGCCCACGCGCTTGGGAATTTCCTGGTGGGGTACGCCGGCAATCGTGAGCGGCAGAGCCACGTTGTCGAACACCGGCCGGTCGTGCAGCAGCTTGTGGTCCTGGAAAATCACACCCACCTGGCGGCGGTAATGGGGAATCTGGCGGCGGCGGATGCCGGAGAGGTTCTGGCCGTTGACAATGATCTGGCCGCGGCTCGGGCGTTCGATAAGCGCCAGGAGTTTCAGCAGTGTGCTCTTGCCGGCGCCCGATGGGCCGGTGAGGAACACCATTTCGCCTTGTGCGACGCTGAAACTCACGCCGGCCAGCGCTTCGTTGCCGCCAGCGTAGCGCTTGCTGACTTCGTTGAACTGGATCATGTTGTAGTATCGCCCACCAAAGCCTCCGCAAAGGCACGCGCGTCGAATTCTTCCAGATCGCCGGCCTGTTCGCCAATGCCGATGAAACGGATCGGAATGCCGAAGCGCTGCGCCGCGGCAATCAGGATGCCGCCCTTGGCGGTGCCGTCGAGCTTGGTGATGGCCAGTCCGGTGACCTGCACGGCCGCATGAAACTGCTCGATCTGGCGCAGGGCATTCTGACCGGTACCGGCGTCCAGCACCAGCAGACATTCGTGCGGCGCGGCGGGATCGAGCCGGGCCAGCACACGGCGGATTTTTTTCAATTCTTGCATGAGGTTGCCCTGGGTGTGCAGCCGCCCGGCGGTGTCAACGATCAACACGTCACTGCCGCGTGATTTGGCCGCCAGCCAGGCGTCGTGCGCTACCGCCGCGGGATCTGCTCCCGGTGCCTGCGCGATGACCGGCATGTCTTGGCGCGCCCCCCAGGTTTGCAACTGCTCCACCGCCGCGGCGCGGAAGGTATCGCCCGCGGCCAGCAGTGGTTGTTGCCCGGCGGATTTGAAGCGTTGCGCCAGCTTGGCGATGGTGGTGGTCTTGCCGACGCCGTTTACGCCCACCGTCAGGATCACGAACGGTTTTGCGGCGGCATTTATCGTGAGCGGCTTGGCGACCGGCTCCAGCAACTCTGCGATGTCTTGTGCGAGCGCCGTGCGCAATGCATCGGTGTCTTTCAAGCTCCCATCGCGCGCGTGAGTGCGCAGCCGTTCGAGAATCCCGTGCGTCGCGTCCACGCCCACGTCCGCCTGCAACAACTGGGTTTCCAGTTCTTCCAGCAACGCTTCATCCAGCGCCTTTCCCGGCGCGATGCGTAGCACCGCGCGCTGCAGCCGTTCACGCAAGCGCGTGGAAAACCCGGGTTTGGCAATGTTCTGGTTCATGAATCCGGAAACCGCATGCCGTGATTATCCTGGCATCGGTGCGCAGACCGCAAAAAAACGGGGCGGTCCGAAACCGCCCCGCCCAAGCTCCTGTTGGTCAGCGCATCAAGGCTTGATGTAGGTGTTGCTGCTGATAATCACCGCGGCGCCGTTGGTGGCGGCGAGACTCACGGCCTCCGACTGCATTTCCTGGGTGACCGCACCGAACACCGGCGCATCCTGAGGGCAGGCGGACGGGGGTGCGGGATTCAATATTGAACCATGATCACCTGAAGTGAATTGCACCAGCACACCGGCGTGGGCCGCCACCGGGTTGGGACCGGGATTGCTGATGAGCGTGAGACCCATGAGGTTGGTCAACAACTGGGTGGCGGAATTCGGCACCACCGTATCCGGCAGCGAACAGGCATCGAAGCCACCCACCACTTCAATCATGTGGATGGGGTCATTGACGGTGGCGGCGGCAGCGTAGTTGGCCGGATCGCCGTCATCAATGACGGTCTGGGCATTACGGAAATAATCATCATAAAACTGAGTGCCTGGCAAGACACCCTGGGCCTGGAGGCCGGCATTGATCTGCGGCAAGAAACTCTGCGAATTTAGCACCAACTGGCTGATGTCACCGCCGGGGTTGGCGAGCGTCGCGGCCACGATTTTCCTACCGTCCACGCCCAGGAAAGTGATGCCGACGATGCCGCCCAGGGAATGACCCACGAAGAACAATTCCGAGCCGTCAAACTTGTTGAACACGGTGGGATTGGTCGGCGAGTTCACTGCCACCAGGGTCGGTACCGTCGCGGTAAGATTGATGAGGTCGGCGGCCGCTTCGCGAAAGTCGTCGCGCAAGGTTAGCAAACTGCTGAGGTTGAAGAAATACGTGCCCGAAGGCGCGATGGTGCTGCTCGCGGTGGGAAAGAACGGCGGGAACTCCGGCAGATCGAAGGTACGCTCATGGCCCTTCTGATACAGGGGATCGGCAGTGTTGGTGATGCCGTGCAGCGGTATATCAATCGCGACCACTGCGAAACACTGGCTGGCGAACGATCCGGCGATGGCCAGCATGTCTTCGCGGTTGCGGGTAATGCCATGCTGGAAAATCACCGTCTTCCAGCCGCCTGCGGGCTGGGTGCAGCCGCTTGTGGCATTCGGAATGCTGACCAGGATGGGGATTACGTTTTGCGCCACGGTAGCGGCGGGCAGGGGCGAGAGCACGGTGGTGTCATCGCCGTTCGCGGTGTGCCAGAAACCCGTCAGCGGCGCAGTGGGATTCGCAGCCGTCGGCACAGGTAAGTAATACGGCAGCGCCACATCGCCCGCATAAAGTTCGGCCAGTTGCGCAACTGCCGGCGGTGTTTGACCGCCGGCTTGCAGAGCCTGGGCAACGGTCAAAGTGGTATCAATGATGCCCGCACCTTGGGGCTGAGCCGTCGGTTGGGCGGTGGCCGCCAAAGTTCCGAGCGTCGCGCCGATGTATTGAGTGCTGAAACTGAACGTGAGCACGATGCTTTGCGGGTTGATCTTGGCACCCGCGGCCACCGCCAGTTGCGGCAGCGTGAACAGCGCGACTTGATCAAGTTGCGCATTGCCGGTGGTGCCCATCTGGCCGCCGGAAAGCACCGGCAGGTCGGCCGCCTGAATCAACGCGTAATCGGAACTCGGCGCCGCAGCGTCGCCGTTCGCATCCTTGATGCCGTTGGTAAGCACCACCAGATAAGTGCTGCCACCCGCGAGCGGCTTGCAGGGCGTGATGTTCATTACCGTGCCGCCGGAGTCAGTGGCTGCTGATACACCCACGGTGTAATCGGTGCTGGCGGCGCTGCAATCGGCGCCCGGCACCAGCGGCGTGGCGCCCTTGGTGGGGTCAATGGCCTTGTTCTGCGGATTCGCCGTGACCTTGAACACGAACACGTCATCGGCATTCAGACTGGTGGGATCCAGCGACTCGGTGAAATACGCGTTGATCACTGATTGGGTGCCGAATCCGTCCAAATGATTGATGGCGGCGGTTGCCGCATTTGCGGGACTGGCCGCCGCGGTCGTGGAAGCGAACGGGATATTCACCGTGCCGGTGGTGCTGCCGTTGAAATACAGGTCATTGGGGAAGGGCCCCACGCCACTCAACGGCGCATAGCGCACCTGGAAAGCCGAAGCCTGGCCGGCATTCTGTGAATTTGTGGCATTGTTGCCATGCACACAGGCGGTAAGAATCAGGGCCAGAGCGGAGAGCAGAACCAGTGCGCGCCTATTCATTAGTTTTCCTCCATTAAAGGCGATTTAGGGTACGCTGGAGACACACCGCCACGCAAGCATCCCGAATGCATGCGGAAGACATGGCCAACTGACTGACTACGTGGAGTTGTGCATGGTTAATCCCGGCCGCGGCTACCGCAACGAATTCCGCATCATCGCCGGCCTCTGGCGACGGCGGCGGCTCAGTTTTCCGGACCTGCCCGGCATCCGGCCCTCGCCGGACCGGGTGCGGGAGACCTTGTTCAACTGGCTCATGTACCGGATTGCCGGCGCGCGTTGCCTCGACCTGTTCGCCGGCAGCGGCGCGTTGGGTCTGGAAGCCCTGTCGCGCGGCGCCGCCGGCGTGCTGTTCGTTGATCGGGAACGGCAAGTGCTGGAAGCTCTGCGTGAACATCTGGATTTATTGCATGCTGACGGTGGCGAGCTGTTGCAAGCCGACGCGCTGACGTTCTTGCGCGGACCGGCGCGGCCTTTCGACATCGTGTTCCTGGACCCGCCGTTCGACTCAACACTGTTGGCACAATCCGTGGCGGCTTTGGAACAGACCGGCTGGCTTGCCCCGCAGGCCAACATATATATGGAATATCCCCAGGGCTTGGCCATCACGCTGCCGGCCGGCTGGGAGCGTAGTCGCGATGGCCACGCAGGCCGCGTGGGCTTTGCCCTTGCGCGCCGCACCCGCGCAAAACTTGCCCAGGATTGAAAAGCCCGCTATACAGGTACGAAAGGAGGCTCCATGCCCGCCAGTATTCTCTATCCCGGTACCTTCGATCCCATCACCAACGGCCACGCTGATATCGTGCGCCGCGCCGCGCGCTTGTTTGACAAGGTGGTGGTGGCCATTGCCGCGAACCCCGGCAAGACACCGGCGTTTTCGCTGGACAAGCGCGTGACACTGGCGCGCGCGGCGCTGGTGGACATCCCCAATGCCGAAGTGCTGGGCTTCGCGGAGCTGACCGTGGCGTTTGCGCGCAAGCACGGCATCCACGCGATTCTGCGTGGCCTGCGCGCGGTGTCGGATTTCGAGTTTGAGTTTCAGTTGGCGGCCATGAACCGGCATCTCGGGCCGGACGTGGAAACCATCTTCATGTCGCCGGCGGAGCAGTTCACGTTCATTTCTTCGAGCCTGGTGCGGGAAATCGCCGCACTCGGCGGTGACGTGGCCCAATTCGTGCACCCGGCGGTAATGACGGAATTGCGCAAACTCAAGAAGGGTTAAAATCGCGGCTGGTATTCATCAGCCGCAGACAGCATGGCACTCAAAATCACTGACGCCTGCATCAACTGTGACGTGTGCGAGCCGGAATGTCCGAACCACGCCATCAGCCAGGGCGAGGAAATCTACGAGATCAATCCAGATCTATGCACTGAATGTGTCGGTCATTTCGACACGCCCCAGTGCCGGCAGGTGTGCCCAGTGGACTGCATCCCGCTGGACGAAGTGCATGTGGAAACCCGCGAGCAACTGCTGGCGAAATACCGGCGGATTACCGGCAATTAGTCTGGGTCACGACCGGCGGGGCCGGGCCCGCGGTATTTGGCATCTTGCGCCTTGATTCATATCAAGTTCCCGGATGGACGGATAACCTATAGTCGCGTCGTTATCTACCTCACGGAATCTATCTCACGGAGCATGGCCATGGGTACAGTTATGGATGGCGTTACCGAGGCTCCCCTTTCACCTTGGTGGGTGCGCAGCATCGTTGCGGTGATGGTGCTGGGCTTTGCGGTGCTCATTCTGATCACGGTGCTGGGCTATCGGAATGCGCCGCCGATCCCGGCAAAGGTAGTTGACGCACAGGGCGCAACCCTGTTCACCGGCGAAGATGTCGGCAGCGGTCAGGCGGTGTTCCTGAAATATGGGCTGATGGACAACGGCAGCATCTGGGGCCACGGCGCCTACCTCGGTCCTGATTTCTCCGCGCAAGCGCTACACCACATCGGCGAGGACACTGCCGAGGCGCTCGCACAACAGCAGTTCGGCAAACCGCTCGCGCAACTGATCCCGATGCAGCAGGCGGCGGTGCGCTCACAAGTTGCGGTCGAGCTCAAAACCAATCGCTACGACCCTGCTACAGGTACATTGGCGCTGACACCCGCAGAAACTGCGGCGTGGCATCAACAGATCACTCACTGGACCGATTACTTCAAGAATCCGGTCGGCAATGGCGGTCTCAAGCCCAATCTGATAACCGATCCGACCGAGCTGCATCAATTCACCGCCTTCGTCACCTGGGCGGCCTGGGCCTCGGTGGCCAATCGGCCCGGCTACGACTACTCCTATACCAACAACTTCCCCTACGACCCGTTGGTCGGCAACACTCCGATATCCGGCGCTTTGCTATGGAGCGCGTTGAGCCTTTTGGTGCTGCTGGCCGGCATCGCCGCGGTGCTGTTAATGTTTGGAAAATTCGACTATCTCGGCTGGATTTCACGCGGAAACCGCCCCCACCCCAGCATCGTTCCGGGCCAGGCCAGTCCCGGACAGCGCGCACTGGTCAAGTACTTCGTGGTCGTGGCACTGCTGTTTCTGTTCCAGACCCTGGTCGGAGGCGGTGTCGCGCACTATCGCGCCGATCCGGGCAGTTTCTACGGTTTCCAGTTGGAAACCATCTTCCCCAGCAACCTGCTGCGTACCTGGCATTTGCAGAGCGCCATCATCTGGATTGCAACCGCCTATGTCGCCGCCGCGCTGTTCCTCGGCCGTGGGCTGCGCGACAACGAACCGCACGGATTCGCACTGTGGGTTAATCTGCTATTCGTCGCGTTCGTCGCGGTGATCGTCGGCAGTCTGCTCGGCGAGTGGCTTGGCATCACGCAGATGCTCGGACAATGGTGGTTCTGGCTCGGTAATCAGGGTTGGGAATACCTGGAGCTGGGGCGCATCTGGCAATATCTGTTGGTGATCGGACTGCTGGTGTGGTTCGCGTTGCTGTGGTGGGTGGCGCGGCCACGTGAGGTGGCCGATGCCAGCGCGCGCCCGATCGTGCGGATGTTCCTGTTGGCATCGCTCGCGATCCCGCTGTTCTACCTGCCGGCGCTGTTCTACGGCGCGAAGACCAACTACACGATTGTCGATACCTGGCGCTTCTGGATCATCCACCTGTGGGTCGAGGGCTTCTTCGAGTTCTTCGCCACCACCATCGTCGCGCTGGTGTTTTTCCAACTCGGGCTCGCCAGGCGCAATACCGCGCTGCGCGTGATCTATCTGGACGCGATCCTGTATTTTCTGGGCGGCCTGATCGGTACCGGTCACCACTGGTACTTCGAAGGCCATACCCAGTTCAACATGGCGATGTCGGCGTTGTTCTCGGTGCTGGAAGTGGTGCCGCTGACCTTGCTGACGCTGGATGCCTGGGATTTTGTCAATACCACCCGTGGAACGGTAGATATTGACGGCCAGCCGCGCCGCGTACCACACAAGTGGACTTTCTACTTCCTTATGGCGGTGGGTTTCTGGAACTTTGTCGGGGCCGGCATGTTCGGCTTCCTGATCAATCTGCCGATCGTCAGTTACTACGAGGTCGGCACACAGTTGACGCCCAATCACGGCCACGCCGCGATGATGGGCGTGTTCGGCATGCTGGCAATCGCGCTGATGGTGTTCGTGCTGCGCCAAACCACCGATGAAGCGCGTTGGCCCGGTATCGAAAAGTACATCAAAGTAGCCTTCTGGGGCACCAATGTCGGCTTGGCAATGATGATCGTGATGAGCCTGTTTCCGAGCGGCGTGTTGCAGGTGTGGGATGTGGTACAGCATGGCTACTGGCATGCACGCAGCCTCGAATTCACCGGCACCCATCGCGCGCGCGTGATCGAGTGGTTGCGCCTGCCGGGTGATCTGGTGTTCATCTTTCTCGGTGCACTGCCGCTGGTAATCGCTGCGATCAAGACGTATTTCGGCATGCGGCGGGATCGTGCCGCGGAAGCTGCTCCGGCAGCCAGAATCCGGAGCGTGCCGTGACATTGCTCGGTGCCGTCATCGCCGTGCACGTGCTTTCCGTGTTGTGGTGGATCGGCGGGCTGGCGTTCGTGACGACAGTGGTATTGCCGTCGCTGCGCAAGGCGCAACTGGGCGACCGCCGCACCGCGTTCCACACCATCGAAAACCGCTTTGAACCCCAAGCGCGGATTGCGGTGCTGCTGGCGGGACTGTCGGGCCTGTATCTGCTGATCCGGCTGGATCTGTGGGCCTGGTTTCTACAAGCCCGGTTCTGGTGGCTGGACGCCATGGCCCTGTTCTGGCTATTCTTTGTACTTCTGCTGTTCGTACTCGGGCCGACGGGAATGCTCAAGCAGGTTATGAATCGTAGCGGTGACGACGCGGCTGTTTGGCGGCGTATGCACCGCATTCATCTCAGCTTGCTGGTCATTGCATTGGTGATCGTCGCCGGTGCGGTCTCCGGCAGCCACGGTTATTGAGGATGGCCATGTTGAGCTTCGATCCGGTCACGACATTGGCGGATGAGCATGTGGCGCTTGCACAACTGTTTGCACGTCATCAGGAGGCTCTGGTCACGCGCGCCTGGGCACGTGCCGCACGACTGCTGGATCATTACCGGAAGCGGCTTCAATATCACATCCAGTTGGAGGAGCATTACCTGCTGCCCTACTGCGTCGAAGAAAGGGCGCCTGGCCATTGGCAAGCACACGTCTATATGGCCGAACACCGCCGCCTTGAGGAGCTGTTGAGCAAGGCAGGCAAACGGTTGGCGGTCGCACGCCGTCGCGGCGTCACCGCGGCCGCACTCATCGCGCTGCTGGATGAGGAAAAGACACTGAAGCATGTCGTGGAGCACCACTATCAGCGGGAAGAGATATCGCTGTTCACGGTGCTGCGGCAGTCGCTGCCGGAAGAAGTTCGCATTGGACTCACGCATATTCTCATGCATCACGACATGCCGCCTGTTGTCCAGACTGGTAATGAGCGCGCCGAAAGCCGGTGAACCTGTTTTTGTTTTCGGGCGAGGATGTTCTAGTGCATATGCCGGCGTAGCCTTTCAGTATCAAGCAGGGTCACTTCTTCATCCGCTACCTCAATCAGGCCTTCTTCGCTGAGCGTCCTGAGCGTGCGCGAGAAGGTTTCCGGCGTCACCGCCACATGCGCAGCGATCAGCATCTTGCGCGCCGGCAAGATGACAGTGACTTTGCCGCGCTGGCCCTCGGGCACCAGACCCAGCAGATAGTGCACCACGCGGAAGCGGCTGTTTTGCAGGGTCAGGGCTTCGATCTCGTCCCAGTGCGCCTGGATGCGTTGCGTCATCTGCGCCATGACCGCACGTGCCGTATCGAAGGATTCGCGCAGCATGTCCAGGAATGCCGCGCGTTCAATGCCGACCAGAATACCGTCTTCGATACCGGCCGCGTGCACCGGGTAATGTGGTTCATCCATGAACATGACGCTTTCCGCGAAACTCTGTCCGGGGCGGATCAGGCGCATGATCTTTTCCTGCCCGTCCGCCGATACCCGGTAGAGTTTCACCGCGCCGGATTGCAGCAGGAAGAATGACTGCGCAGGATCCCCCTGGCTGAACAGCGCTTCGCCGGCCTTGAAAGCATGGGTATGGATGTGTGTCAGCAGCCTGTTGCGCTGGCCCTCAGTGAGCGCCGAGAACAGGTAATGATGGCGTAATTCGCGCGCGAGCTGATTATGGTTGTCCACGGGTTTTCACCGGAAGCTTTGGCAAACTCACTTGACGGCTACAGGTGTCGCACACTTGATATGCATCAAGGCGCTGCCGGCAACATTGCAGGCACCATTATCTACGCTCCAGCGAAGGTGGGGCAAGGAGTTGGCGCCGTGACCCATGTGGTGACAGAAAACTGCATCAAGTGCAAATACACCGACTGCGTGGAAGTCTGTCCCGTGGATTGCTTCCACGAAGGCCCGAACTTCCTGGTGATTGATCCCGAGGAGTGCATAGATTGCACCCTGTGCGTGGCGGAATGTCCGGCTGAAGCGATCTTTGCCGACGGCGACGTGCCCAACGGCCAGGAGTATTTCCTGGCCATCAACGCGGAGCTGGCGCTGAAATGGCCGGTCATAGCTCGCAAGATTCCGGCACCGGCGGATGCAAAACAGTGGGACGGCGTGCCGGACAAGCTCCCGTTGCTGAAGCGCTGATGGTCAAGGAGAAGGCATGGCTGTGGCGCTGGAAACCCCGAATGCTCAAAAGGTGTATTACGTCACCTGGGAAGAGCTACCGCTATCCTGCCCGACACCCGCGATGAGCCTGTGGAACTCGCACCAGCGAGTGTATCTGCCCATACAGGAGAGCGGGCGCGAACAATGCCCGTATTGCGGATCGGTTTATATTCTGGTGGACCCGGACCCCGACGCGGCGCCTGCCAAGCTGAATAATGTGGAGATTGAACGGTTTTATCACCAGCAGCGCACGATCCTGCGCAAGCGGCGTGTCCCGGACACTCCGGCCGCGCCATCGCATTGATCAAAGACAAACTGGTGGAGCGAAGCTGAAGCCCTGAACGCTGCGGAGTCGAACGGAAACAGGGTCAGGTTCTGCACGCTACGCTCAATTCACTATCCGCGCGGCGGGGCCGGCAACGGGCGAAACCCAGGCGTGGCTCGCGAGTCCGGCGCGCTTGAAGGCTTGCTGCATAATTTCAACTGCCTGTTGCGCCGTTTGCTCGGCCGCGAACCAGGCGAACAGGCTCGGACCCGCACCGGATATTCCCGCGCCGAGCGCTCCGCACGCGAGCGCTGCGCGTTTCACGTCTGCAAATCCGGGTATCAATTCCGCCCGGCGCGGCTCGATGAGGCAGTCCGACAATCCCGCGCGGATCAGCTCCGGATCATTGCGGTAGCAGCCGCTCAGGACCAGCGCCAGGTTGCCGGTCTGCTGCACGATATCTTCGAGTGCGAACGGCCGGTCCAGCACTTGGCGGGCCTGCAAGGTCCGCACCTCGAGTTCCGGGTGTACCAGCACGCAATATAAATTTGGTGGCACAGGCACCGATACCACCTGCCCGGACGTGGCGATCACGAGTCCGCCGTACAGCATCGGGCCGACGTTGTCGCCGTTGCGCGTGCCACTCGCCAGCGATTCTCCATCCAACGCGCATTGATAAAGCGTTTCGAGCGACGCTGGAACATCCAGCAGCGCATTCGCCGCCACCAGTGCGGCGACACAGGAAGCGGCCGAGCCGCCCATGCCGGACGCGAGCGGGATGCCCTTGTCGAGTTCGATCTCGAAACCGCTGGACAGGTTGAGTACGCGGCGCAGGGACAGCAGCGCGGTACCTGCGGTATTTTTCTCAGCAGCGAATGGGATATCGCGGGTCACGCCGCGAATATCGGTAATGTTCACCACCGGTTCAGCGATGATGCGCACCGTCACCCGGTCCTGCAGGCCGACGACAGTGTGTCCGAGAAAGTCAAATCCCACCGCCACATTGCCGACACAGGCCGGTGCGCAAGCCGTGGCCTGCCGACGAGCAGCAATGTGTTTGATGACTTTGGTCACCGCATTTTGCAATCGGCGTTGTTCATACCCGCGCAGGGCCGAAGTGTACGGGAATGAAGCGGATGAAATACACGGCAAATGCCAGCGCCCACAGCGCACCGGCAAGCGGCAACAAGCCGGAATATCCGATCATGCGCAGGATGGCGGCGGCGGTTATCAGCAGGAATGCCGTGGTCATGAACGGTCCGGCCTGCAATGGCCGGCCGGTGTGGCCGAGCGGCACGCGCGTCATCATGCCGATGGACAGCGAACCGAGTGCGCCCACGATGATGGCGTGCAGCGCGGTGATCTCGGGGATGGCATGCGCGAGCAGCGCCAGACCACGCAGGCCGAGGCCAATGACCAGCCACAGGTAACCGAGATGCAGCACCCACAACATGGGCTCACGCCAGGTCTTCCAGGGCTTCCAACCCAACAGACGTACCAGCGCGAGAATCGCCACCAGCAACGAAACAATGCCCAGTGCGGTGGAGTCCGGCAGGACAACATCAAGCAGCACCAGCAGGACTGCACCGCCGTTGACGCACCAGTTGATCCCGCGATAGCTGCGCACGCCGGCCTTGGCGATGCGCCGCTCCGTGAAAAACGGAATTACGCGTCCGCCGATCACCAGCATGAGCACGGTCAGAAGATCAATCACCCAAATGAGCGCTTGATATGCCGTCAGCCGGATCACGCCGGCCACGGCCAGATGAAACAGCGCATCGGCGAGTGCGAACGCGAGCAGCAGCGGAATCAGGAACAGATTACGGCGGTTGCGACTCTGCAGAATCGGGCGCGCCACCAGCAACGCCAGCAACGGGAAAAATGCAAAATCCAGGACTGCGGCGACAGGATAGGGAATCAGCGCAGGCAGCAGGAACGCAATGCGGCCCAGAAGCCACACTATCGCCAAACCCGCCAGAGAAACCGGCGTGACGACCGGCAATTTGGTCCAGTCGGCCACGGCTGTGAGCAGGAATCCCGCCATGAGCGCGGCGGCGAAACCGAACAGCATCTCGTGACCGTGCCACAAGAGCGGCGACAGCGAAGCGGCGGGAATCAGGCCGAGATGCAGGAACAGCGCCCAGGCCAGGATGTCCAGGCTGGCGAACAGGGAAGCGCCCAGGAACATCAGGCGGAAAGGCTGTTGCAGTAATGGCGAGACGCGCGCCGGCTGAGCCGGTGACAATGCTGTATTCATGCAGGGAACCCCGTGATTTGTACGCGAATCCTGTGAGGCAGGTACGTCATGTCGAAAATACCCTTTTCAGATAGCGCAGACCACGCAGATAATCCAGTTCGTCCTGCCGGAAGCGCAAACTGCAAAGCCCAGTGATTTCCTTGCGGATGCCATCGGCCTGACGGGCGAGAGTTTCCCCGTGATTGCGGCACTTGAACCGATATTCCACTTCCGCGCTCGGAAAATGGTGCAATACCGCCTGCATCATGGTGAATTTGTAGAGATTCAGTATCGAGCAGGGACTCAATGATCACGATGGCGTCGGCACCTGGCAGCTTGTATCGTCAAGCGCGCAACAGTGTTCAGGGTCTCCGCTCATTTGTTCGCGGCAGCCTGCTCCATCTCGTCCAGCGCCAGTACCGAATGCGCATAGGCGCCGCCGGCGCGCATCTCGGCCGCGACCCAGATGGCTTCCATGATTTCCGCGTCCGTGGAACCGGTGCGCAGTGCCGCGCGCGTATGACCGCGGATGCAGTAGGGGCACTGAGTGGTGTGCGCCACCGCCACGGCGATCAATTGCTTGGTTTTCTCCAGCAGTGCGCCATCAGCGAATACCTGCTGGCTGAATGCCTTGAAGGCTTCCAGTTGTTTCGGCGCCAGCGTTTTACGACGTGCCGAGAGCGCCGTGGAAGGTTCCGGGAAAATCGGGTGTGGCATGGATACTCTCCTTGGATGTGTGATGGTTATGGTTAAAGATCAGCGTAAGCGGCGTTTCAGATACGCGGCCAGTACCACCGCTTGATTGCGTTCCTCATCGTGCGCGCCGAACAGTATGGTGACGGTGGCGTGTGCTTTGAGGATGTCCCGCAGAGCCTTGATCGCTGGCTTGTTGGCGCGCAGCTCGGCCGTATAACGGTGTTTGAACTCCAGCCATTTCTCCGGCTCATGGCCGAACCACTGGCGCAGTTTGGTGGTCGGCGCCACTTCCCGGTCCCAGTAATCCACCGCGGCTTTTTTCTTGGTCAGGCCGCGCGGCCACACCCGGTCCACCAACACCCGGAAGCCGTCGCCGCGTGCGGGCGGCAGATACACGCGTTTCAGTTTAATGTTGGTCATGGTCTCAGCCTCCTGGCGCGGCCCGCGCCAACGTGTTTCAGTGTTCGCGTGCCACCATGAGCTTCTTGATCTCCGCAATTGCGCGTCCGGGATTGAGTCCTTTGGGGCAGGTGCGCGTGCAGTTCAGGATGGTGTGGCAGCGATACAGTTTGAAAGGATCCTGCAGTGCGTCGAGGCGTTCGCCCGCGGCCTCGTCGCGTGAATCCACCAATGCGCGGTAAGCCTGCAACAGCACCGCCGGTCCCATGAAGCGGTCGCCGTTCCACCACCAGCTCGGGCAGCCGCTGGTGCAGCAGAAGCACAAAATACATTCGTAATAACCGTCGAGTTTGGCGCGTTCCTCGGGCGACTGCAGGCGTTCACGATCGGGCGCGGGCGTTATGGTTTTGAGCCATGGCTCGATGGAGGCGTACTGCGCAAACGCGTGCGTCTGATCCGGCACCAGATCCTTGATGACCGGCATGCTGTTCAGCGGATAGATCTCGACCACGCCCGGGATGTCGCAGATGGTGCGCGTGCATGCCAGCCAGTTGGTGCCGTGAATGTTCATGGCGCAACTGCCGCATATGCCTTCGCGGCAGGAGCGGCGGAAAGTGAGCGTGCTGTCAATCTCGTTCTTGATCTTGATGAGCGCGTCCAGCACCATCGGCCCGCATTGATCCAGATCCACGAAATAGGTATCGAGCCGCGGCGGTTCGCCGCTATCCGGGTCGTAGCGGTAGATGCGAAATTCCTTGACGTGCCTGGTGTTCTCAGGTTTTAGCCAGACTCTACCTTTATGTACGCGCGCGTTCGGATTCATGCCGAGATTTCGCGGGATGATATCGGTGATGTTCATATCTGGCAACTCGTGGCGCATTATGCGAAGTGGCTGGTATCCACGGATGGCGGTTTACGCTCCATGAAATACTCGTTCAGATATTTCTCGCCCTCGTCACAGAACAGCGTGACCACCGTCTTGAGCTCCGGATATTGCGTGCGCACGCGCTTTGCGGTCAGCAGGTGCGCGCCCGAACTCGGCCCGCAGAACAAGCCATATTGCCGCGCCAGATAACGCATGGCCTGTACGGCTTCTTCGCTGGATACGCTCAGCACCTCATCCACGAGTTCGCGATGGCGCGTGAGGATGCCCGGGACGAAACCGTCCGAGATGCCCTCGATCTGGTGCGTTCCGATTTCGCCGCACAGCAAGGTGCAGGACTCCGACGGTTCCATCGCGAACAGGCGCACGCGCGGGTTGGCGGCGCGGAACGCTTGGCCGACACCCACGAGCGTGCCACCGGTGCCGACGCCCATGACCAGCGCGTCCGGCAGCGTGCCGTGCGGGAGTTGCGCGAGGATTTCCGGACCGAGCAACAGGCGATTCTCTTCAACGTTCCATTCCGATTCAAATTGGTGCGGACAGAAATAACCCGGTTGTTGTCCGAGTTCGCTGGCGCGCTTGAGCGCATCGCTGACATGGAAATGGCCGCAGAACAGGACTTCTGCGCCGTACGCACGCGAGATTGCCACACGCTCGCTGCTCATTCCTTCCGGCATCACCACCAGCATGCGGTAGCCCTTGACCGCCGCAACCAGCGACAGCGCATTGCCGGTGTTGCCGCTGGTTGCCTCGACGATGGTGTCGCCGGGATGCAGCAGGCCCTGCTGTTCGGCTTTCTCGATCATGTATTTGGCGATGCGCGCCTTGATGGAGCCGGAGGGATTCAGGAATTCGAGCTTGGCGTAAATGCCATCCACCCGCAGCAGTGGCGTGTCGCCGATGGCGTCGAGAATGCTGGACGAGAGGGCCGTATAACGCGTTGGCATGGATTGCCGCGTCAGTGCTTGAAGCGTGTGTTGCCTGGATCCACGCCGAGTGTCCAGGACGGCGGATCGCTGGCCGGAAATGTGCCGTCCAGTTCCGCATCAATGCGGCGCTCGCATTCCGCGATGTGCTGGCCGGCAGGATCTTTGGTCGCCGGCGATTCCGACGGTTGCGACGATACGCCCGCGGCCGTGTGCGGTGCGATATGGGTTTGCAAATAATGTTTGTAAAACAAATATGACACGATGAACGCCCTCCTGTACTGGGTTGTGGAGGCGAAATGTGCGGGATTCAATACCGCACGCCGGTAGATGCGCAGTGTCTGACGGGCATAATGACGAGCGGCGGTACGTCCGCTGCGCGCGACGATCCCGTCAATAATGGTCTTATCCACATTCACGCGACCAAGCCCACGTTATTGTGCTCCAGAACGCGCTCGGCACGGTAACTGGAGCGTACCAGCGGTCCCGCTACGGCCTCGGTGAAGCCCTTCTTGAGCGCGAACTCCCTATACGCGCGGAATTCGGCGGGCGTCACATAACGCTGTACCGGCAAATGGTTTTGCGTGGGCCGCAGATACTGGCCCAGTGTCACGATATCCACGCCCGCACCACGGATGTCATCGAGTGTCCCGGAAATTTCCGCGTCGGTTTCGCCCAAGCCCAGCATCAAGCTGGTTTTGGTCAGCACATCCGGCTGCTGCTGTTTTGCGAATGCCAGCACCGTGAGTGTCTGTGCGTAGCCAGCGCGCGGATCGCGCACGCACGCGGTCAGCCGTTCGACGGTTTCGAGATTCTGGGCAAAGACCTTTACTTCCGCGGACAGCACCGTGGCGACCGCAGCGTGGTCGCCGCCGAAATCCGGCGTCAGCGCTTCCACGGCCGTATCCGGCGTGCGTGCATGAATGGCGCGGATGCAGGCGGCGTAATGCGCCGCACCGCCGTCGGGCAGATCGTCCCGGTCCACCGAGGTCAGCACCACGTATTTGAGGCGCATGAGTTCGACCGCTTCGGCCACGTGTACCGGTTCGAACGGATCCAGCCAGCCGTGCGGATTGCCGGTATCCACGGCGCAGAACTTGCAGGCGCGGGTACACACTGAACCCATGAGCATGAGCGTCGCGGTACCGCGGCCCCAGCACTCGGCAATGTTGGGGCACATGGATTCTTCGCACACCGTGTGCAATTTGTGCTCATGCACGATGCCGTGTACCGTCTGGTAGCGGCCGCCGGATGGCGGGCGGATCCGCAACCACGGTGGTTTCGGCAACGCTTCGAGTGGTTCGCCGGCGTGCGTGGCGCGGAGCCCGTGTTTGACTGCGTGAATGCCTTCCGCCGTGACGAACTTTTCGCCACTGTGCGGTGGCGATTTAATGCGCTTATCCGGCATCGTGCCAAACCTCCATGAACCCCTTGGCTCGCTTCAAGGCTAGACCTGCAGCCGCCATCCGGCCTTGATGCGTATCAAGGCGGGGAAGGTGCCCAAGTCCTAAAGTTCTGCGCAGTCTAAACCCTGAGTGAGCGCAGTGTCGCAGTAGTTTGAAGCCGCGCGTGTAGGCGAAATTGCCAACCGGTCCAAGCCACAAGCGAACGTTCTTGATGTCCGTACATTGATTCCCATGGAGTGCCTCCGCCTGATTTTCGAGACCTGCAAGAATCTCCAGACCGACGATAGCTTCCTGCCGGTCAACGACCATGATCCGAAGCCGCTCTATTACCAGTTCGAGGCCGAACACAACGGCGAATTCTCGTGGCAATATCTGGAACAGGGACCGACCGCCTGGCGTGTCGAAATCGGTCGCACGGTCGCCTGAACGTTTCCCGCTAACAATACACACGGAGCGGGCCGTTGGCCCGCTCTTTCATTTCCGCGCGTGGCGCGTTACGCTGCGCAGCATTTCCACATCAGACCGGAATCATGAAACACCGACTCGCCGGCTGTCTGCTGCTGTTGTGTCTGCCGCTGCTGGCACTGGGCGCACCGCTCAAGCCCGGCCACGATGCCGTGGCCAGCGCCCAGCCTTTTGCCACGCAGGCAGGCATGCAGGTGATGCGTGAGGGCGGCAACGCTTTCGACGCGGCGGTGGCGGTGAGCGCGGCGCTCGCGGTGGTCGAGCCGTACAGTTCCGGTATCGGCGGCGGCGGCTTCTGGCTGCTGCATGCTGCCAAGACCGGCAAGAACATGGTGGTGGATGGCCGCGAATACGCACCCGCGGCGGCCACCGCGACAATGTACCAGGACAAGAACGGCAACGTGATCCCCGGCGCTTCGTTGAACGGGCCATTGTCGGCCGCGATCCCCGGCGAAATCGCGGCGCTGGCTTACATCAACCGGCATTACGGCAAGCTGACATTCGCGCAGGACCTGGCGCCGGCCATCAAACTGGCGCGCGACGGTTTTCCGCTGGACCGCAGGTTTCACGAGATGCTGGTCAGCCGCGAGCAGAAGCTGAAGCAATGGCCGGCAGCCTGGAAAGTTTTTTATCCGAACGGCCAGGTGCCGCCCACCGGATATATGTTGAAACAACCGGACCTGGCCAATACCTTGGAGTTGATTGCCAAACACGGCCCGGCCGCGTTCTACACCGGCCCGCTGGCCACGCAAATGGTGGATGCGGTGCGCGCCAATGGCGGCATCTGGTCGCTGGATGATCTGCGCAATTACCAAATCAAGTTGCGCACGCCGATGACCGGTGACTATCGCGGCATGCGCATTGTGACGGTGCCGCCGCCATCTTCGGGTGGTATCGTGATGCTGGAAGCGCTCAATATTCTTTCCGATTACGATCTGGCGCACGACAGCGATCTGATGCGGAAACATTTTGTCATAGAGGCCATGCGCTACGCTTACCGTGATCGTGCGGATTATCTGGGCGATCCGGATTTCGTGAAGATGCCGATTACGCGGCTGTTAAGTCCGTATTACACCGCCGGTTTGCGCGCTGCGATTCTGCCGGATCGCGCCACGCCCAGCAGCGGACTCGCACCGGTGACGCCGGAAGCGCCCGAGAGCCAGCACACCACCAGCATCGCTGTCATGGACTCGGACGGCAACATGGTGGGTGCGACTTTCACGGTGAATTTCCGTTTCGGTTCCGGCTTCATGCCGTCGCACACCGGCGTGATTCTGAACGACGAGATGGACGATTTCGTGTCCAAGCCGGGCGTGGCCAACGGTTACGGCCTGGTAGGCAATTCTGCCAACGAGATCGCGCCGCACAAGCGGCCGCTGTCGAGCATGATGCCCACGTTCCTGTATACCCCGCACGGGCAGGCGATTTTGGGTACACCCGGCGGCAGCCGCATCATCAGCATGGTGCTGCTCGGTACGCTCAATTACTTCAACGGCGGCGATGCCGAGAGCATCGTCAGCATTCCGCGCTACCACATGCAGTACTTGCCGGACGCAGTATTCTACGAACCGGGTGCGTTCACACCGGATGAAATCAGCGGCCTGGGAAAAATGGGCTACACGCTCAAGGAATCCCGTCAGTACGGCAACATGCAGTCCATCACCTGGGATTACCAAACCGGCAAGGTGACGGCGGCCGCCGACCCGCGCGACGTCGGCACGGCGGAGGTCAAATAGGATACCTCACTTTGCCCCCTCTCCCTTTGTGGGAGAGGGAAGGGTGAGGGGTCTGCGTTCTGCATCTTCCATGACATCGCCCTATATATTCACGCGCAACGCCCAGCTCGACCGGCGTAACACTTTTCGCGTGCCGGCGCGTGCTGCTTGGCTCGCGGAAATCCATACGCCGGCGGCACTGCCTGAAGTGCTGGCGCGTCCCGAAGTGAACGACCGGCCGATGTTGGTGCTCGGCGAAGGCAGTAACGTGCTGTTCACACGCGATTTCGACGGCTTGGTGCTCGCCATGGTGAATCGCGGCATCGAAGTGCTGGAAGATACCGGCGAGACTGTGCGCCTGCGCGCGCAGGCGGGCGAGGATTGGCACGGCTTGGTGCGCTGGTCGCTGTCGCAGAAATTGTGCGGCCTGGAAAACCTGTCGCTGATTCCCGGCACGGTGGGTGCCGCGCCCATCCAGAACATCGGCGCCTACGGCGCGGAACTCGCGGAGACCCTGGAGACGGTGGAGGCTTACGACCGCGAAGCACGGGAATTCGTGTGCTTGAGTCGTGCGCAATGCGAATTCAGTTACCGTCAAAGCGTGTTCAAACGCCAGCCGGAGCGCTGGATTATCAGCGCCGTGGAATTGCGCTTGCGTCGTTCCGCGCCCCTGAAGCTGGATTATGCCGGCGTGCGCGAGGAACTGGCGGCGATGAATGTGCACGCGCCTACAGCGGCGAATGTCTCGGAAGCGATCTGTCGGCTGCGCCGGCGCAAGCTGCCGGACCCCGCGGTGATTGGCAATGCCGGCAGTTTCTTCAAAAACCCGGTCGTTTCCAACGGCGAAGCGGAAATACTGCAAGCCGCGCATCCTGGATTGCCGGTGTTCAACACGCCGGACGGCAGGAAACTGAGCGCCGCCTGGTTGATCGAGCGCTGCGGCTGGAAGGGTTTCCGCGAGGGCGACGCCGGCGTCTCCGAAAAACATGCGCTGGTGCTGGTGAACCACGGCCACGCCACGGGCGCGCAAATTTGGTCGCTGGCGCAGCGTATCCGCGATTCGGTGCAAGAGAAATTCGGCATCCGGCTGGAGCCAGAGCCGCGCGTTGTTTGATTCTTAACTCCGCCAATAAAAAAGATCTAGATGCACGCGAGCTACACCTTTACCTTTTTTCTGTGCGACCTGTTTCGCAAAATCCTGAAATCTTTTGTTATCGGCAGGTTGTAAATGGATTACCCCCTTCCATCTTGGTAATTCTTTGGCCCTCTGCCTACGCTGTTCTTTTTTAAGTTTTGCAGTGACTTGACGATCGAGCGGAACCTCAAGCCATCTTCTAAGCCTACCCAATCCATATTCTTTACAAATATATCTGTTGTAGAAACACTCTTCTAGAAAAATATTTAGAAATTTGCGGGCACTTCCCCATTTTCTTCCATTTTTAGGCAATTTATTTCTGAGATAATTTGTACGGTGGTTCAGAATTTTTATAAAGACATTCTCGTTCTGCACATTGGAGAATGTACTAAGCTTCAAATGAATCAGGTATTTACGAGCTTTCCCGATGGTATTTGGGCGCATCCCGCGAGCAGCTGAGGCACTGATAGATATATTGGCAATTCTCTTTTGTGCCAGCTTTATAAGCTTTTTATTAGGCATCGCAACCCACCCTCTTAGAGACAAACGGTGGTCTTATAACGCGCTGAAAATCCCGCCGATCAGTGCGTTGGCCACGCCAAAACCGGCGCCCATTCCCAAGCCGCTCGTGACATTGCCCCAGAAGCCGCCGCCGCGCGGTGCCATCTGGCTGCTCCAGCCGCGCGCCTGCATGGTGGGATTGGGATGGGTATCGAGCTGCTGCTCCAGGTTGTGCATGTGTTCGGCCATCTGGTTGACCATGGCCGCGAGTTGCTGATTCTGGGACTGCACGTTGATGGCGATTTGTTTCAAGTCCAGCACCCACTCCTTGCCGGTCTGCGGATTGGGAGCGGCGCTGTTGAGTTTCTGCCCCAGTGCCTGGAATTGCTGGGCCAACTGTTGGGTTTGCTGCTCGATCTGGGCGATCTGGTTGGTGGCGTCATCGTATTGCATGGCGGTTCCCCTTGCAGTTGGTGCGGATGCGCCATTTTAGCTCCAAGCCACTAACCGCTGCCGACAAAATTTAAATGTAGGTTGGGGTGAGCATAGCGAACCCCAACGAAACATCTGTTGGGGTTCGGAAGACCTCACCCCAACCTACTTTCGTACCCCCTCATCCTGCTTCTCCCTCTGAAAGGGGGAGAAGGGATAAAGTTGGAAGCGGTCCATTATTTTGTGTACTCGAGCCGCACGAACAGCGAGCGGCCGACAGTGTTGTAGCCGGAAGCGGTCTGGTAATGCGTATCGAACAGATTTTCAAGGCTGCTGCTGATGGCGAAGCCGTGGCCGAGCGCGCGGCGCGCGGTCAGGCCCGTGAGCACGTAGCCGGCATCGGTGACCGGCAGGCCGGTGTTGAAATCCAGATCGCTGCGCGGACCGGTGACGATGACATGCACGCCGAAGCTGGTAGCGTCATCGCGCCAGTCGAGCGCGGTAGTGAGTGTGCGTTCGGCGCGGCGCAGTAGCAGCGTGCCGGTGTTGAGGTTTTCGGGTTTCTGGAAAATCACATCCGTGCGCCAAGACCAATCGCGCTGCGTAAATTGGTAACCGGCTTCCAGGCCGCGCACGCGGGCGCGGGCGATGTTTTCGTTCTGACCGTTCAGATCCGCAGGCGTGACCACGAACTGAATCAGATTGTCCAGCTTGTCGCGGAACGCACTGAGCGTGAGGCTCTGGTCATCGCCGATTTTCTGGCGCAGGCCCAGCTCGAGGTTTTGCGAGGTCTCCGGTTGCAGGTCTGGATTGCCGCCGAAGCCGAAGCGCTCGTTGGCGCTCGGCGCGCGGAAACCGGTGCCGGTTCCGGCCGTGAGGCGAGTGTCGGCGGTCAGATCGTAGCCGTAGTCGGCGTTCCAGGTGAGGTGATTTCCGAACGCCTGGTCATGGGTGTCGCGCGCCGCCAGCACCAGACGGTACGGGCCGGCGTGGATATCGTCCTCGGCATAGAGCGCGTTGATGTGGTCGGTCTGGTCGAAACCGGAACCGAACGACAACGCGGAAGCGTGCTGCGCTTCGGAATACAGACCGGCGGTGAACAATTGGTACTCGCCCACGGCCACGTCGTTTTGCCAATCCACCGCGTTGCGCTGGGTGTGCACGAAATCGGGTATCTGCTGCGGATTAAGGGGGTCGGCTTGCAGTTGGTCAATTTCGTCGAGCATGTGACTGAGATTCAGGTTGCTGCGCCAGTCGGTGAGGAAATGGCCGGTGAAATCCATGCTTGATGCCTGATTGCCAAAGTTTTCATCAAAAGGCGCAAGGGCGAATGGTGGATTCGGCGAGAAATCCGTGAACTGGGTGTTGCCGCTGCTCTGCCAGTGCTTGAAATCCATGTCCAGACCGCCGAGGGTGGTGCGCCCGTAGGCATTCCAGGTGCGATCGGTATTGCCGTTGTCGGTGGTGGTGCCAGCGACCGCCGGGAAGCCGTCTGTATGGTAATCGTCGGCGGACACGCCGAAGGCGCTGTCACCTTGGCCGTAATCGAAATGGCCGCCGTTGTCGTATGTGCCGTAGCGACCGGCGCCGGCGTGGGCGCCGTAGTGCGTGCCCTCACTCGCCTGCTTGGTGATGATGTTGATGACGCCGCCGATGGCGTCGGAGCCGTAGAGTGCGGCGCGCGGGCCTTTGACGATTTCGATGCGCTCGATGTCGTTCAAGCGCAGATTGGCGAGCGGCGCGCCACTGCCATCGGCGGGATTGATTTTCACACCGTTGAGCATCACCAGCGTCTGGTTGCTGTTGGTGCCGCGCAGGAACAGCGAAGTCGGCTGGCCGGGGCCGCCATTCTGAGCAATGTCGAATCCCGCATATTGCTGCAATACCTGCGCGATGCTTTGCGCGCCCGAGAGCTGTATCTGCTGAGCGGTAATCACGATGACCGGCGCGACCTCCTGGTCCGCGATGAGCGGTGTGCGCGTGGCAGTGACGGTGATGGGTGAACCGAGGCTGACGGCGCCGTTGTCATCCTGTGCGGAAACGGAAAACGCGGCAAACAGCGCGAGCGCGCCGCCCGCGAGAGTGAAATAACGCATGTGAATCTCCCGCACAGCACGCCCGCTGCGCGAAAACGTGGTGAAAACCAGCGTGGGGAGAAAGACGAGGGTTGAACCCGCGCATTGCCCGCCGCAACGCTGATGCCGTTGCCTCGGGGCCGGTCTCCGGGCTCGCGAGCGGGTTTTCCCGGTCTGTCGCCTTCCCGCGCTTGTGCGCAGTGGCTTCGTGACAGACTTGTGCTCGCCTACCGTTGCGGGGGCAGCTCCGGCATTGTCGTGTGACGCACCGGCTTCCCGAGTGTCATCCGCGAAGATGACGCCTCAAGGCGGCGGGCAATCTAAAGCGTCGCCATGCTGCTGTCAAGCAAGTCGATGCTGTGTAAGCAGGATTCAGTTCCACGCAGCGACCATGCGCATTGCCAGCCGTTCCGATAAGCATTTTTGCTATCTGACTTGCGACACAAAACAAAAGCCCCGCTGATGCGGGGCTTTGTACTGTGGATCAAAAAAATTCAGGCCGGCTGGAAGGCGCTGCCGTTCTTGATATTGTCGAAGGCCTTTTGCGCCAGGGCCGCCGCCTGCTTTTCGCCACTGGCGAAGTCCTTGGGGTTGTTTACCTGCACCATCATTTTGTAGCCGTCCTGGATGATGTGCAGTTGCACCGAAGTGGAGGTCGGGTTAAGGGTGTTATCCACGAAGAATGCACCCTCGCCGAAACCAGTGGTCACATGCACCTTGGTCGGAACGATGTTGTTCTTGAACAGGGCCTTTTGCGTGGCGGCATCTTCGGCCAAGTCAGCGGCAGGATTCTTGGAATTGGAACCGGATATTTGCAGTAACACGGCGGTATCGTTGTTGTCGTTGATGTATTCGCAGATATGCACCGGCGAACCGGTGCCGGAGAGCTTCAGTCCGATGAGCTTGCCGCCCAGTATCTGGCCGGCGGCGGTGTCGGGAAGGGCCAGGCAGGCCATGAGCACTTTCTTGGCCGCGGGTCCGGGGCCCTGGGAGCAACCGGCGATACCGCCCAAGAGCAATGCAGTTGCTGCACCCATGCCAGTCAGTTTTGCAAAATGATTCAGGTTGAGCATTTTTATGCCTCGTGACGGTGATTGAGGATGACGCCGGTTGAAATGGCAGTGCGCGCTAAGCTTTGGCAATGAGTAAAGGATACCGCAACACCCGCCGTCAGTCATGTACCTTCAGCCGGGAAGGTAAACCGTGCCACCGGGCCAGCTTACCGGTATCACCGGTGTGCGATACAGACGGCTCAAGTTGGTGGCGGTGAGGGTTTCCGAAATCGGTCCATGCAGGACTTCGCCGTCGCCGAACAGCATCAGCATCTGGCCACAGAAACGCGCCGCCAGATTCACATCGTGCAGGCTCATGACGATGGCGCGCCCCTGATCGCGGGCCAGTGCGCTGAAATGCGAGAGCAATGTCAGTTGGTGGTGCAGATCCAGTTGATGCGCGGGTTCATCCAGCAACAGGACCTTGGGATCCTGGGTCAGGATGGTGGCAATGGCGAGACGGCGGCGTTCGCCGCCGGAAAGCTGGGTTTGAGAACGCTGTTCGAGACCGTCGAGCCCCACCAGTCTGAGTGCACGGCGCGCGATGTTCACATCCGCGTGGGACTCCCAGCGCCAGAAATCAATATGCGGATGCCGCCCGATGAGTGCGGTTTCCAGCACCGTGGCCGGCAGGCTATCCTCCTGTTGCTGCATGAGCAGGCCGAGGCATTGCGCGATGCGCCGGCGCGTCAGAGTGTGCAGGACGGCGCCATCCAGAAGGATTTCGCCGTGGTCAGACGCGCGCAATCCGGCCAGCGTGTGCAGCAGCGTGGTTTTGCCCACGCCGTTTGCACCCAGCACGCCGAGGCAAGCGCCAGCGTGCAGGGCCAAATCAAAATTGCGGCATACGATTTTGCCGGCGATGTTCACCGTGAGCGCACGCGCTTCCAGCAATGGCGCGTTCACAGCGGACCCCGTGCGCGATTCAGAAGATACAGGAATACCGGCACGCCGATGCCGGCGGTGACCACGCCGACCGGCAATTGCTCGGGCGCTACCACGGTACGCGCCAGGGTGTCGGCAAGCATCAGCAGGCTGCCGCCCAAAAGCACCGCGCCCGGCAGCAAGCTGCGGTGGTCGCTGCCGGAAATCAGCCGCAGCATGTGCGGGATCACCAAGCCGACGAAACCGATGGCACCGGCTTCGGTCACTGCCACCGCGGTGAACAACGACGCGGCGATGTAGATGGCAATGCTGAACGGACGCACCGCCACGCCGAGTGCTTCCGCCAGGGTTTCACCGCGCGACAGCACGTTCAGATGCCGCGCGAAGGGCATGCAGATGCAAAGGCCGGCGATGAGAACGATGAGCGCCGGCCAGCCGCTGCTGCGATAGGACAAGTCGCCCATGAGCCAGAACAACATGCTGCGCAAGCTGGCGTTGTCGGATAGCACCAGCAGCAAGCTGATGGCCGCGCCCCAACCGAAGGCCACCACGATGCCGGTGAGCAGCAGGCGCGTGGGCGTCCAGCCGCCGCGACCGTGGGCCAGCACGAACACGATGAGCATGGAGATGAGCGCGCCCAGAAATGCGCTGCCGCTGATCCAATAGCCGGCAAGCCCGAACAGCAACGACAACAGCGCACCGACTGCTGCGCCACCCGAGACGCCGAGAATATAAGGATCCGCGAGCGGATTGCGCAGCAGCACCTGCATGAGTGCGCCGGCGAGTGCCAGGAGACCGCCGGTGGCAAACGCGGTGATGGCGCGCGGCAGGCGCAACTCGAGTACCAGCGTGCGCGTGAGCGGATCGCCGCCGCCGCTCAGGACATTTACCACCGAGCATAATGGCAGGTGCACACTGCCCACCGCCAACGCCATGCACAACGCAATGAGCGCGAGCACCACCAGGGCGCTGAGCAGGGGCAGCGGATGCAGGCGCCGTTGCATTTTCAGTGTTCAGCCACTGTGGCATCCAAGGGGACGGGTGTGATCAGCCAATCGAATTGCACAGCGGAGCCCGTACAGCCCGGCGCGCTGCTGCTCGCATGGAAAAGCGCAAGTTTCATTCTTAAAATCCGCCAGCGGGTTGGGGTGGGCAGGTTAAAGAAATCCTGCGGCCGCGACAACTAATACGGTTTGCCAGCGCACGCGTGTTTGTGGAACACTTGCCGCATGAACATGCGGCCTGCCGGGATCAGCGGCGGAATCATTGATGCGCAAGGCTTCCGCGCCAATGTGGGCATCATTCTCACGGACGGCGCCGGGCGGCTGTTCTGGGCGCGGCGCGTGGGTCAGCCCGGCTGGCAATTTCCGCAGGGCGGCATCCAGGAACATGAAAGTCCCGAACAGGCGCTGTTCCGTGAACTCGCTGAAGAAATTGGTCTGGAACCCGAGCACGTGGAGATACTCGGCAGCACCCAGCGTTGGTTGCGCTACCGGCTTCCACAGCGCTATTTGCGCCATGATCTGGCGCCGCTGTGCGTGGGTCAGAAACAACGCTGGTTCCTGCTGCGACTGGTCGGCGACGAGTCGGCCGTGCGTCTGGACGCCAGTGATCTGCCGGAATTCGACGACTGGCGCTGGGTGGATTACCGGCATCCGGTACAGGAAGTTATTTTTTTCAAACGACGCGTTTATCGGCGCGCGTTGGCGGAATTGGCACCGCTCTTGTTTCCGGATGAAGTGCCGACATGAGTATCTCGAATCGCTAATCTTTGGCTTCGTCCGCGAGTTTGGCGAGTGCGTCGCCCGCGAGGCGGTTGATACGCCAATCATCCAGGATGCGTGCCCCCAGGCTTTTATAAAAGCGCATGGCCGGCGCATTCCAGTCCAGCACCGCCCATTCGAATCTTCCGCACCCCCGCTGCACCGCGAGCCGCGCCAGATGCGCGAGCAACTTGCGACCAAAGCCCCGGCCACGGAATCCAGGCTTCATATACAGATCTTCCAGGTACAAGCCCGGACGACCCATGAAGGTGGAGAAATTGTGGAAGAACAGCGCGAAACCCACCGGTTGGTTCGCGAATTCCGCGATGACGCACTCCGCCTTCGGGTGTGCGCCAAACAGATTGACCTGAATATCCTCTTCGGTGGCCACCACTTCGTGGGCAAGTTTTTCGTATTCCGCCAGTTCGCGGATGAATCCCAGGATCAACACACTATCCGCATGTTTGGCGGAGCGGATGAGAAACCTACCTTTCTGGGCGTGCATGTCCGGGTATTGTAGGGGAAGCGCGCCTGAACGGCACTAGCAGGTTGTTGAAAAACGCCATCCATGGCCTTTTTCAACTCGAAAACCGAAAATGCGATTTCCGGTTTTCTCCATTTTTCAATCACTTGGCGTGATTGAAAAATGGCGGCACGTCCGTGTACCGCGCTAGCAGGCTGTTTTTCAACAGCCTGCTAGTTACTGTAGTCCTCATTGAGCGATGCCAGAAACGCGGCCATATCCGCAAGGTCCGCATCGTTGAGTGCAATGTTCTGCATGCGCGGGTCGGCGTTGCGCAGTTGGCCGGCGCGTGCCAGGGCAGAGGCCTGTTGGTAGAACTTGAGCACGTCGGTGAGCGTGTCGAACTCGCCGTTGTGCATGTAGGGATCGGACTGGCCGAGATCCCGCAGGGTACGGGTCTTGAACACCGCGACCGCGAGGTTCAGCAATTCATCATCGCTCGCCGCGCAGTCCGCGTATTGCCCGCTTTTGATGGAACATAGGAACTCGCGCAGGCTCGCCTGGCGGCTGGGAAAATACGGATTGGCAAAAATGTTCCACACGCCCAAGTCGGTCTTTTGCGGATTGGCGAGCGTGGCGGCGGAACGGAATACGCTCTCGTCATCAGGATTGGTTGGCAGGTAGGCGTCGGGATCGGCGTTGCGCTCTGCGAGCGTGGGGATGGACAGTTGCATGAACGCGCCTGCGCCATGAACCGAATCATATTCGAATTGTGATACACCGGTGTTATGCATGAGATGATCGGTGAAATCCGGCGGAGTGTGGCAGGCGGCGCAGTTGCCAATGCCGCCGGCAGTGATTTCCGCGGATGTGAGGGTTGCACCGGCCGGGCGGTTTAGAAAGATCATCAGGCCGTGCAACTCCTGCGTGCCAAATACAAACGGCTGGTCGTGCTGGAACTTGAGCACGCCGTCGTTCACAAATTGCGGATTGTGCAGTCCGCTCAGTGCCAGCAGCAGGGCGGCGGCGTATTGCTGTGGGGTCTGGGCCGCTGCCGGCGCACGCGGCAAATTATTGAGAATCAGGAATTGGTCAAAAGGCGAGCCGTTGAACTTATTGTTGCTGTCACGGCTGAACGCCAGGCTGTTGACGTAGGAAGCGATCAGATTGGCGACGTCCTGGGCGATTTGTTCACCGCTGGCCGTGGCCACATTCAGGCAGTACTGCTGCGGCAGCCGGTATGCGGCCGGAATCTGCGGGTCGCTGCAATCGAACAGGGTAGCGTAGGGTAGAGAGCCGCTGAACTGCTGTGCCAGCGTATCTGTGCCATTGTCCAGGCGGATCACACGGGCAATTTGTTGCACCGCCTGGCCCTGTTCCGTTGGCAACCAGCCAAAATCGCGTCCAGTGAGCGTGTCGTACACCAGCGTGTCCATGTCACCGAACTCGCAGTCCCAATGCAGGCATTGACCCGCATCGCCGGTGTTGAAGTCGTCCACCATGGGCGCGGGTTTGCGGGCGGTGAATGCACCCTGTGTGCTGGCGTCTTCCGGCCTCAGCGGATGGGGCGCCCGGCCGGCAAAGTTGGTGTAGGCGCGCATGCCGCCGCCCGGCACGTCCATTTCCTGTTGCACCAAATGACATTGCAGGCAGTTCATGGATTGGCCGGCCATGGGACCCGGCAGGGATATGGCGGGGTTCGTGGTGGGCACGTTGGCGACGGTCGGCTCGCCCACATTCACGCCATTGATCGCGCCGCCCGAGTGCGTGACGAAATATTGACCGAAGCGCGGATCCTTGAACAGGCGCTCGCCGAGAAGTTGGTCGGGCGGGTTGAGCGCCTCACCGACGCTGCATTCACTGGGGCTGACGCATCCGGGGCCGGGCGGCACGTTGGTCTGGCCGCCGTTGGTAAGTTTGCAGCCGCTGAGCAGCGCACCCAGGCTGGCGAGCAGGCCGGCTAGCATCAGTCCACGCACGCCACGGCGCGGAAAAGCGTCAAAAGAATTCATATTCCAGCCTCAACATGAAAGTTTTATCGGGAGCATGGGCGTTCATGCCGAATACCACGCCCGCGCTGTATTCGAGTTCGTTCCCTGAATCGGAGGCGTATTCCCCGTACACCACCGGTCCCGACTGGTACTGGTTGGCGTTGGGATGCAAGTAAACTTCCACGCCCGGCGCGAACAGCGGTGTGACGCGGTAGCTCAGGCTGTAGGCGCTGCGAAACACGTAACCGCGCGCCGCGCCGGTACCGATCTCGCGCTCCCAGATCAGGTTGAGACGTTGATCGAAACGGCCGCTGTGTTTCTCGAACAACGGCCCGAATTCCAGCTCATTCGCCTGGCTAAGATGGGTCTTGAATTCGTACGACAGTAAAAACCCGGGGTCCGCCCAGTATTCGCCGGGAGGCGCGAGCTGGAAGGTGTTTTCGAACTCGTAAGCCACCAGATTGCTGGGCTGGCGCGGAAGCTGGGTGTATTCACCGAGATACAATTCCGTTTTCCACCAACTAGTGAAGCTGTGGGCCACGGACAGCACCTGGCCGTTCAAATCATCCAGCACCAAGCTGCTGTCGCGATAAGCGGCGGCGCGCAGCTCGATCTCGCTTTGCCCCTGTATTACGTAAGGGGAGTAGACCGTGTAATCGTTGATGTACTCGTCCAGCTCATTGTCCGCCCGCGCAGCGGGTACGACGACAAACAGTGCCAGTATGATTGCCAATGACAGCGTGAAACGATGCCAGAAGGATCTTTTGGGTGGCAGTTGGCGAAGGGTAGGGTTCATTTTTTGCATGGCGCTCGTGTTGCAAAGCGTTGCTCAGAAGAATGCGTATTCCGGATGCGGCACGAAAGTCCGGATGATGTGCAGATGGTCGGCCTCAGGTACCAGTCGGCTGGCTGTGAGCTTGCGCCGCGGCCGGTGACGGGCGCGAACGCGCCGTGCGCCTCCCAACCGTTCGCATTAGCGTGAAGATAGTTACCAGCGTGACCACATAGAACAGCAACTCGATGCCGGAAGGCCGCGCGATGTAGCCCACCAGAATATGCAGCAACTGGCCGAGAATGCTCTGCTGGTTCAGGATATGAGAGGTGTTCCAGAGGTTGCTGCCCAGCGCCGGCAACAGGCCAGCCTGGTTGAGGAAGCCGGCAGCTTGGGCGGCCAGCCCCGCCGTCAGCAGCAGAATCAGCCAGCCAGTGACCGTGAAGAAATAGCGGATCGGAATGAACAATAAGCTGCGGTAAAGCAGCGCGCCCACCGCGATGCCGGCCGCAAGACCTGCGAAGCCGCCGACCGTCATGCCGAATTCCTGGCCGCCGCTGGCGGCGATGGCCCATAGGAACAGCACTACTTCCGAACCTTCGCGCATCACTGCGGTGAAACAGATCACCAGCAGTGCCGCCAGGGTTTTATTGCCGGCCTGCACCGCCGCGCCGATCTGCTTGATTTCTCCCGCGAGCTTGCGGCCGTGACCGCTCATCCAGATGTTGTGCCAGGCGAGCATTACGACCGCAATCAGCAGAATTACTGCATCCAGCAGAGCTTGGCCGGTGCCGGAAAATGCTTCTGCGATGGCGCCCGCGAACAGCGCCACCAGCCCCGCGCCGAGCGCGCCGAGTAGGATGCCACCCAGCACCCACCGGCCGCGACGGGCGACGCCGCGGCTCGCGCCCAGCACGATCGCGATCACCAGCGCAGCTTCGAGCACCTCGCGGAAAACAATGACGGCCGTGGCGAGCATGAGGAATTCCTGCGAACCGGTTATTTGTTGCCGCCGGTTTTGGCGGCGTCTGGCGTGGATACCACCACCCAACCTTGCGCCGCGTGGTTGAAGTCATTGAAGAAGTTGTAGCGGCCCGGAGCCAGGGGGCCGAGGAACACGACCACCGAGCTATGGCCCGGCACCACCACTTCGCGCGACAGGTCATAGCTCTCGAACTCCGCCGGCTGACTGTCCTGGTTCACCACCAGCAGCTTGATCTTGGTGTTGGCGGGCAACGGCAACTCTTGGGTGGTAAATACCCGGTTTTTGATCACCAGTTGGGCGGTGGGCGGTTCGGCATACGCCATGGAGCCAATTGCCAAGGCGGCGATCAAGGCCAGGGAAGTGAGGCGTGGAGACATGCTGTTTCCTTGGATTGAGCAGCAGTTCGAGTGTTCGTAAATGCGAGTAATTCTCATTTGTGAGCAAAGTATAGCTCTTGCTTTTGGTATTGGCAATCGTTCGCATTTGCGTTTATGATTGCGGATACTGAATCAGGAAATACCCATGTTCGTTTGCGTCTGTCATGCTGTGACCGAGAGTCAGATCCGCCGGGCGGTGGATGAGGGCGCCGCTGGCCTGGCCGACCTTGGCGCGCGGCTGGGAGTCGCCATCCATTGTGGCTGCTGCGCTGAACAGGCCGTTTCAGCGCTGCAGAAACGCTTGCTTGAAATCGCCTCCTCGCAACCTCTCACCGGTTCCACCGACATTCGCCCCGCACTTCGCTGCTAGCCACGAATCTGAATCGTTCGTGTTTTCTTTAAATTTCATCAATAGAATCAACGAGTTATTTATTTATCTGGCGAGAGCGCCTATGCTGCTCTCGGCATAAGCCGCTTTCTCCGGCCAATCGAGGGCAACATGCAAGGCGATACCAGGGTCATCCAGTTCCTGAACAAGGCGCTCAAGAACGAGCTCACCGCCATCAACCAGTATTTCCTGCACGCGCGCATGTACAAGAACTGGGGCCTGAAGGATCTCGACGAGCACGAATACAAGGAGTCGGTGAGCGAGATGAAGCACGCCGATCGGCTCATCGAGCGCACCCTGTTCCTGGAAGGGCTGCCGAATCTACAGGAATTGGGCAAGCTCTACATCGGCGAACACGTCAAGGAGATCATCGAGTGCGACTTGAAGCTGGAAATGGAAGCAGCGCCTTTGTTGCGCGAAGCCATCGCCTACTGCGAATCGAAAAGCGATTACATTTCACGCGAGCTGTTCGAGGACATCCTGGAAAGCGAAGAGGACCACATTGATTGGCTGGAAACCCAGTTGGAACTCATTCAGCGCGTCGGTATCGAGAACTACACCCAGAAGAAAATCTGAACGGCGTCGCCCACGCACAGCAACGGCTCGCTCTAGTGGGCCGTTTACGTTTTCAGAAGGGCTTCACTACCGCTAGGATCACGATGATAATCAAAAGGAGCGCCGGGATTTCGTTGAACCAGCGATAGAAGCGCGCGGTGTGGCGGTTGCGGCCATGTCTGAAGTCGGCCATCAACTTGCGGCAATAGATGTGATACAGGATTAGCAGAACCACCAGCACCAGCTTCACGTGCAACCAGCCGGGCATCGGTAGCCACCAGCCGATCAGTAGCCACAGGCCGAAGGCAATGGTGCCGGCGGCGCCGATGTTCATGATGATGAACAAACGCCGTTCCATGGTCTCGAAACGCCGCAAGCTCGGCTCGTCGCGCGCTTCCGCGTGATACACGAACAGCCGTGGCAGATAGAACAACCCGGCGAACCAGGTCACCATGAAGATAATGTGGAAAGCCAGTACCCAGCGCATCAGCCTTTCTCCTCGTGCTTGAAAACAATCGGACGATGAACGTTGCGTATATGCCGATGTATGGCATTACGCCGGCAACAGTGCGGCAGGATTGTGCTGGAAATCTTAAATACGCCGCGATGCGCAGGTTATCGTCAAATTCTACCATCACAGACTGAAATCCCGCCGCGAGTAGTGTAGTGCCCGGCGGGTTCAGCGGGTACCATAGCCCGAGTTCCTGTCGTGAGCGCGCATTTCGTTCGATGCCCAAACAGCTTGTCATCAAACACCACCGGCCAGTGTGGCCGTGGCTCACCGCCGCATTGGCGTTGGCCGCGGCCGTCATCCTCATTGCGGCGGCATTTTTCTACGGCGGCGCGCGAGCCGGTTACGATCGTCTGGCCGCGATGAAATTGCAAGCTAATATGGATGCGCTTGAGCAGAAGAATTCCCAACTGCAGGAGCAGATCGTTGTGTTGCAGCGGGAACGCGATGTGGATCAGGCGGCGCGCCAGCAGGTGCAGCAGGGCTTGGAAGCGCAACAAACCAAGCTGCTCAATCTGCAGGAGGAGCTGGCCTTTTATAAAGGCATCGTCTCGCCGGCCACGGGCGAAGAAGGCATCCGCGTACAGAGCCTCAAGTTCACGAGCGGAGGCGCACCACGCCTGTATTATTACCACCTGGTATTGGTGCAGGTGCGCACCAAGGAACTTCGGATTTCGGGCAGCGTGGACATGAAAATCTATGGCGCGCAACAGGGCAAGCCCGTGATTCTCGACGCACACAGCATCGCGCCCAAGGGCGCCACGCCTTTGACATTTGCCTTCCAGTATTTCGAGAACCTGGAGGGCGATGCGATTCTTCCCGACGGCTTCGCACCCGGCCGGGTGGAAGTGACGGTGACGGAAAACGGCCACGGACCGGTACAGCAGAACTTTGATTGGCGAACCATCAGTGGCTAGGAGGTTGGAAAATGTTTAGCGGCAAAACTCAACGGCCCGCCGTGCGCATAGACACGCTGGTGGGACGCAATACCGAGATCAACGGCGATGTGAATTTCAGCGGCGGATTGCACGTGGACGGCACCATCCGCGGCAACGTGAGCGCCGGGAGCGGACCTGAATCCATGCTCAGTCTGAGCCAGCATGGCGTCATCAAGGGTGAGATCCGCGTACCGCATGTGACCATCAACGGCACTGTAGAAGGCGACGTGTACGCGGAGCAGAGGCTGGAACTCGGTGCTGAAGCGCGCGTCACCGGCGACGTGCATTACAACCTGATCGAGATGGCGGTGGGCGCCACCGTGGACGGCAAGATGGTGCACAAGCCGGCCGGCCCCATGCTGGCCCTGAGCCATCAGAAATCCGAAGCGAACGCCATCGCGTCCAGTCGCGGAGCCTTGGGCGAGGGTTGAGTTATAATGCGTTCACGGTTCAGCGAGCGTTTTAAACATGGAAAGCCAGTCAACCCACCTGCCACTTGTGTTCACCAGCGCCGCGGCGCGCAAGGTGAAGCAGCTCATCGAGGAGGAAGCGAATCCCGCCCTCAAACTGCGCGTGTTTGTCAGCGGCGGTGGCTGCTCGGGTTTCCAGTATGGCTTCACGTTTGACGAGAACGTGGAAGAGGGCGACACCCAGGTCAGCAACGAAGGTGTGATGCTGCTGGTGGACCCCATGAGCTACCAGTATCTCGCGGGCGCGGAGATTGATTACTCCGAGGGCCTGGAAGGCGCGCAGTTCGTGATCCGCAATCCCAACGCCACGACTTCCTGCGGCTGTGGTTCGTCATTCAGCGTCTGAGAAAAAGTTTTGGGTGAACAACGGGCGCTGCGGCGCCCGTTTTCGTTTACGCGTGATACACCGCACCCAGCACGGCGGGTTCGTGTGCGCCGGTAACGGCAGGCAGGTTGCCGGGCCGGCCGGCGAGGGTTTCGCGCGCCAGCCAGGCGAAGGCGGCCGCTTCCACCCAATCGGGTGGCACGCCGAAATCGCCAGTGGTGGCCAGCGCACATTTGGGCAGAAGCACAGCGAGGCGTTTGCGGAGATGCCCGTTGTGGACGCCGCCCCCGCATAGCAGCACGCGCGCGACCTGCGGTGTCTGACGGCTAACCGCCTCGGCGATGGAACGCGCCGTCAGTTCGCACAGCGTCGCCATGACATCTGCCGCTGATGGTTTTCGGCCGGAGAGTTTTTGTGTGAACCACGTCCGGTTGAAATATTCGGGGCCGGTGCTCTTGGGCGCCGGCCGCTGGAAATATTCATCCGCCAGCGAAATTTGCAACAACGGTTCAATCACGTGGCCCGACGCGGCGAACGCGCCATCCTCATCGTGCGGCGCGTGCAGCTGCTCGCGGCTCCATAAATCCATCAGCAGGTTGCCGGGGCCGATGTCGAAGCCGCTGACCGGCCCGTCTTTTGCCGGCAGCAGCGTCAGGTTTGCGATGCCGCCGATGTTGACCACCGCGCGGGTTTCCTCGCGATCCGCAAACGCCGCACGATGAAACGCTGGCACCAGCGGTGCGCCCTGGCCGCCCAAGGCCAGGTCGCGGCGGCGGAAATCCGCCACCGTGGTGATGCCGGTGCGTGCGGCAATGGGATTGGGATCGGCGATTTGCAGGCTGAACGGGTGCGCACCGGCCGGATGATGCCGCACGGTCTGACCGTGGCTGCCGATGGCGCGGATGTCGCACGCGGATAGTTTGGATTGTTTCAGTACTTCGAGCGCAGCCAGGGCAAACAAACCACCCAGCTCATGGTCCAGCTTGCCCAGTTGATCTATGGCATCACCCTGATATTGGCCGCTGGCAAATTCCAGCAATTGCTTGCGTAGCGGAGCGGGATAAGGCAGGAAGTAACTGGCGTATAACCGCGGTGGCCGAGAGAATTCCACCACGGCCGCGTCCACCCCGTCACTGCTGGTGCCGGAAATCAGACCGATAAAGTAGTCGCTCACGCTTGGCGTCTGGATTCAGTGGGCGGTGGTGACTTTGCCTGCGCTGTTGGCGGCAGTCGTGGCGATACGGGTTTCACCGCCGTTGCTCAACTCCGCGAGCAACGTGTCCAGGCTGCGGGAGAATTCCGGCCGGTACTGTGCCAGGATCGGATCCGCACTCGGCAGTTTCACGGTACGCGGATTGCGTGGCACACCGTCCACCATGATCTGATAATGAAGATGCGGCCCCGTGGCTTCTCCGCTCTCGCCGACATATCCGATGACCTGATCCTGCTTCACGCGGTTGCCCACGTGCAACTTGCTGTTGAAACGCGACATGTGCGCATACAGGGTGCTGTAGCCGTCGCCGTGGTTGATGATGACGCAGCGGCCGAAGCCCTCCTTGCGGCCACGGAACACAATGCGGCCATCGCCCGCCGAAACGATGGGCGTACCCGTGGGCGCCGCATAGTCCACCCCGTAATGGGGGCGCACGAAATGCAGCACCGGATTCATACGGTGCAGGCTGAATTCCGAACTGATGCGTGTGTACGCGACCGGTGCACGCAGCAGCGTTTTGCGTATGCTGTGGCCGTCGGGCGTGTAGTAATCGGTGTGTCCCGCCGGGTCGGTGAAACGCACAATGCGGTAGGTTTTGCCTGGTGTGACGAATTCGGCCGCCAGAATCGGGCCGTCGGTTGCCGGTTCGCCCTGGCGATGGATTTTCTGGTACAGCAGCGTGAAGGAATCCCCGCTGCGGATATCGTGGGCAAAATCAATATCCCAGGCGAACAAGTGGATCAATTGCATGGTGACGCTGTCATCGAGTCCGGCACGGCTGGATGCATCAAAAACGGAATTCTCGATGACGCCGTGGGCATACGCGATGCTGGTATCGGTGGGGACATCCGCAACAGCGGCCCGGTAACCGTTGGCGTCGCGTGTCACTTCCAATACGTGCGCAGCATCCAGTTTCATGTTGAGAACGAGTATCCGGCCGCTGTCATCGTGACTGATGCTGATGATTTGGCCTGGATGGATCTGCTTCAAGCGCGAGGTATCGCCGCCCGCGGCCATGATTGCGTGCAGGTCGGATACGTTGAGATCGTGGACTGCCAGCAAATGCCCCAGCGTGTCGCCGCGATGGACCGTGAGTTGTAGCGTTTCAGCACCCGCGACGGTGGCAAGCGTCGCGGTAGTAGCTGCCGGTGGATTGGAAACCGCTACCGAAGCCGCGGCTTGGGCTGGAACCGCGGCGGGCGCGACCACTGTAGCCGCCAGCACGGAGGGATTGGCGGCAATCTGATTGTTATGTCCGGCGTGGGCGACAGACATGCCGAACAACTGGAAAGTACCGCCAGTGGTCACCGCCAGGGCCAACAGCACCCAGAAACGGCGCCGCACTCGCGGCGCGCGCACGGCATGGATGTGCGCTTCGCCGCCTGGCTTATAATCCACCCTGAGCTGGCTGCTGGGTGTGGTCATGGTTCCCATCCGGTGAGCGAAAACCGGCTAACACTAACGGGTCGAACCAGCGGGGTCAACCCTAAACCCGCGCTAAATCATGGGGATAAGCGGAAAATCTCCCTCACCCCTGAGGTTTTACGGGCCATTTTCAGGAGTTATGGCTATGCCGACGCCCGCTGAAGCACTGGCGGAGCTCCGCCGGGGTGCCGACGAAATCCTGCTGGAAACCGAGCTGGCGGAGCGCCTCAAGGCCGGCCAGCCGCTGCGCGTCAAAGCCGGCTTTGACCCTACCGCGCCCGATCTGCACCTCGGTCACACCGTGCTCATCAACAAGCTGCGCCAGTTCCAGCAACTCGGCCACCAGGCGATTTTCCTGATCGGCGATTTCACCGGCATGATCGGTGATCCCAGCGGCAAGAATGTGACACGCAAGCCGCTCACGCCGGAAGAGATCGCAGGCAACGCCGAAACCTACAAGGCGCAGATCTTCAAGATCCTCGATCCGGATAAAACCCGCATCGAATTCAATTCCCGCTGGATGGAAAAACTCGGCGCCGCCGGTCTGGTGCAACTTGCGGCCAGGCACACCGTCGCGCGCATGCTGGAACGCGACGATTTTAAAAAGCGATTTGACAGCGGTCAGCCCATCGCCATCCATGAATTCCTGTACCCGCTCGCGCAAGGTTACGATTCAGTAGCGCTCAAGGCGGATGTGGAGCTGGGCGGCACCGATCAGAAATTCAACCTGCTGGTCGGCCGTCAGTTGCAGCAATACTACGGCCAGAAACCGCAAGTGATTTTCACCATGCCGATCCTGGAAGGGCTGGACGGCACACAGAAAATGTCCAAGTCGCTTGGCAACTACATCGGTATCAGTGAACCACCCGACGACATGTTCGGTAAACTCATGTCCATTTCCGACGAACTCATGTGGCGCTACTTTGAATTGCTGAGTTTTCGTCCCCTGAACGAGATCGAGAAATTCAAGCGTGACATAAAAGACGGTGCCAATCCGCGCGACATCAAGTTCCTGTTGGCGGAAGAAATCGTGGTGCGTTTTCACGGTGCGGGCGCGGCCAGAGCAGCACATGCCGGGTTCATCGCGCGTTTCCAGAAAGGCGTTGTTCCGGAAGACATGCCCGAACACATCATCAAGGTGGAACCAGGCGGCATTGCGATTGGTGCCTTGCTCAAGCAATGCAACCTCGTCGCCAGTGTTTCCGAAGCCAACCGTATGTTGGAACAGGGCGGTGTGCGCGTGGACGGCGAGAAGGTCACGGACCGCAACCTGAAACTCGGCATCGGCAAGTCGTATGTGCTGCAAGTGGGCAAGCGCAAATTCGCACGCGTGCAGTTGCGACACGCAGCGAAATAATCTGCCCGGTTCAAAACAGCGGTTTTTCCCGCAGCGTGGTGCGAGCCAGCCACTTTTCTCCCTTGACCACCGCTGCACCCGTGTGCAACGTCATGGGGTCCGGCGCACCCGCCGCCGTCAGATTGGAATGACACAGCGCCATGCGCGGGCGCCCGGCGATTTTTTTTCCGATCTTCAGATACTGGGTTTCACCGCCCGCCTCCGGTGCGCGCAGGTACACCAGGAAGGATGCCACTCGCTGACCCGAGTGGTCACCGATGCGCAGGTTGTTTTCCAGGCGCGCGGCGTCGAAATAATCCAGATGCGGTGCGTAACGATCATTGGCCTGATAGCGCAGCACCGACAACGGTTCCACGTGGCTGGTGGGCAGGTCAAAGATCGCCGCGATGCGCCGTTCGATATTGCGCACCACGGCGTCGCTGTCCGGCAGGTGGAATACCGCCGCCTCGCCGGTGAACGCGGTCTGCTCGCCCGACAGGCGTTCGCGCGTGGCTACGCGCGCTGGCGCGAGACGCGCCGCGGCCAGTGCCTGCAGATGCGCGCATTCGCTCTCACTGACGAAGTTGTCCACCGTGAAAATGTGCGGCGTTGCGCTGATGACATTGGGCCCGTCTGGCTGATGCGGCTTGCCGGTACTGACATCCCGCGCCGCGGCGACGGTCAACGCGGGTTCCCCGAGAGTGGCGAGATTTTCTTCCGCGAAGTGCAGTAAAACCAGCGGATTGGCGGCCAGCGCGGCATCGGATTCTAGCCGCTGCTGAATGACGCGCAGGCGTTCGCGCAGGCGTTCCGCAAGCCCGATGGCTTTGGTACGCGCAGCGGAATCAAGCTGCGCGTCCAATTGAGCGAGTTGTTCTTCGGCCAGCGGATAGCGCGCGAACGCCGCCATCGCCAGACAGGCGTGTGCCGCCTGCAAATCCTGCGATTGCTCGTGATTGGCCATGTAACGCAGGCCCAGATTGAAAAGCCCGCGTGGATCGGCGAGCGCCGCGGCGCGCACATAGCTTTCGGTTGCCGCGCACGCATCCGACTTTGTGCCCAGGCCCTCGTCGTGCATGTAAGCCAGATTGCAGAGCGCGTGCGGGTACGCCATGGCGGCGGTGCGCGCGTACCAACGCAAGGCTTCGGCATCGTCCCGGGCTACGCCGTAGCCGAGCATATATAAATCCGCGAGCCGGTCCTGGGCCACGGGATGACCCTGTGCAGCGGCCTGCCGGTACCAGTGCGCGGCTTCGGAGGCGGCGTCCGGCAACAGGTGCACCTGGGCGTACAGATGTCCCAGGGCCACTTTGGCTTCGATGCAATCCGCCGATGCGGACTTTTTCAGGAGTTCCAAACCGCGGTCGAATTCCGGTGTGCCAAATTGATTGGCGCTCACCAGCGCTTCGCCGTCCTTGCACCAGATTTCCGGCGTGCTCATGCTGGCAGTGTAGCAAAGGCTTTGGCTTGATTGGTCGGCTTGGTTCCCCCCGCGACTGTGGAGTAACCTGTACGCCCTTTTCCGAGGCGCGGCATGCAACTCACCGGCAAACACATCCTCCTCGGCGTCACTGGCGGCATCGCCTCGTATAAATGCCCGGATCTGGTGCGGCGGCTGCGCGAATCCGGCGCCGAGGTGCAGGTGGTGATGACTCAGAGCGCGCAGCGCTTCGTGACACCACTGACATTCCAGGCTGTCTCAGGCAAGGCCGTGCATACGGAACTCTGGGATACCTCCGCCGAATTCGCCATGGGACATATTGAACTTGCGCGCTGGGCGGATCTGGTGCTGGTGGCGCCGGCCACCGCCGGTTTTATGGCGCGGCTCGCCCACGGCCACGCCGATGATCTGCTCACCACTCTTTGCCTCGCCGCACAAGCACCCATCGCCGTCGCGCCGGCCATGAACTGGGTAATGTGGGAACATGCCGCGACCCAGGAAAACGTGCGGCATCTTGCCGGACGCGGCGTGCGCATCTTGGGCCCAGTAGCCGGCGAACTGGCGGAAGGCGAGATCGGCATGGGCCGCATGCTGGAACCGGCGGAAATCGTCGCCGCCTTGAATGACACCAGCAGCACCCCGCTCAAGGGGATACGCATATTGGTCACCGCCGGACCCACGCGCGAACCCATTGATCCAGTGCGTTACTTGAGCAACCGCAGTTCCGGCAAGATGGGTTTTGCGGTGGCGCGCGCCGCCGCCGAAGCTGGCGCGCAGGTGACGCTGGTGAGCGGCCCCACGCATCTCGCCACGCCGCGCGACGTGCGCCGCGTGGACGTGGAGACCGCAGTGCAGATGCACGCGGCGGTCATGCGCGAAGTGGCGCACACGGATATTTTCATTGCTGCAGCGGCGGTGGCGGATTACGCGCCTGCGGAAGCGGCGCGTCAGAAAATCAAGAAACGCAATGATGCTCTGGAGCTGAAGCTGACGAAAACCCCGGATATTCTGGCTGAAGTGGCGGCGCGCAAACCTAAACCTTTCACCGTGGGCTTCGCCGCGGAAACCGAGCAACTCGAAGCGCGTGCGCGCGAGAAGCTGGAAAACAAACGTCTCGATATGATTGCTGCCAACTGGGTGGGCGCGGGCCGCGGTTTCGAACGCGATGACAATGCGCTTACGGTTTATTGGAAGGGCGATTCTGCGGCACTCGGGAGTGCCTCGAAGCTGGAGTTGGCGCAGCGACTCATGCAACTTGTTGCCGAGCGCTATCTACAAAGCCGCTGACCAGGATTTCAATCCCGCGTCCATCAACGTCGAGGATTTTTCATGCACGCTGTAAAAGTGAAGATTCTGGATGCGCGCATCGGCAAGGAATTCCCGCTGCCCGCCTACGCCACATCGGGTTCCGCGGGCCTGGACCTGCGCGCCTGTCTCAAACAGGCTCAGATACTCAAACCCGGCGACACGGTGCTGATTCCTTCCGGCATCGCTATCCATATCGACGATCCGGGTTATGCCGCGGTGCTGTTGCCACGCTCCGGACTCGGTCACAAGCATGGCATCGTGCTCGGCAATCTGGTGGGCCTGATAGATTCCGATTACCAGGGTGAAATCCTGGTGTCGTGCTGGAACCGCGGCCACGAGGAATTTGTCATCCAACCCGGGGAACGCATCGCGCAGATGATTATTGTGCCGGTGGTGCAGGCAAGATTCGAAATGGTGGCTGAATTTGCCGAAAGTGCGCGCGGCACCGGCGGCTTTGGTCATTCTGGCCAGCATTGATTTTGTCGGCAACGGCGCGGAGTAGTACCTGTAGGTTGGGCTGAGCGCAGTGAAGCCCAACATGAATCCAATCTCGCAATGACACAACCGAACCAGCGTCATTGCGAGTGCAGCGAAGCAATCTCGTGATGAGATTGCTGCGGCCGGTGACCAGCCTCGCAATGACAAATTGGGGTTCGGAAGACCTCACCCCAAGCTACTCCAGCGTCATGGTGGTGTAGCGCTTGGACAGCTTCTCGAAGCGCGGATCGCCGTGCAGTGGCGCATACATCGGATTGATGGCGAGGTCGCTGCAGCTAACAGGTAGGGCGGCGCAGATGTCTGGCAGCATTTGCATGGCCGTGGCCTTCTCGCCCAGCGTCAGATAAAGCTGCAACAGATCGTCTTGCGATTGGGGGCTGATGTGGGCGCGGCGCAGCGCGTTGAGCGCCGCCAATGCCTTGGGGCGAAGCGCCGGTTTGAGCAGCGCCTGATAGGTCAGCCGGCCCGCGTCCACCAGTTGTTTGTCCAGAGCCGTCGCCGGCTGGACCAGATCGAAGGCCTTGACCGCCTCCTCACCGCGCTGCAACTGCGTGTAGGCGAAGGCGAGATAGAACGCAGCATCAATGTCGTGCGGGGAGAGCTCGATCATCGCCTGCGACGCCGCCAGCTCCTGCGGCCAGTCGCCGGCGTCCTGGGCGACCGCGGCAAGGTTGTTCTGCGCGCTCACGCTGTCGGGGTCGAGCCGCGCGGCTTCCTGAAATTCCGCCAGTCCGGGCTTGAGCGGCAGCACCGTGCCGTACTCCAGATGTGCGGGTGCATTGTTGGGGTCGAGCTTGAGCGCCTGCTGGTATTTCGCCGTGGCCTGGGCGATGCGGTTGTCGTTGTCATCAGCATTGGCCAGTTGCACCAGTGCGTTGACGTTATGCGGATCGAGCGCCAGCGCCTTCTCGGCCGCCGCGCGCATCTTCGGCAGCGCCTCTTGCAACGGCAGCGTGGACCATTGCGTCAACCCAAAGTAGGCGTATGCCAGCCCGGCCCAAGCGTCGGCGTAGTTCGGATCGAGCTTCAGGGCCGCCTGGAAATCCTCGAGCGCGGCTTGCGAATCCGCCGCGGTATGGCGATCTATGGCCGCAAGGCTCTTGAGATACAGTTCATGCGCCTGCGGGTTGAGCGTGGGCGCGGCCTGCAGGCCGGCGAACTTCACTTGCAGCGCGCCCGCGATCGCCGCGGAGATCTTGTCCTGCACCGCGAAGATGTTCTTGAACGGCTCATCGTAATGCGCCGACCACAGTTGCCGGCCGGTCACGGTGCTAACCAGTTCCGCCGACACGCGAACCTGATCGCCCGCGCGCTGGATGCTGCCGTCGAGGATGTGCGCAACGTTCAAAGTGTGACCCATTTCGCCAGCGGTCTGCTTGGTATCATGGAACTTGGATGCGGTATCCCAGGCGATCACGGTCAGGCCGGTGCTCTGGCCGAGCGCCCCGGTCAGTTCTTCGGTGATGCCGTCGCTGAAGTATTGCTGGCTCTTGTCACCGCTCAAGTTGGCGAACGGCAGCACCACGATGGAATCGGTGGGTGGATTGAAGGCGGGCGCGGCCTGTTCGGCAGCTAAACGTTGCGCATGGTGTTCGGAGAATCGCCAAGCGTAGATACCTGAAATCACCACCAGGACCACCACCGCGGTGGCGATGGCCGCACCGAGTTTCCAGTGCAAGCGCTGCCATGAATTGTATTTGGCGGGATCACTGGGCTTGATGAGCATCCAGGCCAGCACCAACACCACCGGGAAACCCAGCAGCAGCACGATGATGATTACCGGCACGGCACCGGTCCAGCCGAAATACGGAAAGGCGCGGCTTACCACCTGGATCACAAACGCAGCAAAGACTGCATAGCCCACCACCACTCGGTAGATATGGTGCTGCTTCAGGCGCGCGAACAAGCCCGGTTGATTGCTGGCGGTTTCCATGCGTCGCTGTTCCCCTGTGGAGGCATAGCCTAGCGCAAGTGGCGAAGGCGTGCAGGGAGCGGGGAAAAAACTTCGGGAGCCAATACCTTGCCCCTCGCCAAACTCAGTACGGACCCTTCGACTCCGCGCCTGTGGCGCTACGCTCAGAGCTTGCCCCGGACTTGATCCGGGGGCGAACGGTGTTTTAAACCCGCTGACTTTGTCTTGGCCGGGTTTTTGTGGGAGCGCCGATATTCGGCGCGATTCTTTGTGGGCGGAAATCGCGACGGAGGCAGAAACTCTCAGCCGCCGCCGTTGCCCTGCAATTGCTTGAAGCGCGTGATATACGCTTCATAGCGTTCCCGCGTGGTCTGCTCGTCCTGTTGTTGTTGCAGTAGCAATTGCTGATCGGTCTTGATCTGCTGTTGCACGCTGTCCAGGTTTTTTGTCAGATCGGCGGGAATTGGTTTGCGGGCATGGGTCAGTTCGGTTTCACGCGCCTGATATTCCGTCAGCGTCTTTTGCAGACCGCTGATGGCGCTGTTGGTCAGTTTGATCTGCGAGTCCATGGCGGCGAGCCGGCTGTCGCGGTCCTGCTCGATGTCTGAAACCGAGGTATAGGTATCGCGCAGCATCTGGTCGTTGGCCTGCTGCTGTTGATCCTGTTGGGTTTTTTCCGCCGCCGCCGCCTGGGCTTGTTGTTCCTTGGCAATTTCCGCCGGGGTCTTAGCGGCATTCAGGGTTTTGACGGTGACGCCTTCGCTGTTGAGCACGTCCAGTTGCTGACTGGCGTATTCCGGCGGCACGCTGCTGCCGTAATGCACCACGCCCTGCTTGTCCACCCACTTGTAGAGTTTCGGGGTTTTATCCTGGGCAAACGCGCCTACGGCAAACACGGTCGCAAGAAGCGCCGCAAGAATCAATGCGGGGATGCGTGGTTTCATGTGGCAGGCCGTGTATGCGTATGAATCTGGGGAGAAAAGTATAGCATCGTCGCCAGAGGGGCTTAGCGCATCAGGCCCCGTAGCGTTGACGGTATTCCCGCAGCGTGGTGAGCGAAGCCGCGAGATCCGGCCGGCTTTCCAGCCACCCGATGATGTCCTCGAGCCGCGCGATGGCGGCCACCTCGATATGTTCGGTTTCGCGCAGTTCGGCGATGGCAGATTTTTCCCGCTGGCCGCGTTCCTGCCGATCCAGCGCGATGACCAGGCCCGCGGGCCTAGCGCCGGCCACGCGGATAATGTTCAGGGATTCGCGCACCGCGGTGCCGGCGGTGATTACGTCGTCAATGATCAGCACCCGGCCAGTAAGCTTTGCGCCCACCAGGTTTCCGCCTTCGCCGTGGTCCTTGGCTTCCTTGCGGTTGAAACACCAAGGCAGGTCGTGGCCGTGGTGCTCGGCCAGCGCTGCCGCGGTCACGGACACCAACGGGATGCCCTTGTACGCGGGGCCGAACAACATGTCGAATGGGATGCCGGATTCCGTGACGGCACTGGCATAGAAACGGCCCAAGGCGGCGAGTGCGCTGCCACTGTTGAACAGGCCGGCGTTGAAGAAGTAGGGACTCTTGCGCCCCGATTTCAAGGTGAATTCACCAAAGCGCAACACGCCGCATTTCAGGGCAAACTCCAGGAATTCCCGCCGATAGTCCTGCATAAACCGCCCATGCGTCCGCAAACCGGTCGAGTATGATACACGCTTTGTTTCACGAGCCTGGGCATGCGCATCATCACGCTCAACGTCAACGGCATCCGTTCCGCCGCCCGCAAGGGATTGTTCGAGTGGCTGCCAAAACAGCGCGCCGAGGTAGTGTGCGTGCAGGAAACCAAGGCCCAGATAGATCAACTCACGGACGCGGCGTTCCGGCCGGACCAGCATCATTGTTTTTATTTCGACGCGCACAAGAAAGGCTATGCCGGCACCGCGCTGTACACTCGCACCGAGCCGGACGATGTGATCACCGGCTTCGGTGAAAAGGAATTCGACAACGAGGGCCGTTATCTCGAAGCGCGCTTCAGAAATCTTTCGGTGGTGTCGCTGTATCTGCCTTCGGGTTCTGCCGGTCCCGAACGCCAGGCCTCCAAGGATCGTTTCCTGAAAGTCTTCATGCCGTATCTGAAATCCCTGCGCCGCAAAAAACGCGAATACATTCTGTGCGGCGACTGGAACATTGCGCACAAGGAAATTGACCTCAAGAACTGGAAGGGCAATCAGAAGAATTCGGGGTTCCTGCCGCACGAGCGCGCCTGGCTGGACGAGCTGTTCGGACCGGCCGGTTTCGTGGATGCGTTCCGCTGCGTGGACCCACGGCCCGAGCAATACACCTGGTGGTCGAACCGCGGCCACGCTTGGGCCAAGAACGTCGGCTGGCGCATTGATTACCAGATTGTCACGCCGGGTTTGAAGCACGCTGTGAAGAAAGTTTCTATATATAAGGAGCAGCGTTTCTCGGATCACGCACCGCTCATCATGGATTACGATTGCGTCCCGTGAACAGTCCCTCGAAGGCGCCTGCCTGGAACATGAATTCACTTGCGGACTTCGCGCGCACCTGCTGGAACCGCCGCATCGGCATCACTCTGCTGTTGGGGTTTTCCTCAGGCCTGCCGCTGGCACTTTCCGGCAGTAGCTTGCAAGCCTGGCTCGCGACACAGCACGTGAACATCTCCACCATCGGCTGGTTCTCGCTGGTCGGCTTGCCGTATTCGCTCAAGTTCCTGTGGGCGCCGGTCATGGACCGTTACGTGCCGCCGTTCCTGGGCCGGCGCCGCGGCTGGATTCTGCTCATGCAATGCGCGCTGGCCGTGATTCTCGCCGGCATGGCGCTCACCGATCCGGTCAGTCACGTGTGGCGCATGGGGATTCTGGCGTTTGCTCTGGCGTTTGCTTCGGCGTCACAGGACATCGCTTATAACGCCTATTTCACCGACATCCTGCGGCCCGCGGAACGCGGTCTGGGCGCGGCGGTGCAGGCCGGCGGTTATCGCCTGGCCATGATCGTGGCCGGCGCGATTGTCCTGATCCTCTCGGACCGCATCGGTTGGCGCAACAGTTATCTGCTGATGGCGTTGCTGATGTTGATCGCGATGCTTCCCACATGTATCGGTCCGGAGCCTGAAATCAAGGTTACGCCGCCGCGCACGCTCACCGACGCGGTAGTGAAACCGTTGCTGGAATTGCTGGTGCGCCGTGGCGCTTTATGGCTGCTGTTGCTGGTGGTGCTGTACAAATTCGGCAACTGGTTCTCGGGATTACTGACCAACGCGTTTCTGATTGAGGGCTTGCATTTCACCGCCACCGATGTGGGTGTGGTGAACAAGGGCTTTGGCATCGCGGCCACGATCGTCGGTGTGTTTCTCGGCGGCGTGCTGATGGCGCGGCTGTCGCTGTTCCGGGCCTTATTTTATTTCGGCATTCTGCAAGCCGTGTCCATTCTTACGTTCCTGGCCCTGTCGCTGATCGGCCATAGCTATGTCGGCATGATCGTGGCGGTGGGCGTGGAGAATCTCGCTTGGGGCATGGGCACCGCGGCGTTCCTCGCCTATCTCATGGCGCTCTGCGATCACCGCTATACCGCGTTCCAGTTTGCGCTGTTGTCGGCGCTGGATTCGATTTCGCGGGTATTCCTGGGGCCGGCCGCCGGATATGTGGCCGGGCACCAAGGCTGGAGCGCGGTATTCATCGTGAGCGCGCTGTTGGCGCTGCCGGGATTGGTGTTGCTGGTGTTGCTGCGCCGGCGCATCGGCGAAATTGAATTCCGCAATGCGCCGCAACAAGTCTGAGGTTTCTCAGTGCAGCCGGCCCTGGGGTTTTTCCGCGGGATTCTGTACCGCCACCGGCGAAGCATGGTGCAGAATCATGCGCCAGCCCTCACGGGTGAGTTGATAGATATTGGTGGCGATCATGGGCGGACGTTCGCCACTTTCCCCCGGCACGCTGATGTGTTCGTGCAGTACATGAATGGCGAGCAGTGCATCCTGGGTGCGGCTCACCTCCGCCAGCCGGAAATTCAGGTTGCTGCCGCCGCGGAACAATTCCGCCCAGGCGGCACGCACGGCTTTGTGACCAGCGAGCTTCGGTCCCACCGGATGCACGCAGATCACCGCGTCGCCTTCCATCCAGACCGCCATCATGGCGTCCAGGCTGGCCTTCGCGAAGGCAGTGTAAAATGCGGCTTCCGCTTCGTCGGGGGTGGCAAACATGCTGTTACCGCACGGGATGGAGCGCTGACGATAAAAGAAAATCCAGGGTCTTGCAAAGCACGCGGTTGATTCCCCTATGCCGGAAGCCTTACGCCATGTGGTCTGCGCGCTCGCGGATATTCCCGATCCGGGCGCCCGCGGTTTTTCGCCGCCGGGTGCGCGCTTCCCGGACGAATACTTCCTGGTGCGCCGCGGCGCGGCGCTGTATGCCTACCGCAATGTCTGCCCGCACGCCGGCAACTTCCTGAACTGGAAGGCGGATGCGTTCCTGACCAGGGACGAAACGCTCATCATGTGCTCGGCGCATGGCGCGCTGTTTGATCCCGCCACCGGCCAATGCGTGGCCGGACCCTGTGTTGGCCGGAGCCTGCAGCCGATACCGGTGGAAGTGGCGGACGGTCTGGTAGTGGCGTGTTTCCGCCACGCCGCTGATGGTTTGAAGATTGAATGAAACCGGGTCCGGGAGGTTGGATCAGCGTTCGAGATGGTCGAGAGGATTTGCCCATAGCTCGTGACGTTCCTCGTCAAGATCCACGCCGTAATCCTCGCGTTCTATGTCCAGCGAACCGGACCAGTCTTCCGGCGGATCCACCTGCCGCAGTTGCCGCTCCGGCCAGGAGTCCGCGTCCAGCTCTTCCAGCGTGCCATCGAAATACTGCACACCGATGCTGCCGTCTTCGTCGTCCAGGGCCACCACTTCAAAGCTGACGCCCTGCGTATCGGCGTACCACTCGCCCACGGCGGGTTTCAAGGTGTCGGGTTCCATCATGCGACTCGGTTGCGGTAGGCCTCCGGGCCCGAAGCTTGTTACCATGCACAACAAGATGACTTGCGCGCCTATGTTATAAAACTAGAATTCGCGCAAAGCAAGCGGGGATAGGCAGCGCGGTATGCAAACGCAAGGCCGCTGCCGCGGTCATTCAAGAATGAGTCCAGATTGAACGGGTAGCTGTGTGTAAACGCTCACAATTTCTCGTGGATATCGGTGCCTGATGCTGGAAAAATTCGTCAACATGTTTATTGTGCTGTTCGTGGTGGTGGACCCGATCGGTGTCACGCCCATGTTCGGCGCGCTGACCCGCGGCGGCGGCCATATCCACCGCCGGCGCATGGCCTTCAAGGGCACGGCGCTGGCTGCGCTGATTCTGCTGATCTTCGCCTTCATCGGCGACTGGCTGCTCAAGGCTCTGGGCATTTCGATTCCCGCCTTCAAGATCGCCGGCGGCATCCTGCTGTTCCTGATTGCCATAGACATGGTGTTTGCGCGCCAGTCTGGCGGCCGTTCCGCGACCAGCCGGGAAGAGGAGGAAGCGCGTTACAAGGAAGATATCTCGGTGTTTCCGCTAGCCTTCCCGCTGATTGCCGGTCCCGGCGCGCTGGCCACTATCCTGCTGATGGTGAGTGAAGCGCGCGGCAGCATCGTGTATTTCATCGGCATGATCGTGGTGCTGTTGCTGGTGCTCGGCATCACGCTGTTGTGTTTGTTGCTGGCCGGACGGCTCATGAAGTTACTGGGTGAGACCGGTGCCAACGTGGTGGGGCGCCTGTTCGGCGTGATCCTCGCGGCGCTGGCGGTGCAATTCGTGGTGGATGGAATACGCGCCGGATTTTTCAGTTGACCCTCAAGACATCATCGCCGCGGAGGCGGGGATTCCATCTTCTTTCAAGTTCCTTTAACACCATGTCGTGTAAGGTGGGTTAGCGAAGCGTAACCCGCGACATTTTCACTTGGCGGAATACACCGAGCTATTGCACCCTACGCTTGCTGACGCTGTTTTAGCCGGATGCCTATAAGCAGCAACATCAGACTTAAGATCCCCAGGGAACCCCCGCCACCGCTTTTGCCATTGGAGGCGGATGCAGAATTACTGACGGTTTTTACCGAGGCGATGTCGGGAAGTCCGTAACCGGAAACCCCATTCGGGATGCCCGAGCCGTTGGGCGTGTTGAAGGTCAAGCCCTTGCTGTTCGACTGCAGCACGCCGTATGCCTGATCGCTGCTATAACCAGCCGATTCGAGCAGCGCGATCAGTGCTGCCACATGCGGCGCGGCTGCCGAAGTACCGTAAAAGACCGGAGGGTTGGGTGCCGGCTGGCCACATTCGGCTGGCGGGAACCCGCCAGCGCCGCTGATGCTCACTCCATCCACACCGACAAAATCCGGTTTCGGGATTGGACTGCTGGTCAAAAGTGGCAGGCTCACGGGTCCCTGTGAGCTGTAGGCTTCCACATCGTATTGATTCTGGAGTGCGGCGCTCGCATTGAGTGCACCTACCGAGATTTCCGCAGGGTAGGGTAACGCAGCGTGGCCTACAATGCTGCCAATCGGGTTCACCGTGCTGATAGTCACTTCGCACGAGTTCGGCGATGCGACGAACAATTTGAGTTGATTCCCCGGTTGCCCGGCACGCAGGTAAATTGCAAGATTCACTTCTACGGATGAGGTTGAGGTGTTGGTCCAGAGGTTCCCGGTAACCGGTTGAGGTCCGGGTGTTGCGCTTGACGCCGCGCCGGCTTGTGCGCAGCCGTTCTGATCGTAGGTTTCCCCCTGGGTGCAGGCGATGATGTTGTTGTTGGAGTCGTACAGGACGACATCATAGTCATTTGGGTCATTCGGCGTACTACTTGTGATCTCGGCGCTTGGCACCCATGGGTCATCACACTCCAGGATGTATTCGACCCCGGCACTCGGCGCGACAGTAATCTGTTCATAGTAATTTGGAGCGGCACTGGTGCCAAAGTTTTGGACTTCCGCGTAGGTGACGTTATTGATGTTCACAGGGGTTATGGAGGCGGGGTTCCAAGTCCCAGACCAGAAGCTTAGCGCGAAATTGCCTGCTGCTGTGACCAATCGTGTGTCGGAGTGTTGTTGCTGCCACTGTTGTACGGCGGTGACATCGCTGTCATTCGTGAAATAGGCAGTCACTGGAATGGTGAGGTCGTCAACGATTACCTGTGCCCCATGGGTTTGCAGGTCTGACAGGCAGTTCATGAACTCCGCGCTGGTGTTGGGACCGCAGAAAGCCAGTCCCGCTCCAGGCGCAAGGTCATGCACGATTTCCAGCATCGCCGTTCCTTCACCATCGGTGCTTGAGCCAGTATAGGTGGGATCAACCCAGACGCCGGAGGGTAGGTCGCCTGTAGCCTGACTCTGGCTGATGCCGGCAGCACCGGAGCTGATCACGCCCACGGATACGTTTTGCCCGCTGTCACCGGTGGCTTGGCGAAAGGCGGCGGCACCGAGGATCTGATCGCCTTGCGAATCCACGGACCCAGTGCGCGGCTGTGGCGTCATGGACGGAGGGTAGGAGTTGGGGATGAGGTATTGCGGGACCGAAACCCGGCGCACCCAGGGTAGCCCGGCAACAGTCGCCAGTTTGCTGGCGGGCACCCAGCCTTCAACCACGCCCATCAGCGGAGTCACATGGATGTTGGTTGCCCCGAGCTGCATAAGTCCCGCGGCGTCCGGCGTTACGTGGTTGCGGTCGTAATAAATATATATCTGCACCTGGCCTTGCGCATTCCAACGGGCATCGAACGGCGCATTTTCTCGGAACAGTTGCCGCGTGAGCGCGGCCTGCATTTCGGCGATGACATGACCGGTGGCAGCTGACTCGGCAATAGCACGTAATTGCCGATCCATTTTCACGGTCGTCGGCATTGCTGCCATGGTCTGATTGCAGGCCAGCGCAGCAGTCAGCAGTACAATCATTTCCAGCCATTGGATTGAGCGAATCATGGCATTCTCCTGTGCGTCTTGTGCAGACACCTGACTAAAATCGTCACCACGCTTCAAAATACCCGGCAAGCGGTGCATCCTGTTTGATAGCCGCGGAGTTTGAGCGTGCGCCGCCCGGTCCAGTCGAACAGCGTGGAAACTCCACTGTCTCGCCCGCGTCCGCTATAAGCGCCACTCCCTGAGTGGCCACAGCCTAGAAGAAACCCGGGCCTGCCGCAACGGGCGGCTCAACGCCGCACGAACACCAAGTCGTGTACTGGATGGCCGAGTTGCATGCCACGGCGTTCGAACTTGGTGAGGACGCGTACCGCCGGCGGCGGCGCATCATCGTCTGTGGCAACGCGGGTGAAATCCTGACTCGCGGACAACACTGCCAGCATGTGCGCGGCGTAGTCCGGCCAATCGGTGGCGAGCCGGAAGCGGCCATCGGCTTTCAGTTTGCGCGCCACCAGCCCCACGAATTCCGGCTGCACCAGGCGGCGTTTGTGATGGCGTTGCTTGGGCCAGGGATCGGGAAAGTACAGCACTACGCAATCGAGGCTGGCATCGGGCATACACCGGCTCAACACGTCCACGGCATCGGCGCAGACCACGCGCACATTGGCAAGCTGTCCGTCCGCCAATCTGTTCAGCAGCCGGCCGACGCCGGGGCGATGCACTTCAATGCCGAGGAAATCTTCGTCAGGATATGCGCGCGCCAGTTCCAGGAGCGTGTCACCGTTGCCAAAGCCGATTTCCAGCGTGCGCTTTGCATCGCGGCCGAAAATATCCGTGAAGTTGAAGACGCCGCCCGCGGCATCCAGGCCGTAACGCGGCAGTAATCCGCTCAACGCACGCCGCTGGGCGAGCGTGATTCTGCCTTGCCGCAGGACGAAACTGCGAACGCGTTGGGGAATGGGAGCATCGTTCACGATATTTGCTTCAGCAGAAGGTTCCCGAACCAGACTTTTCTGCGTGCTGCGTGCTAAAAGAATAATCCGTCCACCGGCGACGAGGCAGAAGCATAGCGTTTGCGCGGAATGCGTCCCGCGAGATAGGCCTCGCGTCCGGCCTCCACCGCTTTCTTCATGGCAGACGCCATGAGTACGGGATTTTTCGCGTGCGCCACCGCGGTGTTCATGAGCACGCCGTCGCAGCCGAGTTCCATGGCAATCGCGGCGTCCGAGGCGGTGCCCACGCCGGCGTCCACCAGGATCGGCACGCGCGCATCCTCGACGATGGTGAGGATGTTGTAGGGATTGCGGATGCCGAGGCCGGAACCGAGCGGCGCACCGAGCGGCATCACCGCCGCGCAGCCGAGATTTTCGAGGCGCTTGGCCACGAGCGGATCGTCGGTGGTGTACACCATAACCTCGAAACCCTCCTTGACAAGAATTTCCGCCGCCTTCAGGGTTTCGGTGACATTGGGATACAGGGTTTTTCCATCGCCCAGCACTTCCAGTTTCACCAATTGGCGGCCGTCCAGCAGCTCGCGCGCCAGCCGGCAGGTGCGCACCGCATCCTCGGCGTTATAACAGCCGGCGGTATTCGGCAGGATGGTGTAGCGCGTAGTCGGCAAAACGTCCAGGAGATTCGGTTCATCTTTTTTCTGGCCGATGTTGGTGCGGCGGATGGCGACGGTGACGATCTCGGCGCCACTCGCTTCCACGGCGCGCCGGGTTTCGTCCAGATCCTTGTATTTTCCGGTACCGATCAGCAGCCGTGAACGGTACGTGCGGCCTGCGACGATGAAGGCATCGTTGGAGGGATCAAAAGGTTTGACGGCGGTGTTCATCTATACTCCGGTTGCGTGCTGCGTGGGCGGAGTCTGGTCTTAAAGCGCAGCACTCAGCACTGTCTTTTTATCCCCCTCCTATTGCATGGACGATTTCCACTTTATCGCCCGGCCGAAAGCAGTATTCGGCATGCATACTGCGGGGCACGATTTCGCCGTTCACTTCCAGGGCGATGCGCTTCCCGGCCAGATCCAGTTGCCCCACGAGTTGCCCGGCGGTCAGGGCATCGGGAATGTCAGTGCGGGCGCCGTTGAGCTGGATCTGCATGTCTGAAACTGGTGGTTCGGGGCGCTAATTTTACCGCACTCGCAAAGCCCTTGCCCCCGGTCTATACAGCCCGGCCGGCTCCGGCAACCTGCTAGAATGACTTGAAACGCGCGGGTGTAGTTCAATGGTAGAACTGCAGCTTCCCAAGCTGCTAACGTGGGTTCGATTCCCATCACCCGCTCCATGATATTTGTTATCGCTTGTTTAACTGAGTGCGAGTCCCGCTTACACACGAGCCACTGACACAGGGTACTGTCATGCCAATCAAACCGAATCCCGCCACTAAACCGGAGAAATCCGCACGCAAGCCGCTCAAGATCATCGGTATCGTGATCGCGGTCATCATCGCGCTGATCATTATCCTGGTGATCGTATTGCCGTTCGTCATCAATCCCAACGATTTCAAGCCGCGCATCACCAAGGCGGTGCAGGACAAGACCGGACGCGAGCTCAGCATTCCGGGCAACATCAAGCTGTCCATCTTCCCGTGGCTGGGCGCGCAGATCGGCCCCATGTCGCTAGGCAACGCGCCCGGTTTCGGCAACACGCCGTTCGCCAGCATCAACGAGACCGACGTGCACGTGCGTTTCTGGCCGTTGCTGCGCGGCAGGATCGAGGTCGGCGCGGTCAAGCTTGATGGGCTGAACGTGGATCTCGAGCGTGATGCCTCCGGTCACAACAATTGGCAGGATATTCTCGACCATCTGCGCAGCCCGGGTGCGATGGCGGCGCCTTCTGGTAGCGCTTCGGGCAATGGCCTGGCGAATCTGCAAGTGCAGGGATTCAGCCTCACCAACAGCGGCTTGCGCTGGAGCGACGCGCAGAAACATCAGCAATACACGCTCAGCAATTTCAGCGTGGATATGGGCAGCTTCGTCTCCGGCAAGCCGCTGCGCCTGAGCACGAGTTTCGATTTCACCGGCACCAATCCGCAATTGAGCGGGCATGCATCATTCAACGGTACCGTGGTGGCGGACCTGGTCCACAAGATATACACCACCAGCGATGCCAAGCTCGAACTCAACGCAAATGGTGATGCGGTTCCCGGCGGTCAAGTGAACGCGGAGTTGATGTGGCAGCAGGCGGCGCTCAACATGGATGTCGGCAGTCTGGCGGTGAACAGCCTGTCCGCCAGTGCCTATGGTCTGAAGGTGCAGGTGGATGCGGAAGGGCGCGGCTTGCATGACGCTCCGGACTTCAACGGCAGCCTCAAGCTTGCGTCATTCTCACCGCGCGAGGTGCTCAAGGCGTTGGGCCGCGGCACGCTCGCCAACACCCGCGATGCCAATGCGCTCAGCACGGCTTCGGGATCGCTGAATTTCATAGCTTCAGACAATTCCGCCACCGCGCAGGATATCAACTTCAAACTGGATGACACCACGCTCACCGGCACTGCCGCGCTCAAGGATTTCAAGAGCCGGGCGCTGGCCTTCAATCTCAATCTGGATCAATTCGATGCTGACCGGTATCTGCCGCCGCCGAAACCGGCCACCCCGGCCCAGCCACGCGAGGCGACCGACATTAACAAGATCAGCCTGCCGGTGCGCACCCTGCGCGGTCTGAATCTCGATGGCCAGTTGCACATCGGCCAATTCACCCTGCTCGATACCCATACCAGCAACATCAGCATCGGGGTGAACGCGCATAACGGCCTGGTGCGCGTGGATCCCCTGTCCGCTCAGCTGTACGGCGGCACACTCGCCGGCACTCTGCAGATTGATGCCAGCAGCGATACGCCCATCGTCACCGAGAATCTGACCCTGGAAAACGTACAGGCGGCCGGACTGGTGCAGGACCTGTTCAAGCTGAACCGCCTGAGCGGCACAGCCAGCCTGCGCGTGAACACCCGCGCGCTCGGCCCCACGCTGGGTGAAATCCGTCACACTCTGAACGGCCGCATGGATTTCGCCTTCAAGAACGGCGCCATCGAGGGCCTCAACATCTGGGATGCGATTGAGCGTGCTTACGCGTTAGTGAAGCAGCAACCGGCTCCGCCACCGGCGCCTGCGCGTACCGAGTTCACCGACATGCACGGCAGTGGCAGCATCCGCAACGGCGTGCTCGACAACCGCGATTTTGTTGCGTACCTGCCGTTCCTGACCCTCAATGGCGCGGGCAAGCTGGATCTGGCGGAAACCACACTGGATTATGATCTCAAAGCGCACATTACCGGCACGCCGAAACTCGGCGCCGGCTCCGATTTGAGCGGCCTGGCCGGCCAGACGATTCCCTTGCACATCAGTGGCACCCTGTCCAACCTGAGCGTGCGGCCGGATCTGGGCGGCGCGCTGCACGCGCGGGTTGAAAACGAACTCGACAAGAAAAAAGCCGAGGCCAAGGAAAAACTCAAGAGCAAGCTTGAGAACATCCTGCATGAACCACCGCTGTAAAAAATCCGCTTGCTGCGACGGGTGATGCGCCGGGGAGGTTTGCAGCATGACCCGTGGCAACCAGGATCCGATGCGGCGCGCACTGATGCTGGTCCTGGTGATGGCGTGGTTCGGCGGCAGTGTCTGGGCGGCACAGTTCTATTCACTCACGGTGTCCCACAACGGTGATCTGTATCAGGTGAGCGCGGATGTGCATCTGGCTGCGCCGTTGCCTCAAGTCTATAAAGTGCTGACCGATTACAATCATTTCACCCGCATCAGCGGCGCCGTGCGTCAGAGCCGCCTGCTGAAACAAATTGATGCCCACACGTATCTGGTGTTTGTTGAAAGCCGCGTTTGCGTTTTGTTCTTTTGTCACACCATCAAGGAAACCCAGCGCGTGGTCGAGCTCACGCCGCAGGATCTGGTGTCGGACGTGATTCCCGCGCAAAGCAACGTGAAGATGGGGCATGCCGCTTGGCACCTTGAACCGGAAGGCGAGGGCACGCGCATGCACTGGGAAGTGACGCTGACGCCGGATTTCTGGATTCCCCCGCTCATCGGCCCGGCCTTCATGGAAGGCGAGTTGCGTGCGCAGGGACAATACATGGCGCAGGGTGTGGAGAAACTCGCCCGCGAACGCGCGCATCTGGCACCGTTGCCCTTGGCCAATCATGCCGCACCGGCTCAAACTCACTGAGTTCAAACTGGCACCGTCGCTGCTGCGCTGGCATCGCATCCACGGCCGCCATGATCTGCCGTGGCAGCGTTGGCGCACGCCGTACCGCGTGTGGGTGTCGGAAATCATGTTGCAGCAGACTCAGGTGCGCACGGTGATCCCGTTTTACCGGCGGTTCATGGCGCGCTTTCCGAACGTGCGTGCGCTCGCCGACGCGCCGCTGGACGAAGTGCTGCATCTTTGGTCCGGCCTCGGCTACTACGCCCGTGCGCGCAACCTGCACAAAGCCGCACAGATAATTCGCGATGAATACGCGGGTCGCTTTCCGCGCGAGTTTGCGCAAGTCGCCGCGCTGCCCGGCATTGGCCGTTCCACAGCCGGCGCGATCCTGGCGCTGGCGCGCGGCGAGCAACATGCGATCCTCGACGGCAATGTGAAGCGTGTACTGGCGCGTGTGCACGCGGTCAAGGGTTGGCCGGGCGAGAAGAGTATGGAAAAGAAACTCTGGGCTCTGGCGGAGCGGCACGTGCCGCACAAAAACGTCGCGGCTTACACCCAGGCCATCATGGACCTGGGTGCGACGCTCTGCACCCGCACGCGGCCACGCTGCGATGAATGTCCGTTAGCAAACCGCTGTCGCGCTCACGCGCTCGGCCGCGAAACGGATTTTCCCACTGGGCGGCCGCGCAAGATTCTGCCGCTACGCCGCACCCGCATGTTGCTGCTTACCTGCGGCGACCGCGTGCTGCTCGAACACCGTCCACCCGCGGGCATCTGGGGCGGCCTGTGGAGCCTGCCGGAAATTTTGCCGACGGCGGACGCCGCCGATTGGTGCCGGGCGGAATTTGGTGTTGCCCCGCAGGTGCAGCAGCGCTGGCCGGTGTTGCGCCATACGTTCAGCCATTTCCATCTGGACATCGAACCATTGCGGCTGGAAATCGCGGCCGTCGCGCGCATCGGCGATAATGCCGACCGCCGCTGGGTGGCACTCACACGCGAGCCGAGTCTGGGTCTCGCCGCGCCGGTCAAGAAATTGCTGAAGCAATTAGAACCCATTCCAAAACTGCTACGCTTGGCATGACTTTGTTGCGCGCCGGCTCGAAATCCTCATGTACTGCCGTGTACACTCAGGTTTCTCGCCGCCGCGCGCCTCGTTCTGCCTGCGCTCGCGACGTTTTGAAATGGGTTCTACGGATATCGTGAGGAGAATCGCGGAATGACGCGCACGGTCAAATGCGTCTTGCTGGGTGAGGAACTCGAAGGGCTGGAGCGTCCGCCGTATCCCGGCGAACTCGGACAGCGCATCTTCGAGCAGGTCAGCAAACAGGCCTGGCAGCAGTGGCTGCACCACCAGACCATGCTCATCAACGAATACCGTCTGTCCGCCATTGACCCCAAGGCGCGCAAGTTCCTGGAAAAGGAGATAGAAAAATTCTTTTTCGGTGGCGGCTCGAAAAAACCTGCTGGTTACCAGCCGGAGAAGTAATTCCCAAGCTTTCCAAATGTAGGTCGGGGTGAACGTAGCGAACCCCGACGTTGGTATTCCCGTATTTGTCGGGTTTCGGCTGCTGCCTCAATCCGAACTACATTTGCTGGGCACGTTTGAAGCGAATCATTCGTATTAGACGGTACACGACTGCTGAGTTCGCCGCTGTAAAAAAAGTAATCAGCAGCGTTCCCCACAGAGAGTCGTTATGCAAGACAAGGTAGATGCCCACACCAAGGAGGATGATGAAAACAATTGATAGGAATGCTAGTTGCACGCCGTCTATTAACAGAATTTCATTTCCCCAATATTGATTCCATGCGGAGGATGGCCAAATTTCACATGGTGTAAGGTCGCGGGATAGCCACTTCAGTGATGGCCAGCGAAGAAAGATCTCAAATAAACACATGGCTATAATAAAAACTACGATCGCTACTAGGTAAGCATCGCGAATGATTAGTACAAAAGTCAGGACAAGAATAGCAATTTCGAGCAAATTGAGTGTCGAAAGCCACAGAAGTATCCGCTTTGCATGAATCTGGTCAACTTGATACAAGTTTCTTTGGCTATAGAAATAAAGCAGGCCGTCATTATCGCGGCGGAAGTACCGGGACTTACCCAAGATATCTCTGCTCCATAGAGCCGCTTTTACCATTTCAGTTTGCTGTCAGATACTGCACGCTGAACCACCGGCGGTCGTCGGTCCAGACTTGGT
>JBAVYM010000042.1:0-31793 GCA_049698775.1 Gammaproteobacteria bacterium
TATGAACGGCGATTCACTGTCCAAACATCGGGGTCCATCTCAAGGCTCCGGAATGGGCGTGTCTGGAATGGAAAGAATATAGCGCCATATTTGTATAAAAATATTTACTTTTGCTGGAAGCGGAGCAGTAATTATCGCTTCTATTCCATTGTTATAGCCATTAACAATTGCACCGCTGACAATATCAGTAGAGCCTTCAACCCGAATGTTTTCTAAATCAGATTCGAAAATCAGCTGGTACTGATTTTCAACTTCAAAATCTGATAGGTCAATTAAATTCGGGAAATCCTGCCGTAAATTTGAAAGTGATTCGTATCGCTCTGAAGCTGCAGTCGCGGATTGCAAAATTTCGTCACGCAATTGATTGAGTTCTTTTTCGGTAGGAGGACGGCCCATCACTGCTTGAAACCGAGCGGCTAGAGCCTCACGAAATTGGTCATGCTGCAACTCATTAAACGCCTCCACGAACGCCGCCGACATCGCGCCGTTGCCGAAGTTGCCGCCGGCGGCGTAGGCCACCGTGCCGCCGGCAATCGCCGCGATGGTGATCTTGGCGACATCGGGCAGACTCTTAAATTGCGGACTGTTCAGGAAATCCCCCACCACGCTGCCGGTGACCCCGCCCAGGAACCCGCTGCCGAACCGCCCGCCCCCGGCGGTGGTGAGCACCCCCTGCACCAAGCCCTCTACCACAGTCTTCGCCGCAAATGCCTCCGCCGCCGTCATGCCGCCCATGTACCCGGTTTCGGTGCAAGTGGTAAGGCTAGCGGAGTTTTGTGCGTAGTACGTGCCAAAACACGCGATGGAGTTTGACTCCTCACTCCCTCACCCCTCACATCTTCTATTGCCGCTTCATCGAGTCAAAGAACTCGGCGTTGGTCTTGGTTTCTTTGAGCTTGTCGAGCAGGAATTCGCTGGCGGCCAATTCGTCCATGGGATGCAGCAACTTGCGCAGGATCCAGATTTTCTGGAGCTCGTCCTGCGACACCAGCAGTTCCTCGCGGCGGGTACCGGAGCGGTTGATGTTGATAGCCGGGAACACGCGCTTCTCGGCGATACGCCGGTCTAGATGGATTTCGGAATTGCCGGTGCCCTTGAATTCCTCGTAGATCACGTCGTCCATGCGCGAGCCGGTTTCGACCAGGGCGGTGGCGAGAATCGTGAGCGAGCCGCCCTCTTCGATGTTGCGCGCCGCGCCGAAGAAACGTTTGGGACGTTGCAGGGCGTTGGCGTCCACGCCGCCGGTCAGCACCTTGCCGGAAGCCGGCACCACGGTGTTGTAGGCGCGGCCGAGACGCGTGATGGAATCCAGCAGAATCACTACGTCGCGCTTGTGCTCGGTCAGGCGCTTGGCTTTCTCGATGACCATCTCGGCCACCTGCACGTGGCGCGTGGCCGGTTCGTCGAAGGTCGAGGACACCACTTCGCCCTTCACGGAGCGCTGCATTTCGGTGACTTCCTCGGGCCGCTCGTCAATCAACAGCACGATGAGATACACCTCGGGATGATTCGCGGTAATGCTCTGCGCGATGTTCTGCAGCATCATGGTCTTGCCGGCCTTGGGCGGCGACACGATCAGGCCGCGCTGGCCCTTGCCGATGGGTGCGATCATGTCAATGATGCGCGCGGTGATGTCCTCGGTGGAGCCGTTGCCGCGCTCCATCTTGAAACGCTTCTTGGGGAACAACGGTGTCAGGTTCTCGAACAACACCTTGCTCTTGGCGTTCTCGGGCGGATCGAAATTGATGTGGTCCACCTTGAGCAGCGCGAAGTAGCGCTCGCCTTCCTTGGGTGGGCGGATCTTGCCGGCCACGGAATCGCCGGTGCGCAGATTGAAGCGCCGGATCTGGCTGGGGGAAACGTAAATGTCGTCGGGGCCTGCGAGGTAGGAGCCTTCCGCCGAGCGCAGGAAGCCGAAACCATCCTGGAGAATTTCCAGCACGCCGTCGCCGGAGATTTCCTCGCCGTTGCGCGCGTGTGACTTGAGGATCGAGAAAATCACATCCTGCTTGCGCGAGCGCGCCATGTTTTCGAGGCCCATGGATTCGGCCAGCTCGATGATGGCTTCTGCGGGTTTTTTCTTGAGTTCAGTAAGATTCATAAGCGTTGTGTTCTAGGTGTCTGGTGAAATTGAGGGAAAGACCGGCGGATGCCGGGATTGATCAGGGATTGATTCTGGAATCGTCAAGCGTTACCGGCCGTTCTGATGTTGCCGTGTAACCCGTGGGCGGTCTCCCACCGCCCGCATGTCAGATATTGGTTGCGATAAATGCCGACAATTGCGATTTGGAGAGCGCGCCAATTTTCTGCGCCTGCACGTTGCCGTCCTTGAACAGCATCAGGGTCGGGATGCTGCGGATACCGTATTTCTGGGTAAGCTGCGCATTCTCGTCCACGTTGACCTTGGCGATCTTGAGTTTGCCCTGGTAATCGGCGGCGATCTGGTCAAGGATGGGGGCGATCATCTTGCAGGGTCCGCACCACTCCGCCCAGTAATCCACCAGCACCGGGAGTTGGGATTTCAATACGTCGTTTTCGAAGTTGGCATCGGTGGTGTAAACGATCTGGTCACTCACGGTTAATGGGCCTCCGGTGGCTTGAATGGATTCCGCCTGTGTGACGCGAGCGGGCGCGGAAACGTCGGGTCTGGATGATGTGACGTGGGGTGCCTGTTTCAGGCACAATGTCGCGGCTTGCTCGCGTTCTGGTAAAAGTTTGTGAAGTACTGGAACGTCCCGCACGGGGCACGGGCTCAAGGCGTTGGAGCGTATTTGAGCCTAACCGTTGCCGGAATGCAAGCCCCCAAGTCCCGTAAAAAACTACTCATGCAACACCTGACCGAGCTGCGTTTCGAATCCCTGGGGCTGGCTGAACCCCTGCTCAAGAGCCTTGCCGAGGCGGGCTTTACCCGCTGCACCCCCATCCAGGCGGAAGCCCTGCCGCTGCTGCTCAAGAGCCAGGACGTGGCTGGGCAGGCCCAAACCGGCACCGGCAAGACCGCCGCGTTCCTGCTGGCTCTGTACCAACGCCTGATCACCCATCCCGCCCGCCCGGAACGGCGCGCGACCCAGCCGCGGGCGTTGGTGGTGGCCCCGACCCGCGAACTCGCGGTGCAGATTCACAAGGATGCGGAAGTCCTGGGCCGGTACACGGGTCTGGGCATGACCGTGGTGTATGGCGGCGAAAACTACGACAAGCAGCGCGACACCGTGGCCGCCGGCGTGGACCTGCTCATCGGCACGCCGGGACGGCTCATAGACTATTTCAAGCAACACGTCTTCGACCTGCGCGCCCTGGAAGTAATGGTGCTGGACGAGGCCGACCGCATGTTCGACATGGGCTTCATCGCCGACGTGCGCTTCCTGATGCGTCGCATGCCGCATCCCACCGAACGACTCAACATGCTGTTCTCCGCGACGCTTTCCTACCGGGTCATGGAGCTGTCCTACGAGCACATGAACAATGCCACGTTCGTGCGCATTGAACCGGATCAGGTCACCGTGGACCGCGTGCGCCAGGTGTTGTATCTGCCCGCCACCAGGGAAAAGATCGCGTTGCTCATCGGCCTGCTGCGGCAGCTGGAGGCGCATCGCACCATGGTGTTCGTAAACACCAAACGCGTGGCGGAAGACGTGGAAGCCTGGCTCAAGGGCAACGGTTTCAAGGCGGCGGTGCTGTCCGGCGATGTTCCGCAGAATAAGCGTCTGCGGTTATTGCGTGAGTTCACCGAAGGCGCGCTGCCGATTCTGGTGACCACCGATGTGGCTTCCCGCGGCCTGCATATCCCGGATGTCACCCACGTCATCAACTACGACCTGCCCCAGGACGCGGAAGATTACGTGCACCGTATCGGCCGCACCGCCCGCGCCGGCGCCGAAGGCGATGCCATCAGTTTCGCCTGCGAAGAGTATTCTTTCTCGCTGCCGGATATTGAGCGCTATATCGGCCACGGTATCCCGCGCGAATCCATTACCGCGGACATGCTGACCACGCTGCAACCGCCGGCGCACCGTGAGCGGCATCGGCCCCTGCATCCCCACGGCAGACGTGACGACAATCGCGGCAGGCGGCGGGATGGCGGGCGACAGCGTGGAAGACGTTAATTGTAGGAGCGGCGACATTCGCCGCGACCAACGCCAATACAGTCGCGGTGTGTGACACCGCTCCTACCGACAATTCACGGCATCAATTCCGCCAAACTCTCCACCGACGGGAATTCATCAATCGTGCGCGTCGCTTGATGGCTATCCGGTCGGCGCATGGCGATGAGGTTGCGGATGCCGTAGTCGCGCGCGGCGCGCAATACCGGCAAACTGTCATCCACAAACAATGTCCCTTCCACGTCAAAAGGCTCCAGCGCATGCAGCGCGTGCCAAAAATCACCGCTCTCCTTGGGGCTTCCCAAGGCATGCGCAGACACAATACGGTCGAAATACCTTTCGAGGCCGGTGCGCTGCATCTTGAGCGACAACACCTCCGCATGGGCATTCGTCAGGAGCACCAGCTGTTTGCCCATCGTGCGCGTTTGCTGCAGGAATTCCTGCGCATGCGGCAGCATCCGGATCAGGTTTTCGAGTTCGCGCTTGAGTCCCAGGATGTCCATGCCCAGTTCCCGCGACCAGTAATCCACGCAATACCATTGCAACGTGCCTTGCACCTGCCGAAAGCGCGGCAGGAGCTCGGCTTTGGCGGCGGCAGGACTCATGCCATGGCGCTCGCCATAACGCAGCGGCACATGTTCGCGCCAGAAATAATTGTCAAAATGCAAATCCAGCAGCGTGCCGTCCATGTCCAGGAACACGCTCTGAATTCCAGGCCAATCGGGAATGAACTTGGCAGCCGGCATGGCGGCTATCATATACTCAGCGCTCGCCCTGCTCATCGAACGCCATTCAGAACAAGTGCATGTCACAAAACGACGAACACCTGCTGGAACCATTGCTGGACATCGCCACGCAGGCCGGCGATGCAATACTGAAGATTTACGCCACGGATTTTGATGTCAGCTTGAAGCGCGACCATTCGCCGGTCACCGCCGCCGACATGGCGGCACATGAAGTCATCGTCCGGGGGCTCAAACACCTGACACCGGACCTGCCGGTGCTATCGGAGGAATCCAGCGATATTCCCTTCGCCGAACGCCGCCGCTGGGACAGTTACTGGCTGGTGGATCCGCTGGACGGCACCAAGGAATTCATCAGCAAAAACGGCGATTTCACCGTGAACATTGCGCTGGTGCAAAACCACGCGCCGGTGGTGGGCGTGGTGCACATCCCGGTGGAAAACCTGAGCTATTACGGCGTGGTGGGCGCGGGCGCCTTGCGCCGCAAGACCGGCGGTGCGCCCGAGCCGATCCACGTGCAGCCGCTCGCTCACGGCCCAGTGCGGGTAGTGGCGAGCCGCTCGCATCGCGGTGAACTGCTGGACGGCTATCTGGCAAAGCTCGGCGCTCACGAGATCGTGTCGCGGGGCAGTGCGCTTAAATTTTGCTTGGTGGCGGAAGGTGCGGCCGACGTGTATCCGCGCCTCGGACCCACTTCCGAATGGGACACAGCGGCAGGCCACGCGGTATTGCTCGCCGCCGGCGGCCAAGTCGTTAACGTGGATGGCTCAGCGCTCAGCTACAACTCAAAGGAATCGCTGCTCAACCCCCACTTCATCGCTTACGCGGATTCCACCCGCGACTGGTTGCGATATTTGTAAATGATAGCGCCGGCTCTCGCCGGCACTGTTTTACACGCTCTTCAGCGAATAGTCAGCTCTTGCCAAGCAAGCCGTTACGGAAGTCATCCGGCAGCTTCGGGCCGAGGAAGGCATTCAACAGGGCAGTGTGGAAATCCTCGCCTTCGATGCTGCCCTTCAAGCTGCCGTTCCAACTGAGCTGCGTGCCCGTTCCCGGAATGTAATCCATGGTGATGACATCACCGTGTTTGGCCTTGCCAAAAAAGCCGACGAATTTGTCTATCTTGGCTTGCAGCTCGGGGCTGATGGCGGGATTGTTGTCCTTGAAACCTTCATCCCAGGCGTCCTTGAACTGGCCGGGCCTGGCAGCGTAGATCATGTCCATCTGGATACGGTCCGGGCCCGTCTGGGCCAGAACCGCTTCAACCGTATCGGCTTTCTGCGGCAGGTACAGACCGCCCACGTAAACTTTCACCTTGAACCAAGTCTTGGTGCGCAGTGCAGTGCCATTGAGTACCAATTCCTTACCGCCGACAGTGGCGGAATCTGGCAACGTCACGCCAGCGAGTGTTGCCGAGAAGGTGTTACTGGCTACACTCATTGCGGCCAGAAGCACAATCAGATTTAATCTTTTCATGGCGATCTCCCTGCTGTTGTCCGATTACTGATAACCCGGCCTATACAACCTTATGCTACGCGCCCTTGAGGTAGCGGGCAAAAAACGCCAACGTGTGCCTCCAGGCATCGGTCGCCGCGGCCGGCCGGTAATTCTCACCGGAGGGATTGGCGAAGGCATGACCCGCGCCTGGGTAAATATGTATCTCCGCACGCACGTGCGCCTGTTTCAAGGCGGCTTCAAAAGCATGTACAACCGTGGGATTAAAGCCTTTGTCCTCGGCGCCAAAGAAACCAATCAGCGGCATTTTCAATTTCGACAAGGCCGCCACGTCATCCACTGGCCGGCCGTAGTACATCACCGTTGCATCAATCTTGTCGGGCAACATCAATGCCGTTTGCAACGACCAGCCGCCGCCGAAACACCAGCCAATCACGCCGATGCGCGTGGCGTGTTCGGTGTCATGCAGATACGCATAGGCTTGATGTAAATTACTGTCAGCGGCATCCGTGTGCGCCAGCACGCCTTTCATCAGATTCTCCGCCGCCTGTGGCGTGGTGGCCGCGTGGCCGCCGTACAAATCCACCGCCAGCGCCGCGTAGCCTTCGCCCGCAAGTTGATCCGCCATGCTGCGGATGTTGTCGTTCAGGCCCCACCATTCGTGGATCACGATGATGCCGGGCAACGGACCTGTGCCATTCACCGGTTCGCTGAGATAGCCATGCACCGGTTTGCCATTCACGGTGGCATACACCACGTCGGCGCCATGCACCGGCTGGACAGGCTTCTGCATCGCCGCAGGACTCGCCACCGGCGCATCCCGCATGTGCATGGCGGTCATGGCCAGCAGATACTGCTGATCGCTCATGGCCATGACAGATGGAGTACTGAATATTGCCAACAGCAGGATTGATGCAGTCAATAACAAAGACAGACGCATGACACTCTCCTTCATTCTTCACTCGCCACGGTACACGCAGCCGGAAGTACAGGTTTCGGCAATCACCACCTTGGACAGTTGCGGCAGCGACGGTTTCAGGCGTTGCCAGATCCAGCGCGCCAGATTTTCGCTGGTGGGATTTTCCAGCCCCTGAATTTCATTCAGGTAACGATGATCCAGCACCGCGAAAACTGGCTGAAAAGCCAGTTTGAGATCGGCAAAATCCATGATCCAGCCGCTGTCCGGCTGCGGTACGCCGCGGATATAAATCTTCACCCGGAACGAATGACCGTGCAGGCGGCTGCACTTGTGGCTGGCCGGCAGATTCGGCAGCCGGTGGGCGGCTTCGATATGGAACAGTTTGAAAATTTCCATGTGGTGCTTGTTTGACAGGGTATAACCGGGAGCCGATTCCGTCGCTATTCTAGCCGAGCCGGAGCCCGGGCACCTAAGGTCACCCAGACCGGCCTGACCGCTGGTACGTCGCTTGCACCGCCCCCGTCAGTCTCGTATGTTGGTAAGCATTGCCGGCACAGATTCCATCCGGCCGTATAGCACATCATGGAAATCAGTCGCCCCCACGAAATCCGCGCCAAACTTGAACAGTTGCGTTTGGAGCACCGCGATCTGGACATCGCCATCGGCCGTTTGGCGGAAGATATCCATACCAATGAACTGCAATTGACCCGCCTCAAGAAGCGCAAATTGCAGCTCAAGGATTACATTGCCAAGCTCGAAAGCATGTTGATTCCGGACCTGGACGCGTGATTGACCTGCATCTGCATTCCCGCGCCTCCGACGGCAGCCTCACGCCCACGCAACTGGTGCAACTGGCGGCCGCGCGTGGTGTGCGCCTCATGGCACTCACGGATCACGATTGCGTGGGCGGACTTGAAGAAGCCAGAGTCGAAGCTACTGTCAGCGGTATTCGCTTCATAAACGGGGTGGAACTGTCCGTCACCTGGGAACACATTACGCTGCACGTTATCGGCCTGAATATTGATGCCATGAATTCAGTGTTAACCGCCGGACTAGAACGCCTGCGGGCCGCGCGCGTGGTTCGGGCAAGGGAGATTGGCAAGCGTCTCGCCGCTCGTGGCATCGAGAATACCTATGCCGGTGTGCGCGAGCTTGCCGACAGCGACAACGTGACCCGCAACCATTTCGCCCAATGGCTTGCTACGCATGGGCATACCAAGACCACTCAGGATGCCTTCCGACGGTTTCTCACGCGCGGCAAACCAGGTTATGTGTCGACTCAGTGGTCGAGCATTGAAGAAAGCGTCAATTGGATACACGCGGCTGGCGGCCGGGCGGTGCTGGCTCATCCGTTGCGCTACGGCCTGACCCGCACTCGGTTGATGCGGGCACTCGCCGCGTTCAAGCAAGCGGGCGGCGATGCCATGGAAGTCATCTGCGGTCACGGCAACCGCGATGACATTGCCACCGCCAGCCATTACGCCGCGCGCTTTGAATTGATGGCGTCCGTGGGCTCGGATTTCCACAATCCCGCGACACCATGGAATCAACCGGGCGTCGAAACTCCCTTGCCCGAAACTCTTACGCCGGTGTGGAAATGTTTCTGAATGTGCTGCGTACTGCGTGCAAAAATATTGCGCGTCAGACAATGATTCAAGCTGATCGTGAACCGCACGTTACTCTCCACGCAGCACGTAGTACACAGCACTTGATACTTGCGAACTTGAGAAGAAAACGTGCATTCACTAAGGAAGCCCTAATTTATTTCACTTCTGTCATTCCCGCGCAGGCGGGAATCCAGCAATATTAAGAACCTGGATACCCGCTTTCGCGGGTATGACGGATAAATCAGGGGGTTCCCTAATTGTTCAGCATAATTATGGACCTTGAGCGCCCGCGAGATTGAATACTCGCGCCTCAATGAATATCTTTACCAAATCCACATCCAGCTTGCCGTTTTTTGCTTCGTCTTCCAGCACCTTGAAAGCGCGTTCCGAAGGCAAGGATTTTTTGTAAGGACGGTCGGCGGCGGTGAGTGCATCGTAGATATCCGCCACCGTCATGAGGCGCGAAGGAAGCGGAATATCGGCTTGGCGGTGTCCGTGCGGATAACCGCTGCCGTCCAGCTTCTCGTGATGCGCACCGGCGATTTCGGGGATCGCCGCCAGATCTGCGGGCCAGGGGATGCGCCGCAGAAAATTGTAGGTATGCACTACGTGGGATTCGATCTCGCGCCGTTCTTCCGGCGTAAGACTGCCGCGGGGAATGGACAGCACGCGCTGTTCCTCGGCCGTGAGCAGCGGCATGCCGTCCTCGGAAAGACTGTATTCGATGGCCTGTTTCAGGGCCTTTCCCGGTTTCTTCTTCACGATTTCCGGCTCGTTGGCTTCCTGGATTGCGGCCCAATAAGCATCCAGCGCCGCGAGCTTGCTTTCCAGTTCCTGCTCGATCGCCAACAGTTCCTGACGTGAATCCATGCCGCTGCGCAGCATCACCAGTTGCTGCGCCAGGGCGCGGCGTTTCAGACGCTCGGTTTCCACGGTGATGCGTTCACGGATCGCAAGATGGTGCTCGGGGGTGAGCTTGTGAGCCTTGATCAGCACATTTTCACGCACGCCGATCTTGCCGAAATCGTGCAGCAGCGCGGCATATCTCAGCTCACGCAACTGGCACTCGCTGAAATGCACATTGCGGAATCGCGCCAGATCGGATCGCGGCAGCGCTTCCACCAGTCCGGTGGTCATGCGCGCCACCCGAAAAGCATGCCCGCTGGTGACCGGATCGCGCTGCTCGATGGCGGTCACCGCCGCCGTCACGAACCCGTCGAACATGGCATCGAACTGGCGTTGGCGTGCCATGCCGCCGGCCAGCGACAACGTATTGGTTATCGCCGTAGCCGGCCAATGGTTGGAAATGTGTACCTCGTCTGCATAGGCTACGGTCTCATCTACCGCCATGCCCGCATTCGGTGCCGCGGCTTGCCATTGCGCGCGCGCCATTTCGGCCGCGAGCAGCACGGGAGTGAGACACAGCACCGTGCAATGCTGATCTTTCAGATCCACAGGGATCGTGACGAAGACAACCCGCATGCCTGCTTGTGCAAATGCGGCAAGCTGCTCGCCGGAAAAATAGCCGGCATCCACCGCAACGCGGACGGTGCCGGAAATACCGTTAGCCTGCGTGGCGGCAGGCACAATCATGTTGCCGTCAGACATCAGCGCTTGCAATCCGTGCGCGCGGCATGGTCTTGAGCAGATCGTCCACGGACACAGCCGCCACCAACACATCATTGTCTGTTGAGGTTGCGGTTTCCGGCATCAGCCAGTCGCGGCGCCGCGCGTGCTGCGCGCCCAGACTTGCAAAATCAAATTGCCGCGGGTCGGCCAGATGGGAAAGCGTGACGTTCTGCAGGGCCGCGAAAATGGAATTGCCGCGGCCCGGGAACTTGCGTTCCCATTCCGCCAGCATGGCCTTGACGGCCTTGCGTTGCAGATGTTCCTGGGAACCGCACAGATCGCAGGGAATAATGGGGAACGCGCGATACGCCGCGTACTTGGCGATGTCGCGTTCCTCGCAATACGTCAGCGGCCGGATCACCACGTGACGGCCATCGTCCGACAGCAATTTCGGCGGCATGGCTTTCAATTTGCCTCCGTAAAACAGGTTCAGGAAAAACGTCTCGATGATGTCGCCGCGGTGATGGCCGAGTGCGATCTTGGTGATACCGTTGTTTGCCGCATAGGTGTAAAGCGCGCCACGCCGCAACCGCGAGCACAGGCCGCAGGTAGTTTTGCCTTCCGGGATCACCCGCTTCACCACGCTGTAGGTGTCCTGCTCCAGGATGTGGAACGGCACGCCAATGCGCGTCAGATACTCCGGCAACACCTGTTCCGGAAATCCAGGTTGCTTCTGATCGAGGTTCACCGCCAGAATTTCGAACGCCACCGGCGCACTCTGTTGAAGTTTCAGCAGAATATCGAGCAAGGTGTAGGAATCCTTGCCACCGGACAGACACACCATGACCCGGTCGCCAGCCTCGATCATGTTGAAGTCCTGGATGGCCTTGCCTACGTTGCGGCGCAAGCGCTTTTCCAGCTTGGTCTGATTGACGGATTTACGACCGATCACGGCATTCACGGTACAAGCCCCAGAAAAACGCAGGTGCGCATTGTACCGCCCGCCTTGCGCACAAACGGCGGCGCAGCCTCCTTGCCACAGATATAACATACGTTATAATTCAAGCAAGAGGCATCGCATGAAACTTAAGGTCACCACAATCGGCAACTCCGCCGGTGTCATCCTGCCCAAGGAACTGCTGGCGCGCTTGCGCCTGGAAAAAGGTGACGTGCTCTACGCCACCGAAATGCCGGACGGCATCAAGCTCACGCCCTTCGATCCCAAGCTCGCCGAGCAAATGGAAGTGGCCGAACGCATCATGCGCAAAGATCGCAACCTGTTGCGCAAACTGGCTGATAGTTGAGATCGCTGCATGATCGTCTGGCTGGAGAAATCTTTGGTTCTCGCCATTCACGATCGCCAGCTTGCCGAGCATGGCGGCAGCCCCGGCGTGCGCGATGAAACGCTGCTGGAATCCGTACTCGCCCGGCCGCAGCAGCTTCTCGCCTATGGCGATCCCACACCCGATCTCGCCAATCTGGCCGCGAGTCTCGCCTTTGGCCTGGCCCGCAATCATCCCTTCGTGGATGGCAACAAACGCACTGCGTATGTGGCGTATCGAACTTTCCTGGTGATGAATCAGGTCGAATTGATTGCAACAGACGAGGATAAATACCTAACGATGTTAGTTCTGGCCGAAGGCAAACTCAGCGAAAAGGATTTCGCCGCTTGGTTGCGCGCGCATCTTCAGGCAAGCACCCGGAACCAGCTACATGAGTCGCGTGGCGCCTACAAAGTACACGCTAAAAAGCCGGCTCGGAAAAAAGCTCGCGGCGTATCGTGAAGTCGCAGATGACGCCCCGTGCCATATTGGAATGCGGGGTGCCGCCTGTCAGCAGCGCTGTGCGCACCATGGAATCGAGCGCCAGGATATCGATGCGGTCCCCTACCTCGATCATGTTGAAATCCTGGATGGCCTTGCCCACGTTGCGGCGCAGACACTTTTCCAGCTTGAGGGAATTGACCGAGCGTGCGCGTAATGCTGTTTGCATGACTGACTCTGGGCGGCTACTGTGAATCCGCGTCATTCTAGCCGTAAAGACTCCCGTGTTCAGCCAGAAAGGCCTACATCTGTAATAAATGCAAAGGCCGCGGGGTCTCAACCTTAGGTTTCCGGAGTTCTGCGTATGACATCAACTCGTTCGACAATGCTGATTTTGGCAGTGATGCTTTGGCTGCCTGCAAACACGCAGGCCGCGCCGCAGATCATCAGCAGCGGCGTGGCAAGAGTGAGCTTGTTGGAGCTTTACACTTCCGAAGGTTGCAGCAGTTGCCCGCCAGCTGATGAATGGCTCTCCGGGCTCACCCGTGACCAGCGCCTGTGGACACAACTGGTGCCGGTGGCCTTTCACGTGGACTATTGGGACAACCTGGGCTGGCATGACCCATTCGACAAGCATCTATACAGCGAACGCCGGCAACGCATGGCAGACCGCGTAGGCGGCGGTGTGATCTATACGCCTGAGTTTGCGCTGGACGGCAATCCGTGGGCTAGCTGGTTCAATCTCAGATCCCTGCACTTGCCTGATGCAACGGATGCAGGACTCTTGAAACTCATTGTTAACGGCGCACGCATCACCGCCAGCTTCGTCCCGGTGAACGCTGATTACAAATATCTGGAATTGCACGTAGCAATCCTGGCGTTCGGTGTTAACACAAAAGTGGGTGCCGGTGAGAATGCCGGACGGACATTGCGCCAGGACTTTCTGGTGATTGGCTATGAAAAGCATCTGCTGGCCGCTCCGACATTTGCGGCCGCAATGGCACTGCCATCGAGTGTCAAAGTGCAAGCTGCACGCTATGCACTGGCGGCCTGGGTATCATTACCCGGCGACCCTGCATCCCTCCAATCAACCGGAGGGTGGCTGGCTCTGACACCTTGAAAGGAAAATGAACTCACTATAGGGCACTTCTTGGCTAGCACTTCTTTATCGCCCAAGGAATCCCTTCAAAATTTGACAAATTTATATGACAACTACCATTGCGGAGACTTATCCAGAGTTGTTTCATTACACCGACATTGTTGGCCTGAAAGGCATCATCACAAGTCAAACATTGTGGGCAACACACGCTGCATTTTTGAATGACGCGACAGAAATCAGGCTGTTTAAAGAGCGATTACCCGAGATTTTAAAACCAGTAGTTGCAGATGGCATTGCCGAACTGGCCCGCATTCCGGCCAATCAAGCATTGATTGTCCAACGCGGCGGTAATCAGAAAGTTGTCGAGGAGAGTGCAACTGGTATTGCAACAGGCATGTTTAACGCCTTACTCGGAACTCAGGATACGCCGCCGTTTGTCGAACCCTTCATTACCTCATTTTGCGCTGCAACGACAGAGCAAATTGCCCAGCATGGTCTTCTGAGCCAATGGCGCAGTTATGCCAAGGAGGGGGGTTACGCGATTGTTTTCGACACAGTGGGATTTGACCTCTTGTTAAAAGAGGAAGCTGCAAAGTGGCCAACGAACACATTATTTGGCGGTGATGTCATCTACTCGGATGATGAAGAGAAACTTCGTCTTGAACTTGGCCAACAGATCGAGGACATAAAAGCCAGCATTACTCCATGGCTAAGGGCGCCACAAAACCCCGCGCCACTCGAAAATATATACCCTGCTCTAATTCAATGCTCTTGCCGATTCAAGCACTGGGGATTTCGTGAGGAAAATGAAGTAAGGATAATTGCAGCTCTGCCTGGCAAGGAATTGTTCGATCTACAAAGGGCGCACTCTCCTACAGCAATAGCAAAACCACGTTGGAATTTTGTCCGGGGTGGCACTCCGGTACCCTGCATTCATTTATTTGAAGAAATAACCCGGTTGCCGGATAAACCGCTACCCATAACACGCATCATTGTCGGACCGCATCAGAGTAGGGACGGAAGACGGCGTGCTATAGAAAGCTTACTGAATCATTATCATCTCGATGTGAAAATTTCGGTCTCCGAGATACCCTATGTCGGACATTAACCGGGCCATGGCCTGCCTAGGTTCTTGTCCCCGGCTTTGAATTCCCAGCCTGCGACAACAGCGACCCCACCATCGCGGAGAGATCACCCATGTTCGCCGGCACCACCGTGACCGTAGAATTCTTGGCGATGAGCCCCCATTGTTTCGTTTCAAATGCATCACTCACGCTCTGAGTGGGTGTACATCACGTTCAATTTCCTGGAGCAGCGGTTTCGACAGACTTTTGAGGTCATATGTCTGCTGCAGGTTCATCCAGAATTCCGGCGTGGTATCGAAGAAACGCGCAAGCCTCACGGCAGTATCCAGTGTGACGGGACGCTCTTCATTCACAATTTCATTGATGCGCGAGGGTGTGACCCGCAGCCGTACGGCAAGTGCATGAGGCGCCATATTCAGAGGCTCAAGGTACTCCGTCCGCAGCACTTCGCCGGGATGGATGGGGCGCATCTTGTTACGTGCAGTCATATTCATGTCTCCTAGTGATAATCCACAATTTCAACATCGTAGGCATCGCCCTCATGCCATCGGAAACACACACGCCACTGATCATTGATGCGGATGCTGTGCTGCCCGGCACGATCACGTCCCAGTTTCTCCAGCCGGTTGCCAGGCGGTGAACGCATATCCAAAAGCACAACGGCGGCGTCAACCATCTGCAACTTCCGCTCCGCCACTTTCCGGAAGGCCTTGAATGTAGCCGGGCAGCGGCCCTCATACAGGGCTTCGGTCTCTCGGTTGCCGAAGCTCTTTATCATGGCAAAAATGTATATCGTTTAACGGTAAATGTCAAACGGTAAGCCGTGGCTGGCTTATTGACGTTTCAGCAGCGCGGAATGCGTCGTCGTTGTGGAACGTGTTTGTGGCACGCTCAGCTCTTTACCCCCGATTTGGCATTCCCCGCCTGAGACAACAGCGAGCCTACCATTGCTGAAAGATCACCCATGTTCGCCGGCACCACGGTGACGGTGGAATTCTTGGCAATCAATCCCCACTGCTGCACCCACTGCTGGCCGAGCTGGTAGTGCAACGCGTCGGCGCCTCCTTCGCCGGCCACGGCCTTGCCGATGTCCGAGATCGCTTTTGCAGTGGCCGCCGCCACCGTGGCGATGGCCTGGCCCTGGCCGTCGGCACGCAGGATCGCGGACTGCCGCTCTCCTTCGGCATTGTTGATCTGGCTTTGCTTCTGGCCCTCCGACTGGTTGATAGCCTGTTGGCGGTCGCCCTCGGATTTGGCGATGGCGGCGCGCTTCTGGCGCTCGGCGGTGAGTTGTAGCTCCATGGCTCGCTGGATCTCGTCCGGCGGCGTGAGATTGCGTATCTCGTAACGCAGGACCTTCACGCCCCAACTGATGGCAGCCTGGGTGAGCACATCCACCACGCCCCGGTTGAGCGTGTCGCGCTGTGACAGGCATTCGTCCAGCGCCAGCTTGCCGACTTCGGCACGCATGGTGGTCTGCACCAGTTGCACTACCGCCGTAATCACATTACTGGTGCCGTAGGCGGCGTTCTTGGCATCGGTGATCTGATAGTAGAGCACCCCGTCCACTGACAGACGCGTGTTGTCCTTGGTGATACACACCTGTTCAGGCACATCCATGGGAATCTCGCGCATGTCAAAGCGATACGCCACGCGATCGAAGAACGGCACGATGATCTGGATGCCGGAGGTCAGCACGCCGTGGAACTTGCCCAAGCGCTCGAGCACCCAAGCCTGTTGCTGCGGCACAATGCGCATGGCGCGGATGATAGTAACCGCTGCAAAAATGATGATGAGTAAACCGATGAGTGTCGAAATTGAAACAGCCATGAACTACTCCTTAAGGTATAAAAATATTCTAGTCAGCTGATAGCCTTGATGCGCAAGCGCGAGCCGTCTCGCGCCAGCACTTCGGCACGTGCGCCAATCCGGGGTTGGCCGCCGCCCACCCACACCGCTTCCCACAGGGAGTCGCGGTACTTCACTTTGAGGCTACCATTGTTGTCTTCCACCACCGTCACTACACCCCCCCTATCCATGTCGTCGAGCGCGCTGTTGGTGCGGCTTGCCTGCATGCGGTGCCGCAACAAGTGGGCGAGTGGCAGAGCGATGATTGCGGCAACGGCGAACACGACGGCTGCCTGCCACCATGCGGACGGGTACAACCAGGTGTACAGCGCGGTAGCCAAAGCAGCAAATGACAAGGCCGCCAGATAAAACGTGAGCGTGGTTATTTCCACCACCGCCAGAATGATTCCGGCCGCCAGAAATCCCAGTGCCATCCAATGATCCATTTAATTTCTCCCAAGACCTACAGGCCAAGTGATCTACGCTTTAATCATACCGTGCCGGTCATAACACCAGCACGCGTGCGTATCAAAAATGTCCATCAAGACAGCAATTTCACGCAGGCTGCCAACAGCACAGGTGTCAGAATTCCCGCTTGAACACCAGCTGCACACCTTGACGCGCGCCGCTGAAAGCGTAAACGCCGACCGAGCCGCTTTGATCCAGGTAATAGGCAAAACCGAAATATGCGCCGGCGGAACGGGCGGCGGAAAAATCCTGCCTGCCATTCACCGTGCCGCTGTCGGTTTCGCTGCCGGAAATGTTCTGCCAATAACCACCAGCGGAAAGCCGCCAACGCCCCAGACGCAACGCCGGCCCAGCGGAAGCATAGCCGGTGTACCAGGTCATATCTGCCTGCTGATTCGCCCCGCTGTAGCTCATATCATGCCAGGTGTAGGCGATTTGGGAATCGAAGCCCCAGTAATTGCCGAGCATCGGCCGCCAAGCCACAAACAGCCCCAGAAACGGACCATAACCGTCGGCCAGCGGATTGAGCGTGGCATTGTTGATACCGGCGGTCATGTAACCGCCCTGCAGACCGAAGCCCACGTCCGGCGCCACCGGCTGGACAAACGTGATTCCGTATCGGCCGATATCCGCGCGGTGGTTGCCATCGCTATAGGAAAAATCCGTGTGATAACTTCCCAGATCCACCGCCGCACTCACGCCGGGCGCGTAAATATCGTTATCGTCCGCCTGCGCACATTGCCATGCGAGGATTGCAAGCAATGCCAGTACCCCGACCAGAATTTTTTGCACGGGGTACATGCGCGATTCAGCCGTACCGTAGTTTAAGAACCAGAACAATCACTGCCAGAACCAGCGTAACCGCGTTGGCCAGCGTCACCGGCAAATCGCGGATCAACAGGCCATACACCAGCCACAAAGTGATGCCGAGCGTGAACACCGCATACATACCAAGCGATACCCCACGGGTATCGCGGGTGCGCAGCGAGCGCCACACTTGTGGCACAAAGGAAAGCGTTGTGAGTGCGGCCGCCGCCAGGCCAATAATCCGCGGGATATTCATGCCGCTTCGCGCTTGTAGTCATCCGGCGCGGTTTCATCGCGGCCCGCAGGCGCCTTCAGCACGCGCAAAATCAACGTGAGGATGATCACCACAACGATATTGATTATCAGGGAATACAGCGCCGCGTAACCGGGCACCGTCAGCGCACCAAGATGCAAGGGATAAATCGAAGTCTTGAAATGCTGCGCCGCCACCATGCCGGTGCCCACGGCCATGCCGGCAAGCCAGCCCGCTACCAGCGCCCAACGGTGCAACCAACGGGTATACAAACCAATCACCACCGCAGGCAAGGTCTGGATGATCCACACACCGCCCAGCAGTTGCAATTGGATGGCGTACTGTTCGGGAAGAAAGATGATGAACGCCAGCGCGCCGAGTTTCACGATCAGCGATACCAGCTTTGCGGTCTTGGCTTCCTGCTTCGGTGTGGCGTCCGGCTTGAGATATTCCTTGTAGATGTTGCGCGTAAACAAGTTGGACGCGGCGATGGACATTATTGCCGCCGGCACCAGCGCGCCGATGGCGATGGCGGCAAACCCTACGCCCGCGAACCAGGCCGGGAAGGAATATAGCAGCAGCGCCGGCACCGCGAAGGTGCTCCCGTACTGCTTGAACCAACCGGCGTAAGCGGGATCGTGCTGCACACCGGCCGCAACCGCCATGTAGCCGAGAAACGCGATCAGCGCCAGCACCAGCGAATACGCCGGTAGCAGCGACATATTGCGCTTGATGGTGCGGCGGCTGTTGGCGCTTAGCACGCCGGTGACGCAGTGCGGATACAGAAACAGTGCCAGCGCGGAACCGAGCGCCAGCGTCGCATACGCGCTGTAGGTACCGAGATTGGCGCCCGACGGCGGCTTGAGCAGCAATTTATCCGCCGGGATGCTGGCAAAGATGTGGCCGTAACCGCCGAGCTGCATGGGAATGATGATCACCGCCGCGATGATAACGATGTAAATGAGCAAATCTTTCACGATGGCGATGAGTGCCGGTGCGCGCAGCCCACTGGTGTAAGTGAAAGCTGCCAGAATCGCAAACGCGATGATGAGCGGCAAATCGCCCACTATGCCGGTACCGGTGAAACCCATGGCGGCGATTACGACCTGGATGCCGACCAGTTGCAGCGCGATGTACGGCATGGTGGCGAGAATCCCGGTGATGGCCACCACCAGCGCCAGCAGACCGCTGTCATGACGGCCACGTACGAAATCCGAAGCGGTCACATAACCGTGCTTGCGCGACACCGACCACAGGCGCGGAAACACCACGTACACGAACGGATACACCATGAGCGTGTACGGCAGCGCAAAAAAGCCGATGGCGCCTGCGCCGAACACCAATGCCGGCACCGCCACGAAGGTGTAGGCGGTGTAGAGATCGCCGCCCAGCAGGAACCAAGTCACCACGGTGCCGAAGCGCCGGCCGGCGAGACCCCATTCATTCAGATGATTGAGGTCTCCACGCCGCCAGCGCGCCGCCACAAAACCGATGATCGTCACCAGGGCAAACAACAACACGAAGACAATCAGCGCCGGCCAGTTCATGCAAACCCTCGGCTATTCTTATGGCTCAAACTTTGTTGAGATACACGGTGGCCGTAACAATGGCCGTGACAATGATCCAGACGAACTGGAACCAGTAGAAAAACGGGATGCCGAACAGCACCGGATCAATACGGCTATACAAGGCCACCCACAGCACCGGCACATACGGTACGGCGAACAGCCCGACATACCAGCAGGCACGCTTCACTCGGCTCATGGCAGCTCCCCGGACACAGATACGCGCTCAAAGGTAACCTTCGCTTTGCCTCTTGACAAGAGCGCAAGCATCATAGATAGTCGCGCCATGCAATCGCTTTTGGCCTTCACAACCTTTGTTCTCGCCTGCATGTGTATGTGCATGATGATGCACGCCACCGTGCGGGCTGGTGCTGTTCGTATGTGTAGAAGCTGAGACACAACCACAGTTCGATTCCAGAAACCCGCGCGGCGCAGCCGTAGCGGGTTTTTTCATGCCTGAATAAACTCAAAACGGCGGTTCCCACGGTAAAGAAACATTGCGCGCAAGCGTGCGATGCGGAGGCGCTCGTCCCCGAAAGATGGCGCCAATATCAACGACGACACAGGAGCATGCCATGAGTACCGAAATAGCGAACCAGTACCGTTACGAAACCCTGCAAATCCACGCCGGCCAGCAACCGGCGCCCGGCACCAACGCGCGCGCGGTGCCGATTTACCAGACCACGTCCTACACCTTCGACGACGCACAGCACGGCGCCGATCTCTTTGCCCTGAAGAAGTTCGGCAACATCTACACCCGCATCATGAACCCCACCAGCGACGTATTTGAGCAGCGCATCGCCGCGTTGGAAGGTGGTGTGGCGGCGCTCGCGGTGGCGAGCGGCCAGGCGGCGCAATTGCTGGCCATCACCACGCTCGCGCAGGCCGGCGACAACATCGTCTCCGGCAGCGAGCTTTACGGCGGCACCTACAACCAGTTCAAGGTCACGCTGCCGCGGCTCGGCATCCAGGTGAAATTTGTCACGGGTGACGATCCGGCGGATTTCCGCCGCGCCATTGACGACAAAACCAAAGCCCTTTACGTCGAAACCATCGGCAATCCGGGCTTCAATCTGCCGGATTTCGAGGCGCTCGCGAAAGTCGCCCACGATCACGATCTGCCGCTCATCGTGGACAACACCTTCGGCGCGGCGGGCTATCTCGTACGGCCCATCGAGCACGGCGCCGACATCGTAGTGGCCTCCGCGACCAAATGGATTGGCGGCCACGGCACTTCCATCGGCGGCGTGCTTGTGGATGCCGGCAAGTTCAACTGGGGCAACGGCAAGTTCCCGCTGTTCACCGAACCCTCGCCCGCGTACCACGGCTTGAACTTCTGGGAGACCTTCGGACCGCAAGGTCCGTTCGGCAACATTGCGTTCATCATCCGCGCGCGCGTGGAAGGACTGCGTGATTTGGGACCGGCGCTCTCACCGTTCAACGCCTTCCTGTTCCTGCAGGGCCTGGAAACCCTGTCGCTGCGCGTGCAACGCCACGTGGACAACAGCCTGGAACTGGCGCTATGGCTGGAGAAACAGCCGGACGTGAGTTGGGTGAATTATCCGGGACTGCCGCAGCACCCTTCACATACGCGTGCCAAAAAATACCTGCACCACGGCTTCGGCGCGGTGCTGTCCTTCGGCATTCGCGGCGGCGAAACGGCGGGCCGGGCGTTCATTGACAACGTGAAACTCGCGAGCCATCTCGCCAACATCGGCGACGCCAAAACCCTGGTGATCCATCCCGCTTCCACCACCCACCAGCAATTGAGCGAAAAAGAACAACGTGCGGCTGGTGTCACGCCGGACCTGATCCGTGTATCCGTGGGCATCGAGCACATCGAAGACATCAAGGCGGATTTCGCGCAGGCGTTCACCGCTATCCGGCAGAAGGCCGCGGCATGAATTCCGATCGCTTGTTTTCCGGCGACACGCGCTTTCTGGCGTTGCCGGCGTTCACGCTGGAATTGGGTGCCATCCTGCCCCAGGTGACGGTCGCATACCGCACCTGGGGCCGGCTCAATGCCGCGCGCGACAATGCAGTGCTGGTGTGCCACGCGCTCACCGGCTCGGCGGACGTGGATCAGTGGTGGAGTGGACTGCTCGGCCCCGGCAAGGCGCTGGATCCGGAACGGGATTTCATCCTGTGCAGCAACGTGCTCGGCGGCTGCTACGGAACCACCGGCCCGCGCAGCATCAATCCGGTGACCAGCAAACCGTACGGCGGCCAATTTCCCACGATCAGCGTGCGCGACATGGTGCGCGTACAAGCCCAATGGCTGGATGCACTGGGCATCGCTCAACTGCAACTGGTCATCGGCGGTTCCTTGGGCGGCATGCAAGTGCTCGAATGGGCGGCGTTGTATCCGGAGCGCGTCCGCGCCATCGCGCCCATCGCCGCGTCGGGCCGGCAATCCGCCTGGGCCATCGGCTTGTCCGAAGCCCAGCGTCAGGCGATTTATGCGGATGTGAACTGGCAGGGCGGTGATTACCGCCCCGATCGGCCGCCCGCGGCGGGACTCGCGGCGGCACGCATGCTCGCCATGTGCACATATCGCCATTGGCGCGAATTCAACCGCCGTTTCGGCCGCAGGCAGAAAGCCTCCGGCGAATTCGAGATGGAAAGCTACCTGCGCTACCAAGGTGACAAGCTCGCGCGGCGTTTCGACGCGGCCGCCTATGTGCGGCTGAGCCAGGCCATGGACACCCATGACCTCGGCCGCGCGCGCGGCGATTATCACGCGGCGCTGGCGGCCATCGCCATGCCGGCGCTGGTGGTCGGCATCGGCAGCGACCTGCTGTATCCGCTCGCAGAACAGCAGGAACTTGCAGCGCTCTTGCCCAACGTGGAACTCGCGGTGCTGGATTCTCTCCACGGTCACGACGCCTTCCTGATCGAAACCGGTCAACTCAATCAACTGATTCGGGAATTTCGTGCATTGCATGCCGGAGTTACACACCTTCCTGAACGCAAGGAACTCCGTTCATGCGCGCATTAGCCACGACACTTCCTCAAGATGGTTTCGGCGCATCAGAGCGCCGCCCCGTCGTGACTAATCCTGTGGTAAAGCATAGAGTGCTGTTGCTGATTGCCGGCCACAATGGCCAGATCGGCAGCGAACTTTGCCGCCAACTCAACGCGCGACAGGACCAACTGTCCGCACAGGGATTGAACCTGCACATCGCCGGCCGGCTCAGCCGCCGCGAATGCCGGTGGCGAGATCCGGAATCCCAAAACGACGAGATATTGCCGCGCCATGATTGTGACTGGCCGCAGATTCTGCGGCGGTTTCTCGAATCCCAAACCGCCGCGCGCCTATTCGTGGACTGCACCGCCGGCGCAACGTTCGTGGAGCATTACCCCGAATTGCTCCGGCACGGCATCGGCATCGTCACGCCCAACAAACTCGCCAACAGCGGGTCACAGGCGAATTACGCGAATCTGAAACGGCTCGCGCACGCTCACGGCGCGCCGTTTTGTTACGAAACCACCGTCGGCGCGGCCCTGCCTGTGCTGGGTCCACTCGCCGATCTGATACGCAGCGGCGACCAAGTGCGGCGCATCGAAGCCCTGGTGTCCGGCACCCTGTCATTCATCTTCAACCGCGTGAACAACGGCGAGCGTTTTTCCACCGCCGTGTGCGAGGCTCGCGCGCGCGGTTACACCGAACCACATCCGGGTGTGGACCTCACCGGCGCCGACAGCGGTCGCAAGCTCCTGATCCTGCTGCGCGAAGCGGGCCTCGCCTTTGAACCGGAACAAGTGGCGGTGGAAAGTCTGGTGCCGGAGGAACTCGCCGCAGAAACCGACGCTGAGCGTTTTCTCAGCGGGCTCGCCACGCACGACGCCGCCTGGGCCGAGCGCGCCGAGGCCGCGCACCGCCGCAGCTTACGTCTCGTTTACCTGGCGCGCTTTGACGGCCGCAGCGCCAGCACCAGCACCAGCGTCACCCACGTAGCCACCACCGACCCTTTCGCGCTGCTGGCACCCGGTGAAAACCTGATCCGCATCTGGACCGACCGCTACCGACCAACACCCTTGAGCATCGCCGGCCCCGGCGCCGGCCCGGAATTGACCGCCACTGGCGTGCTGACGGATATTCTCGAAGCAGCAGCGCATTTTCCATAGCCGCAGTCACGGCATCACGTTTGATAGGATGGGCGGGGACTACCACTCATCAGCACACCACTTCCGTATGCCGATTTTCACCCGAGCCGATCTGCGCCGCCAAATGAGCGCGAATTCCTTTCGTCGTGGTGAGGAGTATTGCAGCGACAGCCGGGTACGGATGGTCAAATGCGCGGACGGTGGCAGAAATATCACCGGCCAGGTACAGGGTACAGCGCGCAAGCCCTACGAGGTGCGGGTGAAAATCTCGCCGGGCCGCGGAGAGCACGTCGCGATTTTCGGCCAATGCTCCTGTCCCATGAGCTACAACTGCAAACATGTCGTGGCGTTGCTGCTCGAAGCCCTGGCTTCGGAGGATACCCAGCCCGCCATCGAGCCGCTGCCATTCAAGCCTGTGGCCGCGCAAGCCTCGCCAAGTGCCGCCGTGCAAAACTGGCTCGAGGGCGTGAAGCGTGCGGCATCAAATGCAATTCCCGCCGACCTCCCGGCCACGCCGGAAAGGCTGCTGTATCTGTTGAAGCTTGCCAGACTGGGGTATGCCACACGTGCGGCCGTGGAAACCATACTGGTGCGGCCGCTCAGGCAGGCCGGCTACGGCAAGGCCGAACGCTGGAATGCCGGCTGGGCGAGCCATGCGCGCTTCGACACCGACCGCGACCTGCTGCGCTGGCTCGAGGCCTTGCGCGCCGAACAGCCATCTGCAATGTTCGGAGCTTACTCATTGCGCGGAAGCGCCGGCGCGCATGTGCTCGCGCGCATGATTGCCACCGGCCGTTGCCACTGGCAAAACAAGGACAACCCGGCGCTCACCCCCGGCCCGGTGCGTGAGAGCACCCCGGCCTGGATCGCGAACGAAGAAGGTAACCAACACCTTGCTTGCAACACAACCCCACCGGTGCAGGCCGTGCTTCCGATGAGTCCGCCGTGGTATGTGGACACCGAGCATCACCGGTGCGGGCCGCTCAAAACCGGGCTGTCCGATGCATTGGCTGAACAGCTTTTCAGTGCACCCGTGCTCATACCCGAAGAGGCCCGACAGGTGCATACGGCGCTCCGCCGTCATTTCGATAAAGACTCGCCCGCCCTGCCCGCCGTCTTCGAATCCGCCGGTCTCACCCGCCCGGCGCCGGTGCCAGGCCTGCGCCTGTTCCACGAATCGCTGCCGATTGACTACGGACACCAATGGCAAATGCGCAGCACGCGTGCCGATATGCCGCTTGCCGTATTGACATTCGACTATGCGGGCACGCGCATCGAAGCGGGCGAGGCGGGTGAATTTCGCACGCGCCTGGATAACGGTAAGTTGCTGCAAATCGGACGTGACGCCGCGGTGGAGGCCAAAGCGATCAAAACACTCCAAGCGTACGGCTTCACCCGGGCCGCCGACCTGCCTTATTTCAGCGCCCTCTCCAGGCGCACCCGCCACGCCTTCGTCATCAACGACGAAACAAGCCGCGACACCGCGCTGCTGCGATTCAGCATCGAAGCCATACCCGCATTGCGCGCCGCCGGCTGGCGAATCGAAATGGACGCCGATTATCCCTACCGCGTCGCGCAAACCGGAGCCGATTGGTTCGCGGACACGACGCAGAGCAGCGGGATGGACTGGTTCGGGCTTGAACTTGGCGTCACCGTGGACGGAGAGCGGCTGAACCTGCTGCCGTTGCTGGTCGAGTGGCTGCACCGCATGCGACTCGACCGGCAGACGCTCGAAAACGTGCCCGCCACCCACCACATCGTGACCCGCCTGCCCGACGGCCGCATCCTGCCCATTCCCTACTCACGCGTGCGCGCGGTGCTCGGCGTACTCACCGAACTTTTTGACGACGCTCCGCTGGACGCGAACGGACGCCTGAAACTTACTCGCATGCATGCCGGCGCGCTTGCCGCGCTCGAAACGGATCTGGGCGCGCCACTCACGTGGACCGGGCCCGAGCGGCTGCACGCACTCGCGAACAAACTTCGGGATTTCCACGGCATTGCGCAAGTCCCGTCACCGGCCGGTTTGCGCGCCAAATTGCGGCCCTATCAGAAGGCCGGACTCAACTGGCTTGGCTTCCTGAGCGAATATGAACTCGGCGGGATACTGGCCGACGACATGGGACTCGGCAAGACCGTGCAGACACTGGCGCACGTGCAGGCCGAAAAAGAGGCCGCGCGCCTCGATCACCCCGTGTTGATTGTCGCGCCCACGAGCCTCATGACCAACTGGCGGCGCGAAGCCGAACGTTTCACGCCACACCTCAAGGTGCTCACGTTGCACGGCGCAGCACGGCGTGACAATTTCGCCCGCATCGCCGACCACGACATCGTGCTCACCACCTATGCGTTGCTGCCGCGCGATGTCAAAACGCTGGCCGCGCAGGAATATCGCGCCGTGGTTCTCGACGAGGCCCAGGCGATCAAGAACCCCAGGGCCAAAGCCGCGCAGATCGTGCGCAGCTTGAAGGCGCACCAACGCTTGTGTCTGACCGGCACGCCCATGGAAAACCACCTTGGCGAACTCTGGTCACTATTCCAGTTTCTGATGCCGGGCTTCCTGGGTGATGAGCGTCATTTCAAACGCCTGTATCGTACGCCAATCGAAAAACACGGAGACACAGAACGTCAGGCGGCACTGGCGCGGCGTATTGCACCGTTCATGCTGCGACGCACCAAGGAGCAAGTAGCCACTGACTTGCCACCCAAGACCGAGATTATTCGGACTGTCGAGCTTGAAAGTGCGCAGCGAGATCTTTACGAGAGCATCCGGCTGGCCATGCACGAGAGGGTGCAGCACGAGATAGAAAAGAAAGGTCTGGCGCGCAGCCAAATTGTGATCCTGGACGCACTGCTCAAGCTGCGTCAGGTGTGTTGCGATCCGCGGCTTTTGAAACTGGATTCGGCCAGGAAGGTAAAGCAATCGGCAAAATTGGCGCTGCTCATGGACATGCTGCCAGGCTTGATGGAAGAAGGCCAGCATGTTCTCCTGTTCTCGCAGTTCACCAGCATGCTGGCGCTGATTGAACCGGAACTCACGCAGCGGAACCTGCCGTACGTGCTGCTCACCGGCGACACGCGTGATCGAGCCGCGCCGATTGATCGTTTCCAGTCCGGCGAGGTAGCGCTGTTTCTCATCAGCCTCAAGGCCGGCGGCACCGGCTTGAACCTGACCGCCGCCGATACCGTAATCCACTATGACCCGTGGTGGAACCCGGCAGTTGAACACCAGGCTACGGACCGGGCGCATCGCATTGGCCAGAACAAGAACGTATTCGTGTACAAGCTCATCACCCAAGGAACCGTCGAAGAGAAAATCACCGAGCTGCAGGCGCGCAAACAGGCGCTCGCCGACGGGCTGTATGGGAAACAGTGCATGAACTCCCCGGTACTTACAGCCAAAGACCTGGAAATGCTGTTGTCCGCAATTGAATAGACCGTCAAAAGCTGGCGCCAAGCTCGCATCTGGAGACCCCCATGAACTTTCTGCCCCAAGTCGTCGTTTTCCTGGTAGCCGCCTGCATCGCGGTGCCACTGTCGCGTAAATCCGGTTTTGGTTCGGTGCTGGGCTATCTCATCGCCGGCGTGGTGATCGGCCCCTGGTGTCTCCGGCTCATCACCGGCGTGGACGCGATCCTGAGTTTCTCCGAGATCGGTGTGGTGCTGCTGCTGTTCATCATCGGTCTGGAACTGCAACCCTCGCGGCTGTGGGCACTGCGGCGCACGGTATTCGGCATGGGCGCAGTACAGGTGGGCGTGAGTACCGTGCTGCTCACGCTTGCCGCCCATGCGCTCGGTCTCGAGTGGGTGCCGGCGCTGGTCGCGGGTTTCGGCCTGTCGCTGTCCTCCACCGCCTTCGTGCTGCAGATGCTGGCGGAGAAGAAACAGCTCATGGATCACCACGGCCGCGCGGCCTTCGGCATCCTCTTGTTCCAGGACATCGCCGCGATCCCAGTGCTGGCACTGCTCAAGGTGGTGCACGGCGGTGCGGCGGTGCATCAGGCGCATTTCCTGACCACCGTCATCATCATCGTGGTGGTGGTCGTCGCGCTGGTGGTGGGCGGACGCTACGTGCTGCGGCCGGTGTTCCGCTTCATCGTGCGATTCGGCAATCCGGAGATCTTCACGGCAGCGGCACTGCTGATTGTCATCGGTGCCGGCCTCATTGCCAACGTGATTGGCCTGTCCATGGGATTGGGCGCCTTCATTGCCGGCGTGCTGCTCGCCGATTCCAGTTACCGGCACGAGCTCGAAGCCGACATCGAACCGTTCAAGGGCCTGCTGCTGGGACTGTTCTTCGTGGCGGTCGGCATGTCGGTGAACCTCGGCTTGCTAGCAGAAATTCCGCTCATCGTCATCGGCGTGGCGGCGGGCATGCTGGTGCTCAAGGGCGTGGTGCTGTACGGGACCGGCAAACTCTACAAACTTCCCGATGCCGCACCGCGCAATCTGGCGTTTGATCTGTCGCTCGGTGGCGAATTCGCATTCGTTATTTTCAACAGCGCCGCGGGTTACCAGATATTCAGCCAGGCACTGGTGGACATCCTCAATCTAGCCGTGACGCTGTCCATGGCGGCCACACCGTTCCTGGTGCTGTTCAATGAAAAAATCATCCAACGCTTCCAGGAAGAGCACGCGCCGCCGGACTTCGACAACATCGACGAACCCGGCAATCCAGTAGTGATCGCCGGCTTCGGCCGCTTTGGCCAGGTGGTCGGACGGGTGCTGCGCCTGAAGAAGATCCCGTTCACCGCCATGGACGCCAATATCGAGGATGTAGAGGCGGTACGCCGCTACGGCTCCAAGGTGTATTACGGCGATGCCTCACGGCTGGATATGCTGCGCGCGGCGCAGGTTGAGCACGCGAAAATCTTTGTACTCGCGATAGATGACGTTACCGCCTCGGTGCGTACCGCGGAAATGGTGCGCAAGCACTTTCCGCAGGTGCAGATTTATGCGCGCGCCCGCAACCGCCACCACACGCACCTGCTAACGGACCTGGGCGTCAAAACCATCGTGCGCGAGACGCTGTTTTCCAGCCTGAAACTCACGGAAGCGGTGCTGGAAGGTCTGGGGCAACCGGCCCACGAAACCCGCGCAGTTTTGGAAAAATTCCAGCGCTACGACGAGCAGTTGTTGCAACGCCAGCATGCGGTGTTCCGTGACGAATCCAAGCTCATCCAGACCACCAAGGAGGCTGCCGAAGAGCTCCAGCGTCTGTTCGAGGAAGACAATCAAAGCAAGGCGGTGGCTATTCCAGCAACAGAGAACAGCGCTTGATTCGTCAGCATTTAAGGCAAAGTGCCACACCCGAGCAGGCAAGGATTGATTCAAGCACTGGAATAATTCAGCCTCGGGTTCGAATCAGTGCCGCGGCCCTCCGGGGTCACATCGAACAGATTCCATAACGGCCAAACCATGTCCACATGCCGCGGATGCTGCCCGCGATCCGACGGCAGGAACATGAGTTCCGAAGCCCAGAAGTGATGGATCTTGCCGTTGCGTTTCACGAACACATTGAGGATCGGTGACTGACGGCCCTCGGCGTCTTCGCCGTGATAGTCGCGGTTGTAGCTGTTACCGGCGGATGACAGCAGTTGCACCCGCCGCCAACCACGTTCCTGGGCGAACGCCAGGATGCGCGGCAGCGGCGATGCGGCGTATGCCCGTAAGTTCATCCACAGCCTCGAACACATAATCCTGCGGCACCTCGCCACCCACCCGCAGCTTGCGGCGCTGCGCGGCCACCGCCTCGATGCACCGACGCAAATTAACTTCGGCCTTGAGCAATTGGTCACGCGCCTTGCGATACGCGGAGTTTTCACCTGGGAAACGCGAGGCGTGCAGCGTTTTCGGTGTTGCGCGCTTGCGGCCGGTAGATTTCTTCTTGCGTGTGGTTTTGGGCATAAATCACCTCGGATTTATAGAAGCGGTACGCAGCAATTTATTGACCACACTTGACCCAAGATATTCACGAAGCGAATGTTTAGGTGCATCGCCGTCGCCATCCATACTGCTACTATTATCTGCTAGAAGCTGACCGACCACCACCCACCATGGCTTTCGAGAATCCAGCAATGCGACTAACACATTACGTACCTCTTTTATATTGACTGTTCTTCGCTCATCAAATTTCTTTGCCACATCTCTCAACGTAACACATACAGAATGAGTCGGATTATCCGACACCCATTTATTCAAGCGTTTCTGAAAATCGGAAGGCGCACATTCATGCTTGCTCATACACTCATTCGTCAGAAGCAGATTCTCTATTGCATAACAATTTAGCCGCGCGCGACATACGCAGCCAACATTCTCTAGTTCACTCTGTTCGGACGTATCCAAATCTCGCAGTGAAAAAGCTTTTGGTTCATCGTATATCGATGGGAGAAACTCGTTAAGCCATTTCTCCCATTTATTCATTTCATCTACATTGCCAACGACGCAAGGGGTAAATTTGACACGCCCATTAGAACTCCTAACAAACTGATCAATTACACACTTATCATCCTCACCCTCAACGAGCAATATAGGCGTGCGATTAAACTCAGACGAGAGAGGGTGCGCGCCAAAAATTGGCAGTATTTCTTGGCAGATTGTGCTGTAGCTGAAATACCTGAAATCAGTCTCATTCCTCGTTGTGATTGGCACAATTTGCAATTCGTCTTGTCGAGTAAATGCACTAATGAGGGGCGTACTGTGCGTTGCGATAACCACCTTGAAATCTCGTTCAATCGCGACATCCTCCAAAAACCTTACAAACTTTTGCTGAAGGTCCGGATGAAGGTGCACATCAGGCTCATCAAGAAGCAATACTTTGTTATTCATACTTTCACGTGAGAGAACAAGCACTTCAATCGCGAGAGAAATAAGCTCTGATTCTCCACTTGAAATCTGGTCTTCGGGAATTGCGCCTCCATTCTTGGCATGAATTGTGAAACCTCGATCTGAACGGCGCAACTCGATCGCAGGTAAGAGATTATTTATTTTCTGCAAGACTTGGTGAAACGAATCTAAAGTGCCTCTGTTTTTCTCAATTTCTCTTAAAACCAATAATTCCAAATTTCTAAACTGCACAATGCTTTGTTGCCTGAAGTGCTCTGTTCTATTCTTTCGGCGATCTTGAGTCATCCAGTCTCGATTGTGCGCCATATTGGTTTCAACACCTGGATCCTCTCTTAGAGTTCCGCCACGCTCTGGTGATATGTACTTCGTGCTGAATTGGCCATGAGAAGAATCGATGGCTCTGAGCACAGTGCTCTTTCCTGATCCATTCTTACCAAGAAAGACCGTAAACCGCGCATTACGAATAAGCTCATCCCGCGTCATTACCGAAGCTCCAATAAAGCACAGTGTGACATCATTTATGCGGTCGAAGACAGAACACCACGGGTTTACTCGTGGTTGAATGAGCCCGGCGGTGATAATTATCGCCGCCGGTTCCTGAATCCTGACATCCGTCAGGATTCAGGTCAGTTCCATATGGAACTGTAACGGTAAGGACCCCGGCTTTAGCCGGGGGAATCTACTGCACACTTCCTTGGGTTGGCGCCAGATGTCGTCGCAGCAGTGAATTCCTCAGTGACCATTCCAAGTCGGGCGCGATTTCCTGCATGAATTTAACCTCCTCGGCCACCTGCACCGCCACCGGCACGCCGTCGCGGTAGAGCACGCGGTTCTCACCCATGACCGGCACGCGCGCGCCGGGGGTGACGATGCCAACGAGGTTGAGCGGGTCGGCAGCGGATACCGACACCAGTTCGCCGGTTTTTTCGCGACGGCGGACTTCGCGCAGCGCGCCCACAGCCTCGGGCAGGCCAAACTGCTCGCCGGCGAAGCCGTCCACGAAGCGCCCGCCGCGCACTTCGCCGCGGGCTTCCAGCCTTCTATATATATAAAGCAGCTCGCGCCAGGGCGGCAGCGCGCTCTCGCGCTCCAGCACCTTGCGGAACACCACGCCGTAGCGGCGCAACAGCACTTCGGCGAGATGCGCCAGAGCCTCGGCGTCGGCCGGCGCGTCGCCAGTGACAGCGCGCGGCGGCATCAGCGACCAGCGGCCGGCCTCGTTCACGCCCGGTGGTTCGCCGCGCCGCAGTCGGTAGCGAAAGGAGCGCGAGAGCGGTGCGCGCTTCGCGGCCGGTGTGATGAGCGCGCGCAGGCCGGCGAAGCTGTCAGCAGTTACCAGTCCGCAGGCGGCGAGTTCCGCAAGTGCCACTTCCAGTTGCGTGCGCAACAATCCGGTTTCACGCAGCAGATCGGCGAAGAACAGCGCGCCGTGCTGCTTGAGCGCATCGCGTACCGTACGCGCGCCGTGGGACAGGTTGAGCGCGTCGCCGTCCGGGAAACCGGCGAGCGCACGCCAATGCGTCAGCGCGTCACGGGAGACGAATGCGATGGGTGTGGCG
>JBAVYM010000043.1:0-2234 GCA_049698775.1 Gammaproteobacteria bacterium
ATAAAAGGGATTTTCCAGCGCCTGTTGCGGTTCCGGCGGCGTGGTTTCTTATGCACCAGCTATTGGAGAAACCCATGAAAAGCCTGATTTGTTCACCGATTCTGCTGTTGGTGGTGGTCTTGACTGGTGGTTGGAGCGGCCCGGCAGCGGCAGCAGGCCTGATCACTCCTTATAGTGGTGCCATCACCCTCACCGTGGACCTGCGCGCCGCGCCACGCAAGATATTCAAGGTGCGGGAAGTGATTCCTGTCAAACCCGGGCCGCTCACGCTCTATTACCCGAAGTGGATCCCCGGTGAACATGCGCCCAGCGGGCCGCTTGCGAACGTCGCGGGGCTGGTGTTCACCGCGAACGGCCAGATGATTGCCTGGCGGCGCGATCTGGTGGACATGTATGCCATCCATGTGGACGTTCCCCAAGGCGTGCATGATCTCGACGTGGCGTTTGATTTCCTCTCGCCCACCAGCGGCGGTGAATTCGGCGCGAGCGTATCGGCCACGCCCAAAATCGTGGACCTGGAATGGAATCAGGTATTGCTGTATCCCGCAGGCTATGCCTCCGCGGCAATCACGTTCAATCCCGGTGTGAAGTTGCCGGAGGGTTGGCAATATGCCACAGCGCTGCAACCGCATTCCGGCAGCAGCGGCGCAATCCAGTTCAAATCTGTCACGCTCAACAACCTGGTGGATTCGCCGTTGATTGCCGGTCAGTATTTCAAACAGGTGGATCTGGCGCCAGGCGCCCAGACGCCCGTGTATCTGGACGTGGTGGCGGACGGTCCTGATGATCTCGCCATCACGGCGCAGCAGACTGACCAATACCGTAACCTGGTGCAGCAGGAAAACCGCATGTTCGGCGCGCACCACTATGCCAGTTATCACGCGCTCTTGACCTTGTCCGATAACACAGGACATTTCGGCCTGGAACACCACCAGTCCAGCGATGACCGTACCCGGGCCGATTACTTCATCAACCCGGATGCCTATCTGCTGGGCTCGGGGCTGGTGCCGCATGAATACACCCATTCCTGGAATGGAAAGTTCCGCCGCCCCTACGATTTGTGGGCACCGGATTTCAATTCCGTTCCCGAGCAGGACGATCTTCTGTGGGTGTACGAAGGTCTGACGCAATACTGGGGCGAAGTCATGACCGCGCGCAGCGGATTGTGGACTGCCAAAGATTATCGCGAGGCGCTGGCGCTTACTGCCGCCAATATGGACCACATGCCGGGCCGTACCTGGCGTCCGCTGCAGGACACCGCCGATGAGGCCTCGATTCTGTATTACGTGCCGGGCGCCTGGCACAACTGGCGGCGCAGCGCGGGGGATTTCTACGCGGAGGGCGTACTGCTGTGGCTGGATGTGGACACCAAGATACGCGAACTGAGTCACAACCGGCGTTCGCTGAATGATTTTGCACGGCTGTTCTACGGCATGGACAATGGCAGTTATGTGACCAAGACCTATAACTTCGATGATGTGGTCAATACCTTGAACGAAGTCCAGCCGTATGCCTGGGCCGGGTTTCTGCGCAACATCCTCGACACCAAACAATATCACGCGCCGCTCGACGGCATTATCCGCGGCGGCTATCAATTGGTGTACACCGATACGCCGTCGGCGTATTTCAAAGCCAGTGAAAAAATCCGTAATTCCCTGAATGCCATGTATTCCATCGGCTTGCTCATCAGTACCGATAGCAAGAGCCAAGGCGTCATCAATGACGTGCTGTGGGACGGACCGGCATTCAAGGCCGGCATCGGCCCAGGCATGACACTCGTTGCGGTGAACGGTCGGGCGTTTACGCCGGAAGTATTCAAGCAAGCCATCCGCGAAGCACAGGGTTCAACAACGCCGATTCAACTGCTGATCAAGAATCTGGATTATTACGAAACCTATGCGGTGGATTATCACGGCGGACTTAAATACCCGCACCTGCAACGGGTGAGATCCGCGCCGGATTACCTGGACCAGATCATCGCGCCGTTGAAGTAGAAGCGGCGGTACCCGCGAATGGCAGTCGATAGGAACAGATCACTTACCCCTTATTATTGCCGAAACTCTCTTCAATCTGAGGAGGCGGGAAATGGGGTCAGAGCGAATATCAAATGACGAGCCAGGGAAGGCGCGAAGCGCCGAGGCGAGGAGCCTGCGGTAGCCGCAGCGGACGTAGCACAGCGGAGTCTTCGGAGCGTGGTGCGCAGTCCGCGCCGCGGCGTAGAGTCAGTGTGGAGG
>JBAVYM010000044.1:0-59620 GCA_049698775.1 Gammaproteobacteria bacterium
GCGAGCTTGGGCACGCGGTAGGTCGGATAGACGTTGGTGTAATCGGCAATGCCGTGACAGCCGAGACAGGTCTGGGATTCGACCTTGCCCTTGGCCATGTCACCGGCTGCGTGCGCGGCCACGCTCAATGTGAGCGCGGCACAGGTAAACACGATGGCAACAATGCGGCTCCGCATTGGGGTCTCCTATGTGAATCGTCAGGGTTGAAAACGGTACCGGAAGCGCAACATCAGATTACCAGAATGACACCGGGATTGCCGCTCGTGCGCCATCGTTGATGGATGACAGCTTGCCGCGCATGACGCCAGCGGCAGCTTGGCGCATACTTACCACGTCATATTTCCAGTGTCGGCACGGTCTTAAACTGCACCTGTAACGTCAACCCGAATCTTTATCCCCATCAATCAGGAGTAGTTCATGTCCCAGGGCTATTTCGATAACCGTCTGATCGGTTGGCCCATGGCGCTGCTGCGTATTGCTCTTGGCATTCTCTGGCTCATCGCCGTCAGCGGCAAGCTCGCTCATCTTTCCCAATGGCCAGCCGGGTTGCACGGCATTCTGGAAGGCTCTATGAAGGCCACATTCGGGTTCTATCACGGCTTCCTCGGTTTTGCCGCGGACCATTACATGATCTTTGCCTGGCTGGTGCCCATCGGTGAATTGTGCGTGGGCGTCGCGCTGGTACTGGGAGTCCTGACGCGCTTCGCTGCAGCGGTGGGACTGTTCATGGTGCTCAATTTCTGGTTCATGAAAGGCGCCACGTTCTGGGATCCCACCAACCACGACAGCCTGTTCATCATGATTCTGTTCGCATTGATGTGCACTGGCGCCGGCCGGGTGCTGGGCATTGATTATTTCCTCGCCAAGAAACATCCGCATAGCGTGCTGTGGTGAAGCCAATGGGAAAAATCAGCAAACCCGAAGCCATATGGCGCGCCGAACTCACGCCCGAGCAGTACGCGGTAACGCGCCAGAAAGCCACGGAGCGGCCCGGCACCGGCGAATATCTGCATAACCATGCCGCCGGTGTGTATTGCTGCGTGTGCTGCGGCAATCCGGTGTTCACTTCGGATGCCAAGTTTGAATCCCATTGCGGATGGCCGAGCTTCGCCGCCCCGGCCGGCGGCGCGAGTCTGGACGAACACACAGATACAAGCCACGGCATGCGGCGCGTGGAAGTGGTGTGCGCAAAATGTGATGCGCACTTGGGGCATGTGTTCAATGACGGGCCGCCGCCCGCGGGCCTACGCTACTGCATCAATTCCCTGGCGCTGAAATTCGATCCCGCGGAAGCCGGGAAAACCGAATGACCGAGGAACTGTTCCGTTCCGATGCCTACGCGCGTACCTGCGAAGCGGAAGTCATCGCCGTGGACGAGCGCGGCATTCAATTGGACCGAACCGTGTTCTATCCGGAAGGCGGCGGTCAGCCGGGCGACACAGGCATGCTGCGATTTGCCGATGGCCGTGAATTGCGCATCGCCAATACCCACAAAGGTGCGCTACCCGGCGAAATCCTGCACGTGCCGGTGGAAAGCGTTGATTGGCTCAAACCGGGCATGCACGTTACCGCGGAAATTGACTGGGCGCGCCGTCATCGTTTGATGCGCATGCACACCTGTTTGCATCTGTTATCCGCTATCATCGTCGCGCCCGTCACTGGCGGCCAGGTGGGCGACGGTTACGGCCGGCTGGATTTCGATCTGCCGGAAACGCCAGACAAGAATGAGGTGAACGAAAAACTGCGGGAGCTGATTGCGCGCGATGCGCCGGTGTCGTTCCGCTGGATCACGGACGCGGAACTGGACGCGCATCCGGAACTGGTGAAAACCATGTCGGTGCAGCCGCCGCACGGCGTAGGCAGGATCCGCCTGGTGAACGTGGAGGGCATTGATCTGCAACCCTGCGGCGGCACCCATGTGGCACACATCGGCGAAATCGGCGAGGTCAGCATCGCCAAGATCGAAAAGAAAGGCCATCAGAACCGGCGCGTACGGCTTGAATTCCCTGCGGCCGCGCCCCATGCAGCTAAGGAAGTTCAGCGCAGAATATGATTGTGGGAGCGGCGATATTCGCCGCGATGATTTTGGATCGCGGTCGGTACGACCGCTCCCACAAGATATTATGGCGCCGGATATTGCAAGATATTTTTCAGGAGCACAGTCGCATGAACACAGCGGAAAAAGGCCACGGCATCACCATCGTGGCGTATGTATTGCATCTTCTCGGCGCCATCACCGGCATCCTGAGCATCGTGGCGCTCATCATCAATTACGTGAAGCGCGGTGACAACGGCGCGGTCATGGACAGCCACCACTCCTGGATGATCCGCAGCTTCTGGTGGGCCATCCTGTGGTGCATCCTCATCGCCGCGAGCTATTTCTTGCTGGTGGGTTTCATCATCGGCGGCATCGCCTTCCTGATCGTATGGGTCTGGTACATCTACCGTCATGTGCGCGGATTGATAGATCTGGCTGAAGACAAACCAATGCCGGCGTGACGCAAGAAATTATATTAAGTCAGGATTTGACTCCTATTGCTTCGCCCTCCATACCCTTCTTCCAGAGTTCTTCGACCATCACAGGAACGGACGGACCAAGCCGCTTGTCCCGTTGTTGCAGATACTGCTCGACGTTGTCACCCCACTTTCCACCCTGCCGGTTAAGGGACGGTTCCGCGACATGGATGAGTATGGCCTCAAGGTGATTCAGGGCATGCTCGTGCGTAGAAGAAGCGCCCGCCTTCTCCGCTTTTAGTTTGCCCGTACCTAGAACATCCCGAGTCCCAAACCAAGAGAACATGTTCCAGCGACCCGCAAGATCCTTCTTGCGATGTTGATTAAGGCGAACCATGAGCTTCTGCTTCTTGCCACCGGTTTGCCCGACATAGATAAGATCGTAGTCCGCGTAGAGCGCATAGATACCGGCCTGCTCGCGGAAGTCGACCACGCCGAATCCCTTCTCGGAGGCTGGAACACCGAGCAAGCTTCCAAGATTCCTCGGTCGTCCCCAGAACACGTTGTCGACCCGCCAGAACAGCCCATAGGTGCAAATCAGCATGCACGTTCCTCGTGAGGGCTAACTACCGTGATGAGGGACGCGCGCCCCCTCGACCGCGTAGTTAGGCTCACTACTTAGGTCCTTCGAGATCAGCGATTGCCAAGTTAATCTCCTCAATGAGACGTTTGCTGTTCTGATCGCTCGACCAGGAAGCCTTAAGACCTTGAAGAATGCGTGCTGAAACTTGACGATACCTTTTGAAATGGCGAAGTTCGAAAACAATTGCGACTTGGCGGTCGAGGAACATCCGTGGGTCCTTTTCGGGTTGCACTAATTCTCTTATTAGACGATGGTAGATCTCAAACTCCCGGTTGCGAAACTCCCTGCGTCGAACATCAAAGAACTGCCAGACGGACCAAATGAAAGCGACAGCAGCGCCAACAATGCCTAGCGCAGCAGCATGGCTGGCAAGTAAGGACAGGACTTCAGTGAGCCAATTCATGTGAGCCAAACTACTACATATAGACCGTCGGAGTTTAGGTAGGGCGAGCTCAGTTCTTATGGCATATCATGCCCATCTTTGGCCTACTTGATATCCAATTTGTCTGTGTCCAAGCCGCTAACATCAAAATCAACCTCTTGATACTTGCCTCCCATAGGAATATTAAACGCTATATGATTGGCTTTTTCTATTTGATGTAAAAAATCGATTGGATTCTTAATGAATAATGCTCCGGGAGCACTAGCACCCGGCAGATATGCATCGAGTGTTCGTACACTACCATTGTCAACTCGCACTTGAATCTGCATCGGGCAATCACTGGGACAACTAACTGTGCTTGGGTCAAACAAAATTGTTATCATTCCATCTTTATCAATTGCAGCATCAGCGACAGCAAGCGAATTAGCGGCGGCATTGGCCTTATCATCAGCAGCGAATCTAGCAGTATCAGCGGTATCCCGACGAGCCTCTGTACGAGAAACACCAGCGTCGCTAACGTCCACCTTGGCACATGCATTAGTTACAGCAATACCAAAACGAGCCGCCAGTGAGCATCCAAGAGCAGCATCCGCAGCAGCATAAGCAGCCTTATCGTCTTTCTCAGCAACCTTCAAAGCAGCGTCAGCAGTATTTACAGCAATGCGAGCCTCTACCGCAGTGTGCACATCGGCAGCATCTATAGTGCTATTACTAAGCACTAACTTGATGTCATGCTTACTACCATTGGAATCTACTAATTGGTCATTCGTACTTATGGTGGAAGCTGTAAGCACAGGTGGATTGAAGGAATTACCCGGTATAGTTTTATAAGTCCAGTTTGAAGATGGCGCTGACGCTTGTGCATCAGTTGATAGCGTATCAGATGATTGCACATTGGATGATTGCTCGTCAGAAGACGCAGAAGATGAGGGGGTATTCTGTTTAGAACAGCCCAACATACTAAAGCACAGTCCCAGAATTAGAAGCAGTGTAGCAATGGATTTCATAAAGGTATCCTCTCGGTACGTACGTATGTGTGCGCCTTGACCGTCTCATGACTCTACTTCCACACTCTCAAGGTAGAGCCGCCAATAGATCTATGCCATCGTTTTTTTTGAGTCCAATTCAAGGCAGAGCTATGGTCAAATCTGGTGTATGAGGATTCGTCAAGCGGCGTTCCTGCTATCGTTTAGATTGTTCTCTGTCGCTTCGATTCCATCTGTGAACGTCACTCCGGTAATCACTTTCGCCAGGTAGTGGAAACCACGGATTCGGCGCCAGTGTTTCTCAGCACTTTGTCCGAGCTTGAACATCATGGCGAGAAGACATAGGGGTCAAATCTTGACTTAATATATTTTTCTGTATCAAGCCTCTACATCAGGCAATGCGGCAAAGATCAGCCGGTCGCGCGCACTTTGCTCATTTCCTTGAGCACCAGATCAATGCGCTCCACCGCCCAGTCAATCTGTTCGCGGGTGATGACTAGCGGCGGCGCGAGGCGCACCACGGTTTCGTGGGTTTCCTTGCTCAAGATGCCGTGCGCCATGAGATGTTCGCACACGGCACGTGCGCTCGCTTTGCGCGGATCGAATTCGATGCCGATGAACAAGCCCTTGCCGCGTAGCTCCTTGATGAGCGAGCTGCGGAGTGCGTGAAGTTTTTCCAGCAGATAAGCACCCATCTCGGCGGAATGCTCCGAGAGCTTTTCTTCCATCAGCACATTCAGCGCTTCCAGGCCCACGGCCGCGGCCAGCGGATTGCCGCCGAAAGTGCTGCCGTGATCGCCGGGCATGAACACATCCATCACCTCGCGGCGCGCCAGGAACATGGATACGGGTAGCAGTCCGCCGCCCAGCGCTTTGCCGAGAATCAAGCCGTCGGGTTTGACGTTCTCGTGCTGGCAGGCGAGCAACTTGCCGGTGCGGCCGAGGCCGGTCTGGATTTCATCACAGATCAGCAGCACGTTGTGCTGCTTGCAAAGCGTCGCGCACTTGGCGAGATAACCTTTTGGCGGCACGCGAATGCCGGCCTCACCTTGAATCGGTTCAACCAGAAACGCGGCGGTGTTCGACGTGACGGCTTTTTCGAGCGCGGCTGCGTCGCCGAAGGGAATTACTTTGAATCCCGCGGGGAACGGACCAAAGCTGTCCTTGTATTGTTCTTCGCTGGACATGCCGACAATGGCGATGGTGCGGCCGTGGAAGTTGCCCTCGCAGGCGATGATCTCGGCTTTGCCCTCGGGAATGCCTTTGACCTTGTATCCCCACTTGCGCGCGGCCTTGAGCGCGGTTTCCACGCCCTCAGCGCCGGTGTTCATGGGCAGTGCCACGTCCATGCCGGTGAGTTCGCACACACGCTTCAGGCATGGGCCAAGCTTGTCGGTGTAAAAGGCACGCGAGCAGACGGCGAGCTGGTCGGCTTGCGCCTTGAGCGCTTTGACGAGGCGTGGATGCGAATGGCCGTGGCTCACGGCGGAATAGGCGCTCATCATGTCCAGATATTTGTTGCCCGCATCGTCCCACACGTACACGCCTTCGCCGCGGGTGAGCACCACCGGCAGCGGATGATAGTTGTGGGCGCAATAGCGATTTTCGAGTTCAATGGTCTTGTTCATGTTGACATCTCTGTGTGCGGGCCGCGCCTTATCCGTGTGGCGCGGCGGTGAAGACGGATATCATAGCAAAAGCCTCTTGCTCACCCCAAAACGAGCCAGTAGCGCCAACAAATGAAGGAAGTTTTGATTTATGACCTGATTGTCATTCCCGCGAAGGCGGGAATCCAGGGAAATCAAATGCCTGGACACCCGCTTTCGCGGGTGTGACGAATAAATCAGACATTTCTGAATACATTACTGAATCGAGGAGTTGCATGGGCGCGAGTGAACAGGTGATTTTCCGAGGTCCGGCCGGGCAATTGGAAGGATTGTTGGATAAACCGGTGGACGAGCCGCGCGCGCTGGCGGTGGTGTGTCACCCACATCCGCTGCAACAGGGCGCGATGACCAACAAGGTCACCTACATTCTGGCGCGTGCCTTCAATGATTTGGGTGCGGTGAGTTTGCGCTTCAATTTCCGCGGTGTCGGGAAAAGTGCCAGCAGTTTTGACAATGGCACCGGCGAAACCGCCGATGCGCTGACGGCGATGGATTGGCTGAGCGGACAGCATCCGGGTCTGCCGCTGTGGCTCGGCGGTTTTTCCTTCGGTGCCTACGTGGCGTTGCGCGCCCAGAGCGAACGACCGGTGCAACGTCTGGTGACGGTGGCGCCGGCGGTGGAACGTTTCGATACCGCCGCCGTCAAATTACCGGTATGTCCCTGGTTGTTGATCCAGGGCGATGCCGATGAGGTGGTGTCGCCTCAAGCCGTGTTCGACTGGGTAGCCGGGCTCCCCCGGAAACCGGCATTGGCGGTGCTGAAAGGCGCCGGCCATTTTTTTCACGGCCGCCTGAATGAATTGCGACAAGCGGTAGTGGGTTATTTCTCCAGCGGTCCCGAGAATTCCTGAGGGTCTGTTAAGCTTTTTCCGCCGCTATGGCACAACGAACTGGGTTTCAAGGAGAACCATCATGCGCCGCATCCTGTTGATGTTTATTCTGTTGGGGCTGACCGGCGGCGCCTTCGCCAGCAACGACATCAACAACCTTCCGGCTTTGACCCAGAGTGAGTTTCACGGTTTGTCCGCGGATCTGGGCGCCATACTCTCGTTCAAACAATTGCAGTCGGCTGCACCGGAAGGCATGACTGGCTTTGATGTCGGTTTGGATGTCAGTGCCACGAACCTGGCGCATCAATCCGACTGGAACACCGCGACCAGTGGCAGCGGCGTGACCGCCATTCCCATGGCGCGCATCCGCGTGAGCAAAGGTTTGCCGTTCGGTTTCGATGTGGGCGGTTTCTACAGCGGCGCCACCAATTCCAATATCAAGGCCTATGGTGTCGATCTCCGCTATGCGATTCTCGACGGCGGCACTTTCACTCCCGCGCTCGGCCTGCGCGCGGCCTTCAGCCATCTGGGTGGCGTGAGTCAGCTCGGCTTCAATACCAAAAGCCTGGACCTGACGATTTCCAAAGGCTTCGGACCGCTCACGCCTTACGCAGGCATCGGCCGTGTGTGGATCAACAGCAACCCGGACGCGTCCACGGGTTTGCAAGACGAGCAGTTCACCGCCGATGAAAGTTTCGTGGGATTGGCCGTGAGCGTAGTGGCAGTAAATTTTGCGCTGGAACTCAACCGCACCGCCGGCAACAATACCTATAGCGTGAAACTGGGTTTCGGCTTTTGAACCCATACAATCGCAACTGGCTCCGTTTGATTTTCATGAGTACAAAGGGTGTTGAGGAAACATGATGTTCGCGTCATTTGTTGATTTCATTGAACGCAACCTGAGCGAGAAACGCACCACGGCCGATCCGCAGCAGGCGCTGCGGCTGGCGGTGGCGGCGTTGTGCGTTGAAATAGCACGCGCGGATATGCATGAAAAGCCCGAGGAACTCGAACGCGCCAAGCAGATGCTTGCACAGCGCTTTTCCCTGAACGAGCAGGAGGCCGAGGCGCTGATTACCGCCGGCCGCACTGAATCGGATCAAAGCGTATCGCTTTATCGTTTTACCAAACTGCTGAACGAGCATCTGGATGAAGCGAAAAAGCAGACGCTGCTGGAGATGCTGTGGCGCGTGGCCTACGAGGACGGCAGACTCGACAAATACGAGGATGCGCTGATGCACAAGCTGGCGGAACTGCTGTATGTGCCGCTGGCGGAATTGATGCGCGCCAAGGACAAGGCGCTCGCGGGGGAATAATCACACTTCCGGCCCGCGGCCGGAATCACGCCTGAAAACCGGAAGGATCGCCGGAGCCGCCTGAACGCAGCTCCGGCTTCAAACGGTTTACTTCACCATATCCTTCATGGCCTTCAAGGCCTGGATCTTCACCACGTTCCGCGCCGGCTTGGCCTTGAAAATGGTCGGCTGGCCGGTGAACGGGTTGATGCCCTCGCGCGCCTTGGTGGCGGGTTTGCGGACTACGCGTACCTTCATCAGACCGGGCACCACGTACACGCCCGGGCCTTTCTTGCCGAGGCTTTTGCCGATGAGGCCGGCGAGATTTTCAAACACACTGACCACCTGCTTGCGGGCCAGGCCGGTGGTGGCGGACAGGTAGGCATAGGTTTCGGATTTGGTCAGCGGCTTGTCCGCCGAGATCGCCGGGGCCTTGACGGCCTTGGCGACGGTTTTCGTCTTGGGAGCTTTTGCTTTCTTTGCAGCCATTTAGGTCTCCTGTGGATGGCAGTGCAGAACACGCCGCGAAATCTAGCACACGCCGGGGAAAAGTGTGAGGTTTTTCGCTAAAAATATAGGGGTTTTTGCCCCGTACACATGGTGTTCAGCGCAGCGGCCACTGCAATGGCAGCAGAATATTGACGACCTGCAACAGAATCAGAACCAGCAAGGGCGAAAAATCCAGTCCTCCCAGTGGTGGAATCAGTCTACGGGCCGGTCGCAGCAGCGGCGCATTCACACTCCAGAGCAGGCCGGCGATGGGATTGCGCCGGCTGGAATTGGTCCAGCTCAGGATGGCCTCCACCAGGATGGTGACGAAGTAGAGGTTCACCAGCACGAAAAAGATCTTGAGCAGCGTCCACCAGGCCAGAGCCAAAGGATCGAGCGAACCGCCCGCGATGACCACCACCACCGCCACGTTGATGATTTGCAAAATCACCACCAGCACCACGGCCGCGAAGTCCAGTCCGCGCCAGCCGGGAATGATGCGCCGCAAAGGCAGTAGCAGCGGGCTGGTGAGTTTAACGATGGCCTGGCAGATGGGATTGTAGAAATCCGCTCGCACCCATTGCAGCAGAAAGCGCAGCATCACCGCCGCGGTGTATAAACCAAGCAGCGTATTGATGAGGAAAACGAGCGCCACCAGACCGCGGCTGGTCATGGTTCATCCTTGCTGAATTCGCGCGACAGTTCCGCACCACGGTCGCGGGCAGCGGTGAGTGCCTTGCGAAAAATTTCGCGTAACTTCGCCTGTTCCAACACGTCAAGCGCGGCAGCAGTGGTGCCGCCGGGAGAGGTTACCTGCTGCCGCAAGCTGACCGCATCCTCGGCGCTCTCCCGCGCCATGCGCGCAGCGCCGCAGGCGGTTTGTGTTACCAGTTCACGCGCCACGTTCATCGGCAATCCCAGTTCCCGGGCAGCGGCTTCGAGCAGCTCGATCAGCAGAAAAAAATACGCCGGGCCGCTGCCGGACACGGCGGTCACCGCGTCCATGAGTGTTTCGTCCTCCAGCCACACGGCAATTCCAACCGCCGTGAGTATTTGTTCGGCCAGCGCGCGTTGTTCGGCCGTGACGAAACGATTGGTATACAGCGCGGCCGCGCCGGCGCCGATCAATGCCGGTGTATTCGGCATGGCGCGCACGATGGCGGCGTCAAACCCGAGCCAGCGGCAGATATCCGGCTCGAGAATGCCGGCGGCGATGGAAATAATGAGCGGCCGCGTCCTGGCGAGCGCCGGCGCCAATGAACGCGCCGCATCACGGAACATCTGCGGTTTCACGGCAAACACCACCACCTGCGCATCCTGAACTGCGACCGTGTTATCGTCGCCGACATCCACTGCAAATTGCTGGCGCACACGCTCCCGTTGTGCAGAACTGGGTTCGGCCACGCGGATTTGCGAGGCGGCAAAACCTTTTTTCAGCAGGCCGCCAATCAGACTGGAGCCCATGTTGCCGCCGCCGATGAATGCGATGCGCGTATCAGTGAACAAGCACGCAACCTCTCTGTGCAGGCAATAGGATACTTGGTCGCCTGGCGTTTCAGGAATGTTTCGCTGCGCGCGCGCCGAAAATCGCCGTGCCCACACGGATGAGCGTGGCGCCTTCTAGGATGGCGGCCTCGAAATCGCCGGACATACCCATGGACAGGGTATCGAGGCTGAGGCCGTGACGATTGAGCGAGTCAAAGAGTTCCCGCAGGCGGCGGAACGAAAGCCGTTGTGTCGCGGGATCATTGCATGGCGCCGGGATGCTCATGAGTCCGCGCAGCCGCAGACGCGGCAAGCCGGATACGGTGTCGGCGAGTGCCGGCAGTTGTTGCGGTGCAATACCGCCTTTGCCCGGCTCGGGGTCAAGACGCACTTCGATGCAGACGTTGAGCGGCAAAAGCGTGGCGGGGCGTTGCGCGTTCAAACGCTCCGCGATGCGTGGCCGGTCCACGGTATGCACCCAGTCGAAATGCTCTGCTACCAAACGGGTCTTGTTGGACTGCACGGCGCCGATGAAATGCCAAACCAGCCCTCGGTCGCGGCCCAGAACGGCCTGCTTGGGTAAGGCTTCCTGCAGATAATTTTCTCCATACTCGATCTGGCCCGCGCCGAGGGCTGCTTCGATGGCCGCCAGTGGCCAGGTTTTGCTCACCGCCAGCAGCCGGATGGCGGCGGGGGCACGGCTCGCCCGCAGCGCCGCCGCCTGCATGCGCGCACGCACGGCGGTCAGATTTCGGGCGATGGGCTCCAGGGTTGCGCCGATCATGGGGGTATGGGTATCGTGGGCGGCAAGTGGATGAGCATTGGCCCGGCAGGGCTTTCGCTATACTACTTTAACGCACGCTGGCGGCCGTGATTGCCGTCTTGCCCGCCAGGGCAGGTGCCCGTTCACACGCTCAGGGGAGTGCTATGGCTTTTGATATTTCCCAACTGCTGGCCTTCAGCGTCAAGAACAAGGCCTCCGACCTGCACATATCCGCGGGCGTGCCACCCATGATCCGCGTGGACGGCGACATGCGCCGCATCAACATGCCGGCCATGGAACACAAGGATGTGTATGACATGGTCTATGACATCATGAACGACAAGCAGCGCAAGGATTATGAGGAATTCCTGGAGTGCGATTTCTCGTTCCAGATTCCCAACCTGGCGCGCTTCCGCGTCAATGCCTTCAACCAGAACCGCGGCGCCGGCGCCGTGTTCCGCACCATTCCCGAAAAGATACTGACGCTTGAGGATCTGAATGCGCCCAAGATTTTCGTGGACATCGCCAATACACCGCGTGGTCTGGTGCTGGTTACCGGTCCGACAGGTTCCGGCAAATCCACCACGCTGGCGGCGATTATCAACCACATAAATGAGAACGAGTTCGGCCATATCCTCACCATCGAGGATCCCATCGAGTTCGTGCACGAGAGCAAGAAATGCCTGATCAACCAGCGCGAGGTGCATAAAGACACGCTGGGTTTCAATGAAGCGTTGCGCTCGGCGCTGCGCGAAGATCCGGACACGATTCTGGTGGGTGAGATGCGCGATCTGGAAACCATCCGCTTGGCGCTCACCGGTGCCGAGACCGGCCACCTGGTGTTCGGCACCTTGCACACCAGCTCTGCGGCCAAAACCATAGACCGCGTGGTGGACGTGTTCCCGGCGGCCGAGAAAGACATGGTGCGCGCCATGCTCTCGGAATCGCTGCGCGCGGTGATTTCCCAGTCGTTGTGCAAGAAGGTCGGCGGCGGCCGCATGGCGGTGCACGAGATCATGCTCGGCACGCCCGCGATCCGCAATCTGATCCGCGAGAACAAGATTGCACAGATGTATTCCGCGATCCAGACCGGTCAGGCGAGCGGCATGATCACGCTGGACCAGAATCTCACCGATTTCGTGCGCAAGGGCATGATCACCAAGGACGAGGCCAGGGTGTACGCAGCCAACAAAGATGCGTTCGTTTGATTGAGGTTTCACGGAGCAGGCAATGGAAAAAGACCAGGCAATCAAGTTCATCCAGGATCTGCTGCGCGCCATGGTGGCGCGCAAGGGTTCGGATTTGTTCATCACCTCGGGATTTCCACCCGCCATCAAGGTGGACGGCCAGATCTCGGCCGCCACCGACAAGCCGCTGACCGCCGAGCAGGCGGGCATTTTGGTGCGCGCGATCATGAACGATCGTCAGACCAAGGAATTCGATTCCACCAAGGAATGCCAGTTCGCTATCAGCCCGCCCGGCATCGGCCGTTTCCGCGTCAGCGCGTTCGTGCAGCAGGGTCGCATGGGCGCGGTGCTGCGCACGCTCAACACCGAGATCCCGGATTTCGACAAGCTGGGGCTGCCGCAGATCCTCAAGGACGTGGTCATGGCCAAGCGCGGCATCGTGATCTTCGTGGGCGCCACCGGCTCGGGCAAGTCCACGTCCATCGCTTCGATGATCGGTCACCGCAACCGGAATTCCAAGGACCACATCGTTACCATCGAGGATCCCATCGAGTTCGTACATCCGCACATCAGTTGCGTCATCACCCAGCGTGAAGTGGGCGTGGACACCGATTCTTGGGACATTGCCCTGAAGAACACCCTGCGCCAGGCGCCGGACGTGATTTTCATCGGCGAGATCCGTGACCGCGATACCATGGATTACGCCGTGGCGTTCGCCGAAACCGGCCACCTGGTGCTGTCCACGCTGCACGCCAACAGCACCAACCAGGCGCTGGATCGCATCATCAACTTCTTCCCCCCGGAACGCCGTCAGCAACTGCTTATGGACCTGTCGCTCAATATCCGCGCGCTGATTTCGCAGCGTCTGATACGGCGGCAGGGCGGCAAGGGCCGCATCCCGGCGGTCGAGATCATGCTCAACTCGCCGCTGATCGCCGACCTGATCTTCAAGGCTGAAGTCGCGCAGATCAAGGAAATCATGGCGAAGTCCACCTTACTGGGCATGCAGACTTTCGATCAATCCCTGTTCGATCTGTTCGAGAAGGGCCTCATTAGTTACGAGGACGCCATCCGCAATGCGGATTCGCAGAATGAATTGCGCCTGCGCATCAAACTGGAAAGCAAACGCGAGAAACACGCGGTGGACGAGGGGATCGAAGATATGCGCATCGTGGATCACGGCCAGGGCAAGAAATTCTGAGCCCGTGGCTGTTTCAAATTAATCTGGTTTAATGCGGACAAGCGATGGATATCAGCCCGTACCTCAAGCTCATGGTCGAAAAAAAGGCCTCGGACCTGTATTTCACCAGCGATGCGCCCGTCAAGATCAAGATCGAAGGCCGGCAGATGCCGGTCGGCAAGACGCTGTTGACCCCGGAAATGCTGCGGGAAGCGGCCTACGGCATCATGAATGAGAAACAGGCGCGCTCCTTCGAAGTGAAGCACGAATCGGATTTTGCCATCGCCGAGGAAGGTGTGGGCCGCTTCCGCGTGAATGTGTTTCTGCAGCGCGGGCAGATGGCCATGGTGCTGCGCTACATTCCTTCCGAAGTGCCGCAACTCGCGGAGCTGGGGTTGCCGGAAGTGCTCAAGGAACTCATTATGCAAAAACGCGGCCTGATCCTGGTGGTGGGTGCCACCGGCTCGGGCAAGTCCACGACCATCGCCGCCATGCTGCGGCAACGCAATGAAAATGAGGCGTCGCACATCATTACCATCGAAGACCCTATCGAGTACAACCATCCCAACATCCAGTCCATCATCAACCAGCGCGAAATCGGCTTGGATACGCTGTCGTATGCCAATGCCCTGAAGCAATCCCTGCGCGAAGCCCCGGATATCGTGGTGATCGGCGAGTGCCGCGACCGCGAGACCATGGAAGCCGCCATCCAGCTTGCGGGCACCGGCCAGTTGGCCATTTCCACGCTGCACGCCAACAACGCGCACCAGACCATGGACCGCATCATCAACATGTTTCCCGATCAGATGCACAAGCAGTTGCTGCTGGATCTGTCTATCAATTTGCGCGCCATCGTGTCCCAGCGTCTGGTGATGGGCAAGAGCGGCCGGCGCCTGGCGGCGGTCGAGATCATGATCAATACGCCGCACATTTCCGATCTGATACTCAAGGGCCAGATTGACCGCATCCGCGAAGCCATGGAAGAAAGCTCCGAACCGGGCATGCAATCCTTCGATGAGGCGCTGCACCGCCTTTACAAGGACAGCCGGGTCACCCTCGAAGAAGCACTGCGCTACGCGGATTCACGCGCCAATCTGGAGGCCAAGATCAATTTCGGCTGACTTGCCGCTGGGCAGCGACGGGGTTTTGCTGGACTCGGCAATAGGGGAATAAATCGTGAACCAGAAAGTCATTGCCGTATTAGCCACGTGTTTCACATTTTCGTTGGCGCTTGTTTCGGCCCACGCTGCAAACACCGCACCGTCCGTCCAGGCGTTCTTTTCCTATCCGCAGATAACCGAGGTGGAAATATCACCCAACGGGCAATACCTGGCCATGGTGGTGGCAGACAGCAAGACCGGCGAGGACCGCAAGGGCCTTGTCATCATGGATTTGCAGAGTCACAAGATTACCGCGAGCTTCAAAACCATCGGCGATCAGGATATTTACCAGTACTGGTGGGCGAATGACGAACGCGTACTTATGGCGACCGCCACCCAGACCGGCAGTCTCGACAGCCCCATACCGGACGGACAACTCTGGGCCATCAATGTGGACGGTACTCAACTCAAGCTGTTGTTGGGCAAGATGCCAAGCGTTTCTCAAGAATTCACGCATGTCAATTCTCAGCACCAAATTTATTTTTTCGGACGCATGCTATACATCCCTGCGGAGGGCGCCAGGCAAATCGTGGTGCAAGCATACTTGCCATTTGCGGGGCGAAATCAAACCGATCAGGCTTATGTGTTGAATATTTATGACGGCACTGTGAGGAATGTCGCTCAGTCTCCAGCCGCGAACGGCATGCTATTGACCGACAATGCCGGCGCCATAAAATTGGCTTTGGGTTCCAATACGCTCACCGGTGCCGCCAAGTTTTTTTATCGCGCATCCGGCAATACACTCGATTGGAAGGATTTGAGTGCGCTCTATCTCGGCGGCGATCCGGCGATGGCGCTGACGCGACCCCTGGGATTTGCGGCGGACAATCACAGTATTTATTGGCTCGGACGCACGCCGTCTTCTACGCTCGGTTTGTACGCACTGGATCCCGACACGCTCAAAACCACGCTTTTGTATGACGATCCAGATTATGACGTGAATGACGTGATCTGGTCATTCGATTGGCAAAAAACCCGGCATGTCATCGCGGTCACCACCATGCCGGGATTGCCGGCGCTGCATATTCTCGACGGCGACGCGCCCAAAGCCGGGAATTTGGCATCGCTGTATGCGGCGTTCCCCGATCAGGTCGTGAACATCACCAGCAATACGCGCGATGGTTCGGAAATGGTGATCTACGTGCACAGCGACCGGAACCCCGGCTCTTATTATCTTTTTAACGCCAAGGACAGCAAGGTGTCTCTGCTGTTTGACGTCTTGCCGGGGATTGACCCGCAGAAAATGGCCGGCCTGCGACCCGTCACGTTCAAGGCACGTGACGGCGTGGTATTGCACGGTTATCTGACGCTGCCGCTTGGCAGTGATGGCAAAAATCTGCCGCTGATATTGAACCCGCACGGCGGTCCCCACGGCATCCGCGATGAATGGGGCTGGGATGCGGAGACGCAGTTCTTCGCGGCCCACGGCTATGCCGTGTTGCAGGTAAACTACCGCGGCTCCGGCGGTTACGGCATGCAGTTCCAGGACATGGGCTATCGTCACTGGGGTACCAGTATGCAGGACGATCTGGCGGACGCGGTGCGTTGGGCGGTGCAGCAGGGTTATGCGAATCCCAAGCGCATTTGCATCTACGGCGCGAGCTACGGCGGCTATGCGGCGTTGGAAAATGTCATTCGATATCCACACTTGTATCAGTGCAGCGTGGGCTATGTGGGTGTCTATGATCTGACGTTGCTGGCCCACCACGGCGATATTCATCATTATGCTTCTGGCGATCGTTATCTTGATGTGGCGCTGGGGAATGACCAGCAGGCACTTGAAAACATGTCACCTGCTTACAACGCCGGCAAGATTGATGTGCCGTTGTTCATTATCTATGGCGGAGCCGACATGCGGGTGGTGCCGGAAAACGCCAGGGAATTGATGTCGGCGCTGGACAAAGCCGGCAAGAAGTACGAGATGATGTACGAGCCCAACGAAGGCCACGGCTTTGCCAAACCGGAACATCGTTTCGAGCTCTACACGCGCATACTTCAGTTTTTCGACAAGTACATCGGATCCGACGCCACCGCACACTGAGCCGAAAGACGGCTGAATAACAAAGGGCGCCTGCGGCGCCCTTTATAATTTCCTCAGCACTACACTAGCACTGCGCTACCGGAATCAGGCTCGCGGAAATACGCTCGCGCCATCAAACACCGGCCCGTCCACGCACACGCGCTTCATGGCCGGGCCGTCCGGCGTGCGCACCTCCACAGTGCAGCCGGCGCAGCCGCCCACGGCGCAGGCCATGAATTCCTCCAGCGACACTTGGCTCGGCACGCCCAATTCCTGCGCCAGATGCGCCGCGGCTTTCAGCATGAGCGTGGGGCCGCAGGCGAAGATTTCCGTTTCAGAGAGCGCTGCCTCATCGAGCGAACGCAGCCAATGGCGCGCCAGTTCGGTGACGTAACCGTCATAACAGCCGGCAAAACCTTGCAGACTGGCGAGCCGGCTGGGAATGTCCCAGTCCTCCATGAGCGGCATGCAGGCGATGACACCATCGGGCATGCCGGGCAGGAAAATGGTCGAAGGTCGGGCGCGAAACGGGAACGGCACTTCCGAACCCATGAGCACCAGCGGCTTCCAGTTCACGGATTTATCGCGGTGCAAGGTATCGGCCAGGAAAATCATGGGCGGAATGCCCACGCCGCCGCCTATCAAGAGCGGCCGCGGACGTTCCGGGTGCGGAAGGAAAGGTTTGCCGATGGGGCCGAGGGAACTCATCACGTCACCGCGCTGGTGCTGCGCCAGGAGCCGACTGCCTTCGCCCACCACTTTATAAAGACATTCCACCCAGCCGTCTTGCTTTGACACGCGCATGATGGACATGGGCCGGCGCATGGGCAGCGCTGCGTCGCAGGTGACGTGGATGAAAGTACCGGGCAGCGCCCTGGCGGCACACAGCGGCGCGTGCAGGCGCAGGACATATTGTTCACCAGGGAATTTTTCCTGTTCCAGGACTCGCACGTCTTCCAGGAAAATGCTGCTGCGGTGCGCTTTGTTATTCATGTGACCGGTATTTTTTGAGTCGAATCTGCAAGGGTGCCCCGCATCTACTTGCCCATGAGCGTAGCCATGACCGCCATGCGCACCGCGACGCCGTTGCTCACTTGCTGACGGATTACCGATTGCAGATCATCGGCAACCTCGGACGTGATTTCCACGCCGCGATTCATGGGTCCGGGATGCATGACAATGGCGTCGGGCCGGGCCAGCTTCAGGCGCGCGCTATCGAGACCGTAGCGGCGGGCGTACTCGTGTTCGTTTGGAATCAGCCCCGCGTGCATGCGTTCTTTCTGGATGCGCAGCATCATCACCACGTCCGCGCCTTCCAGGGCTTTGTCGAGATTCGTGAAGTTCTCTCCGGGCAGGTCATCCGGTAGCAATTCAGCCGGACCGGCGAAGCGGATGTCGCGGGTTCCCAGGATGCCCAAGGCTTGCACCGCGGAGCGCGCCACCCGTGAATGGCGGATATCGCCGACAATGGCGACCGCGAGCCGGTCAAATTTCCTTTTATGCTGACGGATGGTGAGCACGTCCAGCAACCCCTGGGTGGGATGCGAGATGTGCGCCTCACCGGCGTTGATGATATGTGTCTGGAGTGATGCCTGCTCTGCCAGCATCTCCGGTACACTGGCTTCCTTGTGGCGCACCACGAACAGATCCACGTGCATGGCTTGCAGGGTGTAGAGCGTGTCCAAATGCGATTCGCCCTTGACGGTAGAGGCAAACGCCATGTCCAGGTCCAGCACAGTCGCACCCAACCGTTGCGCCGCCAATGTGAATGAGGCGCGGGTGCGTGTACTGGGTTCGAAGAATAGATTTGCGACCGTCTTGCCGGCCAGCAGATCGTACTGGCGTACCACTTCGCCGGGATGCACGCGGAAGCGCTCGGCTCGATCCAGCAGGGAAGTCAGCAGCTCGCGCGATAAGCCCGTGAGTGTCAGCAGGTGGTGCAGCCGGCCCTTGCTGTCGAACTGATTGGCGTTCATGCGGGATTCCGCGTGGCGTGGTGATTTTTATCGTGGGCGTGAAACCAACTTTCCAGGATCACACAGGCCGCCGCGCAGTCTATATCTCCGCGCGTAATGCGGCGGCGTCCCTGCTGACGCAATTCCTTCAAATGCGCTTCCGCTTCCTTCGATGACAGGCGTTCGTCAACGGTATGCACTGGATACGGATAGCGTTGTTCGAGATCCCGGGCGAAAGCACGTGCGCGGCGGGTAATGTCCTGCTCGCTGCCATCCATTGTATACGGGAGTCCCACCACCAGCCGGTCCGGTGACCACTCCTTGATCAAACGATCGAGAGCCGCCCAGTCAGGCGTGCCATCCTGAGCGCTTACCACCTCAACGGGCGCCGCACTGCCGGTGATGCTTTGACCGGCGGCTACGCCGATGCGCCGCAAGCCGAAATCGAAGGCGAGCGCGCTAATAGCGCCCTCAGGCATGACCCGCATCTCCGGACAGCAGTGACAAGTCCACGCCGATAAGTTGTGCGGCGGCCTGCCAGCGCTGTTCCGCGGGGGTCTCGAAAATAATGCGCTGATCGGCCGGAATGGTCAGCCAGGAATTGGCGGCCAGTTCCGTTTCCAGTTGCCCGGCACCCCAACCGGCGTAACCCAGCGCCACGAATGTCCTGCTTGGGCCTTCACCCCGGGCCAAGGCGGCGAGCACATCCCGCGAGGTGGTGACGCCCAAGCTGTCGCCGATCTTGAGGGTGGATTCCCAGGCACCCGCCGGTGCGTGGATTACAAAACCGCGTTCGGTCTGTACCGGGCCGCCCTGGAACACGGGCCGCTCGGCCAGTTGATGGTTGTCGGCTTGGATGGAAAGTTGCTTGAAGATATCCCCCAGTACCAACTTGCTGGGCCGGTTGATGACTATCCCGAGGGCGCTCTGGGCGTTGTGCTCGCAGACGTAAACGACGCTCTGCTGAAAATTGGGGTCGTTGAGCGAAGGCATCGCCACCAGAAATTGATTGACGAGAAAATCACGGGTCATGGATGAGTAGTATCCGCAGGCCGTCTGGCACGCACAAGCCTCAGTTCGTGCCGGCCGGCAGTCCGACGCCATCCCGACGCGTGTCCAGGCGTCCGGCATTGAAGCGCCACACATACACGAAACGCAGCACGTCGGTGTCTTTGCGGAAGCTGTCCGGAAACGGCGCGAAGGGTGCGGCCATTTTCACGATATGGACGGCGGATTGATCGAGCAGCGGATAGGGAGAAGGTTGGCGCAAGATGAGGTCACGGATGCTGCCATCGGCATTCAGTGCGACTTCCAGTGCCAGCGAACCGGACAGACGTTCGGCGCGTATCTGCGACGGGAAATTGAGATTGCCGATATGTTCCACCTTGTGCCGCCACGCATCGAGGTATTCCGCGTAACGCGAAGCGCGTGCGTTGACCGAAACGAATGTTTCCCGTGGCGCGGGGCTGGTGGCTTCCGGTAATTGCACCGGATCGTCGGTGGGCATGAGCGCGTCGTCGCCCTCGGTCAATAACCGCGCGACCAGCACACGCGCGCTGGGACTCTGGGGCGAAGACGCGGAACGCGCATTGGCGAAACGACCGGTAGCGGCACGCGTGGTGACCACGGCTTGCTGGTCCGCGGACGCCGCGTTGTTCAAGCCCTTGGCATCACTTGCTCCCTGGCCTTGGCCGGGATTGCTCACCAGATCCTCGCCGTCCGGCAGACCGGGGTTATTCACCACCGAGGGCATGGACAGCGGGCTTTGCGGTCGCACCAGTTTTTTGGTGTTGCCTTCGCCCTGCTGATTCGCCTGAGCGATGTAATTCGCTTGCTGCGGAGGTACCACGCTGCGGGTCTGCACCAGGGTGACCTCAAGCGTGGAACCGCTGCCGGATTTGTTGGGCGTGAAACTGATGCCGAGAATGATGATGGCGTGAACCAGTACCGCAAAGAACAGCGTGGTAATCAACCGGTCGCGGGAACGGATATCGGGCGCGCGTGGCGCAACCGCGCTCATGGCTGTGCCCGCATCGCCAGTTTGTGCGCGATGACATTCATGAGCTGGCCGCCGATGTCGAGACCGTAGAGCTTGTCGAGTTCGCGCGCGCAGGTGGGGCTGGTGACATTGATTTCAGTAAGGTAATCGCCTATCACATCCAGACCCACGAACAGCAAGCCCTTTTCCCGCAGGGCTGGCGCGACTTGCGTGCAAATCCAGCGGTCCCGCTCGCTGAGTGGCACACCGATGCCATGACCGCCGGCGGCCAGATTGCCGCGCGATTCGCCGGGCGCCGGAACGCGCGCCAATGCGTACGGAACCGGTTCACCGTCTATCAGCAGAATGCGTTTATCGCCCTCGCTGATTTCCGGAATGTATTTCTGCGCCATGGCGAGGTGTGCGCCACGCCCGGTCAGGGTTTCCAGCACCACGGACAGGTTGGGATCGCCTTTGGCGAGCACGAATACCAGCGTGCCGCCCATGCCATCCAGCGGCTTTACCACGATCTTGCCGTGCTCGTCCAGGAAATCACGAATCCGGCTCATGTTGCGGGTCATGAGGGTGGGTGGGCAACATTGCGGGAACCAAACGGTGTAGGCTTTTTCGTTGGCGTCCCGTAGGGCCTGGGGGCGGTTGATGACCAAAACACCGGCCTGTTCGGCGCGTTCCAAAAGGTAGGTGCTGTACACGTATTCCATGTCGAAGGGCGGGTCTTTGCGCATCAGGATTACGTCCAGATCCGCCAGTGGATGGTCCTGGCCTTTCCCCAGTTCAAACCAATCTTCGGGGTTGTCACGGACCTGGAGCGGCCGAGAGTGCCCCCGGGCCTCGCCATCCCGCAAGTAGAGGTCGCCTTGTTCCAGGTAATGCAAGAACCAGCCCCGGGCTTGGGCGGCCAAGAGCATGGCGAGGGTCGTATCCTTGGCGGGCTTGATGGATCCGATGGGGTCCATGACCACGCCGAGTTTGATGCTTGCCTGGGGCATGATGGGCTTTGGGAACCTTTCGGTTGAAAGTGCTTAAATCGCTTAAAGTCGTATTGCTTTCAATGGATTAAGCGTGGATTTTATGCTAAAACCTTCAATGGGGCGGCATTGACGGGCGAGAATTTTACCGGACCCGGCTCCACGGCAGGGGTCTGGGATGCTGTGGGCGAAGGGGGGCGGCAGGTTTTCAAGCAGGTTAATATGGCGCCGCCCGCTGACTGTTGAGGCGGGCTTGGCAGAGGAGTCAGTGGGTTGGAAGTCAGCGTGGCCAGTGAACAAGCCAATACCGATCTCAAGGGCCTCAAGGTCCTGGTGATTGACGACAGCAAAACCATCCGCCGCACCGCCGAAACGCTGCTTTCGAAGGAAGGCTGCGAAGTGCTCACCGCAGTGGATGGTTTCGAGGCGCTTTCCAAGATTGCCGACCACAAGCCGGACATCATTTTTGTGGACATCATGATGCCGCGCCTGGACGGTTATCAGACCTGTGCATTGATCAAACACAACCACACCTTCAAGCATACCCCGGTGATCATGCTGTCCAGCAAGGACGGCCTGTTCGATCGCGCCCGCGGACGCATCGTCGGCTCCGAGCAGTATCTGACAAAACCCTTTACGAAGGATGAATTGGTGGATGCGATCCAGCACCACGTGCGAAAAAGCGCAGGAAGCCAGCAAATTTCCGGCAACGCATGATTTGGAGGCAATCCCAAGATGGCAACTGTACTGATCATTGATGATTCCCCGACCGAAATCCACGTACTCAAGACCTGGCTGGAGAAGAACGGTTTCGCGACCCTGACCGCCGAAAGCGGCGAGGAAGGCATCCAGAAAGCACGCAGTGAAAAACCCGACGCCATCATCATGGATGTGGTGATGCCGGGCATGAGTGGTTTTCAGGCCACGCGGCAATTATCCAAGGATCCGGAAACCTCCGGCATTCCGGTGGTCATGGTCACCACCAAGGACCAGGAGACCGACAAGATCTGGGGCATGCGCCAAGGCGCTGTCGCTTATCTACCCAAGCCGGTCACCGAGAAGCAGGTGGTGGACAAGATGCGCGAAGTGACGCACGGCTGATTTATGGCTTCGTCACTCGCGGAATTGCGTGCCCAACCATTCGAACTCCTGCAGGAGCTCGAGCGGCGCGCGCGTGTGGCGGCTTCGGGCCGCGGCCGCGAGGCCGCCCATCAGGAAGAATGGGTGGGCGTGGGTTTCCGCGTGGGCCGCATTTATCTGGTGGCTTCGCGCGAAGAAATACGCGAGGTGTTGCCGTTTCCCGGCGTCACCAAATTGCCGGGAGCGAAACCCTGGTTGATGGGGCTCGCGAACGTGCGTGGCCAATTGTTGCCGGTCACGGACTTGAACGCTTTTTTCGGCGGTGCCCCCACCGATATCGGACGCAGCACGCGCGTGCTGATGGTGAACCACGCGGATGTACCGGCGGGTTTGTTGGTGGACGAGGTGCGCGGCTTCCGGCGCTTTGTGCCTTCGGAACAGATCGAAGCGCTGCCGGACATATCTCCGAGCATGACACCATTCATTACCGGCGCGTATAACACGGGGGATGAACTGTGGGGGGTACTGGGCGTGCACGGGCTGGTGGAAAGCCCCGTATTCCTGCATGCCGCGCGCTGAACGCGCTGCCGGAGCCCATTGTTTTTTTAGAGTGATCTGAAAACCGACTTTGCAAGGGTGACCAACATGGCTGTGACGCAGAAACGTTCCAATAAAGCCCTGTATCTTCTGCTGATACTGGCGTTGATATTAATCGGGTTGGCGGTCTGGGATTTGGTTGTGGCGACACGCAATTCGGTGCGCGATGCCGAGTTCACGTCCCTGGCCTCGCAGCAGTCGCTGCTGTCGCAGACCGTGGCGCGTGCCGCGGACCGGGCGGTGGCCGGCGATAACAACGCCTTCCAGGATCTGCTCAATGCGCGCGATCAGTTCGACAGCTCCCTGAACAGCATGGCGAACGGCGATCCCAAGACCCAGATGCCTGCGGCCAGCGGCGACGTCCTGTCGGAGGTCAACGTGCTGCAGGGGCAGTGGAACAAGGCGCGCGACGCCGTGCAAATCATTCTCGCGGCACACGATTCGATTCTGACCGCCAATCAGGCAGCGGCGGGCATCAATCAGACCATGCCCGGCCTGATCCAGTCCTGGAATGGTTTTGCCGGTGAACTGGCCAAGCGCAGTACCGTCGGCAAAGCCTTGGTGTATGCCTCCAAACAGCCGTATTACGGTCAGCTCATACAGCGTGACGTGAACCTGTTGCTGACCGGGGGCCACGGTGATGTCGCCGGGGTGGCGGATGAATTGCCCGATGCCGTGCAGAATTTCACCCGCATCACCCGCGCGATGCAGGTCGGCGACGTGCAGCTCGGCATTACCGGGATTACCGATCCCGGGTTGTCGGCATTGCTGCACGGCATCAAAGACCAGTTCGACAAGGTAACCGGCAACTTCACCACCCTCACGCCGCTGATCGGGTTGCTGGTGAACGTGCAAAAGGCCAACCAGACCATTTATGCCGCAAGCGATCAAATGCTGACCACGGGCCAAGCCATCACCACCAGTTACCAACTGCAAGCCGGCAGCCGGCTTTACCGTCCGTTCGTAGCCTATGTCCTGGGCGCTATCGGCTTGCTGTTGCTGCTGATTATTTTGTGGGTCTATGTGCTGGGCGGAGAGGCGCGCCGTGCCGCGCATTTGCAACAGCAACAAAACGAACGCAACCAGCAGGCCATTCTGCGGCTCCTGGATGAACTCGGTTCCCTGGCCGATGGCGACCTGACGGTGCAGGCCACCGTGACCGAAGACATCACCGGCGCCATCGCGGATTCCATCAACTACGCGCTCGAAGCACTGCGCGGCTTGGTGCGCACCATCAACGATACCGCCGTGCAGGTGGACGCCGCCGCCCGTCAGACCCAGGCCACCGCCACGCATCTGGCAGAAGCTTCCAAGAACCAGAGCAAGCAGATCAACACCGCCTCCACCTCTATTACCCAGATGGCGCACTCCATTGAACAGGTGTCCGTGAACGCCGACCGCTCCGCGAAAGTGGCCCAGCAATCGGTGGACATTGCCCACAAGGGCGGCGAAGCGGTGCGCCGCACCATTGACGGCATGAACAACATCCGTGAAACCATTCAGGAAACGTCAAAACGCATCAAGCGGCTGGGTGAATCCTCCCAGGAAATCGGCGACATCGTGGAACTGATCAACGACATTGCCGAGCAGACCAACATCCTGGCCTTGAATGCCGCCATTCAGGCGTCCATGGCCGGCGAAGCCGGCCGCGGGTTCGCGGTGGTGGCGGACGAAGTGCAGCGCCTGGCCGAGCGCTCCGCCAACGCCACGCGCCAGATCGAAGCGTTGGTGAAGACCATTCAAACCGACACCAACGAAGCGGTGATCTCCATGGAACAGTCCACCGCCGGCGTGGTAAGCGGCGCGCAACTGGCCGAGAACGCCGGCACCTCGCTGAACGAAATCGAGAAGGTGGCCAACAACATTGCCACCCTGGTGCAGAGCATTTCCAATTCCGCCCGCCAGCAGGCCCAGACCGCCGGCGAGATGAACCGCACCATGAACGTGATTCGCGAGATCACCGCGCAGACCACTGAAGGCACCATGACCACGGCCCAGTCTATCGGCAAGCTCGCGGCGCTGGCCACGGAAATGCGCAAATCGGTGGCCGGCTTCAAGCTGCCAAGCGCGGCCAACCAGGAAACCATGGTCATTGCTCCGCCCCAACAGGTGCAGAGCAGTGCAGCCTGATACGGTTTAGAAGGTACATGGGGCATACATGAGTCAAGCGGCTTCCGACTCACTGCTGTGGATCAAGAACGAACTTGATCACACCTTGACGCGCGCGCGTCAGGCGCTTGAGAGCTACGTCGAGCATCCGGAAAGCGACGAAGCACTGGGCCAGTGCCTGGAACTTCTGCATCAGGTCCAGGGCACCTTGCGGATCGTCGAGGTGTACGGCGCCGCCATGCTCGCCGAGGAAATGGAATCGGTGGTGCGTGGACTGCGTTCCGGCGAACTGCAACGCAGCGACGCGGCGTTTGAAGTACTGGTGCGCGCCATGCTGCAATTGCCCGATTATCTGGAACGGGTCATCGGCGGCCGCCGCGACATGCCGCTCGCGCTGTTGTCGTTGCTGAACGATCTGCGCGCCGTGCGCAGCCAGCCGTTGCTGTCCGAGAGCGCGTTATTTGCCTACAACCTGGCGGGACGCTCCGCGAGCGTGGTCGGGCGTGCGCCATCGCCGAAAGCGGTGGACATAGCCAGCTTGGCCGGCAAGCTCCGGCCCAAGTTCCAGATGGCGCTGCTCGGCTGGTACAAGGGCGATCAGGCGGACAAGCATCTGGCGACCCTGGCCGATAGCGCGGAGAAACTCGAACAAGCCGCCACCACGCCGGCGGTGTTCGAGCTGTGGTGGATTGTGGGCGGTGTCATTGAAGGCCTGCGTGAAGGCGGCATCCAGGCGGATGTCAGTCTGAAACAACTGCTCGGCCAGGTGGACCGGCAGATCAAACGTTTCATGAATCAGGGTGAAGCGCCGGTTGCGGAAGATCCCGCCCGGGAACTGGTCAACAATCTGCTGTATTACATCGGACGCGCCAGCAGCAACGGCAAGCGCATCGCCGCCATCAAGGAATCCTTCAAGCTCGGCGAACTGCTGCCCGGGAAAACCGAGGTCGAGGAAACCCGCGAAAAAATTTCCGGACCCAATATCAATCTGATGCGCACCGTGTCCGGCGCCATCAAGGAAGACATCACGCGCATCAAGGACACGCTGGATATCTTCGTGCGCATGGGCAAGTCTGAGGTGACGGAACTCGTGCCCCTGGATGCGCTGCTGAAAAAAGTTGGTGACACATTGAGCGTGCTCGGACTTCCGAAACTGCGTGAGGCCCTGGAGACCGAACGCGGACATCTGCAGAAAATTCTGAGTGGTCAGCGCGCCGCGGATGAAGCCGCACTCATGGAAATCGCGAGTGGCATCGTAAGCGTCGAAGGCCGGCTCGACGAGGCGATGGTGGGGTTGGTCGCGCCCGCGAGTGGCGGCAAAACCACTGCCGAATCCGGGAGCGAGCACTCCGAGCTGCGCGATGTCCAGAACGCCGTAATCCGTGAATCCATCATCAATCTGGCGCGCATCAAGGAAGCCATCGTCGAATTCGTGAACGATTCCTCGCGGCTGGATAGCCTGCAAACTTTGCCGCAACGCATCCGCGAGATTCAGGCCAGCTTGCGATTCCTGCAATTGGAGCGGGTCGGGATTGTGCTGGAAAGCGTGAACCAATACATCCGCCAGCGTCTGCTGAGCGGTCAGGGCATGCCCACGCAAAACGAGCTGGACCGCATGGCGGATGCCATCGTGAGTGTGGAATTTTATCTGGAGGCCGTCCAGCAGGGCCGCGGCAACCCGGTTTCCATGCTGGACAATGCCGAGGCCTGCGTCACCAGCCTGGGATTTCCGGTGGGTAAAGCGTATCCCGAAGTCGTGGTCGAACCCGGTGCCGACGAAAGCGTATCCACTGCCGGTCTGGTGTCCTCGATACTGGAAGCCGAAAACATCGTCATTGAACCCGCCGGCACGATTGCCATGGAAAACATCGGCGTGGCACCGGCGGAAAAGCCTGCCCCCGTATCGCCGGTATCCATCCACGAAGCGGCACCCAGCCAACCTGTGGCACCCGCCAAACCAATCCAGCCCACCAGCGAAGGTCCGGCAGTGGTGCCGCTGGGTGAGGTGGATCCGGAAATCCTCGAGATTTTCCTGGAGGAAGCCCAGGAAGAAATGCAATCGCTGCGCGAGACTTTTCCGCGCTGGCGCTCCAATCCCGCCGACCGCGAAGCGCTCACCACCGTGCGACGCTCACTGCATACCCTGAAGGGCAGCGGACGGATGGTCGGCGCGCGTCTTATCGGTGAATTTGCCTGGTCCTTCGAGAACATGCTGAACCGGGTCATTGATCAGACCATCGAACCCACGGATGCCATGTTCAGCCTGCTGGAACGGGGCATCTCGACGCTGCCGGAGCTGGTGGAACAACTGGAAGTGGGTACGGCGCCGCGCAGCGACATCCAGCCGCTTATGGACGCGGCCATGGCGTTCAGCCGCGGTGAGCAGCCGCCGTTGCCGCCGGTCAAGGCGGAGCCGGGAATCTATGTTGCCGAGTCTGAAAAGCCGGCCCCCAGGAAACGCAAGCGTGTGCTGGCGGCGGCCGGAGATTCGACACCGGCCACGGCGTCCAGCATGGACGCGCAATTGCACGGCATCTTTACCCGCGAGGCCGACGGCCATCTCGGGGTGCTGGCGGCGTTTCTGCAGCGGGCGCAGAAGCACACGGACAAGCGCGTCCCGGACGAGGATCTGGTGCGCGCCATGCACACCCTGCATGGCGGTGCATCCATGGCGGGGATCATCGGCATGGCCACCCTGACCGAACCGGTGCAACGCTATCTCATGGACATGAGCGCCCGTGATGAAGCCGTACCCGAATCCAGCTTGCCGGTCTTGGCCGAAATGCTGGTCGCCGCACGCCACATGGTGAGCGCACTGAACACGGGCTATGCCGCTCCCGCGCCCGATCTCGCGTTGCTGCAGCGCATCGGCACGCAACTGCATCCGGAAACGCCCGCGGTGGAAGCCGGCGCCGTCACCATCAAGCGTGCTGCAGCACCCCGGCCGGACAAACCGTTGCGCTACGTGCAGCTCTCTGATCTCAAGGATTTCGATCCGGATCTGGCCGCGATCTTCTTCGACGAAGCCACCGAGCTGTTGGAATCCACCGATACCACCTTGCATCAGTGGTCGCAGAAACGCAGTGACCCGGAACTGGTGATGCAGTTGCAGCGCAATTTGCACACCCTCAAGGGTGGCGCGCGCATGGCAGGCCTGACTCCCATGGGCGACTTGAGCCATGAACTGGAAACTGTACTGACCGACGTGGTGGACGGGCGCATCCCTGTGTCCACGGAACTGCTGGCTCTGCTCAACCGCTCGGTGGACCGGTTGCACCGCATGCTGGAGCAGAGTTACGGCAACAAGCCCATCGTGGATGCCGGCGATCTGGTGGCGGACCTGCGTCAGGTGCACGGCCACACCGTGGACCACGAACTCGAACCGGAACACATCGAGGACCGGTTTGAAACCGCCGCCCCACCCACACCGGCGCCCGTCATGATCGAGCACCCGCCGCGGGCAGCCGAAACCGAAGCCGCGGGCGAGACCGAGGAAGACGCCATGGCGGCGGAGGCGGCCTTGGGCGGCGCCGGGGACCGGCGCGCCGGTTCGCGCATCCAGCACGAGTTGATTCGTGTGCGCGCGGATCTGCTGGAAAGCGCATTGAATTACGCCGGCGAAGTGGGCATTTACCGTTCGCGCCTGGAGCAGCAGGTGCACTCCATCAATTTCAACCTCAGCGAACTAGAACAGACCGTGGTGCGCCTGCGCGATCAGTTGCGCAAACTCGAAATCGAAACCGAGGCGCAGATTCTTTATCAATTCCAGCAGGAAGGCGGCGACCGCGAACATCCAGAGTTCGATCCGCTGGAGCTGGACCGTTACTCGTTGCTGCAACAGTTGTCGCGCGCATTGGGCGAATCCACCGGTGACTTGGTGAGCCTACAAACGCTGTTGCTGAACCAGGCGCGTGAAGCCGAGACCCTGTTGTTGCAGCAGTCGCGCGTCACCGCCGAACTTCAGGACGGACTCATGCGCACACGCATGGTGCCGTTTGCGCGCCACGCGCAACGCTTGCGCCGCGTGGTGCGACAAACCGCCGATGAGGCGCACAAACAGGCGGAAATCAAACTGCTGGGCGCCGAGGGCGAGATGGACCGGCAGGTGTTGGAGCGCGTATTGGCGCCGCTTGAGCACATGCTGCGGAACTCCGTGGTGCACGGCATCGAAAAGCCGGAAGTGCGCAAGCAGCGCAAGAAACCGTCCGTGGGCACGGTGGCCGTCACCCTCAGCCGTGAAGGTTCCGAAGTGGTCATCGAGGTGAGCGATGACGGCGGCGGCCTGGATTTGCGCGCCATACGCAGCAAGGCGGAGGCCATGGGCCTGATGCAGCACGGCGCGAAACCGAGCGAACGCGAAATCATGGCGTATATTCTCGAGCCTGGGTTTTCGACCGCCGAACAATTGACCCAGACCGCGGGCCGCGGTGTGGGCATGGACGTGGTGGCGAGTGAGATCAAGCAACTCGGCGGCACCCTCAGGATAGATTCCGTGGCCGGGCAGGGTGCGAAATTCACAGTGCGCCTGCCGTTTACGCTGGCCATCAGCCAGGCATTGCTGGTGAGCGTGGCGGAACAACCCTATGCCATTCCTCTGCCCAGCATCGAGGGTATCGCACGCATTCCGCGCGCCGAACTCGAACGTCTGATGGCGAGTGAGAATCCCGCCTATCTGTACGGCGGACGCCCCTATCAATTGCAGCATCTATCCGTACTGCTTGGCATCGGCGCGCCGCAGTTCGCCGCGGAACTTGCCACCATCCCGTTGCTGCTGGTGCGTACCGGTGAAGCGAATGTCGCGCTCATCACCGAAGGCATGCAGGGCAGCCGCGAAGTGGTGGTCAAATCCGTGGGTCCGCAGGTTGGCAGCATCCAGGGTATTTCTGGCGCCACCATTCTCGGTGACGGCAGCATCCTGCTGATTCTCGACGTGATCGCGCTGACGCGTACCGCAACGCGGGTGGCGGAGGAAGCGCTCAAGGTTCCGGAGCGCGAGTTGCCCCAGGAAGACACGCGCATTTTCGCCATGGTGGTGGACGATTCCATCACCGTGCGTCGCGTGACACAGCGCCTGTTGGAACGCTACGGCATGCGCGTGCTGACCGCCAAGGACGGTGTGGATGCCCTGGCGCTGCTGCAGGAAAACCGGCCGGACGTGATGTTGCTCGACATCGAGATGCCGCGCATGGACGGTTACGAACTGGCGCAGCACATGCGCAACGACGAACGTTTCAAGACCCTTCCGATCATCATGATCACCTCGCGCACCGGCGAGAAACACCGCAACCGCGCCATGGAGATCGGCGTGAACAAATATCTCGGCAAACCCTACCAGGAAACCGAGCTACTGGAGAATATCCAGGAACTGGTGGCGCGTTTCCGCCCGCAACACACCCGTTGGGAATGAACCGACATGCCGCAGGCACTTGAAGAAATTTACAGTCTGCTGATCCCGTTCGCAGGCGGCAAGCTGATCCTGCCGCGCCTGTCGGTGGCGGAAGTCATGGGCTATACGCGGCCGCGGCCGGTGCGCGGCACACCCTCCTGGCTGCTAGGGCTCATCAACTGGCAGGGTCAGGAAATTCCACTGGTTTCTTTCGAGGGATTGTGCGGCCGCAAAATCCCCGAGCGCGCTAACCGCACGCGGGTCGCCATCATGTTCACCATCAACCGGCAGATGGAACCGCCGGTGTTCGCCCTCATGACCCAGGGTTATCCGTATCTGGTGCGGGTGAATGCCGCGGTGTTGAGTGTGGATGCGGAGGATGGGTTCAGCGACGAAGCTCCGGTGCTGAGCCGCATCCGCATGGCCAACGAACGGCCGGTGATCCCCGATCTGGAAGCCATCGAGGACAAACTCCTGGAAGCCATGCCGCACCGGCGCGCCGCGGGCTGATACACCTCCCTCAGTCCTTTGTCTTGTTGTACCGCGTGCGCTTTCTGCCACTCCTGGGCAGACGTTTCAGCGGGTGTCCCTCGGTGTTGAAGATCACTGCATCGAAATCCAGTATCTGCGGCGGCGCGAACAGTAGGTAAAAATATTTGAAGGTTTCGGCAAACAGATAGCTTTCCATGGCATCGGTTTTCTGTTTGGTGATTACGTTCGCGAGTGACGCGTAGCCGTTGTTTGTGCGGCAGTATTTCACGAAGTTATCGAACATGCGCTGGCCCATGACGCGATAGTAGGGGTCGCGGGTATAGTGGTACAGGTAATAAGTGGATTCGATGATCTCCGGGCGCAGCGGGTATGCCGGATACACCACTTGCATGGTCGTGTAATTCAATACGTCGGGTTCGATACCACGCAGGTTCCACATCTTGAACGACGAAGTCTGCAGGCGCTTGGCTCGATCAAGATCACCTGAGAGTGCCAGTTCCGCCGGAAAATAGGCGTCCAATGCGCCGTATTCCGTGGCCGTGCGCCTGCCGCTGTGCATATCCGCATGGCCGTACCACAGTTCGCCGTTGACGTTATCGGCCAAGTATTTGTCAATCGCCGAGATGCTCGCCTCCCACATGCGGTGGCAATCCTCGTCGCCGAACAGCTTCCAGCACTTGAGTTGATACTCGTAATAGGAATCAATGCCTCCGCTGATGTGGGAATCCGCATCCGTCCATTCGCCGGTTTCCACGTTGATGCCATCGCCCACCAGTCCGATGGGCGAGCGGCGTTTGAAGGTCTCTGTCAGCGCACGCTTGGCTTTTTCGTAGAACACCGGATTGCCGGTGAGTTTGCTGAGCGTGCCGAATTCGAGGATCAGCGTGCCGGTTTCCGCGGGATTCGAAACCACGCCACGCACCGCGCCAGTGCGCAGGTTCACGTAACGGTAGGGCAGGCCTGTGGGCGAGTTGAACGCCGGCAACAGGCGGGTGCCGAGATCCTGTGCCAGCGCCAGCAGCCGTTTATCACCTGTCAGTTCGTAACCCGACAACAGGCCGCCCAATAAGCGGATGTTGACCTCGAATACTTTGACGTAGATATCCTTGTCGAATGACAGTTTGCTGTCGATCAACGCGCGATCCTTGGCGGCCTGTGGTTTCAGGCCCATGATCACCAGTGTGTCGAGTGCATCCACCGGCGTCATCTCCAGCGACTGGCCGTACCAGTCGAAGGGTTTCCGGCTCAAGGGACGCAATTCGTCGTGTCCCCATGCATAGCGCACGTAATTGTTCCAGGCGTGCAGAAATTCCTGCTTGACACGTGCGGCCATCTTGGGCGCACCAGGCGGCGCTGGCATCGTGTCTGCGGTCGCAGCGAACCCGGCAGTGACTGGCAACAGCGCCGCGGACAGGATCAGGCCCAGAATAAGGAGCGACGGTTTCATGGTTTTGCCTTTCAGGTCTGCGGCGGCGGAAATGACGGCGGCGCAGCGGACGGATTTGTGCCCCACCGGGTATTGGGTTTGGTGTCGAGCGTGAATTGCAAGTGGCCGCCGTGCGCCGCGAACTCCGGTGTCAGCCAGGGACGAGCGTAGGCTTTACCGTCAACTTGCAAGGCCTGAACATAAGGCGTATCAGAGCTTGCATCGGGCGCGCTGATGATGACGTCCCCGCCGCTGCGATGCACGACCACGTGCGGAAACAGTGGACTGCCCAGCAGCAACTCGGCGCGGCCGGGAATTTCCGGATACAACCCCAGCACCGCCCACACGTACCAAGATGACATCTCACCCAGATCGTCGTTGCCGGGAATACCATCGGGTGTGTTCTTCCACAACATGTTGACAGCAGTGCGCACGGCCTCCTGGGTTTTCCACGGCTGCCCCGCGTAGTCGTACAGCCAAGGCATCGCGACCGAGGGTTCGTTGTTCAACTCGGCGTGTAGCGGACCGGCGTTGGTCAGCGCCCAACTGCCGTCGGGGTTGTGGAAGAAGGCATTGAGTCGTGCGCCGGCTTTGTCGCGGCCGCCCAGCAGATCGAACAGGCCGTGGACGTCGAACGGCACCATCCACAGATACACCGACGCACTGGCCTCGACGAAACCGTCGCCGGTGGCAGGAGTGAACGCCGGCCAACTGCCATCGGCATTGCGGTTCTGGATATATCCGCCCTGGGGTGTCGCCTTGGGATTGAAGAGGTTGCGCCAGTACCCGGCGCGCGTCAGAAAGCGACGGTAACCGGCCGCGTCGCCGACACGCTGCGCCAGTTGCGCCAGCGCGAAATCGGCGCTGGCGTCTTCCAGCGTCTCGCCGGCACCACCCCAGGCGTGCGATTTGCTTGCGATGTAGTGCAGTTTCAGCCACTGATCCAGGGACGGACGCTCACCCACGCATTCGACGTTGCAGCCGGCATCGCTGAGATCGTGCGCGGTCGGCACGCTCGCCGCGCGCACCAGCGAGGCATACGCACTGCGCAGATCGAAATCGTGGCCACCGAAAGCGGCGATGTCGGCCAGCGCCGGCACCGACGGATCGCCGCTCATTACGTGCGTGCCGCCGGAATTGTGCGTCCAGCGGTCCCATTCGCCGTGATTCTGCCGCGCCTGGTTATACAGCGATTGCGCGATGTCGCTGCCCACCCGCGGCAGCAGCCAGGTGACCAGTTGCAGTTGTGAACGGTACACGTCCCATCCGGAGAAGTTGGCGTACTGAGTATGCTGGTGAGCGCCGATGCGATGTATCTTCTGGTCGAAGCCGCGATACTCGCCGTTGGTGTCGCTGAACGTCGTTGGTTGCAACAGCACATGATATAGCGCGGTGTAGAACACGTTGCGCTGGTCGGGTGTCCCGCCATCGACGGTAATCCTGCCGAGTGTCTGGTTCCAGGTATCAAAGGCGCGCTGCCGCTCCTGCGCCAGCGTGGTGCGCTTGGGTATCTCGGTTGCCAGATTGGCGCGCGCGTTCGCGAGGCTTACGTAGGAGATACCGACCCGTACGCTAACGTCGCGGGCACCGTTGCCGGCGAAAGCGACCCATGCGCCGGAGCCCCTGTCTGGCAGCGGGAAGCCCTTGGCACCGTATGTGGTCCCACCGTGTGCCGATGTACCGCCCGCTGTCACGACCGTATCCTGCCAGGTGCCGGTGGTGGCGAATGGCCGATCAAATTGCGCAACGAAATACAGTGTGTAGTAGCTGCGCCGATCAGCTTTGGAAATATAACCGCAAAAATTGCCGCTGGTGACCGAGCCGGTGATCGTGGATGTGCGGCGATCGACATGGATTTCAGCGGCACTGCTGCCGACTTCCGAATCAGAAACGCGGATCAGGAGGTTCGCCGGCTTGCCGGCGGGAAAGTCGAATTGTGCGATGCCGCTGCGCAGCGCGGCACTGAGTTCGACTGCGACGCCGCTGGTCAGGCGCACGCGATAATCACCAGCTACCGCGCGCTCGTCGGCATGGCGAAAATCGCCGGCATAGTACTGATCGGTACTGTCGGCTGATGGCGAACTTGTGATCGGCACCGTCACCGGCATGAACGGCACATCGCCGCTGGCGCCGCGGCAACCGGTACCGGACAGATGAGTCAGGCTGAATCCGCGGATGCGCGTCACGTTGTATTGATAACCGCCGGGCGCGGCAGTTCGATTGTGTTTGCCGCGCGTGTTCTCGGGACTCCATTGCAGCATGCCGAATGGCAGCGTGGTACCCGGGAAGGTATTGCCGCCATTAGCGCTGCCGATCAGCGGATTGACCGCCGTTGCCAGGGATGACACAGCGCTCTGCGCGGTGGCGATACCGGTAAAAAAAATCAATACGGCGAGCAGGACAATGCGAAAAACGGTATTAACGTGGCAGATCATGCGGATGTACTCCGATTCTGGCGGGATTTTGCATCAGCGTGAGGTTATTGCCTTGAGCACTTCGTAACAAGCACCCATCGTGTGGTAATCCACTTTGCCCGCGGGGCTTTTCTCGTCGCTGTATTTTCGGTTCTGCCGGTCCAGTATCCGGTACCAAGCGCCATATTGATGATCCACGAAATGGCGCCAAGCATATGACCAGATTGCGTGGTACCAGTTCCAGTATTTCTGCTCACCGCTGCGGGTCGCCAGCAAGGCGGCGGTGGCCAGACTTTCGGCCTGTACCCAGAAGTACTTGTCCATGTCGCAGGGTCTGCCGTTGGGCGCGAAGCCGTAGTAGATGCCTTTGTGTTCGTTGTCCCAGGCGCGAGCCAACGCCGTATCGAACAACTCCCGCGCGCGCGGTAGCAACCACGCTTCCGGACGATGCTGTTCCAGTATCAACAACAGCTTGGCCCATTCGGTCTGATGCCCGGCCTGGAAGCCCCAAGGTCGGAACAGGTGTTTCGGGTTATCGCGGTTGTAATCCCAGTCCGGTTCCCAGTGCCGGTCGTAATGCTCCCACATCAGGCCGCCGGTTTTCTGTGCCTGGCGTCGCGTCATGTGATCGGCCAGCGTGCGTGCGCGCTCCAGATAGCGTGGCTCGCCACTGACTTCGAACGCGGTCAGCATCGCTTCGCATAGGTGCATGTTGGCGTTCTGGCCGCGGTAATCCGTAAACACCCAATTCGGCGAGGCTTCGTCGCGGTACAACCCCGCGTCCGAATCCCAGAAATATTTCTCCAACAGCGCCCAGGTTTCCTCCATCCACGCAGCGGCCTCTTCGATACCGACCTGGCGCGCGCAGGCATACGCCAACAATACGAACGCTACACCGTAGCAGTGATTGGTGCGATCCTCGGCACGGTCGTCGCAAATGGTCCAGGCGTAACCGCCGTTGGCCGCATCGCGATGCACGTTGCGCAGATAGCGCACACCGTGCCACACCGCGTCGAGATAGGCCGGATCGCCGAACTCACGAAACGCCATCGCATAATTGAAGACGAAGCGCGTGCTGCTCACCAGATGCCGGTGGTTGGTATCGTAAATCGTTCCGTCGTCCTTGAAGTACTGGAAGAAGCCACCTTTCGCATCGATAGCACGCGGATGATAGAACACCATGGTGTGTGCAATGTGTGCACGCAGGAAATCCGGGGAGCGAAAATCGGGTAGCGTGTTCAAGTATGCTCTCGTAAAAACTGTTCTACTTCGGCGCGCGACGGCATGGATTCGAACGCACCGTGACGGGTCACTGCCAGCGCACCGCAGGCGGCGGCGAAGCGCAATGCCGATCGCATATGCGCCTCGTCCGCCAGAAATTTTTCCAGCCTCCGCTGGACCACGTTTTCACGCAGCAGCCAGCTCAGCATGCCGCCCACGAAGGCATCGCCGGCGGCCGTGGTATTCACAGTCTGCACCTGGAAAGTGGGTAACACGCCAGACCCTGATCGCGTGAAATGCCGCAATGGCTCGCCGCCGTTGGTAACCCACAGCCACTGCGTCCGCCCGCGCCACAATTCAGACAGCGCGGCAGTCTCGCCGCCCAGAGGTTCGGCCAGGAATGCCAGCTCGGAGGCGCTCAATTTCACCAGTTCGGCTTCGCGCAGTGCCCGCCAGATGCGTGCATGTGGATCCAGATTCTTGCGCCACAAGCTCGAACGCAGGTTCATGTCAAAGCTCACCAGCGCACCCGTCGCATGTGCACGATGCATACCTTCGAGCGTGGTATCGGCGATCTCCGCTTCCGTGAGGCTGTTGGAGCAGGCATGGAAGATCGCGGTGTCGTTGAAACAAGCATCATCGAAATGCCGTGCACGGAACAATAGATCCGCTGACGGCGGCCGGTAGAAACTGAATTGACGCTCGCCGAGCGCATTCAGCGACACAAACGCCAATGCCGTCTTGGCCACATCCGTGCGCGCCACGTAATAAGTCGAAACACCGGCGAACTTAAGCCGTTCCAGCAGGAAATCACCGAACATATCCCGGCCCAGCATGCCGACGAACACCGAAGGCACGCCGAGTTGCGCGACCGCGACCGCCACGTTCGCCGGCGCGCCGCCGGCATGCCGCACAAATTGCTGTGGCGCTTGCTGGCCCGTTGAGGGCGCGGCGAGAAAATCGATCAGCGCCTCACCGAAGCACACCACACTACGCACTGGCGCGCGACTCCGCTTCGGCTATCGTCGCCAGATCGAGTTTTGATCCCTTGAAGCCGTAGAACACGATATAGAGATAACAAAGCAAAGGTAGGATGAAGGCGTGATGCACGCCGAAGCGGTCTGCCAACATGCCCTGCAGCACCGGCATTACGGCACCGCCCACGATGGCCATGATCAACAGGCTGGAGCCGCGACCGGTAAGCGGGCCGAGACCCTCAATGCCGAGCGTGAAGATGTTGGGGAACATGATGGAGTTGAACAGGCCGATGCAGACCACACTCCACACGGCAAACATGCCGTGACTGAGCATGGTGGTTAGCACCAGCAGCGTCGCCACGCACGCGAACGCACCTAGCAGCTTGCGTGGATCGATGCGTTGCAGCAGCACCGAACCGATGAAACGCCCTAGCATGGCACCACCCCAGTACAGCGACACAAAACCCGCTGCCTTCACTTCCGGCATGTTGCCTATCCCGGGCAGTGAGATGTAATTGATCATGAAGCTGCCGATTGAGACTTCCGCGCCGACGTAGACAAAAATCCCGATCACACCGAAAAATAGATGGCGGTGGCGTAGCGCGGCCCGGAATGGATGCGAGGGTTCCGCAGCGTGATCTTCCGCAACATTGATTGCCGGCAGATGAAACAGATACACGATCGCCGCCAGTGCAAACAACGTGATCGCGATACCGATATAGGGTATCTGCACCATCTCCGCCTGCTGCAAGCGGTAAGCGATCTGATGGGCCGCGTCGAGCTTGGTAAATTCTGCGGCGCTCAGCACGGCGCCTGACAGGATCAACAGGCCCCCGAACTTGGGCGCCAATGTAGTGCCGAGAGAATTGAAGGCCTGCGACAAATTAAGGCGGCTGGATGCGCCGCGCGGCGGACCCAGCAGACTCACATATGGGTTGGCGGCTACCTGGAGCAGTGTAATACCGCTCGCCAGCACGAACAGGGCGGTAAGAAATACGGCATAGGACGGTATCGCCGCCGCCGGATAGAACAGCAGCGCGCCGACCCCGGATACGCACAAGCCTATGATGATGCTGTTCTTGTAACCGAACAGCGACAGCACTTTTCCGGACGGCAGCGATATCAGAAAGTAGGCGCCGAAGAACGTGAATTGGATCAGCATGATGCGGGTGTAATCAAGCGAGAACACCGATTTCAGGTGCGGCACCAGCACGTCGTTGAGCACCGTGATGAAGCCCCACATGAAGAACACGGCGGTTACGACGCTGAAGGCCACGCGGGTTTTATTCATGTTGGCAATATATCCGATGGTAGTGCTGTGGTCCGCCTGAAAGGGCCGCAGCACTATATTATGATTGGCCGCCGGTTCAAACCCATGCTCGGGCATGGAAACAGAAGAGGACCCTAATTATGTGTATGCGTGTCGCATCCCGTATCTCATGCGCTGTAGCTACCCTGTTAATCGCCACGATGCTGACGGCGCACGCTGCGCCCACAAGGGATACGCCCTATGCTTCGGTTGATCCTTTCATCGGCACTGCCGGAGGCGGCCACATGTTTCCCGGGGCCACGGTGCCCTTCGGCATGGTGCAGGTGAGCCCCGATACCCAGATTCTGGATTTCCATAAGAGTTACGGCTGGGCCGCCGGCTACCGTTATGAGGACAAGACCATCCTCGGGTTTTCCCAGACACATTTCTCCGGCACCGGCCACTCGGACCTGGGCGACGTGCTGGTGATGCCAATCGCCGGTCAGGTGCGGCTGGATCCGGGCGCGGTAGACAAACCCGGTAGCGGTTACCGTTCGCGGTTTAGCCATGCCAGCGAAACGGCGCAACCGGGTTATTACGCAGTGACGCTTGCGGATTACGGCATCCGGGTGGAGCTGACCGCCACTCGTCGCGTGGGTCTGGAACGCTACCATTTCCCTGCGGGTGAACCCGCACACGTGCTGGTGGATTTGCGTTCCAGCATCTACAACTATCCGGGCAAAGTCCTGTGGTCGCGCATGCGCGTGCGCCGCGACGGAACGGTGACCGGCTACCGCATCACACGCGGTTGGGCGCCGGGCAGGCAGTTGTATTTCGCCATGCGGTTTTCCCAGTCCATGAGCGGGCATGAGCTTTACGACCGGGAAGGTCCGATCGATTACAAAGGGTTCGCGCCTCCTGCCGTCAACGATCCCTCCGAGCGTGCCCAGATCCAGGGTCGCGGTCTGGTGGGCGTATTCGATTTCGGCGTACTCAAGAATCCGGTGTTGCTGGTGAAAGTTTCCATCTCATCGGTGAGCGAAGACAACGCGATAAAAAACCTGGACGAGGAGATGCCTGGCTGGAATTTTGACGCAACTCGCGCAGCTACGCGTGCAACGTGGATAAAGGCACTGTCGGTATTTGACGTGAATGCTGCACCGGACATGCAGAAGAGTTTCTATACGGCGCTGTACCACACGATGATTGCGCCTAACCTGTCCATGGATGTGGACGGCCGCTATCGCGGTCCTGATAACGCAGTGCATCAGGCCAAGGGATTTGATTTCTATTCCACCTTCTCGTTGTGGGATACGTTCCGCGCCGAACATCCGTTGCTGACATTGATACAGCCACCGCGGCGCACCGATGAAATTATCCGGTCCATGATCGCATTCCAGCAGGAAAGCCCGTACGGCATGCTGCCGATATGGTCTTACCAGGGACTCGAGACTTGGTGCATGATCGGTTATCACGCGGTGGCCGTGATCGCAGATGCTTACATGAAAGGCATACGCGGTTATTCCGCCGATGCGGCGCTCAAAGCCATGGTAGCCACTGCCACCTACGGTCCTTACGGCGGACTCCAGTACTACATGAAACTCGGCTACGTGCCTATCGACAAGGAACCGGAAGCGGCATCCAAGACCCTGGAATATGCGTTTGACGATTGGACCACCGCGCGCATGGCCAAGGCCATGGGCCGCAAGGATATCGCTGCGGAGTTCTACAAACGCGCCGGTTATTGGCGCAACGAGTTTGATCCCAAGACTGGCTTTGCGCGCGCGCGTCTCAGCGATGGGAAATTCCGGGTGCCTTTCGATCCGGCCGCCGCCGGTTACGGCAGTGATTACACCGAAGGTGATGCCTGGCAGTATTCCTGGTACGAACCCCAGGACATCGGCGGACTGATCCACGAGCTGGGCGACGATCAAAAACTGGTGACCAAGCTGGATGCGGTGTTCGATACCAAAGTGGATCCAAAAGAATTTGCCAATGTGGAGGACATCACCGGCCTCATCGGCTACTACGCTCACGGCAACGAGCCCAGCCACCACATCGCTTATCTGTATGACTATGCAGGCGAACCGTGGAAGACTCAGCAGCGTCTGAAGCAGATCATGGACAGCCAGTACGCGCCCACGCCTGATGGCCTTGTCGGTAATGACGACTGCGGCCAGATGTCGGCGTGGTTCATCTTTACGGCGCTGGGCTTCTACCCGGTGGCGCCCGCCAGCAATGAATATATTATCGGCCGGCCGTTCGTGAAACGCGCCACGCTCACGCTGCCCAATGGCCGGCATTTCACCGTCGAGGCCGAGAATCTGAGTGACAGTACTCCCTATATCAGCTCAGTGACATTAAATGGCAAGCTGCTGAATCGCGTGTACATACGGCAGCAGGAGATCATGGCCGGCGGCGTGCTGCGTTTCGTGATGCAAGCGCAGCCTAACAAGAGTTGGGGTATTTCGCCCAAAGACCGGCCTTATTCCATGAGTGATTACGAATAGACGAATACCAGGAGTCTAAACTCATCATAGATCGCCCCACAAACTTTGCAACAGGCTCAAGGCCACCACAGCCGCGGTTTCGGTGCGCAGCACACGCGGCCCGAGCCGCACCGCCGTGAAGCCGGCGCCTTGCGCCGCGCTGATTTCGGCCGCGCTCAAGCCGCCTTCCGGTCCCGCCAGCAGCAGGATTTGATCGTGTAGCGGCCGGGGCAAGTCGCCTACAGCCGAACCGGCTTCCGGATCCAGCAGCAGTTTCAAGCCGTGGCGCGGTAGTTCTGCAAGTAATCCGCTCAGTGACAGAGGTATGCGCACTGCCGGCACGCACACGCGGCCCGATTGTTCGCAGGCAGCGATGACCAGTTGCTGCCAGTGCTGCTGTTTGTGCGCGGCATGTTGTTTGTCCAGCCGCACTACGCTGCGTTCCGTCAGCACCGGCAGGATTTCGGCGACCCCCAGTTCCACGGCTTTCTGCAGTGTGTAATCCATGCGTTCGCCGCGGGAAATGCCCTGTGCGAGAGTGATCTTGAGCGGTGACTCACTGCGGCTTGCGCGCTGCGAGCGGATGAGGATACGCGCCTGACGGTTCTCCATCGCCTCAAGACTCGCTTCAAACTCGCGGCCGGAACCGTCGAACAGCACCAGTGACGCGCCGGGCTTGAGGCGCAGCACCGTGAGCAGATGCCGGGAAGCAGCGGTTTCCAGCAGCAACGGTTGCTGAGTCACAAGTAGCTGGGGCGTGTAGATGCGTGGGATGCGCACGCCTCACGCCTCACGCGTCGCGAGGTCAATGCCTTCGGCCGCGACTTCTGCCATGAGGTCAATCTCCTCCGGCGTGATGACGTAGGGCGGCATGCAATACACCACATTGCCGACCGGCCGCAGCAGCACACCGCGCTTGAGCGCGTGCTGATAGACCGTGAGGCCGCGGCGCTCCTGCCAGGGATAAGGCGTGCGGGTGCTTTTGTTTTTGACCATTTCAATAGCGAGAATCATGCCGTGTTGACGGACTTCCGCCACATGCGGATGTTCTGCGAGATGTGCCACCGCTTTACCCATGTACGCCGCGAGCTGGCGATTGTGTTCAATGACCTTATCGGCTGCGAAGATATCCAGCGTGGCGAGCGCGGCGCGGCAGCCGAGCGCGTTGCCGGTGTAGCTGTGAGAATGCAGGAACGCTGTCAATTTGCTGTAGTCGTCGTAGAACGCCTGATAAATCCGATCATGGGTCAGCACCACCGACAGCGGCAGATAACCGCCGGTAAGACCCTTTGACAGCAGCAGGAAATCCGGCGTAATGCCGGCCTGCTCGCAGGCGAACAGGGTGCCGGTGCGGCCGAAGCCCACGGCAATTTCGTCGGCGATCAGATGCACGCCGTAACGATCGCACGCCTCTCGCAACAGTGTGAGGTACACCGGATGGTACATGCGCATGTTGCCGGCGCACTGCACCAGCGGTTCCAGAATCACCGCGCACACCTGCTCATGATGTTCCCTCAGCGCTCGTTCCATGTGCGTGAACATCTTGCGGGTGTGGGATTCCCAACTCTCGCCCGCTTCGCGCGCGAAACAATCGGGACTCGGCACGGAAATCACATCCATGAGCAGCGGCGCATAGGTTTCCTTGTAGAGTGGCACATTGCCGACCGCCAGTGCGCCCAGGGTTTCACCGTGATAGCTGTTGGCGAGCGTGATGAACCTGGTTTTTTGGGGTCGGCCGAGATTGCGCCAGTAGTGGAAACTCATCTTCACTGCCACTTCCACCGCCGAGGAACCGTTGTCGGCATAGAAGCAACGCGTCAGTCCCGGCGGCACGATTTTCACCAGCCGTTCCGAAAGTTCCACCACCGCCTCGTGGCTGAAACCCGCCAGGATCACGTGTTCCAGCTCCTGCATCTGGCGCGTCAAGGCCGCATTGATGCGCGGGTTGGCGTGGCCGAACAGATTCACCCACCAGGAGCTGATGGCATCCAGATATTTCTTGCCGTCAAAGTCCTCCAGCCACACGCCCTGACCGCGGCGGATGGGGATGAGTGGCAGCCATTCGTGGTCCTTCATCTGGGTGCAGGGGTGCCACAAAACGGCCAGGTCGCGGCGGACAAAATCGCTGTTGGCGCTCATGGGTGCTCGGGATTCTCGAAATCGCGGGGTGCGCAGAGCATTTTGCGCATTTACCTAATTCCCGGCAACATGCGCGCATGGCAAAACCAGGCAAGCTCGCACCCGGCGCGCAATCGCAGGTGGATTCCGTCACCGGCCTGTTAAGCGGCGCGCGCCAGTTATCCTCGCCGCACTGCGATGCGCGGCCGGCGGCTACGGCGATTGACCTACTGGTGATCCACGGCATCAGCCTGCCGCCGGGCGAATTCGGCGGACCCTGGATCGAGCGCCTGTTCCTGGGGAATTTACCTGCGGATGCCCATCCCGGTTTCGCAGCGCCCGCGGCGTTGCACGTGTCCGCGCATCTTCTCATTCGCCGCAATGGGGAACTGCTGCAGTTTGTGCCGTTTCAGCGCCGCGCCTGGCACGCGGGGGTGTCGAGCTTTCAAGGGCGTGCCGCGTGCAATGACTTTTCCGTCGGCATCGAACTCGAGGGCTGCGACGACGTGCCTTATGCGGACGCGCAATATGCCGAACTGGTAATGGTGGCGCGCGCCCTCATGCAGGCTTATCCCGGCATCACGCCGGTGCGCGTCGTCGGGCACAGCGACATCGCGCCGGGGCGCAAGACCGATCCCGGTCCGGCTTTCGATTGGGCGCGATTGCGCGCGCGGCTTGCGTAATGCGGCGCAGACGGCTTTACTACACAGCATGAGTTTTCTCGCCCTGCTGCTCAGCCTGTTGCTGGACATGATGCTCCGGCACAAGGAGTACCTGCGTGGACCGCGCTGGTTCCAGGCCTATTTCGAAAGCCTGGGATTTCTGGCCCAGGCCCCCGGTTTCTGGCGCGCCAGTTTCGGCATGCTGGTGATTGTGCTGGTACCCACGGTGGTGACCCTGTTTGTCGGCCACCTGCTGGACCACATCTGGGGCGGATTCGGTTTTGCGTTTGCGGTGATCATCTTGCTGCTCACGCTCGGCCCACGCGATTTACACGCCCAGACCGAGGAATATATCGAGGCGGTGCGCTCCGATAACACTCACCGGGCCGAGGAAGTGGCGCGGGGATTGCTGCGTGCCAAACCGCCAGCGGACACCGCCGCGTGTTCGGAAGCCATCACCCACGCGGTGTTCTCCGAGGCCAACGACCGGCTGTTCGGCATCCTGTTCTGGTTCGCGCTGTTGGGACCGGCGGGCGCGGTGCTGTATCGCAGCACCGATTTCCTGCGGCGTCTGCCGCCCGGAGAAGTGCGCTCCAATGAATTCATCTACGCGGTCGGACGCCTGCATGGCGTGCTGGCCTGGATTCCGGCGCATCTCGCCGCGCTGGGTTACGGGTTGGCGGGCAGCTTTGAGGATACGGTTTCGGAACTCAAGGGTTTCTATGGCAACTGCACCATGCGTTTCTACCAGGTGAGCGATGACCTGTTGGTGTGCGCAGGTCTGGGCGCGCTGCGCGCCAGCACCGAGGAAGCGGGCACTGAGCGCTTGCGCGCCGCGCTGCTTCTGGTGCGGCGCACGCTCATCATCTGGCTGGTGGTGTACGCGCTGATTGCCCTGTTGGGTCTGACTTGGTGACACGTACACTGTTCGTTGCATTGCTGTTCGCATTGCCACTTGGCGCAGGCGCGACCGTAACACTTGCAGGAGCCGATGGCCACACGCTCACAATCGCGGCGCCCGCCAGACGCATCGTCAGTTTGGCACCGGATCTCACCGAACTTGTTTACGATGTGGGTGCGGGCGCAGACATGGCGGGAGCTGGCAAATACAGTGATTATCCAGAAGCCGCGAAAAAACTCCCGCGCATCGGCGACGCCTTCCGCGTGGACCTGGAACGGCTGGTGGCACTCAAACCCGATCTGATCCTTGCCTGGCAGGGTGGTACGCCGGTCGCACTCATCGAACGCTTGCGCGCGCTGAAACTGCCGGTGCTGGTGATCGGCACCCACCAACTCACGGATATCGCAAGTAATCTCGAACTCATTGGCCGGGCCACCGGCCATGAGCGCGAGGCCAAAGTCGCAGCACAGGCATTTCTCGGTGGACTGGAGAAACTGCGCGGCCGGTACGCTGGCCGCAAGCCTGTTCGCGTGTTTTATGAGATTTCCGGTACACCGCTCTACACCATCGGCGGTCGTCAGATCATCAGCCGCATGATTGAACTCTGCGGTAGCCGCAATATCTTCAGCGATCTGACGGCGCCGGCGGCGGCCGTCAGCATGGAAAGCGTGCTGGCACGAAACCCTCAAGCCATCGTCACTGGCGATGACCCGGGCGCCGCGGCGCGCCTCAAGGAATGGCAACGCTGGCCGCAGATAAGCGCGGTGAAAACCAGCAGTCTGTACAGCATCCCCGGCGACCTGCTCGCCCGCGCCACGCCGAGGATTCTGCAGGGTGGGCAGCGGCTTTGTGAGGGTTTGGGCGCGGCACGCAAGCGCCCGAGCGGACAGCAATAGGATAAAGCCCTACCGTTTTGTGGATTCTTCTGTCGAAAAGTGCATGGCAAGAAAGAGCAAGGCGGATTAGAATGATTTTCCGGTGAACTTGGGAGAGACAAGTGATGGGCGCAATCAATGAAGAAGTCGAGTCCGTACTCAGGCATTTGCCCGAGGGCAGCACGCTGGAAGACGTGCAATATGGCCTGTACGTACTTGAAAAGATCAAGCACGGGTTGGCAGACGCGGACGCAGGGCGGACGCTGACCCAGCAAGAGGTTGAACAGCGTCTCGCCAAATGGCTCACCGCGTAATCTGGTCTCTTGCGGCCGCAGACGACCTTCAATCCATCGCTGCATATATCGAACGCGATTCACCGCGTTACGCGGCAGCGGTGGTTGACAAGATAATCACACTGACGCGCAGCCTATCCGTTTAACCCTGCATGGGCAGAGTGGTGCCTGAATTCGGGCGTAAAGATATACGGGAACGTTTCGTGTTCAGCTATCGCGTGGTGTACCGCGTAACGGCTGAAGCAATTGTTGTCGTGAATATCATTCATGGCCGCCGTCAATATGAACCGACTCGAAAAGAATGATACGGGTTGTTTTCAGAATCCTCGGCGCCGGCCGCGGCGGTCAGCATGGAAAACGTGCTGGCGCGCGATCCGCAAGCGATCATCACCGGCGACGGTCCGGGCGCCGCGGCGCGCCTCAGGGACTGGCAGCGCTGGCCGCAGATCAGCGCGGTGAGAACCGGCAGCCTGTTCAGCATCCCCGGCGACCTGCTTGCCCGCGCCACGCCTAGGATTTTGCAAGGCGGAGAACAACTGTGTGAAGACTTAGAGAAGGCCCGAGTACGCCGCAAGACGACATCAGATTAAGCGTTGTTCGATGGCCACTTCGGACCCCTTGCTTCAGTTCGCGATACCGTCGCTAGCCACTCGTAGCTGGATGCCAAACGAGATGGTGTTTGCTTAGATGATCCTCCCACCGCTTTATAAGTACCTTGATGTTTCTGGTGCGAAGCTGACGCTCGGAAATAGAACGTTCAAACACGCAAAACCATCTGATTTCAACGACACAGAAGACCTAACGATTCAAAGCATTTTCCCTGAGGACACCGAAGAAGCGCTGAAGAAGATCGTAAGCAGCTTCACCGACGTGATCCTACGGCACCTTGACGAGGAACCCACATGCAGTTCTCCGATGAAGGAAAAAATCAGGGGCATTCAGAAAGGTTGCCGAGCGAATCCAAATGCTGTTGAGCTGGTTCGGGCCGAACTGATGAACTCTGGCAAACGGATATATGACGTCGAGTACCACCGTGACAGAGCGCAGGCGTATATCGCAGAGATCAACGAGTTCATGCAGAGTTATCGCGTGTTTTGCGTCTCTACCCACAAAGACTCGGAGCGCATGTGGACCGAGTATGCTGAAAAGCACAAGGGTATTTCTCTGCGAATACAACCGAATTTAGCCAAGGACTCTAAATTCCAGCTCTTTCATCCCGTCATATACCGCGAAAAACGCCCTTCGCTCTTTAAAGATACGCTTGAATTTATCGCTGAAGCGTTGTTTGGTGACCATGAAACCCGAATCAAGGAGATCGTCGAACGGATCATCTACACCAAAACACTGGATTGGCATCACGAAGGCGAATATCGTCTAGCTATTCCGATCATGAAAGATGAGGAGCCCTGGATTACGCTTCCATACCATCCGGAAGAGATAACGGAGCTGTATCTCGGGCTCGAGATGGAGAAGTCCGATGTCGAGGACATCGTTAGTTTGGCCCGCATCGTTAATCGAGACGTCACGATATTCCGAGTCAAGCGCGACGGTGGTGGGAAGCTCGCTTTCGATAAGTTGTAAGGCGTTGGAGACGTTCCAGTTCGCCATCATTGATCGTTTTCAACATGGTGCTAGAAACATATAACAAGGTGGCCAAGACGGCCTGTTTCGCCACCGCTTTGTTCTGGCAAACATCGCGGGTGAACATGAAGGTGAACATGAATTTGTCGGTTGTCATCGTCCGAGGCGGTTATTCCATTCATCAACCTTGCGATCATCTTCCCGCCTTTTGTCCTCGGCGGCCTTCCGTTCAGCCGCGACGCGCTCTCGTTCCTGGCGGCGTGTCCGTTCCTCGATAGCTTTGGCTTCGTCGGTAACATCACCCTTGTCGATAAGGTACTGCAACTCCTTGAAGTAAACAGCGGCGAGCATCACATCATCTTGAATCTCGATCGGACGCCCCATTTTCTCGGCCAACTTCATGCCGATGTCGGTGCACCTGAAAGCGAGATCGATCGCCTTGCTCAACAGTAATTCCTTGCGCCGGGCGCGGCGTTCCAAAAGCTGCCCGATGAAGGTGATGCCTGCTGATACTAACGCGCCGACCGCTGCTGAGCCTAAGATCGCAAGCCAAAACGTCGAAATGCCCTGAGCATCCATGTCGTTTATTTGTTCGGGGGGCAGATTAGGGCATTGCCGACTACATCAGCATGGATATTTCCTCCTTCCGGTGAGGCAGAAATAATATAAAAAGCATTTGCACCGGCAGCAGCGGCCTCATTTAAGGCCTGCTTCGTAGCATTAGTTACACCAAAAGCAGCTTTCGCGTAGATAGTCTTTATCGATTGGCAACTTGATGCTTCGGCAGCGGAATCGAGTAACCGCACCTTGCTGCCGGCCTCAGTTAGGTCGGTTGCGCAGGCGGTGACAAGTGACAGGGTGATGGCACATAACAACAATAGCTTGGTCATTGGTGAACCTCCGATTTGACCCCCTGAGAGTCGATTCTAATCCTACTCGCCGTGGCTGGCAGGGCGGTTTGAGGCCGCCTCACTTTGATTATGCACAAAGAAACGTTGATCAGCCCTTGTAGGTGCGCTCGTGCTTCCACTGCAATTCCTGCCCCTCGCCCTGGCGCGCGATCACCCGCGCCAGCACGAACAGCAAATCGGATAGCCTGTTGAGATATTTGATGGTCTCGGGATTCTGAGGATGTTGTTTGTGCAGCGTCCAGGCGCGGCGCTCGGCACGCCGACAAACGGTGCGGGCGAAGTGGCAAAGCGCCGCAGCACGGCTGCCGCCCGGCAGGATGAATTCCTTCAGGGGCGGCAGAGAGTCGTTGAACTTGTCGAGTGTATCTTCCAGCCGCTGCACGTGTTCGGCGCCGATGGCGCTGTAGCCCGGCAGACAGAATTCGCTGCCCAGGTCAAAAAGCTCGTGTTGGATGGGTTGCAGCGCAGTGATGATATCTGACGGCAATTTTTCGGCTAGTAGCAATCCCAATACGCTGTTCAATTCATCCAGGGTGCCGTAGGCCTCCACGCGTGCGTCGTCTTTCGGTACGCGCGTGCCGTCGCCGAGGCCGGTGCTGCCATCGTCGCCGGTGCGGGTGTAAATCTTACTCAGTCGGTTGCCCATGCTTACCTCGCCTTGATCCCGTGAGAACGCCGTTTTCCCCATGCCCGGAGCCGTTTCACGGCCTCTGAGTGTGGCAACAGCTTGCCTGCATCTGCTTCGGCAATACCGGCGCGGACCGCCCGAATATGCCATTCCTGTAGGCTCAAGATCACGGCCGCGCCGCTTCTTTATCCTGCGGTCTTGTGGATGGGCGGAAAATCTCGAAGGCGACATTTGCTTCTTTGTCATTGTGTTTCTCCGTCAAGACCCTTCGACTCCGCTTCGCTGTGCTTAGGACGAACAATGAGTAAATTACTGGTGAATTCTCAGTTGTCATACCTGCGAAAGCAGGTATCCAGGGTTTAATCCTGGATTCCCGCCTGCGCGGGAATGACGGGAAAGTAGAGCATACCAGCTATCAACGTTGGCAGTGGGGGCAGTAATAGGTGGTGCGCTGGCCGGTGACGCAGGATCGGATACTCGCGCCACAGTGTTCACAGGCTTTACCTTCACGGTCGTAAACCCGCAGATGTTGCCGGAAATAGCCGGGCTCGCCGTCGGCACGGCTGAAATCCCGCAAAGTGGTACCACCGGATTTTATGGCAGCGTTGAGAACTTTGCGGATGCTTTTCGTCAGCGCGACGTAGCGTGCGTGCGAAATCCGGCCGGCGGCGCGCTCGGGATGAATGCGCGCGAGAAACAGGGACTCACTGGCGTAAATGTTGCCTACGCCCACCACGATGTGGCTGTCCATGATGAAGTTCTTGATCGCCACTTTGCGTTTGCGGGATTTCGCAAATAGATAGTCGCCGTTGAAGCCGTCGCCCAGAGGTTCCGGTCCGAGTGCGCGCAGCAATTTGTGGCGCGCGGGATTGCCCATGGTCCAGAGCAGCGTACCGAAACGGCGCGGATCGCGCAGCCGCAGCGCCTTGCCCGAATTGAGCACGATGTCCACATGATCGTGTTTGCCGGCGGGTGTGTCTGCCGCAAGCACGCGCAAACTGCCTGACATGCCGAGATGCAGGATCGCGGTGCCGGCTGCGGTTTCAAGCAGCAGGTATTTGCCGCGGCGCGTGACGCTTTCGATGCGCTGTCCACGCAGCGCCTGAACGAGTGCGCGCGGCACCGGCCAACGCAAATGCCGCTCGCGCACCTTGATTGCGGTGACGGTGCGGCCCAGTAGGTGCGGCTCAATGCCGCGGCGCGCGGTTTCGACTTCCGGCAGTTCGGGCATGGGGGTGCCTGCTGCAAAATAATCTGGCCAAGTTTCTCAATTTTTTTCTGCGTATGGGAGAGGGAAACAGGAAGGGGGCCGTAGAGTGGCACGGCCTATTCCCCCCTCACCCTGACCCTCTCCCCCGGAGGGGAGAGAGTTCTTTGGAAGTAGAGCCGGCAGGTTTAGTAATGGTTGCAGCTCTGGGCGGAGGGCTCGCGGATTTGAAGGCGAGCAGTGCATCACGTTGACTGCTGTCCAGATCATACTGTACGCCAAGATCCGGACGCGCCAGTACCAGAAAATCCGGATCTTTCAGAATCACGAAGCGCAATGCCGGTTTCTCATTGGCCAGCGCAATCGCCACTTCGCCCTGCGATGTGCCGGCGCCGAGTTTGTCCGTGCCGATGGCCTGCGCGTTTTGCCAGTTGTCCACCAGCGATTGGATGGCATCGCTGGAAACAGTGGGATTTGCTGGTGACAGTTGCCATTTTGTACCTTTGAGCGTGAGCGTGGCGTCGGGCAACTGAATCGCGGTAATGCGGGCGCCCTCCGGCAGCAGACGCTTGCTCGTCCACCAGTAGGGCCGGTGGTTGATGCGGTAGAACAACAGGCCGCTGGTGAGCAACACGCGCCCGCCGCTCAGGATGTAGCGGTAATTGTTCAGCGGTTCGGTATCGCCGAAATCGAATTCGGTGTCGTTGAGCCACAGGCGGATATGCGGTGGATCGAGACCGTATTTGCCGAGATCAACCTGCTTGGCAGCAAAACCGCTTTTGACTGCGGCATGAATATCGTCCAACAGCGACTGCACCAAGTATTGATCAGCCGGGATTTTGACCGGCGCAGTCATTTGCCAAGTATCGCCATGGCGCGCGAGCTCCACGCTGGCCGCACCCGGTTGAGCGATCTTGATGTCGTGAATATCCGTCGCTTTCAGACTTGTGAGCGGCACCGGCAGCGCGGGTTTTTTGGCGCCCGGCCTGAAATACACCACTGCCACCAGGATGGCGATGATGGCGATCAGCGCGATGTTGAGCCAGAGGCGAGTTTTCATGCGCGGCGGCGGCGCGACCAGATGATGAGGCCGCAGGCGATCAGGAGCAGCGGCAATACGAACAGGAAACCGAGGCTGATAAGCGATTCGGCGCTGCGTGACAGGCTCAGGGTGCGGTCCGGGGCGGACTGCGGGTTGATGTTGATGAAGCTGTCGTCGTGGGCCACCCAATTCATAATGTTGAGGCCCAGCCCCAGGTTGCCGCCATTATTGAGGTAGGCGTTGGACAGGAAATCCCCGTCGCCGGTGACCACCACACGCTGCTCCGCAGATTTTTGTTCGCTGTCCTTGCCAGCGGTGGCTTGTTTCACTTCGCGCGTGAGACTTACGCCGATGGTAAGCGGGCCGAGCTTGTCGCCGTGCGCGGGATCGTATTTCACGTCACCCTGCAACTTGCCGGTTTCCAGCCAACTGTGCGGGAGGGTTTGCAGAAATCCGTCCGCCTGCCAGCCGCTACGCGGATCGGTGGAGATGGCGGTGGCTCCGGCAAATAGGGTGGCGGTGGTGAAATCCCGCGTGATGGCGGAAGCCGGGTTGTACTTAGCCACCAGCACCACGGTGGGATTGGTGATGCCGATAAGCTGGGAATCCGGGTCAACGATGGTGCCCTTGCCGAAGCTGATGCCCAAATCTGTGGCCAGCGGATCGAGGCCGTAAAGCGATCCCGGATCGCTGAGCCACAGCAGGTTGCCGCCGCGCTTCACATAGTCACGGATGATATTGACGGTGCCGGGCAGCAGATTCGCCTGCGGGCCGGCGATCACCAGCACCGCGATATTGGTGGGAATGGTGGGCGTGGCAGCCAGGTTCAGGGTTTCGATCTTGAACCCCTTCTGCGTGAGTTGCGTGCCGAAATCTCCCAGATCGAAATTATGTTGGCCGAGCGGATCGCGTTCGCCATCGCCGGTGAGGAACACCACATAACGATCCACGCTGCGCGCGATGCTTTCGATGGCGTTGGTCACGTTCAGTTCGTTGATCTGGCTGACCAGGATTTTCTCGGTACGGCCTTGATAACCGATCACTAATTCGCCATCGGTGGTAATCCCCTGACGGCGCGCTTCTTCGGGATTGGTGTCAGGGTTCACGAATGTCAGTGCGGTGTCTTTCTTCACCGATTTATATTTGCCCACGAAACGCCGGATCGCCTCGCGCAGCACGGCGTTGTCACGCGCGTAGGCGGTGAAGCTCAACGGGCTGTTGAGGGTGTTGAGCAACTGTACGCTTGCCGGCGACAGCGAATTGCGGTGTCCGTAGGTCCAGTCGGCCTGATAAACGTAGTGGGTGCTGAGCCAGGCGATGAGACCGATGACCACCAGGAACAGGATTACGAAGCTCCAGTTCTGGGCGCGGATTTGCACACGGGATTTGCGGGTGACGCGCATGGGTTCAGTGTTGCAGACGATAGGCATCCAGACGGCGGATGCTCAATACCAGAAAGGTGATGATGAACAGCACGTAGTAGAGTACGTCTGTAGTATCAAAGGCGCCGCGCAGCAGCGAGCTGTAATGATCCACCAGCGAAAGGTAATGAAAGGTGGGACTGAAGCGGGCATCGCCGCTGCCCGCCCAACTGATAATCCATAGCAGCAGCAGCAGGCCGAAGCTGCTCACCGCCGCTACCACTGGCTGTTTGGTGAGAGTGGACACGAATAATCCGGCGGCGGCGAAGGCGCCCAACAAAAGCGCCAGCCCCAGCACGCCGGAAAACAATTTACCGTAGTCGAGATGGGTGCCGACCGCGAGCGACAGCGGCATGAGCGTGATCAGCCCCAGCATGATGAACAGGAAGATCAACAGTCCCAGGTATTTGCCCAGCACGATTTCGGTCATGCTCACTGGTGCCGACAACAGCAGGCTCAAGGTACCGCTGCGGCGTTCCTCGGCGATCAGCCGCATGCTCATGATGGGAACCACCAGCAGCATCAGTACGCTGGCAGTGCTGAAAATCGGTGCTGCGATCGCGTCGGTGACGCCCGGGGCGTTAGCGGTGCCCGCCAGGGTGGGCGCGAATTTGAGGAAGTTGTCCACCTGCACCAGAAACATCCAGGCCGTGATGAACTGGATGACCGCCAGCACGCACCAGGCCAGCGGCGACAGGAACATGTGCTTGAGTTCACGCCCGGCGATCGTGAAGATCATCATGCTGCCTGCTCCTGCCGGGCTTCATCGCCGGGTTCGTCGGCGGCGGTGAGATCCACGAAAATCTGCTCCAGGGATTTGCGTTCCGGCGTGAGTTCCAGCAATCCCCAGCCGCGTTTCAATACTTCCGCGGCGAGGGCTTCGGCGGGATTGCTGTTCGCGTTGAACGATACACGCAAGTGGTGTTCGTCCAGCACTTCCACGCGGCCAACACCCGGCAGTGCTTGGATGTTTTTCGGATCGGGCATCGCTCGGCAGGCGAGCGTCAAGCTGGTGGATTGCATGCGTGCGGTGAGGCCGGCGAGGCTGTCGTTGAACACCAGGCGGCCCTTGTGGATAATCTGCACGCGGCTGCACACGGTTTGCACTTCCGGCAGGATGTGTGTGGAAAGAATCACACCGTGTTCCTTGCCGAGTTCGGTGATGAGTGCGCGGATTTCGCGGATCTGGATCGGATCGAGGCCCACCGTCGGTTCGTCGAGAATCACCACGGCCGGCGAATGAATGATCGCCTGGGCGATGCCCACGCGCTGACGATAACCCTTGGAAAGATTGCCGATGAGTTTGCGGCCCATGTCCTTCAGACCGCAATGCACCTTGGCCGAGTCGCGTGCCGCAAGCAGTTTGTTGCGCGGCACACGATTGAGGCGCGCGCAATAGCCCAGGTATTCGTCCACCGTGGCATCGGAATACAGCGGTGGCTGTTCCGGCAGGTAGCCAATGGCGCGTTTGGCGTGTTTCGGCTCGTCAAGAATATCCACCCCATTAATAAGAATCTGGCCGGCGCTCGGGGCCAAGTTGCCGGCGAGCATCTGCATGGTGGTGGTCTTGCCGGCGCCGTTGGGGCCGAGGAAACCCAGGATCTCGCCCTTGCGCAATTCAAAGTTGAGGTCCTGCACCGCGCAGTGGTCGTCGTAATAACGATACAAATTTTCCACTTTCACGAGCAGATCGTTGTTACTCATGGCATAAACCGCACGATGAATTGGGTAAAAAATACAACAGCCGAGGTTTGCCGGCGCCCTAATAGTCACGTCTACGCAGAAAAAAGTTCCCGCACGCCGACGCAGTTTGACGGTGCGGGCGATGTAATTGCAAGCCCGCACAGATACGGGAAACCCTGATGGACGTGACCAAGCTCAAGTCTGATAATCTGTTATAATCTGTCAAATCCTCCGTAGTACGTTATTCCGAGGTGACTCAATTGTTCCTGATTCACGGCTTTCTGGGTTTACCGATCTGGGCCCTGTTCATCATTGCCCCGGTCTTCATCCACCTCACCATTGTGGCGGTCACGCTGTTCCTGCACCGCGACCAGACCCATCGCGGTCTGGAATTGCATCCTGTCATCCGGCACATCTTCCGCTTCTGGTTATGGCTGACCACCGGCATGGTGACCCGCGAGTGGGTCGCGGTACACCGCAAGCACCATGCGCATTGCGAAACCAAGGACGACCCGCACAGTCCGCAGGTGAAAGGTCTGCTCAAAGTGTTGCTGGAGGGTGCCGAGCTGTACCGCGAAGAAGCCAAGCATCCCGAGACTATCGCGAAATATGGCCGTGGTACCGTGGATGATTGGATGGAACGTCACCTCTACCGCCGACATCCCATATTGGGAGTCAGCCTGATGCTTATCATTGACGTGTTGCTCTTGGGGTTGCCCGGCATAACCGTCTGGGCGGTGCAAATGCTCGCCATCCCGGTGCTGGCCGCCGGCGTGGTCAACGGCGTCGGCCATTATTCCGGTTATCGCAACTTCGAGTGCAAGGACGCCGCCACCAATGTGGTTCCCTGGGGCTTCATCGTGGGCGGCGAAGAGCTGCACAACAATCATCATGCTTTTCCGGGTTCGGCGAAATTTGCCCACCGGCCTTGGGAAGTGGATCTCGGCTGGTGGTATATCCGCGCCCTCGAATTTTTCCATCTCGCGACCGTGCGTCGCGTCGCGCCCGAGCCGGTCATTTCCGTTGTTGGCGAGCAAATGGATATGGAAACCGTGCAGGCAGTCATCCTGAACCGCATGCATGTGCTGCGCCATTACAGCCATGATGTGATCAAACCGGCGGTGGAAACTGAAAAACAGAAAGCCGGCGACGCGGGTCGCGGGTTATTCGCGCGGGCACGCCGCCTGCTCACGCGCGACGAAACGTTGCTGGATGCACGCAGCCGCCTGCGTCTGCAGGAGACCTTGGCGCGCAGTTCCAACTTGCGCACCGTGTACGAATTCCGCGAACGTTTGAAGGGGCTGTGGGAAAACCGCACGCTTTCCAATGAGAACCTGCTGCAGCAGCTCAAGGAATGGTGTGCGCAGGCGGAGGCCGCCGGTATCGCCAGCTTGCGCGAGTTCGCGCGGCGTCTGCGCGGCTACAGCCTGCAAGCGGCCTGAGCTGCGCGCTCGACCGTCAACAAAAAACCCGCCTTCAGCGGATTTTTGTCGACTTTGTAGGAGCGGCGATACTCGCCGCGATTCTTCCATCGCGGCCGGGACGACCGCTCCCACACGAATCAATCTTGTAGTCTTTATGGGAGCGGTGAGCAGATCACCGGTCCGCGCCGCGATTCCTATTTGATCTTGGCTTCCTTGTAAGCTACGTGCTTGCGCACCACCGGATCGAATTTCTGCATTTCCATCTTGTCGGGATGCAAGCGGCGGTTTTTGGTGGTGGTGTAGTAATGGCCGGTGTCGGCGCTGGAAACCAGTTTGATTTTTTCACGCATGGCTTAATCCTTCAGAGTTTTTCGCCGCGGGCGCGCAGATCGGCGATCACCTGTTCAATGCCGAGTTTATCAATGGTGCGCATGCCCTTGGAGGAAACGCGTAGGCGCACGAAACGCTGCTCGCTGTCCAGCCAGAAGCGGTGGGTGTGCAGATTGGGCAGGAAACGCCGACGGGTCTTGTTGTTGGCGTGTGAGACGTTGTTCCCGGTAACCGGACCCTTGCCGGTGACCTGGCAGACTCTCGACATGGCGGAATCCTCTGTAAAAACCGCGCGCCCGGGTGGGCGAAAGGGTGGGTATTTTAACAGCCGGGCCTTGTTTGGCAAGCTGTCGAACTACAGAAGTCCGCGTTCCGCGAACGAAACCGCGTCGCCATCGCCTACCACGAAATGATCCAGCACCCGGATGTCCACCAGCGCCAGCGCGTCCTTGAGACGCTGGGTGAGACGCCGGTCGGCGTCGCTGGGTTCGGCCACGCCCGAAGGGTGGTTGTGGGCGAAAATCAGCGCGGCGGCATTGTGACCCAAGGCTTTGCGCAGCACTTCCCGGGGGTGAACGCTGGCACCGTCCAAGGTTCCCTGAAACAGCTCCTCGAAGACAATGACTCGGTGCCGGTTATCCAGGTACAGACAACAGAATATTTCTTGAGGCAGGTCGCGCAATCGGGAAATCAGATATCGCCGCGTCGCCGCGGGATCGGCAAGCGGGTTGCCACGTTGCAGACTCTCGCCCAAGTGCCGGCGGGCCATTTCAAGCACCGCCTGAAGTTGGGCGTATTTCGCCGGACCCAGGCCATGGGCCGTGCACAGGCGGTTTCGTTCGGCTGCGAACAGGCCGCGCAAACCACCGAATTCGGCGAGCAATTCCCGCGCCATATCCACGGCGGTGATGCCGCGTGTGCCAGTACGCAGAAAAATGGCCAAGAGTTCCGCATCCGAAAGAGCTTCGGAACCGCGTATCAGCAGCTTTTCCCGGGGCCGTTCCGCCACGGGCCAGTCATTGATTGCCATCCTTGGGCGCCTTGTGTAGTAATGGGTATTGGGAGTTTGCCCAAATGGGTTGCCGGCGTAAATGGGGTTTGGTGAATAAAGAGGCCTTCCCAAACCTTGACCGCACAAGGCCCGCTCGTATAATGCCGCGCTCTTTATTACCGGGGGCAAGGCCTCCGGTAAGCGTAAATGCCTGAAAAAAAACCGTTGACCAGCCATGGCCGGCCTGTATAATGGCCGGTCTGCTTGGGACATTCCCCAGGCCCGTTCTTTAACAGCACAATCAAGTAACTTGTGTGGGCGCTCGCGTCAGGGTTTGAGTATGCAAGCCTTAAGACGAAGAGTGGCCCAAAATTGAGAACAGTAGTTCAAAGATTTCGGGTTCAACTCGATGATCGCTAGTTTTACTAGCTTTAATTGAAGAGTTTGATCCTGGCTCAGATTGAACGCTGGCGGCATGCCTAACACATGCAAGTCGAACGGCAGCATGACGTGTAGCAATACACGTTGATGGCGAGTGGCGGACGGGTGAGTAATGCATAGGAATCTGCCCAGTAGCGGGGGACAACCCGGAGAAATCCGGGCTAATACCGCATACGCCCTACGGGGGAAAGCGGGGGACCGAAAGGCCTCGCACTATTGGATGAGCCTATGTCGGATTAGCTAGTTGGTAGGGTAACGGCCTACCAAGGCGACGATCCGTAGCTGGTCTGAGAGGACGATCAGCCACACCGGAACTGAGACACGGTCCGGACTCCTACGGGAGGCAGCAGTGGGGAATATTGGACAATGGGGGCAACCCTGATCCAGCAATGCCGCGTGTGTGAAGAAGGCCTGCGGGTTGTAAAGCACTTTCGGTGGGGACAAAAAGTGGCGGGATAACACCCTGCTATCTTGATTTAACCCATAGAAGAAGCACCGGCTAACTCTGTGCCAGCAGCCGCGGTAATACAGAGGGTGCAAGCGTTAATCGGAATTACTGGGCGTAAAGCGCACGTAGGCGGCGTGATAAGTTGGATGTGAAATCCCCGGGCTTAACTTGGGAATTGCATTCAGGACTGTCGCGCTAGAGTCTGGGAGAGAGAAGTGGAATTCCAGGTGTAGCGGTGAAATGCGTAGATATCTGGAGGAACATCAGTGGCGAAGGCGGCTTCTTGGCCCAATACTGACGCTGAGGTGCGAAAGCGTGGGGATCAAACAGGATTAGATACCCTGGTAGTCCACGCTGTAAACGATGAGAACTAGACGTTGGAAGGATCTGCCTTTCAGTGTCGCAGCTAACGCGCTAAGTTCTCCGCCTGGGGAGTACGGCCGCAAGGTTGAAACTCAAAGGAATTGACGGGGGCCCGCACAAGCGGTGGAGTATGTGGTTTAATTCGATGCAACGCGAAGAACCTTACCTGGTCTTGACATCCTCGGAACCCTGCAGAGATGCGGGGGTGCCTTCGGGAGCCGAGAGACAGGTGCTGCATGGCTGTCGTCAGCTCGTGTCGTGAGATGTTGGGTTAAGTCCCGCAACGAGCGCAACCCTCGTCCCTAGTTGCCAGCATTCAGTTGGGAACTCTAGGGAGACTGCCGGTGACAAACCGGAGGAAGGTGGGGATGACGTCAAGTCATCATGGCCCTTATGACCAGGGCTACACACGTACTACAATGGCCGGTACAGAGGGTTGCCAAGCCGCGAGGCGGAGCCAATCCCAGAAAACCGGTCGTAGTCCGGATCGGAGTCTGCAACTCGACTCCGTGAAGTCGGAATCGCTAGTAATCGTGGATCAGCAATGCCACGGTGAATACGTTCCCGGGCCTTGTACACACCGCCCGTCACACCATGGGAGTTGGCTGCACCAGAAGTAGGTAGTCTAACCGCAAGGAGGACGCTTACCACGGTGTGGTCAATGACTGGGGTGAAGTCGTAACAAGGTAGCCGTATCGGAAGGTGCGGCTGGATCACCTCCTTTAAGAGTGAAGCGTCTCAAGCACGGGCGCGAGCTCCCACACAAGTTACTTGGTTCTGAAGCACGGGGCCCCGAGGGGGCCGCTTTTGAGCCGATCTCGGGTCTGTAGCTCAGCTGGTTAGAGCACACGCTTGATAAGCGTGGGGTCGGAAGTTCAAATCTTCCCAGACCCACCAATTAGCTGCACCACGTCCGGGAAGATCGATTACGCGGGCTTATTGCGCGAATGCAGGGCGTGTGTCGGAGTGAGTGAGGGAGCGTGTAACTGTACGTGACCGAACGAGCGACAAACACAACGCAGCAATCGCGCAAATCAAAGACCCGTAAGCGTGGGGCTGTAGCTCAGCTGGGAGAGCACCTGCTTTGCAAGCAGGGGGTCACCGGTTCGATCCCGGTCAGCTCCACCAGTTTCCCATTCCCCGTGTCATGCAATGAAACCACCCGTGGGCATACGTGAGTGTGTCCAGATGTGGTTTCACTGTGCCGGTGCGTGTTCACCGGCATGCTCTTTAAAAATTCGGAAAGTTGTTGGCGCTTAGGATTGAAGTCGAGCAATCGGCTTCATTCATATATGTCGCATTTGTGGAAGAGAAACCGGCAAATGTTTTAGATCTTGTTCAAACGTATGACTCCAGACTGTTTGGGGTTATATGGCCAAGCGAACAAGCGCATATGGT
>JBAVYM010000045.1:0-13044 GCA_049698775.1 Gammaproteobacteria bacterium
GAACCAGAATGCCTGCTGCTTATCAAAACCACCGCCGCTTGCTTCGAGGCCCTGCGCGAACGCATCCGCGTGCTGCACCCGTATCAGGTCCCGGAAATCATTGCGACCCCCATCACCCACGCCGATCCGGCTTATCTAAACTGGCTTATCGAGAACACCCGCACCCCATGAAAAGACTCACGCTTCTACTCAGTTTGCTGGCGCTGCTGCCGGCGCTGGTGCGCGCCGACAACCAGCCGTTGCCGCCGGATCAGGTTTATCGTCTGCAGGTCCAGCCACAAAACGGCGTGCTCATGGCCCATTGGGACATCCTGCCCGGCTATTACCTTTACAAGAACAAATTTCAGTTCATCAGCCAGTCGCCCGGCATCGTGCTCGATGCGGCGCAATTTCCGGCGGGCGAGAATCACCATGACCAGTTCTTCGGCGACCAGGAAATCTATCGCAACGGCGTCACCGCCAGTATCCCGTACACCGGCTCAGGTCCACTGGCGCTCACGGTGATATATCAGGGCTGTGCCGATTTCGGCTTCTGTTATCCGCCGCAGACTAGGCAATTCAACCTGACACTGGCTGCGGCCACATCGAGTAGCGGTGCACCCGATGTACAGGGAAGTACAAGTGCCGCGGGAGGCAGGACGCCGGGAGCGGCCGCCGGCATTCATCCTCCCGACTTGGAAGCGCTGGTGGCTGGCGGCAAAAGCAGTGGCGGCTTCCCGCCGCCGGACCAGGTGTTTCATTTCACGGCCTATGCGAAAGATGCCAGCACGATGGCCGTGAGCTGGCAGATTGCCGATGGCTATTACCTGTACCGGCAGAAATTCCATTTCGCGAGCAATGATCCGAACCTGGCGTTGGGCGCGCCAGATTTCCCTCAGGGCCAAATCGAAAGCGATCAGTACTTCGGCACCAGTGAAATATACCGCCACCAAGTGGATGCCGTGATTCCCGTCACCGGCAACACACGAAATTTCATGCTCACCGCCACCTATCAGGGTTGTGCCGACAAGGGTCTGTGCTATCCGCCCATCACCAAAACCGTGAACATTGATTTTGCCGCACCGGGAGTCGCTTCCATTCCCAAGGCAGGTCTCGCACCACAAACCAGCAACACCGCTGCCAGCAAGCCGGTCTCGCAACAGGACCGCTTGGCGCAACTCATCCGCAGCGGCAACCTCGCCTGGGTGCTGCTGGTGTTCCTGGGGCTGGGACTGGCGCTCACCTTCACGCCCTGCGTGCTACCGATGATTCCCATCATCGCCGGACTGATTGCCGGCCAGCATCAGAAGCCTTCCACCGGCCGCGCGTTTTCCCTGTCGCTGGTGTACGTGCTCGCCATGGCACTGACCTACACCGTGGCCGGTATCGTCGTGGCGCTCATCGGCGCCAACGTGCAGGCCTGGTTCCAGAATCCCTGGATCGTGAGCGTGTTCAGCCTGATTTTCGTGTTGCTGGCGCTGTCCATGTTCGGCGTGTACGAATTGCAAATGCCCAGCGCCATCCAGACACGGCTGGTGGGCTTGAGCAATACTCAAAAGGGTGGCGCCTTTGTGGGCGTGGGCATCATGGGCGTGCTCTCGGCGCTCATCGTCGGACCCTGTATCACCGCGCCGCTGGTGGCGGCGTTGCTGGTCATCGGCCAGAGCGGCGACCCGCTGCGCGGCGGCTTGAGCCTGTTCGCACTGGGCATCGGCATGGGCATTCCGCTGTTGATCGTGGGCACCTCCGCCGGCAAGTTGGTGCCCAAGGCCGGTGCCTGGATGACGGCGGTGAAATACGTGCTGGGCGTGATCCTGCTGGGCGTCGCCATCTGGTTCCTGTCGCGCATCCTGCCGGGCGCAGTGACGCTGACCTTGTGGGCAGCACTTGCCATCGTCTGCGGCGTATATCTCGTGCTGCTGGAAACGCGCGGCAGCGGCTGGCGAAAACTTTGGAAAGGCGTGGGTGTGGTGGTCGGCATCTACGGCATTATCATGCTGGTGGGCGCGGCCACTGGCGGCAGCGACCCGCTGCGACCCTTGGCGCATTTCACTGTCAGCGCTCCTGGTGCATCGGTTGACGCTGCCGCCACCGCGCAAGGCCTGCAATTCACCCGCGTCAAGACCTTGGCGGATTTGAATCAGGTCGTGGCACAGGCGGGCGGCAACCACAAAACCGTGATGCTGGATTTCTATGCTGACTGGTGCGTATCTTGCAAGGAGATGGAGCACGGTGCTTTCACGGATGCGGGCGTGAAAGCGGCGTTGGCCAATACCGTCCTGTTGCAGGCGGATGTGACCGCCAACGATGCCGAAGATCAAGCGCTGCTCAAGCACTTTGGCATCTACGGGCCGCCCAGCATCATGTTCTTCAACACCCAGGGTCAGGAACTCATCGCGGAACGCGTGGTCGGTTACATGGATGCGCAGGATTTCAAAACACGCATTCGGCAAGCATTTGGCAACCACCAAGGAGTCTCAAATTGAAACACGCCCAGGCCACAGGACTTGTAGTCGCCATCCTGATTGCCGCCGCCGCCGCGGGCTTCGGAGTGTATCAATGGCTGCAACCCCTGCACGGCTCCGGCCCGGCATCGGTTGCATCTCCGGTGGCCAGCCCATCGCCGGCTCTGTCCGCGGACCAAGCTCTGGCGATTTCTCTCGATGATCTCGGCGGAACTCCGCATAAACTCGCCGACTGGCATGGCAAGGTACTGCTGGTGAATTTTTGGGCTACCTGGTGTCCACCCTGCCGCGAGGAAGTGCCACTGCTGGTCAAATTGCAGGCCAAATACGCCGCCCAGGGATTGCAGATTGTGGGCATCGCCACCGACGAACAGAACGAACAGGATGTGCGCAATTTCGTGAAAAAGATGGTGGTGAATTACCCCATCCTCATGAGCAACGACCAGAGCGCCCAGATCGTTGATGCCCTGGGCGGCAACTTCATCGGCCTGCCGGTGACGGTGCTCCTGAACCGGGATGGCAAGGTATTCAAGATCAACTCCGGCGAAATGGAACCCAAGGAAGCTGAAAATCTGGTGTTGGCCGCTCTCAAGCTCCCGGCTCTTCCTGCCTCTTCACCTGCAAGCACATCCCAGGCAAACTAGCCGCTAATTGCCGCGATCTGCCGGTTTCTTGTTCAACCGGCATAGACAAACCATCTTTCCTGCTCCACAATCCTTGCCCCCTCTCTGCTTGGTGCTTTGGGCAGCAGACGGGTATGGGGTTTACCGGCGTTCCACGAGCCTCAAAGCCTGGCGGCCGCTGCTTGGGTTAGTGAAGTCGGTGGGATGTGCCGCAGCTCAGGTCTCTAAGGACAGCTGAGTCCTTTTATTTGTGATATCTTGCCTCAATCCTGTAGGATCATCTTGGAACATGAAGGTATCGCGTGGCGAACGTCCTGCTTCTCAACGGTCCGAACCTGAATCTGCTAGGCGAGCGGGAGCCGGAACATTATGGCCGTGATCCCTTGGCAGCCTTGGAGAAGCGTCTCACGGAACAAGCCAAAACCCTGGGGCATGTGCTGACGGCATTCCAGAGCAACCATGAGGGCGTCCTTATTGACCGCATCCAGCAGGCGCACGAGCACGGCACCGCTTTCCTGCTATTCAATCCCGGCGGCTATACGCACTCCAGCGTGGCGCTGCGCGACGCACTGGCGGCAGTCAAGCTGCCTTTCATCGAAGTCCACGTGAGCAATATCCAGGCACGCGAGTCCTTCCGGCACCGGTCGTATTTTTCCGACCTGGCGGTGGGCACCATCACCGGCCTCGGCACCCAAGGCTATGAACTGGCCCTGCTGGCGGCGGACCGTTATCTCCACACGCATTCCAACTGAACCGCCTCTATTCGCGGGGTGCATCATGGACATACGCAAGGTCAAAAAACTCATCGAACTGCTGGAGGAATCCGGCATCGCCGAAATCGAGATCACCGAGGGTGAGGAATCGGTGCGCATCAGCCGCTACGGCGGCTCTGCACCGGCAGTGCCTCACGCAGCACCGACACCCGTGGCCGCCGCGCCGGTTACCGCTGTGGCACCAGCCGCCGCTCCGGCACCGGCTGTCACCCCCAGCGGCAAGGAAATTCCGGCGGGTCATCAGGTGAAGGCGCCGATGGTGGGCACGTTCTACCGCTCCGCTTCGCCCAACGCCAAACCGTTCGTGGACGTGGGCAGCGCCGTCAAGGAAGGCGAGATCCTGTGCATCATCGAGGCCATGAAGATGATGAACCAGATCGAAGCGGACAAGGCCGGCACCGTCAAGGCCATTCTTGCCAACAACGGCGACCCGGTGGAATTCGGCCAGCCGCTGATCATCATCGAGTAAGCCGCCATTTCCGCGAAGTCCACCACCCGGGCACCCGCCATGCTCGACAAGATCGTGATCGCCAACCGCGGCGAAATCGCGCTGCGCATCCTCCGCGCCTGCCGCGAACTGGGCATCAAGACCGTCGCCGTGCATTCCACTGTGGACCGCGACCTGAAGCACGTGCGGCTGGCCGACGAGTCGGTGTGCATCGGACCGCCGCCGTCCTCGGAAAGTTATCTCAACATGCCGGCCATCATCAGCGCCGCCGAAGTCACCGACGCGGTGGCCATCCATCCCGGTTACGGCTTCCTGGCCGAGAATGCCGACTTCGCCGAGCGCGTGGAGAAAAGCGGTTTCATATTCATCGGGCCGCGCCCGGAAACCATCCGCCTTATGGGTGACAAGGTTTCTGCCAAACAAGCCATGCGCGACGCCGGCGTGCCCACGGTGCCCGGTTCCGAAGGCGCCCTGCCGGACAATCCCAAGCAAGCGATCGCAGCCGCCCGCAAGATCGGTTATCCGGTGATCATCAAGGCCTCGGGCGGTGGCGGCGGCCGCGGCATGCGCGTGGTGCACAGCGAAGCCGCGCTGATATCAGCCATCAACATGACCAAGGCCGAGGCCAAGGCCGCGTTCGGCAACGACGTCGTGTACATGGAAAAATTCCTGGAACGGCCGCGGCACATCGAATTCCAGGTACTGGCGGACGGCGAAGGCAACGCGGTGCATCTGGGCGAGCGCGATTGCTCCATGCAGCGCCGCCACCAGAAAATCATCGAGGAAGCACCGGCGCCGGGCATCACCGAGAAGCAGCGCCGTACCATGGGCGAGCGCGTAGCCGAAGCCTGCGAGGACATCAAATACCGCGGCGCCGGCACCTTTGAATTCCTTTATCAGGACGGCCAGTTCTATTTCATCGAGATGAACACACGCGTGCAGGTGGAACATCCGGTAACTGAGCTGATCACCGGCATAGACATCGTGAAGTGGCAGTTGATGATCGCTGCCGGCAAACCGTTCACGCTCAAGCAGAAGGATATCCAGATCAAGGGCCATGCCTTCGAGTGCCGTATCAACGCAGAAGACCCGAGAAAGTTCACACCCTCACCCGGCCTCATCACCCGCTGGCATGCGCCCGGCGGTCCCGGCATCCGCGTGGACTCTCATGCTTACAGCGGTTACAGCGTGCCTCCGTATTACGATTCGCTCATCGGCAAAATCATTGCCTACGGCGATGACCGCGCCTCAGCGCTGGCGCGCATGCGCACTGCGCTCATGGAAATCGTGGTGGAAGGCATCAAAACCAACATTTCGCTGCACCAGGAATTATTCAGTGATTCGGCCTTCATCGCCGGCGGCACCAACATTCACTACCTTGAGAAAAAGCTGGGGCTGTAAAAAAGTACTGCGTATCGGGTGATGCGTATAGATAGCCGTGATCCAATTCCATTCTTTCTCGCAGCACACAGTACCCGGCACGCAGCACTCTGTTTTATGGCTTGGCTGCAACTGGAAATAACGCTCGACGCTGTGGATGCGGAGCGCATCGAAGCAGCACTGTACGCGGCTGGCGCGCGCTCGGTGACACTCAGCGATGCCGCCGACGAGCCGCTCTACGCACCCGATCCCGCGCAATCTGGTCTCTGGTCCCACACACGGATCACCGGCCTGTTTCCCGCCGCCGCCGAGCCGGACGCGGTGCGCGCTGTGCTCATGGCGATGCTGCCCATGCTGCCGCCGCATCACTTCACGCAACTGCAAGAGCGTGAATGGACGAGGGAATGGCTCAAGGATTTCAAACCGATGCGCTTCGGCCGGCGTTTGTGGATCGTGCCCAGCGCCTACACGCCGCCAGAATCAGATGCGGTGAATATCCTGCTCGACCCCGGTCTCGCGTTCGGCACCGGCACCCACGCCACCACCGCGCTCTGCCTGGAATGGCTGGATGCGGCGGAGCTGGCGGGAAAAACCGTGATTGATTACGGCTGCGGCTCTGGCATCCTCGCCGTCGCCGCCGCGCGGCTCGGTGCAGCTCGCGTATGGGCGGTGGACAATGACCCCCAAGCGCTCACCGCGACCGGCGAAAATGCGCGCCGCAACGGTGTGGCGGTGCGCGTCCGGACTTTCACTCCCACGGAGCTGCCCGCGACGCCCGCCGATTGCTTGCTCGCCAACATCCTGGCCGGACCGCTTGTAGAATTGGCACCGAGTTTCGCGGCACTACTCACACCCAGTGGGCAACTGGTGCTATCCGGTATCCTAGAGGGCCAGCGGGAAGAGATTCAGGCGGCCTATGCACACAGTTTCCAGTTCACCGGCGGCGCGCAACGGCAGGAGTGGTTGCGCATGGATGGCCTGCGCCTGCCCGGGAGCACTTGAATGCTGACCACCTGCACTGCCTGCGGCACCCAGTTCCGCGTCAATACCGGACAGTTGCGCGCGGTGCATGGCTTGGTGCGTTGCAGCCGCTGTCACAGCGTATTCGATGCGTTTGAAACCCTGCGCGAGGAATTTGAAGCGGCGACGGCCGCTCCGGAAACGGAGATGCCCGATGAACTGAACGCACTCGCCCAGGAAATCATCGCGGCAAAAAACGCGGAACCCGCGCCGATTTCCGTGGATATCCCGGTCCCTTCCCCGGACACGCCGGACATGGACATCCAGCTCAAGCAAGAAACACCCACGCCGCCGACAGACGATCTGTTCGCGGATCTGTGGGGCGTATCCCCGGCCGCCACGCCAGCGGGATCCACGCCGGAACCGGCCGCGCCGCTCACGCCCGTGCTGATCGAGGATCACATACCCAAACCTCCCGACCTGGCCCGGGATCAGGCGCTCTACCGACATGCGCAACTGCCGCCGCGCGAACGCCGCGCGCCGAAAATGCCGCGTCGTCCGCTGGCCATCAATGCCTGGGGGGTGGGCGCGTTATTGTTGGCTCTGTTGCTGGGCGCACAGGTGGTGAACGCGCACCGTGTGGAATTGAGTCACAATCCGATACTGGGTCCGCCCCTGTCCGGGTTGTATGCGATTCTGGGACATTCGCTGGCGCCACCGCCGAGCTTGAGCACTTGGCAAGTCAGCAACATCAATGTCACCTCCGACCCGGATACGCCCGGCGCCTTGTCCATTACCGGCGACCTGCAAAATAACGCGGGTTTTGCCCAAACCTGGCCGCTGCTGCGAGTGGAACTCACGGATCGTTACGGCGATCCGTTGCGGGCGCGGGATTTCACCGCCGGCGACTATCTGCCCACGAATCGGACCGTGAGCTGGCTTGGCTCGGGCATGGCCACGCGCTTCCGTATTGACGTAGTGGATCCAGGTCCCGAGGCGGTAGGCTTCCAGGTGCAGCCGTGCCTCGACGTGACCGGCGGCCGCCAGTGCAGCGTCCACACCGCCGCGAGTGAGTGATTTTGCGCGCCGTTTCGCGTGCGTTGCGCGCGGATTGCGGTGACATCGCACGCCGCATTGTGCTCGCGCGCGATGGACGCCTATAAATCCTCGCGGCTTGGAATTCAAGTTTGACACTCGCGCGTTTGCAGTTATCATCCTTCCCCGGTTCCCGGTAGCACACACTCACGACGCACACATGCGTATAGGGCCGTATTCTTTGCGCAACAACGTGGTGCTGGCGCCCATGGCGGGCGTCACCGACCGGCCGTTCCGGCAATTGTGCAAGCGCCTGGGCGCGGGACTCGCGGTATCGGAAATGGTGACCGCCAAGGCGGAGCTGCGCGACAGCGTCAAAAGCCGGCAGCGGCGCGATCACGATGGCGAGGTAGCACCGCGCATCGTGCAGATCGCGGGCGCTGAACCCGCCATGCTGGCCGAGGCGGCGCACATGAACGTGGCCGAGGGCGCCCAGATCATTGACATCAACATGGGCTGTCCGGCAAAAAAAGTCTGCAACAAAGCCGCGGGCTCCGCGCTGTTGCAGAATGAAGAGCTGGTTAGACAAATTCTAGATGCAGTCGTGAACGCCGTGGACGTGCCGGTGACGCTCAAAATCCGCACCGGTTGGGATCGGCAACACAAAAACGGCGTGTGTATCGCGAAAATCGCCGAACAGGCCGGCATCCAGGCGCTTGCGGTGCATGGCCGCACCCGTGCCGACCTGTATGAAGGCGAAGCGGAATACGACACCATCCGTGACATCAAGGCCAGCGTGAGCATTCCGGTGTTGGCCAACGGCGATGTGCACACGCCGCAGCAGGCCAAAGCCGTGCTGAGCGCGACCGGCGCGGATGCGGTGATGGTGGGCCGCGCCGCCCAGGGACGGCCATGGATTTTCAGGGAGATCGAACATTACCTGGCGACCGGCGAGAACTTGCCGCCGCCGGCCAACGAAGAAATTGCCGGGGTTATGCTGAATCATCTCAACAATCTGTACGAGTTTTACGGGGAATTCACCGGGGTGCGCGTGGCCCGCAAGCACATCGGCTGGTATCTGAAGACCGTGCCCCACGGGGCGGCTTTCCGGGAGCGCGTGCTGCGGGTGGAAACCGCACGCGAACAGCAAACACTTATCCGCGGCTTGTTCGCGGACAACAACAATATGATGGAGTTGGCAGCATGAACAGCAGAGCGGCAGTATCACGGCTGGAGTTGGTAGCGGGCGGCGCGCAACACGCACCCGCATCCCATTGCCTGCGGGATTTCGCGGAAAAAACCCTGCGACGCTACTTTGCCGATTTGGACGGTCACGACCCTTCGGACTTGTACGCCTTCGTGCTGGGCGAAATCGAGCCGCCGCTGCTCAAAACCCTGATGGACTACACCCGCGGCAACCAGTCGCGGGCCTCGGAAATCCTGGGCATCAACCGCAGCACGCTGCGCAAAAAGCTCCGTCAATATAAAATCAACACCTGAATCAAAAACCCTCTCCCTTTGGGGGAGGGTGGCGCGAAGCGCCGGGTGAGGGTGCCCGACACCACACGGCAACAAATACCGGCCACTCGGGGAAAGATTACGTGTCAATCAAACGCGCGCTGCTCTCCGTCTCCGACAAAACCGATCTGGTGGATTTTGCACGCGGCCTGCACGCACTCAAGATTGAGCTGCTCTCCACCGGCGGCACGGCCAGAATTTTGCGCGATGCGGGAATCCCGGTCATCGAGGTTTCCGAATACACCGGCTTCCCGGAAATCATGGCGGGACGCGTCAAGACCTTGCATCCGAAAATCCACGGTGGTCTGCTCGGGCGGCGCGGCGAAGACGACGCGACGATGCGCGAACACGGCATCGCGCACATTGATCTGCTGATAGTGAATCTTTATCCCTTCGAACCCATTGCAGCCAACCCGGATGCCGCATTCGCCGACGCCATCGAGAACATAGATATCGGTGGACCGGCGATGCTGCGTGCCGCCGCCAAGAACCACGCGCATGTTGCCGTGCTGGTTGATCCAACCGACTACACACGAGTGCTTAACGAGCTGCGCGCAAATTCCGGCGCCGTCGGCGACGCGCTGCGGCATGAACTCGCGGTTAAAGCCTTTGCGCGCACGGCGGCCTACGACGGCGCCATCGCGAATTATCTCGGTACGCGCGGAGAACATGCCGGTTCAAACCCGGTTTTCCCGGATTTTTACACCGCACATTTCCGCAAACTTCGCGAGTTGCGCTACGGCGAGAATCCGCACCAGCGCGCGGCGCTCTACACCGAAGGCGGCGATCTCAGCGGCACACTCGCGGGCGCGAAACAATTACAGGGGAAGGAACCGAGCTACAACAACTTGGCCGATGCCGATGCGGCACTCGCCTGCGTGTGCGCGCTCGACTCGCCCGCCTGCGTGATCGTGAAACACGCGAACCCTTGCGGCGCGGCCCTGGGGAATACTGCGCTGGAAAGCTACGAACGCGCCTACCAAACTGATCCGGCTTCCGCGTTTGGTGGCATCATCGCTTTCAACCGGCCGCTGGATGCCACCACCGCCGCAAAAATCCTCGCGAACCAGTTCGTGGAAGTGATTGTGGCTCCGGAAATCGCCGCGGACGCGCTAAAAACACTGTCAGCTAAACCCAATGTGCGCGTATTGACCACCGGCGTGTTCAAACCAACGAACCGCGTGTTCGATTACAGGCGCGTCAGCGGCGGCCTGTTAGTGCAGGATAAGGATCAAGGATATATCGGCGCAAAAGATCTCAAAGTCGTCACGCGTCAGCACCCCACGCCCAAACAGCTTGCCGATCTGCGGTTCGCGTGGACGGTGGTGAAGTACGTGAAATCCAATGCCATCGTGTATGCGAAAGACGGCCACACCGTCGGCATCGGCGCTGGCCAGACCAGCCGTGTCATGAGTGCGAAAATCGCCGCACTCAAGGCCGAAGAAGCGAAACTCGAGGTGCACGGTTCGGTCATGGCCTCAGACGCCTTCTTCCCGTTCCGCGACAGCGTGGACGCGGCAGCCGCGGCCGGGATCGCGGCCATCATCCAGCCGGGCGGTTCCATGCGCGACAAGGAAGTGATTGCAGCGGCCGATGAGCACGGGATTGCCATGGTGTTCACCGGCATGCGGCATTTCAAACACTGACATGAAAATTCTGGTCATCGGCAGCGGCGGACGTGAACATGCCCTCGCCTGGAAACTGGCGCAGTCGCCGCGCGTGGATAAGGTATTCGTCGCATCCGGCAACGCCGGCACCGCGCGTGAGCGCAAGTGCGAGAACCTGCGCATCCAGGCCGACAACCTGCGTGGATTGCTAGACTTCGCCTTGGCCCAGGGTGTCAGGCTCACGGTGGTGGGGCCGGAACAGCCGTTGGTGGCCGGCATCACGGATGTATTCACCCAAGCCGGGCTCAAATGCTTCGGCCCGAGTCAGGCGGCGGCGCAGCTTGAAGGTTCCAAGGCGTTCGCCAAGGATTTCCTGACCCGCCATCACATCCCCACGGCCGGGTATGGTGTTTTTAATCAAGTGGACGCAGCCTTGAAATATCTGCGCGAACATGGCGCGCCCATCGTGGTCAAGGCGGACGGACTCGCCGCCGGCAAGGGTGTGGTGGTGGCGCAATCCCTGGCCGAAGCGGAAACCGCAGTGCGGGACATGCTGGCCGCCAATATTTTTGGGGAGGCCGGCCATCGCGTGGTGATCGAGGATTTTCTCTCAGGCGAGGAAGCCAGCTTCATCGTCATGACGGACGGCGAGCACACATTGCCGCTAGCTACTTCCCAGGATCACAAGCGCGTGGGTGAAGGCGACACCGGTCCCAACACCGGCGGCATGGGCGCGTATTCACCGGCGCCGGTCATCACGACGGAAATCCACGAACGGGTGATGCGGGAGATCATTCGCCCCACCATCAAAGGTATGGCGGCAGACGGCATGCCCTACACCGGCTTTCTGTATGCCGGTCTCATGATCTCGCCGGAGGGCAAACCCAAGGTCATTGAATTTAATTGCCGTAGCGGTGATCCCGAAACCCAACCCATCCTGATGCGGCTCAAGTCGGATCTTGTAGAACTGTGCGAAGCCGCACTCGATGGCCGGCTGCAAAAGGTGAAAGCCGAGTGGGATACGCGCGTGGCGCTAGGCGTAGTGCTGGCGGCGGGCGGCTATCCAGGCGAGTACAAGAAAGGCGATCCCATCAGCGGCCTGCCGCCGTTCCAGACCGAGTTTGTCAAGGTATTCCACGCCGGCACCGCCGAACAGGATGGCCGCGTGGTCACCCATGGCGGACGCGTGCTCACCGTAACCGCGCTGGGCGACAGTGTCGCCGAAGCACGTACCCATGCCTATGAAGTCGCGGAGCATATCCGCTGGCCGGGTCGGTTCTTCCGCAAGGATATCGGTCATCGAGCGCTGGCGCGGGAAACGCAGAAAAATAACAAACCAGGAAAATGATTGCTGTCAGCGATGTTTGAACTTGTGATCGCCTGCCCCACCGCCGACTCGCTGAAATACCCGCTCGGGTCGGTTAAGGAGAGCGGATTGTCGTCCACGTATCCATAGCGGTCTCCGCCCTGCATCGGATCGGCCGAGACAAACCGCCCCAAGTCCGGGTCGTACACCCGCCCTTCCATGTGCACCAGGCACAGATCCGTCAGGTTCTCGTGCGCCGTGTAGCCGGTGGTCTTGCCCGCCAGCGTGGCCGTGCAACTGCCCCAGGCCGCGCTCACAAACGCACCCGTTCCGCTCGTCGCCCGCGCCTTGCCCCACGCATCGTAGGAATACTGCACCACGTTCTGACCGTTGCCATCCGAGACCGCCTCCACGCTCCCCAGGTGATCCGCATACATGTAGCTCACCGTCTCCGTGGCACTCGTGCCGGAACTGCCCGCAAAACTGTCCACCGCCACCAGTTCACTCCCGGCCAGAATGTTGTTGCGGTAGGTGGTCACCCCGGTGTTGCCGTCGTAACACACCTCGAACAAGTCCCCCACATAGGTTGTGGTCACGGTATCGCCACTGGGCTCGGTATCCACCCGCGTCAGCCGCTCGCGCTGCGGTCCGTAGCTGAAGCTCTCGGTGCCCGTACCGCTGATCAAGGCCGGCTTGTTATAGGAGGTCCAGGTGATGCTCCGGCCCCCGCCCACCGTCAGGTTGCCATCGGCATCATATTGATAGGTATAGACCGTGCCGCCGGCACACTGGCACAGTTTTTGCAATTCAGGTCACTCTTACGCGGGGGTGTAAGAAAGTTTGTGTATTCGGTCATCCTGGCAGAGAGTGCCGAACCATTATAAGGAGTGACGATGACCGTAGCCAAGCCAATGATTTCCAATGATCTGATTGATACCTTGCTGAAAGAC
>JBAVYM010000046.1:0-4552 GCA_049698775.1 Gammaproteobacteria bacterium
TTGACCGGAGAACACCGGATGATGTCTATTACACATCGCTGCCGCTCGCCGTGGCAGCTTAACCCTGGAGTCGCGATCCACTTATGAACGGCGATTCACTGTCCAAACATCGGGGTCCATCTCAGTCAGAGCGAAAATCTGCAACCTCACCCCGCAGAATCCATCAATTCCACACTTAAAGGTAATTCATCGCTATGAATCAATTGAACTTCGACGAACAGGTACTGCAATCCGAACTGCCGGTGCTGGTGGACTACTGGGCCGAGTGGTGCGCGCCTTGCAAGGCGATGGCGCCGGTGCTGGATGAAATCGCAGAGGAATACCGCGACCGGACGTTTCCGGACCCAGTACAGTGCGGACTCCGGCCATATTGGCTATAATGGCCAGTATAGCCAAATCAGGAGCCACACATGCCAAGCCGGATCGTGCGCAACCCCCGCGGTGAGAAGGTCGAAGCCTTTAGCGCCACCGCCGCCAAGAATGCTTTCGGCAACGTGCTGGAAAGGGCGCTGTCGCAAGGCATGGTGCTGATCACGCGCCACGATACGGCGCGCGCGGTGCTGCTGTCGGTGGAGGAATACCAGGCCCTGGTGAACCGCGTGCCGGATCCCTTGCAGGCGCTGGGTGCCGAATTCGAGGCGCTGGTGGCCAAGATGCGCAAGCCCAAGGCCAGGATGGCGGGCCGGATGCTGTTCAAGGCGCCGGGCGCCGAGCTTGGCAAAGCTGCCGCGGGCGCGCGCAAGCGTGGCTAGAGCCGCGCCCTGCATCGGGGTGCTGGCGGGAACCAATGGTGCGGGCAAAAGCAGCATCGCCGGCGCGTTTCTGCGCCGCGCAGGTGGCGAGTTCTTCAATCCTGACGAAGCGGCGCGGCGGATTCTGAGCGCGCATCCGAGGCTACCTGCGGCGGAAGCCAACAGTCTGGCGTGGAAGCTCGGTTTGCAGCAGCTTCAGGACGTCATACGCACACACCGCGATTACTGGTTCGAGACCACGCTGGGCGGCCGCACCGTTACCGCAACTTTGGTTTCAGCGCCTGCGGCCGGTGTGGATGTGCGCGTCTGGTACGTCGGCCTCAACAGCCCGGAGCTGTGCATCGCGCGCGTGGCCGCGCGCGTGAAGCACGGCGGTCATGCCATTCCCGAAGACCTGATCCGGCGGCGTTATGACAGCAGCCGGCTCAACCTAATCCGGCTGTTGCCACATCTGGCCGAACTCGTGGTGTTCGACAACAGTGCGGAAACCGATCCGGCCGCCGGCAAGCGGCCCGAGCCGGTGAAGATACTGCACATGCGAGGCGGCAAGATCCTGAACCCGGACAAGCTGCCTGAAAGTCCGGACTGGGCCAAACCGATTGTCGCGGCAGCCCTGAAAGCTCAGCAGGGTTGAAACGAAAAAGCCGGTTCAGGTCGAAGTGGAATTCGTATCGCGATTCCAGTGATTCACCAGCATGTAAAGCCAAGTAAAATGAGGTCAGGGTCAGAGCGAATATCTGTAAGTTCTCCCCACGTTTCCATCAATCCCGCGCTCAATGGGCATTCACCGCCATGAATCAATTGAATTTCGACGAACAGGTACTGCAATCCGAACTGCCGGTGCTGGTGGACTACTGGGCCGAGTGGTGCGCGCCCTGCAAGGCTATGGCGCCGGTGCTGGATGAAATCGCGGAGGAGTACCGCGACCGGCTACGCGTCGTGAAAGTGAATGTGGAGCAGGAGCCGCAGATCGCGCGCCAGTATGGCGTGTGCAGCCAGCCGACCTTGATGTTGTTCAAGCACGGCTCGGTCGAAGCTCAAAAAATCGGTGCGCTCTCCAAGTCGCAGCTCAGGGCCTTTATCGAGCTAAACCTGGATTAGCCATACCGGCCGGTCCACTTGGAGGCAAGTGCCTAGAGTGGGCGATCGACGAGCACGAATATGCAACCCGTGTCGGAGTGCACATCGGTATGCACAGAACCCGAGCTCGCGATGCTGGCCCATCCCCGACGCAGGCGTTGGCCGGCCACGATGAGCTCGCCTTCAAGAACGTATATGAACTCCGGAAGTTCATGTTCATGCAGCGGAAGTCGTGTGCCGGGCTCGAAGCGGACGATCTGCATCTCCAGGTCACCGGTAACCGCGACATCTTTGACAGATACGCCGGCGGCGAAGGTGGATGCTTTCCAGGGTAGGTCATCACACGACAGACACAGAAGTTTACCGTCATCAAGCTGGATCATTTCGTTCACCCACAGTGTGATAACGATCAAGTTCAGCCGCGCGTGACGGCGTCCGGCCGGGGCGCATTGCCAGCGTAGTGGTCGTTGATCTGTAAATCATCATAGGCCTGTAGCGGGAATTAATTTTTGATTTATTTCTGATTTTTTATTCGCCGGCCGTCGCCGCCATGAATCGCGTCTAGACTAATTGAACCGGCACAACCGGTTACACGTATCGGACGTTCCAGGCAGGAGAGAGTCGAACATGAAAATGTCAGTCAGACGACACGCATTCACGATGGCAATCGCGTTGGGAATCATTTCCATGCTGGGTGCACTTAGCCTTAGTCCGGCGCAGGCACGGAATCCCGAAACAAAATACCTGCACATGGCGCCGATTGAGCAATATCTGATGGACCGGAATGCCGAGATTGCGTTGGCGCGCAGTGCGGCCCCACGATCCATATCGGCCGGAGCCACAGTGATGGTGCTGGGGCGGGAGGGATACACGTCAGCCGTGAAGGGCGGGAATGGCTTTCTGTGTATTGTGGAACGCTCATGGGGCGCCGCTACCGATGCCCCGGAGTTCTGGAACCCCAAGGTCCGCGGGCCCATTTGTTTTAATCCGCCGGCCGCAAAGACGTTTGTGCCCATCTACCTGATGAAGACCAAATGGGTGCTCGCAGGAAAATCGAAAACGGAGATAGTCCAGGCGCTTGCATCGGCGTTCAACAACAAGGAACTGCCTGCGGTGGAACCCGGCGCGATGTGCTACATGCTATCCAAGCAGCAGTACTTGGGCGACCAGGGCGAGAATTGGCATCCGCATCTGATGTTTTTTGTTGCGGGAGATGCGGGGAAAAGCTGGGGCGCCAATCTGCCCGGCTCGCCGGTAATCGCGGCGAATGATCCTGAAGAACGGGCGACTATTTTCATGATCTTGGTCGGCCATTGGTCGGATGGGACGCCGGCTCCGCAGGCCACGCACTAATTTGCAATTCCAAAGCCGGAACAAGCGGGGCAAACCACAAACCTTCGGTTAAGTCATTTCCAATCTGCCCCGCGAATCCCTCATAAAAAACGGGGCGGTATTCCGCCCCGTTGAATCGACTTGAACCTTAAATTTAGCTCGCTTTCTTCCAGACCTTCGGCTCGAACTGTGCGTCGAGTGGGGTCTTGGCGATAAGGTTCGTATAGTTGGTCAACGTCACCATGCCGACGGCCAGCACGATCTCGAGGATGTTGGCGCGGGTATAACCGGCATCCAAGAATTCCTTGACGTCGCTCTCGTCCACTTGGCCACGCTCATTCACGACTTCTGCCACAAACGACCGCAGAGCTTCCAACTTCTTGTCCTTGAGCGATGCACCCGTGCGCACGGCTTCGATGACTTCGGCCGGTACGTTGTGCTTCTCAGCGGCGCCGCTATAGACAGCGGTGCAGTAGGTGCTTTCATTTTCACGGCTGTTGGTCACGTAATATATTTACACCTAAATCCGCACGCACGCGTGTTTGAGTGTATAGTCCCGCTACGCACTGCACACAGTGTTGTTTGAAAAGACACACTAAAACAGCGGCTTCGTCACCTTCCGTTTTGGATCTGCTCACTGGAACGAATCCCATCGCTGCACCCTGCTGCCGTGCGAAGCAGTCATCGTCAGTAGCACGCGCATACCAGCGCTATCGTCGCCGTCTGTCCGGTCAAAATCCATGGAGCTATCGAATCGAGGATTAATTTTTATGAATCATTCCAAATACAACCCAAAATACGACCCAAAACACTCTTCATACCAGCCTCAGGCGACTGCGCCTGTTGTGCAGGCACCCACAGTGAAACTGGCCATGAATACCCAGCCCGCACAGGCAACGACGGCCCCACAGATTGCGACCAAGAGCCACGCTCAAGTGATCACGGATCCGAATCGTCAGGATAGCAAATCGGATTCTCAAAACGCCCCGGTTGCCGTGAAAGCGGATGCAGCCATCTCTGACAAAGACATGGATACCTCGATCAGCGACAGCCGCCAGCCAGTTACTGCTAAAAGCGTACATGCCGTGCGGGAGCCGAGCGCCATGACGGGCGGGCTGCCTGAACTACCGGCAGCAAAGATGAACCGTGAGACCGGTGAAAATACGCCTGGTCTTTCGGCCAAGACGATTTCGTAAGCTTACGCCTGCAGGAATCCATAGCCGGCAACACCGTTGCCGGTTTTTTTAATTTTATATTTGCAATCATTAGTGTCCGACAGATTTCATGGGTATTGGGCTAGAAGCCTTAGCTGGCGCGGTTTTCATGGCGTATCAAGGTGTTAACGACTTGAACGCAAAACGATGGTATGAACGGCCTTCGGGAATTTA
>JBAVYM010000047.1:0-34742 GCA_049698775.1 Gammaproteobacteria bacterium
GTCATGGACTGTGGCCATTTCGATCCTATGGAATGGTCCGGTAGTACTTATTGTTACATCTAATCTCGTGGGAAGCTATTGTGGGCAAAGTTTGGAAGATCAGATTTCCCGCAGGGTTTCCACCGGCGGCGTGTTGAGCACACGGCGCGTCGCCAGCAGACCGCTAATGGCAACGATGAACGTGCCGGCGAGGATGCCGATAAGCCACACGCGCCAATCGGGATGATACGGCAGCGAGAACACACGGTTGGCCAGCAGCCAGGCGACGATGGTTGCTGCCAACGCGCCCAACAATCCTGCGGCGAATCCGAGTGCAGCGTATTCCACGGCGGTGGCCGAGCGGATGAGTTTGCGCGAGGCGCCGAGCGTGCGCAGCACCGCGGCCTCGAAGCGCCGCTCGTCGCGCGTGGCCTGCACGGCGGCCAGCAGCACCACGATGCCGGCGCCGAGCGTGAACAGGAATACATATTCCACCGCGAGCGTGGCCTGATCCATGAGGTTGCGCACCTGCGCCAGGATGGCGTCCACGTCGAAGAGCGTGAGGTTAGGCAATTGCCGCACCAGATCCGCGAGCATCGCGGCTTTCTGCGGCGGCAGATAGAAACTCGTAATCCAGGTGGCAGGATAACCGGACAAGGCGCCCGGCGTGAGTTCCACGAAAAAATTTGGCTGGAAGGAATCCCAGTGCACCTTGCGCAGGCTGGCGATGGTCACGGTAGTGGGCGTGCCGGCGATATCAAAACTCAGGGTGTCGCCGACTTTGAGATTCAACTGCTTGGCGAAATCCTGTTCGAGCGACGCGAGCGCTTGCTTGGTCTCCGCCGTATTCCACCAGCGGCCGGTCATGATGGTATTGGCGGGCGGCAAGGCTTCCGACCAGCTCAAGTTGGCTTCACGATTCAACAGGCGCCGCGCGCGCTCTTCGGCGAAATGGATTTTGGTGACGGATATACCGTTGATGGCAGTCAGGCGCGCGCGCACGACGGGATAGAGCGTCGGTGCAAGAAGACTGTGAGCGGTAAAGAAATTCTCCACCGTACTACGTTGATCCGACTGGATGTTGATGATGAAATTATTGGGCGCGTTCGCCGGCAAGCTGTTGCGCCAGCTTGACAGCAGGTCGTGACGTACCAGCCCGAGCAGCAACAACACCATCAGACCGATGCCGAAGGCCACCATCAGGATAACGGTATCGCGCCGGTGGCGGTTGAGATTCGCGAGTCCGTAACGCCAGCCGGCGCCGGCACTGTGACGCAGCGGCCGCAGCAGCACCAGCAACAGCATCGCGCCGGCCGTGAGCACAGCCACCGTGATCGCGAGGCCCAACAACACATACAGTGCCAGCCTGAACTCACCCACCTGCCACCAAGTGAGCAGCAAGGTGGCAAGAATCGCTGCGCCATAGATCACATAGCCGCGCACCGGCGGCGGCAGTAAATCGCGGCGCAGCACCCGCGCCGGCGGCGTGTCGCCCAGGCGCAAGAGCGGCGGCCAGGCGAAACCGATCAGCAATACCAACCCGATGCCAAAGGCAGACAAGGCCGGGATCGAGGAAGGCGCGGGCAGTTGTGCAGGCAACAGGTTTTTAAGGGCTGCGACCAAACCGTACTGTGCCAGGAAACCCAGAATTACCCCGAGGATGGCAGCGGCGATGCCGAGCCACAGCAGTTCCAGCAGCAGTATGGTCTGCACACGCCGGCGTGTCAGGCCAAGACACTTGAGCACCGCGGCAGTGTCGGTGTAACGCATGGCATAGCGACGCGCCGCGAGGATCACCGCCACGGCGGAGATGAGCACGCTCACGAGCGCCGCGAGCGCGAGGAAGCGTTGCGCGCGGCCGATGGCGTCGGTCAGCTCGCGGCGGCTGTCGCTGGCATCACGCATCTCCACACCCGCGGACAAATTGTTCCGGAAGATTTTTTCGAGAGCAGCAATGAGCGACGGCGATCCGGCCATGAGCAGTTTGTAATTGACGCGCGAGTTGGCATTTACCAATCCGGTGGCGGGAATGTCGGCATCATTCAACAACACTTTTGGCGCCAGCGAGGTAAAACCGAAACCGCCGTCCGGCAGATACGCAATGACGGACGCGATGCGCACATCGAGTTTGCCGATATGTACCGTATCGCCGACCTTTAGCCCCAGCGTGGTGAGCACGCGCGGTTCCGCCCACACCGTCCCCGCAGCGGGAATTTCATGGGTTATGTGGCTGGGGCCGAAAGCGCGCGCGCTCACGCGCACCTGGCCGCGCAGCGGGTAGTCTTCGCTGACCGCGTGGATGTCTGCGAGCACAGTGTTGCTGCCGTTGAACAGCACCGTGGGGAAATCCATTACCCGCGCAGTACGCGCGCCAGCCGCGTGGGCAGTTTGTGCGTAGCGGGAAGTCAGCGGTTCACCGGAGGACAGCACCAGGTCCGCGGCCAGACTTTCGCCCGCCTGTTCCTGCACCGCGATGTGGGCGCGGTCGGTAAAGAAACCCACGGCAGAAACCGCGGCCAGCGCCAGCACCAGCGCAAGAGCCATGATGCCGAGCTCGCCACTGCACAGGCCGCGGCGGAATTGCCGCAGGGAAAGCTTGAATAACATCATGCGGCCACCAGCCGGCCGGCGTGCAGATTCAGGATGCGGTCGCAGCGGGAGGCCAATTCCGTATCGTGGGTGACCAACACGAGCGTGGCACGGTGTTCGGCATTCAGCTTGAACAGCAAGTCAATGATGAGCCGGCCGGTGGCGGCATCGAGGTTTCCGGTAGGTTCGTCGGCGAACAGGATCGCCGGTTCGCCCGCGTAGGCGCGCGCGATGGCGACGCGCTGCTGCTCGCCGCCGGAAAGTTTTGGCGGATAGAAACTGGCGCGTTCCGCGAGCCCCACGGATGCGAGCACCGCGCGGGCGGTCTGTTCCGGTTGCCCTTGGCCACCGAGTTCAAGCGGCAACATGACGTTCTCCAGCGCCGTGAGTCCGGGCAGCAGATGGAATGACTGGAATACGAAACCGATTTGACGTGCACGCCGCAGGGCGCGCGCGTCTTCATCGAGCGCGCTCAGATTTTCGCCATCCAGCCACACGCTGCCGCGACTCGGCACATCGAGGCCGGCCAGCAAACCCAGCAGTGTGGATTTGCCGGAACCGGAGGGGCCGACAATCGCCACCGATTCGCCGCGGCGGATCGTGAGCGAAATATCCGCGAGGATGGTCAGCACGCCATCGGGGCTGGTAACCTGTTTGTCGAGCTGCTCCGCGCGCAGCAGCGCAATGCCGGGAGAATTATTGAGCATGTTGAAACGTATCCTTCTTATCGGGCTGATGTGCTTTGCCGCGACGGCGTGGGCCAAACCGCCGCCCGTCATACTGGTCATGGGCGACAGCCTGAGCGCCGCTTATGGAATCGAGACTTCGCAGGGCTGGGTCGCGTTGCTCGGACAACGATTGGCGGCGCGCGGCTATGACTATACCGTGATTAACGCCAGCGTCAGCGGCGACACCTCGGCCCAGGGGCTGACGCGCCTGCCATTGGAACTCGCGCGGCACCGGCCCGCCATCGTGATTCTGGAATTGGGCGCCAACGACGGCCTGCGCGGCCTGTCGGTGCCGGCTATGCAGCAGAACCTCGCGCGCATCATCGCATTGTCGAAACAGGCGGGCGCGGAATTGTTGCTGTTGGGCATCTTGTTGCCGCCCAACTATGGACCGGATTACACGCAAAAGTTCTCCGCCGTGTATCCCAAGCTGGCGAAAGAGTTTCACGTGCCGTTGGTGCCGTTCCTGCTGGCGGGTGTCGCCGAGCATCGCGACTGGTTGCAGGCGGATGGCATGCATCCGCTGGCTAAGGCGGAACCGCAGGTATTGGACAACGTGTGGCTAAAGCTGGAACCGCTGCTCAAGCGGCCATAACCACCCGGCGCATTCAGAAGGTATAGTTGAAAAACAATCCCAGGTTATTGCCGCTCACGTTTCCCTGGGCGCTGCGGTAAGTGATGTTGGTGTAGCGCACGCCGAACATCCACCAACGGTATTCCACCAGCCATCCCAGGGAATTGTTGAAATCCCCGTTTGGCGCGTAACCCGCCAGGTCCAGTTTTGGACTCAGATCCTCGGTCAGTCCGATGCCGAAATGGTTCCTGCCGAAGCTGTAGAGCCCGATGACATCGAGCGGAAAGTGGGAAAAACTCACGGTGGCGTTGCTGGCGGCCACCGAGGTGTAAGCATAGCCCAGGGTTGCCTTGAGGCTCCAGTTGGAAGTGCCGAAATCCTGGAGGAAGCCCAGGTCTGCAAATACCGCGTTACCCGCATAGATGCTTTTGGTGCTGCCGTCGGTAAACGTGACGACGGCAAGTTTGTCACCGCCGCCGGTGATTCCCGCGTCCACGGTAAAGTGCGTGGCGAATGAATCCGGCCCGCTCTGATCGGCATGCGCGGGAAGCCAGGCCAGCATGCCTAACACACTCAGCACCGCAATCAGTTTGCTATTACGCATGGGACACCTCTTGTGTTTTGCCGGATACCTGTATTGTAAGCCGGATTATATTCCGGCAGGGGACGGAATTCTGCCGGCGGCCTGCGTGTTACCCCAGTCCAAGATCAGTTTCACCCGCGGCGTGACCAGTTTGAGTGCCTGCCGGTAATTCACCCAGCGGTATTCCATGTGTTCGCGGATACCGGTTACCGGGTTGGCGGCGAGCATAACTTTTTCTTGCGGAGTGCGGGCCAGGTAATAACGGGCCACCTTGCCGCGGTTGTAGGGTTCGGTTTCCCGATAGTCCTCGCCCCAGCGGAACTCCAATTCATGGATGCCGGTTTCTTCCCCGACTTCCCGAATCGCGGCGTGCAGCGGCGTTTCGCCCGATTCGACGGCGCCCTTGGGGAAATCCCAGTAACTGTAGGCGCGCAGCAACAAGAAGCGCCGTTCGGGCGACATATCGCGCAGCACGACCACGCCAGCGGAAAGATGGAGAGTGGACATGACGACAGTATAGAACCTGAGATGAACCGCGCAGGTCTGTTGATCGCCCACGGGTTTCAGGCCATCTGGGCGGCAAGCGTCTTGCGGTACAGTTGCAGGTCGCGCACCGATTCGAGCTTTGCGTGCAGCAGGCTGGACAGGCTGGTCATGATGCGTTCGATGACGCGCTTCTGCCAGTCCAGGTTGAAATCTATCTGGTTGTTCAGCCAGCGTTCCACCCAGCCTGGCTCCGGCAGCCGGCTTTGCACGGTGTCGTTGGGAAACAGCTTCTTGTTGACGTGCAAGTTGGTGGGGTGCAGCGCGTTGGAGGTGCGGATGCTCGCCATGAGCACGCCCATGCGGGCGAACGCCATGCGCGCCACATTGCCCTGTTTCTGGATGGCGCGTTCCATGTACTTGCGGTAGCAACCGCCGTGACGCGCCTCGTCTTGCGAGATGAGGGTGTAGATGTGCTTGATGACCGGCTCGCTGTGCCATTCCGCCGCACGCCGGTACCATTGGGTCAAGCGCATCTCGCCACAGAAATGCATCATCAGGGTTTCCAATGGCGGGGCCGGATCAAATTCAAAGCGCACCGCCTGCAGCTCCGGCTCGGTGGGCGCGTACTCGGGGCGGAAGCGCCGCAGGTATTCCTGCAAGACCAGCGAGTGCTTCTGCTCCTCGTAGAACCACACCGACATGAAGGCGCAGAAATCGGCATCCTCATGGAAATCGCGCAGGAACATGTCGGTGGCCGGCAGCGCCGACCATTCGGTAATAGCATTCATTTTGATGGTGTGGGCCTGTTCGTCGCTCAACAGTGCGGCCCGGTGACTATCCCAGGGCACGTCGGTTTCCAACCGCCAACGCGCCTTCTCCAGGGTCTTGAAGATTTCGGGGTAGAGCATTTTCGTCGCTTTCATCTCGGTATCCCTCGTCGCACCGCTGCCCTCGATTGAATGCACTGTGCGCGGGTGTGTGAAGCTGTCAAGGTTCATTTTAGCCCGATGACTCCCGGGCTGCACGGATTCCGGCCGGCAGCGTCAAATGCCATGTATTACAAGCGCTTAGCGCCGCCGCTTGTTTCAGGCACCGGCGCGCCGCATGACCCGCGCAACCATTAGAATACTCACCATGAAATCGCTGCTCGCCATCCGCCATGTGCCGTTTGAAGACCTGGGCTGCTTCGAGGCGCCGCTTAGCGAAGCCGGTTACGCCATTCGCTACGTGGATGCGCCGGTGACGGATTTCACGCGGCTCGGCCAGGCGAATTGGGACTTGCTGGTGGTGCTGGGCGGACCCATCGGCGTCAACGAACAGGACGATTATCCATTTCTCACCGATGAATTGCGCCTGCTGGAAGCGCGCCTCAAGCGCAAGGCGCCGACCTTGGGGATCTGCCTCGGCAGCCAGCTCATCGCCCATACATTGGGCGCTCGGGTGCACAAGAGCCGCGCGGTGGAAATCGGCTGGAAATCCTTGCAGCTCAGCGATGCCGGCCACGGTTCCTCGTTGCAACATTTTCAGAAACCGGTGTTCCACTGGCATGGCGAGAATTTCGATCTGCCGGTCGGCGCCCGCTCGCTGGCCTCGACAGAAACCTGTCCGCACCAGGCATTTTCCCTGGGCAGTACGCTGCTCGCCTTGCAATTCCATCCGGAAGTGACCGCACGCGGACTGGAGCAGTGGTATGTGGGACATACCAGCGAACTGCGCGGCCAGGGCCTGTCGCTCGCGGGCTTGCGTCAGGACGCGGCGCGTTTCGCTCCCGCGCTGGCGCGCCAGTCCGGCGCCTTCCTGCATGATTGGCTTACAGCTCTCTGAATCTCCACCGACCGTGGATAGGGCACCTCTAAAAATCAGAGATTTTGGTTTTCGGCTAGGCAAAAATGACCGAGAAACCGGAGTGTACACGGCCAGTACATGAGGGCTCGCCGGATACGGCGAGCGGGCGGACCGGGATGTCCGCCCTGGGCCACGAGCGAGCAGGACAGCGAAGCGTAGTGGTCGAGGTCATTTTTAACACCGCTGGAAAGCAAAGGATCAATTTTCAGAGTTGCCTGATAATAATTTCCGGCGAGAGCTCGATTTCGGTCTTGAGACTATTGGCGATGTAGCAGTGCTCGTGAGCCGTGTGTACGAACTGGCGGATGCGTTCCTCCTGCGCCTGACCTTTGATGACAATGCGAGGTTTGAGAATAATCTTCGTAATGCGTTCCGGCTTGTCGGCCTCCGGCATGATACCTTCGGCATTATCCTGATACTCCACCACGTCGAGCCGCGCGCGCGCGGCGATGGCGAGGAACGACAGCATCTGGCAGGACGCGGCCGCCATCACCAGCAGTTGTTCCGGGTTGAGCAATTCCGGCTTGCCGTGAAACACCGAATCGGATGACATGTCCAGGGCTTGTTCCGCCGGCGGCGCGGTTATGCGATGACTGCGGTCATAGGCGTCATAGCCCGTGCCAGTGCTCCCTTTCCAGTTGCAGACCGCATGATAATGATGCACCGCATGTTTTTCGCTCATGGTTTGCTCCGGCGCCGCCTATGGCGGCGCATCAGGGAAAAATATAGCCCATAGGGCAGGCAGTGAATGACTTTTAGTAGTAGCACCAGGCGCGTGGGGAAAGCGATTTCGAATTTGCGCTTTAGAATTCCCCGGTACAGACGTTCGGCGGCTGATTCCGCATTCATGAGAAACGGCATGGGGAAGCGATTACCCTCGATCATGGGCGTGTCCACGAAACCGGGGTTGCACACCGAAATGGCAATACCTTCCCGTTCCAGGGAGAGTTTCAGGGATTCCGCCAGATTGATAAGCGCCGCCTTGGTGGGTCCGTAGGCAGCGGCCAACGGCACGCCGCGGTAACCGGCGAGGCTCGCCACGATCACGATGTGTCCGTGCCGGCGCGCGCGGAATGCGGGCAGCACGGCGGCAATGCCGTTCACCGCGCCGAGATAATTCGTGCGCATGTGCGCGGCGAAGATTTCCGGTTCGAAACTGTCGAGCTTTACTAACTGGCCGATGCCCGCGTTCAGCACCGCGAGTTCAATCGGGCCAAGCGCGGCTTCAATCCGGGCGGCCGCATCGCGCATGGCAGTGGCGACGCCCACATCCACGGGATAAACGCGCACACCACCCGCGGCCAGCCGCGCAGTTTCTTCCAGCGCCTCAAGCCGGCGTCCGGACACGGCCACGCTCCAGCCGGCACGCGCCAGACGCAGAGCCAGCGCCCGGCCGATACCGGAGCCACCGCCAGTGATCCAGGCCACTTGCCGCGTGGTTTTGCTCATGCGCTTGTCCTTAGTGAATGGGGCGGGATTCTACCCCGAAGTGTGGGTATTCCAAGCGCTTGCCGCCATTGGGGCGCTGCTATACCTTGTAACTTGTTCATACTGCAATGACTACGGCTGACGAGGGTGTCATGGAGAAAATCTGGCTCAAGGAATATCCCAAGGGCGTACCCGCCGAGATCAATCCGGACGAGTACGCTTCCCTGAAAACGATGTTTGAGGACAGTTGCCGCAAGTACGCGGCACGGCCGGCGTACTCGAACCTCGGCACGACCTTGACCTACTCGGAACTTGATCATCTGAGTCGCCAGTTCGGTGCTTATCTGCAGAAAGTCGCGGGACTGAAAAAAGGCGACCGCGTCGCCATCATGATGCCGAATCTCCTGCAGTACCCGGCGGCGCTGTTCGGCGTCTTGCGCAGCGGCCTGGTGGCGGTGAACGTCAATCCCTTGTACACCGCCCGCGAACTGGAATACCAGCTCAAGGATTCCGGCGCACACACCATCGTGATCCTGGAGAATTTCGCCGTCACCCTGCAGGCGGCACTTCCGAATACAGATGTCCAACATGTCGTGGTGACAGCCATCGGCGATCTGGTGCCATTCCCGAAACGGTTGCTGGTGAATTTCGTGGTGCGCAAAGTGAAGAAAATGGTACCCGCCTGGCACATCAAAGACGCCGTCTCATTTCGCGCGGCACTGTCGCAAGGCGCCGGGAATTCTCTGGATGAGGTTGAGGTCAAAGGCGACGACATCGCCTTCCTGCAATACACCGGCGGCACCACCGGCGTTGCCAAGGGCGCGGTGCTCACCCACCGCAACATGGTGGCCAATGTCCTGCAGGCCTCCGCGTGGCTGGACTCCTATCTTGAAAGCGGCAAGGAAATCATGATCACGGCGCTGCCGCTGTACCATATCTTCTCGCTCACGGCCAACTGCCTGACCTTCATGAAGATCGGCGGCCACAACATCCTGATTACCAACCCGCGCGACATGCCGGGTTTCGTCAAGGAACTTGGCAAGGTGAAATTCACCGGTATCACGGGCGTGAACACACTGTTCAATGGCTTATTGCACACGCCAGGCTTTGACAAGCTGGATTTCTCCGCACTCAAGATTGCACTGGGTGGCGGTATGGCGGTGCAGCGCGCGGTGGCGGCTAAATGGAAGCAGGTCACCAAGGTGCCGCTGATCGAAGCTTACGGCCTCACCGAGACCGCGCCGGCCGCGTGCATCAACCCGCTGGATCTCAAGGATTACAACGGCAGTATCGGCCTGCCGATTTCCTCGACCGATATTTCTATCCGCGACGATGATGGAAAAGAACTCAAGATTGGCGAGGTGGGCGAGCTGTGCTTCAAGGGTCCACAGGTGATGCGCGGGTACTGGAATCGGCCCGACGAAACCGCCAAGGTGCTATCGGCAGACGGCTGGCTGCGCACCGGCGATGTGGGCCGCATTGACGCGCGCGGCTACGTGTTTATCGTGGACCGCAAGAAGGACATGATACTGGTGTCCGGCTTCAACGTGTATCCCAACGAAGTCGAGGACGTGATTGCCATGCACCCCGGCGTGCGCGAAGTCGCCGCCGTGGGCGTGCCCGACGAACATTCCGGCGAAGTGGTGAAACTGTTCGTGGTGAAAAAAGACCCCAAACTCACCGTCGAAGCGCTCAAGGAATATGCCCATAAGGAACTCACCGGCTACAAACGGCCAAAATACATCGAATTCCGCGACGAACTGCCCAAGTCCAACGTCGGCAAAATCCTGCGACGCGAATTGCGCGACGCGGAATTGAAAAAGCAGCAGCACTGAGAGGTATGTGGGTTGGGGAGAGCGAAGCGAAACCCAACGGGTTTATTCTGGAATTGTTGCTTGACCGCTATGCACAGCTCTAGTGATATTGAAAGGCTCAAGATCAGGAGGCGTCGGCTCGTCGTTGTTTACATAGGGTTCATCTTGGCTTTCAGCTCCTCATGCGCCATGGCAGCATCCGGCATAAATCATAGCGCCGTTCTTGGTGCATTCGGTCTGTCGGCGCTGATTGCTTTGCCTTTGTATGTAATCAATGTGCTGGTTCACTTCGCAATCAAAGTCATTAGGCCCACGGCTAATAGCGCTGGAATCAAGCAACTTATCATTTCACTCGTTTTCTTTACGCCAATGGAGGCCGCCTTAATCTTGCCAGCCATCAACATATTCGTCTCTGGTCGCTTGCTCAGGGACAACGCTCTCAAGAGCGCGCATCCCAACGATACATCAAGGGTGAGTAGAGTTGGGTGAGCGCGAGTAGGTTGGGCTGAGCGCAGCGAACCCCAACGAAATTGAATTGTTGGGCTTCGGCTAATGCCTCAACCCAACCTACATTTGCCTGCTGAGAAAGGGGCGTTTAACGCGCGTGTCTTGTTCTTTCCTACTTGTGATATTCCGGACTCAATTCGTGTACGGCCGCGATTATCACGGCCACGCTTTCGGGTTTGGTGCCTGCCTGAACGCCGTGGCCGAGGTTGAAGACGTGACCGGAACCGGAGCCGTAGTTGGCAAGAACTTTTCCGACTTCTTCGCGGATACGCTCCGGCGGAGCATAAGGCGCGGCGGGGTCGAGGTTGCCCTGGAGCGCCACTTTGGTGCCGATGCGGCGGCGGGCGTCGCCCAAATCCTGCATCCAGTCTATGCCAAGCGCGTCGGCGCCGGATTCCGCCATGGCTTCAAGCCAGGCGCCGCCGCCTTTGGTGAACAGAATCACTGGCACGCGACGGTCTTCATGCTCGCGGGTCAGATCGCTCACGACTTTGGTCATGTAGCGTAACGAGAATTCCTTGTAAGCCTCGCCGGTAAGTACCCCGCCCCAGGTATCGAATAACATCACTGTCTGAGCGCCGGCTGCGATTTGGGCATTGAGATAGGCAGTCACACTGCGAGCTAGTACGTCCAGCAGTTTGTGGAGTGCCGCCGACTCGCTGTACAGCATGCCTTTAATCAGGGCAAATTCTTTGCTGGCGCCGCCCTCGACCATGTAGCAGGCGAGTGTCCAGGGGCTGCCGGCGAAACCGATGAGCGGTACGCGGTCGGCGAGTTCGTGACGTACCATGCGCACGGTGTCCAGCACGTAGCGTAAATCCTGTTCGGGATCGGGCGCGCGGAGCTTCGCCACAGTGGCCGCATCGCGCACCGGCCGCTCGAAGGACGGCCCTTCGCCCTCGACGAAGTGCAATCCCAGGCCCATGGCGGCGGGAATGGTGAGGATGTCGGAAAAAAGTATGGCCGCGTCCAGCGGGAAACGATTCAGCGGTTGCAGCGTGACTTCGCAAGCGAGTTCAGGCGTGCTCATGAGCGTGATGAAACTGCCGGCGCGCGCGCGAGTTTTCCGGTATTCAGGCAGATAGCGGCCGGCCTGACGCATGAGCCATACCGGCGTGCGCTCGGTTGGCTCGCGCATAAGCGCGCGCAACAGCAGATCGTTTTTGAGTACTGGTTGCGTCACTTTGACTGGCCCCTCACTTTCTCACCCTCATCCCTTTCAGGCTGCGCAATCCTGCTCCGCCTGAAAGTCCAGGGCTGCCATCCCTGGCAGCCCGCTCGGCGCTTCGCGCCTCGCCCTCTCCCACAAGGGAGAGGGTGAATAGGAATCGCCGGTTTATTTACTGTTTGAATAAGGTGGCGATAGTCGTTTGGATCGCCTCGGCCGCGGCACGCGGGTCCGGCGCGTTACGGATGGGACGGCCGACCACGATGTAATCGGCGCCGGCCTGAAACGCCTGCTCCACGGTCACGGCGCGTTTCTGGTCGTCGTCCGGGCGATTGTCCACCGGGCGGATGCCGGGCGTGACCACCAGCAGGTGGCGGTCAATGAAGGCACGCAGTCGCGGCACTTCCAGGCCCGAAGACACTACGCCGTCGCAACCGGCCTCCAGCGCACGCCGCGCCCGCGACAGCACCAGTTGCTCCACGTCGCAATGAAACCCCAGATCATCCAGGTCGCCGCGGTCCAGACTGGTGAGCACCGTGACCGCCAGCACCTTGAGATCACCCTTGGCTTCGGCAGCGGCTTCCATGATGGATTGGTTGCCGTGCACGGTACAGAACGTGGCGCCGCAGTTGGCGAGTTGTCGGACCGCTGCCTGCACCGTGGCCGGGATGTCGAAAAACTTGAGGTCCACGAACACTTTCTTGTGTTGCGCCACCAGCCAGTCCAGCAGTTCGAAATAACCGCCGGCCATGAACAACTCCAGGCCGAGTTTGTAGAACTGCACCGCGTCATCCAGTTGTGTGACCAAGCGGCGCGCGCTGCCGGCGTCGGCTACGTCCAGGGCGAAGATCAGCCGCTCGTGGCGCGGGATGGAATTGCTGGTGAGCATGTGAGCGCAGTGGTGGTGAAAGCGCGTGATTTTATCACGGCGTGCCCGACCGCCCGGCGGACGGTTCCTGCCTGCCGGTAAGACGCCGATATTCTTTCAGGGCAAAGCGGTCGGTCATGCCGGCTACGTAATCGGCGGCCAACCGCGCCCGTCGGACCAGGGGATCCTGGTTTTCGTCGGTAGCGGGTAATGCAGCAAAATTATCCGGCAATTGGGTCGGATCGTTGAAGTAGGCAGCGAACAACTCGTGCACGATGCGCCCGGCTTTTTCGGCTGCACGCCGCACTTGGGGATGGAAGTAGAACTCCGCGCGCAGGAACTTGGCGAGCGCCTGATTCCGTGCACCAATGATTTCACTGAAAGAGATCAGCGGCTGCTTGAGCGCGCGCACCGCCTCGATGCTGTCGGGTGCCACCACCAGGATGTTCGCGCGGCTTTGTTCAATGAGGTCAGTGATGAGTTCATTAATCATGCGGCGCACGGTTTCGTGGATCAGGCGTCGCTCAGGCAGAGAGGGGTAGCGCGAGATCACAGCAGTGTAAGGTTCCCGGAACAGCTCGATGTCCATGAGCTGTTGCACGTTGATGAGGCCGGCGCGCAGGCCATCATCCACATCGTGGTTGTTGTAGGCGATCTGGTCGGCGATGTTGGCGATCTGGGCTTCGAGTCCGGGCTGGCGTCGTTCGATGAAACGCATTCCCAGTTCGCCCAACAGGCGGGCATTGCTGAGCGAGCAGTGCTTGAGGATGCCTTCGCGGGTTTCAAAGGTCAGATTGAGGCCGGGGAACTCGGCGTATTTCTCCTCCAGCCAATCCACCACGCGCAGCGACTGGAGATTGTGCTCGAAGCCGCCGTAGTCGCGCATGACTTCGTTCAGCGCGTCCTGGCCCGCGTGACCGAAGGGCGTGTGGCCGAGATCATGGGCGAGCGCGATGGCTTCCGTCAGGGGTTCGTTGAGGTTGAGCGCTACCGCCACGCTGCGTGCGATCTGCGCGACTTCGAGGGAATGGGTCAAGCGGGTGCGGTACAGATCACCTTCGTCGTACACGAACACCTGGGTCTTGTACATGAGCCGGCGGAACGCGGTGGTATGAATGATGCGGTCACGGTCGCGCTGATATTCGCTGCGGTATTGAGGTGGCGGCTCCGGATAACGCCGGCCCCGGGAATGAGTATCAAGGGCGGCATATGGCGAAAGTGCGGAGGTGCCGGTGTTGCGTTTCAAACGGGCTTGCCCGCCAGGGTGTCGCCCAGCAGTTGCGGATCGAAGTCCTCGCTGATCACCGCCTGTCCAATGCCTTTCGGCAGCACCAGCCGCAAGCGGCCTTTGTGAACTTTCTTGTCTCGACGCATGGGCGTGAGTAGTTGCATGGGCGTGAGCGATGGCGGCGGTTTGTTGGGCAGGCCGGCGCGTTCCAGCAGCCGGCAGATGCGACGGTACTCGGCGGCCTTGAGCCAATCCATGCGCAGCGCCAGATCCGCGGCCATGCCGATACCGGCGGCCACCGCTTCGCCGTGCAGCCATTCGCCGTAACCCAGTGCGGTCTCAATGGCGTGGCCGAAAGTGTGGCCCAGATTGAGCAGCGCGCGCCGGCCCTGTTCATGCTCGTCTTCGGCAACGATGGCGGCCTTGATTTCACAGGCGCGGATGACGGCATGCAGGCAGGCTTCCGGATCGAGTTCCAGCAGTTCCTGGATGTGGGCTTCGAGCCACAGGAAAAAATCCGCGTCGCTGATGAGTGCGCACTTGATGACTTCCGCCAGCCCGGCGCTTAACTCGCGCGACGGCAGCGTGTTGAGTGTGGCGATGTCGGCGATGACCGCCAACGGCTGGTGGAAAGCGCCGATCATGTTCTTGCCGTAACGATGATTGATGGCGGTTTTGCCGCCGACGGCGGAATCCACTTGCGCCAGCAACGTGGTGGGAACCTGGATGTAACTGATGCCGCGCTGGTAACAGGCGGCGGCGAAGCCGGTGAGGTCGCCTACCACGCCGCCGCCCAGCGCAATCAAGGTGGCATCCCGGCCGAGGTGGTGCTTGAGCAGGAAACGGAAGATGACATCCAGCGTGCGCCAGTTCTTGTGTTCCTCGCCGTGCGGCAGAATCAAATGCAGCGGAGTGTAGGCGGCCAGCGTGCGGCCGAGTTTCTTGAGATACAGCGGCGCGACGTTGTCATCGGTGACGATGCAGACCGCGGCTTTCCGCAAGTGCCTGGAAAACAATCCGGCGCGCGCCAGCGAACCGCGGTCAATGTGGATGGGGTAACTGCGGGGTCCGAGTTGGACAGTCAGCGTGGTCATGGGCAGCCCTTCCTTGCTCAGCCGATGCTCCCGGCGGGCACGGCGATTTTCCAGAGTTCACGCACAATCTGCTGCGCCAGCGGCCGGACCCGCGCATGGTCGGTGATAACCGTGAGCTGTGCAATGCTCTCATACAACGGTTCGCGGGCGGCGTACAGCTCGCGCAAACGGGCTTGCCGATCCGGTGCCTCCAGCAGCGGGCGCTGCAGGCCGTGTCCGGTACGGTCGGTCTGGGCGTTGACGGAAGCCTTGAGGTAAATCACGAAGCCGCGGCTTTTCAGGGATTGGCGGTTCGCAGTATCCAGCACCGCGCCGCCGCCGGTGGCGAGCAGGATGTTGTCACGCCGGGTGAGTTCCTCGATGACCTGCCGCTCGCGGCGGCGGAAACCGATTTCGCCTTCCTTCTCGAAAATCAGTGCGATGTCGGCGCCGGTGCGGCGCTCGATTTCCTGGTCACTGTCAAAAAAATCGCACGCCAGCAGGCGCGCGAGTTCACGTCCGATGGCCGTTTTCCCAGCCCCCATGGGGCCGACTAGGAAAACCCTGTCTGGAAACGATTCCATCACATGGGATTGCCGTCGATAGTATGTGCTTAATGTTCCAGTTCGCCTGTTATTCACCCAGCATGACGTTCTGGGTCATGATCTTGGGTGTGACGAAAATCAGCAGCTCATCTTTGTCGTTCGTGATCTGGGTGTTGCGGAACAGCCAGCCGATGAGCGGGATATCGCCCAGCAATGGCACCTTGTTGACGGTGGAGGTGTTCGTGGTTTCATAGATACCGCCCAGCACCACGGTGTCGCCGTCGTCCACCAGTACCTGGGTCTTGACGTTGCGGGTATTGATGCTGGGTACGCTGCCGCCGTTACTGGTAGGCACGAACGCGCCGACGGTGTCGTCATGCACTTCAAGGTCCATGATGATGCGATTGTCCGGAGTAATCTGCGGCGTCACATCCAGGCTCAGCACCGCGTTCTTGAATGATACGGTCGTGGCGCCGCTGGAAGCGGATTGGGTGTAGGGGATTTCCACGCCCTGTATGATCGTGGCTTCCTTGGCGTTGGCGGTGATCACACGCGGACTGGATACCACCTCGCCTTTGCCGGCCGCCGCCATGGCGGATAACTCCAAATCAACCAAGTAGTTCTGGCGCAACACGCCAAACGCAATCTGGCCGAAGGGACTGGCCGTGGGCACGTTCACATTGAGTTGATCGCCCAGTGCCGGCAGGCTCAGCAGTGGCGAACCGGTTACCGGCGTGCCACCGGCCGGCGGATTGAATGCATTTTGCTGGGTATTGGTACCGGTGAGATCGCCGTTCAAGCTCATCAGGCCGCCGCTGGTTTGGCGTATGCCGTTGGTCCCAAACTGTACGCCCAACTGGCTGCTGTAATCGTTGTTGGCAACCACGATGCGGGATTCAATCAGCACTTGTTTGATCGGGATATCCAGCTTGGCCACCATCTGGCGGATGCTGGCGATGTTGTCGGCCGTGTCCTGTACCAGCAAGGTATTGGTGCGGGTATCCACGCTGATGCTGCCGCGTGACGATAACAGTGAAGCTTTGCCTTGACCCTTGATGAGATCGGAGATGTCGCTGGCCTTCGCATAGTTGACCTGGATGAAGGCGGATTGCAGCGGCGCACTCTGCACCAGACTCTGCTGAGCCGCGTATTCCGCCTGCTCCTGCGCGGCGATATCCTGGGCAGTGCCTACGATCAGGGTATTGCCGTACTGGCGCGATGCCAAACCCTTGGTCTTCATAATGATGTCGAGCGCCTGATCCCAGGGCACATCCTGCAGACGCAGGGTGATGTTGCCGTGCACACTGTCGGAGACCACAACGTTCTTGCCGCTGGCATCGGCGAGAATCTGCAATACGGCGCGGATATCAATGTTCTGGAAATTCAGGCTGATCTTCTGGCCCGAATAAGTCTTTTGCTGAACCGCCTGCTGGGCCTGTGCCGAGACCGGGGTGAATTCCATGGCGAAAAGATTATCGCTCTGGAAAGCCAGTTTTTCGTACTGTCCCGTGGGATGAATAACCAACCGGGCGCCAGTGGGCGTATTGCTGGCATCAATGTACTGAACCGGCGTGGCAAAGTCCGTCACGTCCATGCGCCGCACCAGGTTTTGCGGCAGTTGGGTATTGGCGAAATCCACTTCTATGTTGTTGCCGACCGCGTGCACGTTGCCCACGATGGAGGGCGTACTGAGATCCACGATCACACGGCCCATGCCGTTGGTGCCGCGGCGGAAATCCACATTCGTGATGCTCTGACCGGCAGGAGTGGCGACCGCGGGAGTCGAGCTCGATGCCGGTACGCTGGCGGCCGATGCCAGGGCGGTGGTGCTCGGATTGAGGCTGGCCGGATCAATTTGCGCCACAGCGGTATCGCCGGGAGTGCCGCCTAGAAGCACGTACACCGTATCACCCTGAGCGCTGACGTTGTAAGGAACGAGTGAAGTCAGGTTTACCACCACGCGCGTGCGGGTGCCGGCTTCCGCCGTCACCAGGCTGTTGACGCTGCCCGCATTGATGGTGGTTTCCCGGTTCTGGAGTGCCAGCCGCGTGTCGTCGAAATCGAAAGCGATGCGTGCCGGCTCTCCAACCGTGAAGCTCAGTGGCTTGGATGCCGGACCACTCAACTTGAGTTGCAGTTGCACCCGGTCGCCCGGCAGTTTGGTGGCCGTGATGGCCTGCAACTGGTTGCTGCCCTCCGGGCCGCCGGCGGCGAATCCGCCCTGCATTGCCAGCAGGCCTAGCAGCAGCAGGCACGGTACCACCAAAGTTCGGTGTGCCCGTGTACCAAAAAACATAGGTAATCTGTTCATGTTGCTTGCCTCATCTCCCAATCAACCGCCTAGTTGGACGGTAGTTGTTCGTTCCACCCAGCCACCCTGGCCATCCGGCACAATCTCCCGCAATGCCAAACCAGCCTGGCTGATGTTGGTAATCTTGCCAAAGTTCTGCCCCATGTAATTGCCGACGGTCTCGCGATGCACCACACCGTCGCCATCCCGTATCAGTGCGTAGATGGCGCCATCCAGTGTCAAGGTGCCCATCATTTTCAGGCTGTCCAACGGGAACTGTTCCAAGTATTCATGTGGGCGGTTGAAATCCGGATGCAGACCCTTGAGACTTCCGGCGCTTCCGGAATTCGCATAACTTTGAAGTTGCGGCACGAACGGCGAGCGCAAATTCGTGTCATCGTAAGCGTAGGTTTCGAATGGTTTGATCTGCGGCAGCGGCGAAATGTGACCGCCACGGCGTGCTTTGACCTGGGCGACATACTGTCGCAAGTCTTGCATGCGGTCGCCGCAGCCGCTCAAGGTGAGCGCGGTGCATACAATGACTAGCAACAGGGCCCGGCGGCTGATACGGCTCGAAGACATGCTGATTGTGCTCATGGCTTACCCCGCTTCTTGGCCGGTTTTATTTCCACCTGCTCATTGTCCTCAAGATAACGGTAGGTCTTGGCGGTGAGCGTCATAACCAGGGTCGCGCCACCGGCGCTGTTGCCCTGGGGTTTTATGCTGATGTCATGCACGGTCACGATACGCGGTAGTGCGGAGATATCACTTACGAACTTGCCGAACTGATGGTAGGTGCCCTCGAGTTGGATCTGGATGGGTTTTTCCGCGTAGAAGTCTTTTACGACCTCGTTGTCGGGCTTGAACAAATCCTGCTTGAGGCCGTCAATCTGCGCGGTCTGGGAGATATCCTGCAACAGGCTCGGAATTTCGGTTTTCCCCGGCAATTGGCGCAGCATGGTGCCGAATGAACGCTTCATCTCCTCAAGCTGTTCTTTATAGGTTTCAAGATTGGCGGCATCCGCCGCCTTCTGCTCAAATTGCTGCTTGAGCGTGACTTCCTGCTGCTGTGCCTTGTTCAAGTCCTGCTTGTCGCCGCTCAGCCAGAAGTAGTAGCCAATCAGCATCACGAGGATGAAAATCACGAAATAGGCGATGCCGCGCGCAATCGGCGGCCAGCCGCCCGGATTTCTGAAATCCAGGTTGCGCAGTTCATTCAGGTCAAGGTTCTTGAGGTTGGCCAGCTTCATGACTGGTTACCCCCGGATTGTTTGTTCTGGGCAGCATCTGCCTTGTCCACGACCTTGGCGGTGACATTGAATTGCTGGGCGCGAATGCCGAAATCAATTTTTGGGTCTTTCTGCACTACCTGCAAATTGGGGTCGCCCATCCAGGGCGAGGCATCAATGTTGCGCATGTAGGTGGATACGCGGGCGCTGGATTCCGCCACACCCTGGATTTCCACCTGATCGCCCTTCTGGGTCACCTGGCTGAGATAGACGCCGGGTGGCAGGGTTTTCACCAGTTGATCAAACAAATGCACTTCAGTGGGCCGGCTCTGCTGCAATTGCTCAATGATCTGCATGCGCGCCAGCAGGCGCGCCTTGGTTTGTTGCAGGTCCTTGATTTCGGCAATCTGTTTGTCCATTTGTGAAACCTGGTCCGTCAGGAATGCGTTGCGGGCCTGCTGGTTCGAAATGGATTCGCTCAATCCCAGCCAGATCAGCAGCAGCACTACGATGCCAGCAACGGCGGCCAGCACCAGCCGTATATTGAAGGTTTGCTGCCGGAGTTTGCGGCGTTCCTCGCGCCAAGGGAGGAGGTTAATACTTGGCATATTTGTCGAAGCTCCGTAAGGCCAAGCCACAGGCGACCAGTAGCGCAGGGGCCTCGTTTTCAACGTACTGCGACTTGGCCCGCGACGACAACTTCATCTTCACGAACGGATTGCTGACAACAGTGGGCGTATTCAATTTTCCGGAGATACGTTCCGCAACGCCGGTAATGGCCGCACAGCCGCCACACAACAGAATCTGATCGAGATGTTGGTGTTCGCTGCTGGACGATTGGTAGAACTGCAGCGAGCGGTTCACGGCCTGCGCCATGTCATCCACGAAGGGATCCAGGATTTCCACTTTGTAGTTGTTGGGCAAGCCGCCTTCTTTCTTGGCCTTGCCGGCTTCCTCGTAAGTCAGGCCATAATGACGCATGATTTCTTCAGTCAATTGCTTGCCGCCGAAATCCGTGTTGTAGCTGTAAATGATGCGACGGTCATGCAGCACCGTGAACGTGGTGGTGGCAGCGCCGAAATCCACCAGGCCGATGGTGCGGTCAACGCCTTCGTCCATCATCTGATTGGCAATCAGGCGGCAGGCATTTTCCACGGCGTACACCTCCACATCTATGATGGAAGCGCTCATGCCGGCAATTTCGAGTACGGCCTGCAGCTTTTCGATATTTTCCCGGCGCGCGGCCACCAGCAACACATCCATAAGGTCCGGGTCAGCCTTGGAGACGCCAAGAATCTCGTAATCAAACGCCACTTCATCCAGTGGTTGGGAAATGTACTGGTCTGCCTGCAATTCGATCTGTTCACCCAGCTCCTTGTCCGATAGGGATGCCGGCATCTGAATGGTCTTGGTCATGACCTGCCCCCCCACCGCCACGGCCGCGTGTTTGGTGTGCGGACCGGCGCGCTTGACCACCTTGCGCACCGCATCTCCTACCGCATCCAAGTCCATGATGACCTTGTCAGTGATAGCATTGAACGGCATGGCTTCGGCAGAGAAGCTTTCTACTTTATAGGTAGCGCCAGTCTTGGAAAGCTCGATCAGCTTCACCGAAGAAGTACTGATATCGATTCCCACGAGGGGTTTGGACGCACGCTTGAACAGCCCGTCTAGCACGTTCGCAAGTCCTTCCGTTAACCTTTGGTTTCCGGCTCAAGCGCCGGCCCCATGTCTTAACCTATAGCTTCAATATATATCAACAAATGATTAAATCAAATATAGTTTTTACTGTTATGCACAGGCCGTTTGTGACAGATTTTGTCACTTGTTCGGACAGATAAAGCATGCGCCGCTCTCTTAAAACACTATATGTTGTGATTGCGGTTCTGGCCGGCCTCTTTGGGTTGGGGGTCCTAAGCATTGTGGTGGCCTATTTGGTCGTGGCTCCCAGCCTGCCGTCGGTGGCGGTTCTCAAGGACATCCATTTACAGGTGCCCTTGAGGGTTTATACCCGGGACGGCCAGGTGCTGGCAGTTTTCGGTGAAAAACGCCGTATCCCCCTGGCCTATGAGCAGATTCCCAAGCCTGTGGTGGATGCGTTCGTGGCCGCGGAGGACGAACATTATTGGGATCATCCCGGGGTCAGTATCCGGGGTCTGCTCAGGGCCGCCATCCATCTCGCGCTCACCGGTCAGAAAACCGAGGGCGGCGGCACCATCACCATGCAGGTGGCGCGCAATTTCTTCCTGACCCGTGTAAAAACTTACAGCCGCAAACTGAAAGAGGTGTTCCTGGCGCTCAAGATCGAACGGGAATTGGGCAAAGAAGACATCCTGGACCTTTATCTCAACAAGATTTATCTCGGTAACCGCGCCTACGGCGTAGGTGCGGCGGCCGAGGTGTATTACGGCACGGACGTAAACCACTTGACCTTGCCCCAACTCGCGATGATTGCAGGTCTGCCCAAGGCACCTTCCACCGACAATCCGCTCATCAACCCGCAGCGGGCGCTGGTGCGCCGCGGTTATGTGCTCGGCCGCATGCAGGCAGATGGGTACATCACCCAGGATCAATATCAACAGGCCATGGCCGCACCCATGACGGCTTCGTACCACGAAGCCACGGCGGCGGTGAATGCACCGTATCTCGCCGAGATGGTGCGGGATTACATGGTGAGCAAGTATGGTGACGATGCCTACACCGCCGGTTATTCCGTGGTGACCACCATTGATAGCCGTTTGCAGCCGCTGGCTGTCAGTGCCGTGCGGGCGGGCTTGCAGGATTACGATCAACGCCACGGCTGGCGCGGCCCGCTCGCGCACGTGAACCTGTCTGCTGACAGCGGTCCATCTGACTGGGCTCAACAAGTGGCGGGCCGGGATCATGTGGGCGGCCTGTATCCGGCTGTGGTAGTAAAGCTCGAGAACCAGAGCGTGCAGTTCTACGCCGATGGTGCAGGGCCGGTCACGGTCAACTGGAACGGTCTCAAATGGGCGCGGCGTTACATCAATGCGAACGCAGTCGGAAGCGCTCCTCAAGCCGGCGCGGATATTCTCAAACGCGGCGACATCGTTTACCTGGGGCACAACGCGGATGGCAGCTGGTCCCTGTCGCAAGTGCCCACCGCACAGAGTGCGCTGGTATGCATTGATCCGTTCGACGGTGCCATCGCCGCGCTGGTGGGCGGTTTCGATTTCGGCCAGAGCAAGTTTAACCGCGCGGTGCAGGCACACCGCCAACCCGGCTCCTCGTTCAAGCCGTTTTATTATTCCGCTGCTTTGGAGGACGGCTTCACGCCGGCGAGCGTGGTGAACGATTCGCCGGTGGTGGTTCAGGATCCGGCCCTGGCAAATATATGGCGGCCGCAGAATTATGAAAACGAGTTCGGCGGGCCTACGCGCCTGCGGGTGGCGCTCGCGCATTCGCTAAACCTGGTTTCCATCCGCGTGTTGCAGAGCATCGGCGTGAGCACTGCCATCAATTACGCACAGAAATTCGGTTTTGATGCCAGTGAATTGCCCGACAATCTGACCCTGGCGCTGGGCAGCGCCAGTCTCACCCCCCTGGAAATGGCACGCGGCTACGCCGTGTTTGCCAACCATGGATTTCGCGTCACGCCGTACTTTATCCAGCGCGTGGTGGATGGCTCAGGGCACGTGTTGTACGAAGCGAATCCGCAAGTGGCCTGTGAGACTTGCAACGTGGATACCGGCAATGACACGCATATACCGGCGCCCGCCGCCACGACCGCTGCGGCAGCGAGTGTGGCGCAACCCAAAATGCCGCAGTTCGCGCCCCAGGCCATCACGCCGCAGAATGCCTGGCTCATGACCAGTATGCTGCAGAGCGTGATCAAATCCGGTACCGGCGCGGCGGCTTCCGCGCTCGGCCGCAGCGATCTGGCGGGCAAGACCGGCACCACCAATGATTGGTCAAATGCCTGGTTTGACGGCTACAACACCGATATCGTGGCCGTGGTGTGGGTGGGCAATGATCAGCCTTCACAATCATTGGGCGACGGCGAACAAGGCGCCAAGGCGGCGCTGCCCGTCTGGATGGACTTCATGGGACCGGCGTTGCAGGGCGTGCCCGAAGCATCTTTCCTTGAACCGCCCGGCATCGTGCAGGCGCGCATTGATCCCAAGACCGGTTTGCTGGTGAGCGCCAATGACCCGGGTTCCATTTTCGAGTTTTTCATGGCAGGACATTTGCCGCCCAAGGCGCCGCCCAAGAAGCAGGCCAACGGCAGCGACATTTTCTGAGGCTGTGCTAAGCTTTTTTGCAACGATTCAGACGCAGAGTTCATGACACGACGCAGCTTGCCGCACATGGACGATTCGCGGCGCTTGTTGGCGCAGGAAGCCGCCCGCATCATGACCGAGGAAGGCGTGCGCGACTTCCGCTTCGCCAAGCGCAAGGCCGCGGAGCGCCTCGGATTCGACGCCCGCAGTCTGCACCTGCCCACCAATCTGGAAGTGGAGCAGGCACTCGGTACTCACCAGCGCCTGTTCCGGGCCGATTCCCAACCGGCGCGCGTGCGTAAACTGCGGGAGACAGCTCGCGAAGCCATGCGCATGCTCAACGGCTTCGATGCGCGCCTGGTGGGTCCGGTGCTGGCCGGCACCGCGGGTCATCACGCCGTCATTTATCTGCATGTGTTCAGCGATCCGCCCGAACAGATAGCCATCTTCCTTATGGAAAAGAACATCCCGCACGAAGTGTCGGCGCGCAAATTGAGGAGCGCCGCCGGTGTGCAGCATGAGTACCCGGTGTATCGCTTTGTGGCCGGCGACACACCTATAGAACTGACGGTGTTCGGCGTGGACGGCATTCGGGAGGCGCCGGCGAGCCCAGTGGACGGCAGACCCATGCGGCGCGCGTCGCTGCGTGAACTGGATGGTTTGTTGGCGGTGGAGGCTTGACGTTCTTGCCGGGCAACTAATTCACGCAGTAAAAAAAGCAGCCTGACGGCCGCTTTTTGCCGGACTCTGAAGAATTGATTATTTGCGCTTGCCGATATCCGCGTAATCGCGTTTCGCGGCCCCGGTGTAAAGCTGGCGCGGGCGGCCGATCTTCATGTGCGGATCGCTGATCATTTCCTGCCAGTGCGCCACCCAGCCGACCGTGCGGGCGATGGCGAACATCACGGTCATCATGTGGATTGGGATGCCAAGTGCCTTGTAGATAATCCCCGAATAGAAGTCCACATTCGGATAGAGTTTCTTCTCGATGAAGTATTCGTCCTTCAAGGCGATTTCCTCGAGCCGCATGGCGAGTTCCAGTTGCGGGTCGTCGCCGCGGCCGAGCTTGTCCAGCACCTCGTGGCAGGTGGCGCGGATGATCTTGGCACGCGGGTCGTAGTTTTTGTACACACGGTGGCCGAAACCCATAAGCCGGAAGCCGGAGTTCTTGTCCTTGGCTTTGGCGATGGCGGCATTGATGTTTTTCACGTCGCCAATCTGCTTCAGCATGTTGAGCACCGCCTCGTTGGCGCCGCCGTGAGCCGGTCCCCACAAGCAAGCGATGCCGGCGGCGATGGCCGCATAAGGATTGGTGCCGGAACTGCCGGCCAGGCGCACGGTGGAGGTGCTGGCGTTCTGTTCATGATCGGCGTGCAGGATGAACAACAAATCAAGCGCCTTGGCCGCCACCGGGTCTACTTGATACGGTTCTGCCGGCACTGAGAACAGCATGTTCAGAAAGTTGGCGCAATAACCCAGGTCGTTTTTGGGATATACGAGCGGCTGACCGGTGCCATGTTTGTACACGGCGGCGGCGAGCGTCGGCAACTTGGCGATGATGCGGTGTGAGAACACCTCGCGGTGCCGCGGGTTATGGATGTCGGTGGAGTCGTGATAGAAGGCCGAGAGCGAGCCGACCACCGCGGTCAGCATGGCCATAGGATGGGCGTCGTAGTGGAAGCCGCTGAAGAAGCGCAGCACCGCTTCATTCACCATCGAATGGCGCCGGATGCTGTCCGTGAAGGATTCGAGCTGTATCTTGGTCGGCAGCTCACCGTACAGAATGAGATAGGCGACTTCCAGGAAGCTGCTCTTTTCAGCCAGTTGTTCCACGGGGTAGCCGCGGAAAAGCAGTACGCCTTTTTCGCCATCAATGAAGGTGATTTTGCTCTCGCAACTGGCGGTAGAGACAAAGCCCGGATCAAAAGTGAAGATGCCCTGGTCCTTGTAGAGCGTGCCGATGTCCAGGGTGCCGGGACCGAGCGTGCCCTCGCGCAGGAGCATTTCACTGGTTTTGCCGCTGGGATCACTGAGCGTGTAGATTTTGTTGTTCATGTCGAGTCTCCAAATACTCGATCCGCCAAGATGAGCCGATAGGGCGCGTCTGGAACCGCGGACGGGACACGCCAAGCGGAATACCAGACGGAAGCGGATTATCCTGAAAGCTGCTGTATCAAGGGAACGGGGCCACTATCCGCGACCCCTAGTCGCCAGATACGCATTATATCACCGCAGCCCGGGGCGATTCCTGACCCGAAGTCATTATCAAGTGATTCGGTATTGAGGCACCCGTTGAACAAAAGGCGCCAAGGCGCCTTTTGATATGCAAGCCAGCAAAATACTTACGCGGATTTGCGCGCGTATTTCTTGCGGAACTTGTCCACGCGACCGGCGGTGTCCACGATTTTCTGCTTGCCGGTGAAGAACGGATGACAGCTGGAACAGACTTCCACCTGCAGATCCCGCCCCAAGGTGGAGCGCGTCACGAAGCTGTTACCGCAACTGCAGGTCACGGTGATTTCTTTATAGTCGGGATGGATGTCGGATTTCATGGGAGTCTCTGGAATCGGATACCGGGGCTGCTTTGAAGGGCGCGCATGATAGCGCGCACCCGGATGAGCGGCAAGCCTTGAAGAACTCCAAATCCCCAAGCGCAAATAGTTTAGCGTCAGAACATAAACTGCTTTCTTGTTGAATCAGCTAAGCGGCTGGTATTTCTAATAAAAAGGCTTGCACACAAAAGCGGTGGATAAGTCTGTGGATTAACCCAAAAAGGGCTGGCCAAGTGCCCGTATCCATTGGAATTGTTTCAGAACGATGAAATCTTATGCAAAAGATAAATATCTTATATATCATATACTTATATGCACTTGAATAACCACTGACAGTGAAGTCAATAGGCAAGTTCCACAGTGAGATGTCGGCCGAGCAGATGTGCATAACTGCTTGTTCTGAAGCCAAAATACTTTCACGGGAAGCTCGACGGCTCAGTCGCGGGAATAACCGCCAGGTGATCGAGCCGCACCCGGCGCGACTCCCCGGCGGCATTGTGAGCCACCAAAAATTCCTCGCCATTTCGGGTAACCAGGTCTTCCGGGGTCAGTATTTCGAGATACGTCACTCCATCCGCATCCCGCCAGCGCATCCTGATGGATGTGCGGTGCAGGATGGCGATCTCGTACTGACTGTAAAGCGCACACGGTATGGGTTGGTAATCGGTCATGGCTGACGTGTGGTAGTGGCCCGTTTCAAGTGTAGTGCACATGACGGTCGGTGCCACTTTGAATCACAGGAACCGGGTGGCCAGCGGATTCTGGCAGGAAATTGGCTTGGAGGTCGTTCAGGTAGGTGTAACCCCGATCCGTCGGTCGCCACTGATCATAAGTCATCTCAAGTAATCCCTGGTCGCGAGCCCGCTCCAGGGATGGCAATAATTCACTGAAAGCCAAGCCCGTGGTGGATTCAAAATCCGCGGTACTGAACCCTTCGCGAAGCCGTAACCGATTCAACGTGAATTCAAAAATCCGGTCGCTGGCGGCGACTTCCACGATGCCACCGATACCAGCCAGAGTGCCGGCGTCCCGAAGATAGGCCGCGGGGTGTTTGACCTTCCACAGTCTCAGAATGCGGTCGGCGTGTGCATCGCTGAGTTTGCCGTGGGCGCCGGCGCCGATACCGAGATAGTCGCCGAAGCGCCAGTAATTGAGATTGTGCCGGCATTGTCGGCCGGTGCGCGCGTAGGCAGAAATCTCGTATTGCGCATAAGCTTGCCCACGCAATAAGGTCTGGCAATCCTGCTGCATCTGCCAGTTCAGATCCTCATCCGGCAGCGCGGGTGGATGGGCATGAAACAGGGTGTTGGGTTCAATTGTCAGTTGATAATGGGAGATGTGCGCTGGCGCCAGCCTCAAGGCTTGGGTAATGTCTGCGCAGGCCTGCTCCACGTTTTGCTCCGGCAAGCCGTACATTAAATCCAGGTTGAAGTTGCTGAGGTCGGCAGCGTGCGCTTCCTCCGCCGCGCGCATCGCGTCAGTGCTGCTGTGGATGCGGCCCAATACCTGCAAGTGCCGGGCATTGAAGCTCTGCACGCCGATGGACAGACGAGTAATCCCGGCGGCTTTATATTCTGCAAAACGCCCGCGTTCGACCGTGCCAGGGTTTGCTTCCAGAGTGATTTCCGCATCCTCCGCCAGCGTCAAAGGTCGGCGGGTTTCTTCGAGGATGCGGGCGATGCTTTCCGGCTTGAACAGACTCGGTGTTCCGCCGCCGAAGAATACGGTTTCGATGCGACGACCCGTCACCCGCGGCAAATCCTGGTCCAGATCGCGCAATAGGGCAGCGACGTATTCGGTTTCCGGCAAATTTCCGCTCAGCGCATGCGAATTGAAATCGCAATACGGGCATTTGTGTACGCACCAGGGCAGGTGCACATACAGTGAGAGTGGCGGGGTGATCAGCACGACTGCGACAATCAGTTTTTGACGGCGGCCAGCTGCGTCACCAGCTTGCGCACAGCCTGGGCGCGGTGGCTCAGGCGATTTTTTTCTTCCGGCGGCAATTCCGCCGACGAACAGTTTTTCTCCGGCACCAGGAACACCGGGTCATAGCCGAAGCCGTTATTACCGCGCGGAGATTCCAGAATATGGCCTTCCCACGTTGCTTCGCAAACAATCGGCGCTGAATCATCCGCCCGGCGCACGAATACCATGACACAGCGGAATCGAGCCGTGCGTTGCTCCGCGGGCACGGAACGCAATGCTTGCAGCAATTTCGTCAGGTTGTCCGCGTCACTGGCATGAGTTCCGGCATAACGGGCGGAATAAATACCCGGTGCGCCCTGCAGGGCATCCACTTCCAGACCGGAATCGTCGGCGATGGCCGCCAGGCCGGTTTGGCGGGCGGCATTACGCGCTTTGAGCAAGGCGTTTTCCACAAAACTCAATCCGGTTTCCGCCGCTTCCCGGACGCCGAGTGTGGTTTGGGAAACCACTTCAATGTCGCTGCCGGCGAGCATGGCTTGGAGTTCACGCAGCTTGCCGATGTTACCGGTGGCCAGCACTACTTTTTTCATTGCGCAAGTGCTTGCCGTTGTGTGGCGATGAGGCTGCGGATGCCGTCACCGGCGAGCACCAGCAGCTTATCCAGCTCCTCGCGGCGGAAAGCGTGGCCTTCGGCCGTGCCCTGGATTTCCACGAACGCACCGGCATCATTCATCACCACATTCATGTCGGTCTCCGCATGCGAATCCTCGTTGTAATCCAGATCAAGCAAGAGCTCGCCACCGACGATGCCCACAGATACGGCGGCTATCGCGCCGTGCAGTGGATCTTTCTTCAGCAATCCGCGTTTGCGTAATGCATGCACGGCATCCACCAGCGCCACGTATGCACCGGTGATGGCGGCGGTGCGGGTGCCACCGTCGGCCTGCAACACATCGCAATCCAGGATCAGGGTGCGTTCGCCCAGGGCTTCAAGATCCACGACCGCGCGCAGCGCGCGGCCGATGAGTCTCTGGATTTCCAGAGTTCGGCCGGCCTGTTTGCCACGCGCCGATTCGCGCTCCGTGCGCTTATGGGTGGCGCGTGGCAGCATGCCGTATTCGGCCGTGAGCCAGCCTTGGCCGGCTCCCTTCAGGAATGCCGGTACGCGTTCGTCGGCGCTCGCCGTGCACAATACGCGGGTGTCGCCAAAGCTTGCCAGCACGGAACCTTCCGCATGCCGGGTGTAATGGCGGGTAAGCGTCACCGGACGCAATTGGTTGTTGGCGCGGTCATGGCTGCGCATAGGGCAGATTCCTGCAGGCGAATGGAATCGGGATTATAGAGCGTGCGGTGTGACCCTGACGGGTTGGTTAATCCCGCCAGCGCAGGGCGGCGGCAGTAATGTTGTCGCTCGCAGGTATGGTGCGCAGTTCCGCTTCCATGGCCAGCGATTCCAGGCTGGCTTTCAATTCCAGTTGTTCGCCCAGAATGCGTGCCAATTGAGTATCGCCGAGTGGAGCCCAGAGCCCATCAGTACATAGCAAGATCACATCACCGGCCAGCAACGGGTGCGGATCCGAGATATCAATTGTGGGCAGGTCCGCTTCCCCACCGAGACACTGATCCACGAAGTTGCGCAATGGATGGATGGCCAGGTCCGCATCCTCCAAAAGTCCCTGCTGGGCGAGAATTTCAACCGCGCTGTGGTCACGTGTGCGCGTCAGCACCCGCCGGTCGCGGATGAAATATACGCGGCTGTCGCCGACATGCGCCCAACGCACCATGCCGGCGTTGACGAAGCAGGCGGTGATCGTGGTGCGCGGACGCAGTTCCGGCTCCAGCTCTTTGCCCAGCGCCACCACCGCCTGATGCGCGTCAATAATGCTGCGGCGCAGGAATTCCGCGGGCTCAAGAATCTCATTGTTGCCTTGAAATGCCCGCACCAGGGTTTCCACCGCGGTTTCCGCCGCGATCCCGCCTCCCACGTGGCCGCCCATGCCATCCGCCACGGTTATTAGCAGGCGCGTTTCCAATGCCACAATGGAGGCCCGGTCCTGATTTTCATCGCGGTTGCCCTGGCGGGATACCTGGGCGGTTTCGGCATTCACAAAAAAAGGCCTTCTGCGTGGGTTGGCTACCGGCTGGCGAGGCATTTAGCTTACCATTTTGTTTTACCGCCACGGCGTTTTGGCCGGAAGGGTTTTTATGATTTACAGCATGACCGGATTCGCACGGGGCCAGAGCAGCGGTGCCTATGGCGCGCTGACGTGGGAACTGCGCACGGTCAACCACCGCTATCTCGATATCAGCCTGCGCTTGCCGGAAGATCTGCGTGCCTTGGAACCGGAGTGCCGGGAGTTGTTGGTCAAGGTATTGCGCCGCGGCAAACTGGATGGACAGTTGCGTCTTGAAGCGGCGACTGGCAGTCATGCGGCGCTGGAAGTGGACGAAAAGCGCGCCCGCGTGGTGGCGGAGGCCGCGAATCACGTCGGCGGATTTCTGCACTTGGCGGCACCGGTCAGCGCGCTCGATCTGCTGCGCTGGCCGGGGGTCGTGACAGAATCTCGAACAGATGTGGACGAAGCGAGTGCGGCGGCATTGATTCTGCTGGATGAAACACTCAAGACGCTCACCGGGATGCGCGCCCGCGAAGGCGAACGCAACGCCGGGCAGTTACGCGAACGCGCGCGCCAGATCGGTGTCCTGGCAAACGAGATACGCAGCGGTATCCGCGATATCAGCGCACAACAGCATGCAAAATTGCGTTCACGCTTTGATGAACTGAAACTCAGCGTGGATGAAAATCGTCTCGAACAGGAACTGGTGCTGTTATTGCAACGGCTCGATGTTTCCGAGGAGCTGGACCGGCTTGACAGCCATGTAATCGAGTTGGAGGCCACCCTTGACAAGGGCGAGGCGGTTGGGCGCCGGCTGGATTTTCTGATGCAGGAATTCAACCGTGAGGCCAATACCCTCGGTTCCAAATGCCAGGATTCAACCATCACCAAAAAGGTGGTGGAAATGAAAGTGCTCATTGAGCAGATGCGCGAGCAGGTTCAGAATCTTGAATAAGCATTCGACGTTTTACCGTGGACGCTTATTTCTGCTCACCGCACCTTCCGGCGCCGGCAAGACCAGTCTGGTGCGCGAGTTGCTGCGCAGTCACCTGAACCTGCGTTTTTCCATTTCCTATACCACGCGGCCAAAGCGGCCGAATGAAACCCACGACCGCGATTACCATTTTGTAAGTCAAAAGGAATTCGACCGCATGCTGGCGGCCGGTGAATTTCTCGAACATGCACGGGTATTCGATCACTGTTACGGCACGGCGCGCAAAGCCGTGGCGGAGGAACTGGAGCGCGGTCATGACCTGTTGCTGGAAATTGACTGGCAGGGCGCGCAGCAGGTGCGCCGTGCCATGCCGGAGGCGGTGAATGTGTTCATCCTGCCGCCTTCGCGGCAGGAGTTGGAGCGGCGCCTGAAAAGCCGTGGCACCGATAGCCCGGCGGCCATCGCCCGGCGGTTGCGGGACGCGGTCGCCGATATGTCCCACTGGCAGGAGTTTGACTACGTGGTGATCAACGATGATTTCACCCAGGCACTGGGCGCGCTGGCCGATATCCTGACCGGCCGGGGCGAGGCCAGCCTGGCTACGCGAGCAGACCTGAAACCACTGCTGGCCGGACTCTTGGCGTGAACCGCATTCCTCAGGTAAACTGAAAGGCCATGATTTTTTTGGCTTTTCCCTGAGGTCTCGGAGTACATATGGCGCGCGTCACGGTAGAAGACTGTCTCGACAACGTGGATAACCTGTTTCAGTTGGTGCTGGTGGCCACCAAACGGGCTCGGCAACTGGCCCGCGGCGTGGAACCCACAGTGCCCTGGGAGAATGACAAATCCACGGTGGTGGCCTTGCGCGAAGTGGCCGCCGGCAACATCGGTCCCGATATCCTGAATCAAGCAGAGCCGCAGGTGGTGGAAGAGCCGGTGGAGCAGCAACCGGTGGTGGTGATGGACGCGGAGGATCCGCTCTAAACCGCGCCTCACTTCATGAGCCAGCCCGCTTCCATCTTTGATCGTGTCCGAGGGAAGCGGACGGCTGGCATCGAAACCCTGCTTTCCAAGCTGCGCGGCTATCTGCCGCAGGCGCAGGTGGCGCAAGTTCACCAAGCCTATCAGTTCGGCGCCCGCGCCCACGAGGGCCAGCGGCGCGTGTCCGGCGAACCCTACATCTCCCATCCCGTGGCAGTCGCGTCCATCCTCGCCGACCTGCACATGGATCACCACACCATCGAAGCCGCCCTGCTGCACGATGTCATCGAAGACACGCCCACTCTCAAAGAGGAACTGATTACGCGCTTCGGCCAGGAAGTCGCGCAACTGGTGGATGGCGTTTCCAAACTTACCCAGATCAAGTTCACCAGCCGCGAACAAGCCCAGGCCGAGAACTTCCGCAAGATGGTGCTGGCCATGGTGGAAGACATCCGCGTAATCCTGGTGAAGCTCGCGGATCGTCTGCACAACATGCGCACGCTTGGCGTCATGCCGCCGCCGAAACGCCGCCGCATCGCGCGCGAGACGCTCGAAATTTACGCGCCCATCGCGCATCGTCTGGGCATGAACGCCGTGCGCCTGGAGCTGGAAGACCTGGGTTTCGAGGCGCTGCATCCGCTGCGCTACAAGGTCGTCGCCAGGCACATCAAACGCTCCCGCGGTCATCAGAAGGAAATGCTGAAGAAGATCAGCGAGGGCCTCACTAATGCGCTGGGGCGCGAACACATTGACGGCCTGGTGGCCGGACGCGAAAAGCACCTGTACAGCATCTACCGGAAAATGCGTGAGAAGAGTTTGTCGCTCAATGAGGTGCTGGACGTGTACGGTTTCCGCATCATCGTGGACAAGACCGATACCTGTTACCGCGTGCTCGGCATTGTGCACAATCTTTACAAACCATCGCCCGGTAAATTCAAGGATTACATCGCCATCCCCAAGACCAACGGTTACCAGTCCTTGCACACGGTGCTGATCGGACCGCAGGGCGTGCCGCTGGAAGTGCAGATCCGCACCGCCGACATGGACAAGGTGGCGCGTTCCGGCATTGCCGCCCATTGGTTGTACAAGACCGGTGACGACGCCACCACGCCCACACTGCGGGCGCGCGAATGGCTCAAGGACGTGATGGAGATGCAGCAGGGCGTCGGCAATTCCCAGGAATTCCTGGATAACGTCAAAGTGGATTTGTTTCCTGACGAGGTGTACGTGTTCACGCCGCAGGGCGACATCCACCGCCTGCCGCGCGGCGCCACCGCCGTGGACTTCGCCTATGCGATCCACACCGACGTGGGCAACGCCTGCGTGGCGGCGAAAGTGAACCGCCGGCTGGTGCCGTTACGCACGCCGTTGGAAAACGGTCAGACCGTGGAAATCATCACGGCCGCCAACGGCCGGCCGAATCCCGCCTGGCTGAATTTCGTGGTCACTGCCAAGGCGCGCGCCAATGTGCGGCATTTCCTCAAGAACCTGCGCCGTGAGGACGCGGTTGAACTGGGGCGGCGCATGCTGGAGCGCTCGCTGGCTTCGCTGTCCATGAAGCTGGGCAAAGTTCAAGACGAGCGGCTTGACAGCCTTATCACGGAATTCAAGCTGGAAAACGAGGATGACCTGTTCGAATCCATCGGCCTGGGCCAGCACTTGGCGCCGCTGGTGGCGCGCCGCCTCATGCCCGCGCACGCCGCTGACAGCAAACCGGCCAAACCCGGCGCGCCGCTCGCGATCCGCGGCACCGAGGGCATGGTGGTGAGCTTTGCGCGCTGCTGCCATCCCATCCCGGGCGACGGCATTGTCGGCGTGCTGACTTCAGGCAAAGGCATCGTCATCCACCGCGACGACTGCGGCAACCTGAGCGAATACCGCAATCAGCCGGACAAATTGATTGAAGTACAGTGGGAAAAACGCATCAAGCGCGATTTCCCCGTCGAGATTCGCGCCGACGTGGCCAATCAACGCGGCGTGCTGGCCACGGTGGCCGCGGCCATCGCCGAAACCGGATCCAACATCGAACATGTGAATCAGCAGGAACGCGACGAACTCACGTCCCAGATCACCTTCACTTTCGGCGTCAGGGACCGCCGCCATCTGGCGCGCATCCTGCGCAAACTGCGCAGTCTCCCGCAGGTCATGCGCATCCAGCGCACGCGCGCCTAGTTCTTGTCGTCGCCACCAGAACCGTCACTCGCCTTGAGGGCCATCACGGCTTTGCCATTTTTATCCACCACCACGACATTGCCTTTCCCGGGCGCAGGCAGTTCCTTGAGCAATTGGCGCAGCGCCATGACTTGCCGTAGGTTCAATGCACGCATGCTGTGCCAGGCGCCTTTGCGTTTATAAGCAGCCGTCAGTGTTCCATTAGGTGTGCAGGCGGCCAGCCCCCCGATGCGACATTTGTCGCTTTGCCATGTGAACCAGCTATTTGTACCGCATTCCAATACCGCGCCCATGCGTTCTTGTACATTGAGATAACCGTGACCCTCAATAATCCTGCACACCACTACATCAGCTTTGTCACGGCTGGTTGAAAAAGGTTCATTGAGCGCAACTTTGACCACCTGGAGAGTTTTCACCAGCTCTCTCATGGCGGTTACGTTGATCTTGCCCAAGTTGGCGGTTTGCGTCTTTGCCGAGTTTGCCGTGCTCAAGTTATTAACTGCGGCTGCCGTCACTGTGTTTGTTGGCGGATTGTCTGCCAGCGCCGCCATGCCGCTGCCAATGCCCAGCATTGCCACCAATAAGATATGGCTTGGATTTCTGATGAAATTGCGTGTTTTCATGGCTGTTTCCTCCTGAATTGCCGAACTGTACTCACGCGGCCTCCGAACCTGCTATTCAATCCAGCAAACCGCGGTGTCAATAACTATAGTTCAGCGTTGTATCGGCGGTAGCAGTAATTTGTATCAAAATGTCAGTAGTGTCCGACACGTTTCATAACAAGATCAACTGGTTAGCGAAGGGAGTAGTTTCCGCCATCGGCGCCATTTCGGTAAGTAGCTGATGCAAAGGCTCTTTTTCGAATGGCATCACGCTCAAGAT
>JBAVYM010000048.1:0-38277 GCA_049698775.1 Gammaproteobacteria bacterium
GCGTCTATTGGAAACGTTTTGCGGCCAGGTGGCCGTGGCACTGGAACGCGTGCGGCTGGCGCGTCAGGCGCACGCGGCGCGGCTCAAGGTGGAAACAGAACGACTGCGCAATTCGCTTCTGAGTGCCATCTCCCACGACCTGCGCACCCCGCTTGCTGCCATTGTCGGCGCCTCCAGCAGCCTGCTGGAAGAGGATGCTAAACTCGCTCCCATCGCCAGACGCGAGTTGAGCCACGACATCCTCGAGTCCGCGCAGCGCATGAGCGAGCTGGTAAACAACGTGCTAGATATGGCGCGGTTGCAGGCCGGTGCGGTGAAGATTAACCGCCAGTGGTATCCGCTGGAAGAAGTGATGGGCAGCGTACTGACCCGTCTCAAGGAGCGGTTGAAACCGTATCCTGTGACTATTGACCTGCCGGCGGACTTGCCATGGCTGTCCATGGACGGGGGCTTGATCGGTCAGGTCCTCGCGAATCTACTGGAAAATGCAGTGAAGTACACTCCCGTCGGCACGCCGATACAAATCGGTGGCACATTGTCCGACAGCGTGGTGATAGTGGAAGTGGCGGACCGCGGTCCGGGATTGTTGCCTGGCTCTGAAGAACAGGTATTTGAAAAATTCTACCGCGCCCAAATGGAAGGTTCGCAAGGTGGCGTGGGCCTGGGGCTGACTATCTGCCGCGCCATAGTCGAGGTTCACGGCGGTCGGATCTGGGCGGAAAACCGTTCGGAGGGCGGGGTGAGTTTCAAGTTCACCTTGCCGGTCTTTTCCAATCCACCGAGTCTGGAGCCGGAAGCCGATGTCTGAACCCAGTGCGCGTATCCTGGTTATAGATGACGAACCCCAGATCCGCCGCTTCGTCCGCACCGCGCTGCTGGCACAAAATTTCGAGGTGTTTGAGGCGGAGAACGGTGAACGCGGACTGATTGAGGCGGCCACCCGCAAGCCGGACTTGGTGATTCTGGACTTGGGGCTGCCCGACAAGGACGGCACCGAAATCGTACGGCGGCTACGCGAGTGGACAAAACTGCCGATCATCGTTTTATCGGCGCGTACGCTGGAGGCGGAAAAAATCGCCACCCTTGATGAGGGAGCGGACGATTACCTGACAAAACCTTTCGGCATCGGTGAACTGCTGGCGCGTATCCGGGCGGCGCTGCGCCGTTCGGTCGGCAAGCATGGCAGCGAGTCGAGAGAATTCACACTGGCGAATTTGAAAGTGGACCTGGTGCGCAGGCATGTGTACCTGGACGGTGGTGAAATTCACCTCACACCCATTGAGTACCGCCTGCTCGGCGTGTTGATCCAGAATACCGGCAAAGTCATGACACATCGGCAATTGCTGCGGGAGGTGTGGGGCCCGGCTCACAGTGAAGATTCTCACTATGTGCGCATCTACATGGCCCAGCTACGCCGCAAACTGGAACAAGACCCCGTACAACCTCGCCTGTTGCTGACCGAGGCGGGCGTGGGGTATCGCATGGCAGACGCGTGATTTTTTCGCCGGTTGCGCAGTATTCAAGACGACGAGAGAAGTAGCCCAGCGTGTCTCATTGATTGCCAAATTGTAGGCTAACGCGCAAACCAGGATGGTTGTCTTCGAGAATCAACGCTGCACCGTGCTGGTCGGCCACGGCTTTGACCAGCGACAGGCCCAGGCCGTTTCCCGGCGTGCTGCGGCTCGCGTCCAGGCGCACGAAGCGTTGCAGGGCTTTTTCCCGTAGATTTTCCGCGATACCGGGGCCATTGTCGGCCACGCTGAGCATGACTTGGGATTCATCCACTGCAAGGCGAAGCATGATATTGCCGCCAGCCGGAGTGTATTTGACGGCATTGTCGAGTAGGTTACCGACGGCCTGAGCAATCAACTGCCGGTTACCTGTCACCCGCGCGTCGACACCGATTTCCGTGTAAAAACCGAGGCCCTTTTCCTCGGCCAACGGTGCGTACAGTTCCGCTGCGTCCCGGCACACCGTCGCCATATCCACTTCATTCCAGTCGCGGCGCGCGCCGGATTCGATCTGGGCGATGCTTAGGATGGCGTTCAGCGTAGCCACGATGCCGTCGGTTTCCTCGATGGCTTTCTGCAAGGCTTCTTTTTGCTGCGCCGTATCGGCGTGCTTCATGAGCGCCATTTCCGCGCGGCCGCGCAGTCGTGTGAGCGGACTGCGCAAGTCGTGGGCCACGTTTTCCGTTACCTCGCGGGTGCTTTTCATGAGTTGCTCAATGCGTTCCAGCATGGCGTTGAGCTTCCCTGCCAGGGCATCGAATTCATCCTGGCCATGTTCCTCTGGAATGCGTTGCGTCAGATCGCCGGCCATGATGGTGTCGGCCGTGCGTGTGACATTTTGCAGACGCCGCAGCACGCCGTGGCCCACCAGCGCACCGCCGAAAAAACCCACGATCAACACCAGCACCACGGCGGCGGCGGTCAGTGCCAGAATGGTGTTTCGCAGCTCGATCAATTCATCCAGCGATTGTCCCACCAACAGGTGATAGCCGCCGGGCAGCGCAAGCGCTACGGCGCGCATTTCGAAGTGATGGTGTTCGGCATCCAGTTCGGGTTGATTGCGTGGCGCCCGGATGCGAAACGTGGCCCAGACCGTGGGTTGATCGCCGATGCCCGCGGGCCAGCGTGGCAATGAACCCGCCAGCGGCTGGAAATGTTCATCGACCAGCAGGTATTGACGCGGACCGGCATCGCCGGTATCGCTCGCGGCGAGACCCTTGGTGGTGCTGAGTGCCGCAATGGCGTCGTGCAAGCCACCGATGCCTTTCAAGGTGTAGAGGCGCGTGAGCGCCGTGGTTTCTGCGCGCAGGCCGGCGTCAATCTGGGTGTTCAATTGTGAAATCGTGACCCAGTAGATGATGGCGAAGCAAATGATTGTGAGCAGGCACACGAAGCCGGTGTAGCGCATAGCCAGCCGGAACGCTGTGGTGTGGATCAGTCTGATCTCATTCACGGCTGGGGTTCGCGCAGGCAATAGCCGGCGCCGCGCACAGTATGGATCAGCGGTTGCGCAGAATGCTTGTCAATTTTGGTGCGCAACCGGCTCATGTGTACGTCAATGACATTGGTTTGCGGGTCGAAGTGATAACCCCATACCTGCTCCAGCAACATGGTGCGTGTCGCCACCTGGCCGGCGTGCAGCATCAGGTATTCCAGCAGGCGGAATTCACGCGCCTGCAGGACGATGGCCTGCCCGGCGCGCGTGACGCTGCGTTTGAGACGGTCCATTTCCAGATCGGCGACCTTGAGCTGCATCCTGGCCGCCGGTGTGCCGCGGCGGCGGGCGATGGCTTCGATGCGCGCCAGCAGTTCCGCGAAGGCGAAGGGTTTCGCGAGATAATCATCGCCGCCTGCCTGCAGTCCGGTGACACGGTCGTCCACATCCGCCAGCGCGGTGAGAAACAAAACCGGCGTATTGTTGCCGTGCGCGCGCAGTTCGCGCACCAGATTCAGGCCGTCCAGTCCGGGCAGCATGCGATCCACGAGCAGCACGTGGTAGCCTAAAGTCTGGGCCTTATGCAGTCCGTCCGGGCCGGTGGCGGCGTGATCCGTCACGTGGCCGCTCTCCTGCAAACCTTTCATCAGGTAAGAGGCGGTCTCGGTGTCGTCTTCAATGATGAGCAGGCGCATGGGCAAAGCATAGGGCAAATCAGCGTCCGGCAGCCACTCAGTGGGCGCGATAATTAACAACTCTTAATGTGCGGACAGGGGTGATACAGGCCCATAAAACTTAAAATGATGCTCTCGTTTGGTTGGCTGAATGAGTTTCTGATTGCCCATGTCGCGCTGGTTCACAAGCCGGGTTCTGATTGCCTGTCTGCTCACAGCCGGCCTCGCAGGTTGTGCGCTGTATCACTCCAGACCTTTGCCAACGCAATCCGATTTGCAGCCGCAGCTTGCGCCTGTGCGCCTCGATCTCGACCAAATCCATTTGCCCGGTCTCAAGCCGTATCCCTTCGATCCCGCCAAGGGCCTGGACGGCACCGACGTGGCGATTCTGGCGGTGATCAACAATCCGGCGCTCAAGACCGCGCGCGCCGAGGCGCGCGCCGGTCAGGCCCAGGCGTTCGTGGCGGGCATGTTGCCGGGACCGCAGATCAATTACAGCCTGGATCATCCCGAGCACCAAGCGCCGCAATACGTTAACGGTTACAGCGCGGGACTCGCCTACGATCTCACTGCGCTCGTCACCCATGGCGCCGCCGCGTCCGCTGCGCGCGCCACAGCCAAACAAGTGGATCTGAATTTGCTCTGGCAGGAATGGCAGGTGGCCCAGCAGGCACGTGTACTGTACGCGGATTGTCTGGGCAACCGCCGCAAACTCGCGCTCCTGACCCGCTTGAACAGCAGCATGACGCGACGCTATCAGGCTGAGCAGCACGCCTATGCGGCGGGTAATCTGTCATTGGCTGATCTGGGCCTGGATCTCGCCGCCTTGCAGAACGTGCAATCACTGACAGGAACCACTGCCACAGTGCGCAATGCAGCCTGCCGCACGCTGAATGAAATTTTGGGTCTTGATCCCGAGGTGGTGCTGAATCTTGTGCCTGGCAGTGATATCACTGTGACACCCACGACCGCCGTTTTGCAACAAGCACTGACGAAATTTCCGCAGCGGCGTCCTGATCTGCTGGCGCTGCAATACGGCTACCAGAGCCAGGACGAAGAAGTTTGGCGCGCGGTACTGTCGCAGTTTCCCGGTATCGCCGTCGGCGTCAACCGCGCCCAAGACACCAGCGACGTGCACACTGTCGGTTTCAGCGTGAGTCTGAATTTCCCGTTCCTGAGCGGTGGTGCGGCCGCGGTGCACGCGGCGGAAGCCACGCGCGACGCGTTGTGGTCGCAATATCAACAGCGGCTGGACGAAGCGGTGAGTGAAGTGCATCTGATTCACGCCGATCTCGGCGTGCTAGATCAGCAGCTTCAGCAGATCGACACCACCTCGGCAGATGCGCAGCAGATACGTGCAGGCGTGCAAGCCGCGTATACCCGCGGTGATATTACCGCGCCCGCGTATTACGACATGAACATCGCGGCCCTGAATCGTCAGATGACCACTCTGGATATTCAGGTCCAACGGCAGCAATTGCAGATTGCACTGGAAACCCTCTTGGGTCTGCCGCCGCAGGATTTAACGCATCCAGTCAATGAGACACAGAGATGAATAAGTTTACAGGCAGGTTTCATCTTGTTCGTCACTCCCACGCCCGCTTTCGCGAGAGCAGGCTTCGTCGCGCTCAAGCCATTATATGTTTCTGGATTCCCGCTTTCGCGGGAATGACGATGATGTTGCTGTTATTTGTTTCACCGACTGCCTACGCCGCTGAAACAGACGCCGGGCCCGTGGCGCTAGTGCAAACCGCCGCGGTAGAGATGCGCGAGATTGACCAGACCCTTCAGTCCTTCGGTACCATTGAACCCGGTCCGCGGCACCTCAGAGAAATTGTGGCTCCGCGCGCCAGCATCGTGGAACTAGAGGTGGCGACGGGTATGCGGGTGAAGCGTGGCGAACCGCTGGCAACGCTCGTTGCCACACCTGAATCCACGGTGCTTTATGCACAGGCCAAAGCGGAAGCGGATTACGCACGCTCTGCGCTCCAGCGCATGGAAAGCTTGTTCAAGGAGAAATTGGCGACCCGTGACCAGTTGGCGGTGGCTGAGAAGGCTTTGGCAAATGCGCAGGCGAATCTGGCTGCCCAGCAGCAGATGGGCGGCGGCCATGCGGCGGTAATACGCGCGCCGGCGGCTGGCGTAGTGACAACCATCAGCGTGGCAAGTGGTGCCCGCGTAACCGCCAATACCACGCTGTTGACGTTAGCGGAACAGGGTGGCTTGTATGCGCGCCTCGGCGTGACGCCGGAACAGTCGGCAGCAATCCACACCGGTATACCGGTCGCACTCACGTCCGCGTTCGGTTCGCAATTGAGCCTGTCAACCAAGGTTAGCCAAGTGGGTGGGCAAGTGGATCCCATGAGTGGCTTGGTGGACGTATTCGCGCCCGTGCTGGGTAAATCCGCCGACACGTTTCTGCCTGGCAGTCAGGTAACGGCAGAAATCACCTTGCAGGAGGTGCATTCCCTGGCGGTGCCGCGTTCGGCGGTTTTGCAGGGCGCGGAGGGTGCCTACGTCTTCATCGTGAAACATCACATCGCGCGTCGTGTAAATGTGAAGGCCGGCGTTGACGATGGCACCTGGATCGCGGTGATCGGCGCGCTCGAGGCAGGCGATCAGGTAGTTACGCTTGGCAATTACGAACTCACGAACGGCATGGTGGTGAGGGGGCAAGCGCCTTGAGTTTCCAGGCGTTCCTGCAACGCCATCGCCGCTCGCTCCTGTTCCTAGCGGCAGCGCTCGCCGTCGGCGGCGTGCTGGCGGCGTTCAAGCTACCGGTGGCGCTGCTGCCCAACGTGCCATACCCGCATATTGTGGTAGAACTGGATGCGGGCACTCGTCCGGCATCGCAGGTGGAACTTGCGGTCACGCGGCCGGTGGAAAATGCCGTGCGCGACATCCCCGGTGTGCAGTCGGTGCACTCCATTACCAGCCGCGGCAGCGCCCAGGTTTCGGTGTATTTCGATTGGGGCCTGGACATGACCCAGGCGCTACTGGAGGTGTCCTCCAAGATCAGTCTGCTGTTGCCGGACCTGCCAGCAGACACGCGCTTCACGGTGGAACGGCGCGACCCCACGGTATTTCCGGTGATCGCCTACAGCCTCACGTCCGGTGCCGAAAGTCTGGTGCAGTTGCGCGACCTCGGTTTGTATCAACTGCGGCCGCTGTTGTCGCGCGTCATCGGCGTGGCGCAGGTGGATGTGCAGGGGGGCCACCAGCCCGAATACCATGTCGACGTGGATCCAGCTAGGCTGCGTGCGTTTCATCTGTCGCTCGCCGACGTGGTGAACGCCGTGTCCGGCAGCAATGTGCTGACCGCCGTGGGGCGGCTGGAAGATCACTACAAACTGTATCTGCTGGTGTCCGACACGCGCCTGCAGGACATTCAGAAGCTCAAACAAGTCGTGTTGCGGCGCGGTCCCGATGGGCTCGTGACCCTGGGCAACGTGGCGCAGGTATCCCTGTCCACCGTACCTCAGTGGATCCGCGTCACTGCCAACGGCCGCGACGCGGTACTGCTGAACATCTTTCAGCAGCCCGGCGCTAATATTGTGCAGATTGACCGTGACATTGACGCGCAGTTGGCTGCCTTTCGCGCCAAACTCCCGCCGGACGTGCGCGTCAGCAAATGGTACGACCAGAGCGGTCTTATCGTGTCCTCGGCCCACAGCGTGCGTGACGCCATCATTATCGGCGTCATTCTGGCGGCACTGGTGCTGTTCTTTTTCCTGCGCGAGCGCACGAGCGCGTTCATCGCCGTCCTGGTGGTGCCTACGACCTTGGCTATCACCGTCCTGCTGCTGTACGCACTGCACATGAGTTTCAACATCATGACGCTCGGCGGTATCGCCGCGGCCGTGGGCTTGGTGATAGACGACGTGGTGGTGATGTGTGAACACATCATACGGCGCTTCCGCGAGGCGCGTGAACAGGCGCCGCATGAGCGGATCATGTGGGCGGCGCGGGAATTCACCCGGCCGCTCATGGGCTCATCGGCGTCTACCATCATCATTTTCATTCCGCTGGCGTTTTTAGGCGGCATCAGCGGCGCGTTTTTCAAGTCGCTTGCGTTCACCATGGCGAGCACGCTGATCATCTCGTTCCTGCTCGCTTGGTTGGTGGTGCCGGTTCTGGCGGACTGGTGGCTGAGTGACAAGGAGGGCACGCCGGAGCATTTCGGGCGGTTGGCGCGGAGCGCCCACCGGTTCTATGCCTGGCTCATGCCGCATCTGCTGCGCCGGCCGGCGTGGCTGCTGGCGGGACTGATCCCATTGGCCGTACTCGGATTTCTGGGGTACCACTACGTGGGCACGGGTTTCCTGCCAAACATGGACCAAGGTGGCTTCACGCTGGATTACCTGGCGGCGCCTGGTACGTCGCTCTCCGAAACCGACCGCTTGCTGCGCCAAGTGGGCCGGATTCTGCAGCAGAACCCCAATGTGGAAAGTTATTCGCGGCGCACCGGCGCACAACTGGGCGGCGGCATTACCGAAGCCAACACCGGCGATTTCTTCGTGCGCTTGAAGCCATTTCCGCGCGAGCCGATTGAAAAAGTCATGGACGAGGTACGCAGTGCCATCAATGCGCAAGTGCCGGGCCTGGACATTGATTTGTCGCAGCTCATGGAAGACATGATCGGTGATCTCACCTCGGTTCCCCAGCCGGTCGAGATCAAGCTGTTCAGCGATAACACCGCCGAAATCCAGGCGCTCGCGCCCAAGGTGGCGGACGCCATCGGCAAGGTGCCTGGCATCGTGGATGTGTTTGACGGAGTGGCGTATGCCGGGCCGGCATTGGATATTCACGTAAATATCGCCAAGGCAGGCTTGCTGGGCCTGGATCCCGCCAGAGTGACGCAGCAGCTCGATACCTATTTGCAAGGCACCGTAGCCGCGCAGGTGCAACAGGGTATAAAGTTTGTGGGCATCCGCGTATGGACGCCACCGAACTTGCGCTTGCGTACCGGTCAATTGGACAGACTGCCGATACGCGCACCCGACGGCAAGGTATATTCGCTCTCGGAACTTGCAACCGTCACCTCCGTTGCCGGTCAGGCGGAAATTGATCGCGATAACTTGAAGCGCATGTTTGCTGTGACCGCGCGCATCAGCGGTCGCGACCTTGGTTCAACCATCAGCGACGTGAAAAAGGCGCTGGCCACGCCAGGATTGATTCCGAAGGACGTGGAAGTACAGTTGGGTGGCCTCTACAAGCAGCAACAGATCGCATTCCATGGACTGGCTATCGTGTTCGCGGCGGCGGTGGCGCTAATCTTCGTGCTGCTGTTGTTTCTCTACGAGCGTTTCCGTGTGGTGCTAGCCATCGTAGTTGCACCCTTGCTAGCGGTCGGCACGGTATTTTTCGCGCTGTGGCTCACCGGCATTGAACTAAATATCACCGCCATCATGGGCATGACCATGATCATCGGCATTGTCACCGAAGTGGCGATTTTTTATTTCTCTGAATTCGTGGAACTGAAACACGCTGAGAACCTGCCACAGGCGCTGATTGACGCCGGCCTGAACCGCATGCGACCCATCGCACTCACCACACTCACCACCATTCTCGCGTTGTTACCGCTCGCGCTTGATATAGGCCGCGGCGCCGCTATGCAACAACCGCTCGCGGTCGCCATCATCGCCGGCGAAGCGGTGCAACTGCCGCTGGTGCTCGTCGTCATGCCGGTGATTTATCACCTGCTCATGGGAGGGCGCCACCGGGAACATCCGCTCGCATTGACATAGCACTTCGGGAATTTTGGAATTACGGCGAGTGTAGATTTTTTGCTCCTGCAAAATCTACATTTCCGCCATTCGTGGCGGTCATCGCCGCTCCTACAAAATTATTCTTCATGCAGGTTGCTGATGAGGTGCAGCAGAGCCGCAACAAATAGGTAACGCTGCTGCTGATTGTGGGAGCGGCGGTCCCCGTGCCGCGATCCAAGGCATGGCGACTGAAATCCGCTCCCACAAAATCCCCTTCCTGCAAAGCAGTTATGGTTTCAGCAGGTGATTGGCTGTGTCAACGTCCGTTCTTAACCGTGCTTCGCCATTTGTGGCCTGATCCGACAGCAAGGTGAAAACCTGCTGTTGTGCCGGGGTGGGGGGTACGAACGCCAAGCCCACATCGGCGGCCAGATAGGCCAGGTGGCTGTGCAGTTTTGGCTCATATACCAGCGATCCCTCATCGGATTGCATCTTAAGTTGCACCAGATCGCCGATGTCGCGATCGAGTGCGTTCAGCGCACTCTGCGCGTGCTCAGCTGACAGCTTCTTGCTGCTCACCGCCTTTTGCAGTTGGCCGCGGACATCAATCGCCTGATTCAACTGGGTATCCAGGTTGTTGAGGGTGTCGTGGATCTGCAGCAGCAGAACCAACCTGTCTTGCAGTTGTTGCGCGGTGGTGTCGAGCCGCGGATCCAGTTTCACTTCAAACGGCTGCCTCAGTGTCGTGCCGCTGTAATTCAGCACGGCGTAATAGCGGCCGGGCACCACCTCGGGGCCTTCCAAGGTATCGTTCTCGCCGCCGGCCGCGGCCGGGACGTAAAAACCCTTCACTTCCATCGCATTGGCATAGCGCATGTCCCACTGGAAGCGGTTCATGCCGGCATGCAAAGCCTGCGGCTTGGGATTTTCCTTGGTCTTGACGAGCGGCAGCGTGAAATTGTTGATGAGCTTGCCGTCAGCATCGGTGAAACTCAGCTTCACGGGTGTTTTGCCGTCATAGCCGGCCGGCAGATGGTAAAACACGGTCATGCCAGGTAGCAGATTGTGACCTTCGCCCGGGCGGTACCGGCCTTCGCGTTTCACCAGCCAGCCTTGTTGCGGCGCGAACAGGTAAGACGCGTCGCTCGCCACCTGTGCGTGGTTCAACTGCTCCAGGAATGCGAGATCATCCAGCACCCAGAAGGCGCGGCCGTGCGTGGCAAGCACCACGCTGTGCTGCGCGGATTGGATGGCAATGTCGCTCACGCGCACCGCCGGCAGATTGAGGCTGAGCGGCAACCAGTGACCGCCGCCATCCAGGCTCAGGAAAACGGTCTTGCTGGTGCCGAGGAACAACAGGTTCGCATCATTGGGATCCTGACGAACCGACAGCAGATACTGGCTGTCCGGCAATCCGGCATTCAGCGTCGTCCAGTGTTTGCCGTAATCCGTGGTCTTGTACACATAGGGTTTGAAATCATCCCAACGGTAACGGCTGGCAGTGACATACGCGGTGCCGGCGTCCGTATGCGATGCTTCCACGCAGGTGATATCGGACCAAGTGGGCAGACCCTTGGGTGTGACCGCATTCCAGTGGCCGCCACCATCGCTGCTGACATATACCAAACCATCGTCCGAACCGGTCCAGATGATGTTATCGCTCAGCGGCGAGACCGACATGGCGGAAAGGGTATCGTAGGCTTCCGCGCCGGAAACATCCGCGCTGATGGGTCCGCCGGGGCGGCCCTGCTTGCTCTTGTCGTTGCGCGTCAGGTCCGGACTGATAGTGGTCCAGGTGATGCCGTCATCCATGCTCCTCATCACGTATTGCGAACCGATCAGCAGTTCTTTGGGATTGCCCGGCGCAAACAGGATCGGATGATGAATCCACGCAAACCGGTATTTGAGTTCCGCGGCAGATGCACCTTCCAAGTATTCCGGCCACGGACTCACGCTCTGCATGACTTCGGTGCGACTGTTGCCTTTCCAGAACAGCGTGTAATAACCGGCGCCGTAGGTGATCCAGGGTTTGCCCGGCTGCGGCACCACCCAGGTGCTTTCGCCGCCGGGAACATCGTTCCAGGCGTCGAGCGATATGCCACCACCGCCGGTAGCGCTGGGGCCCTCGGTGGAACCTTCATCCTGCTGTGCGCCGTACACATGGAACGGAAACTGCTCGTCCAGGTTTACGTGATAGAACTGGCCGGTGGGTTGGTTCCATACCGTGCTCCAGGTTTGACCGGCGTCCTGGGTTACGGTGGCGCCGCCGTCGTTGCCCTCGATCATGATGTCGGGATTGTTGGGGTTGATCCACAGCGCGTGGTTGTCGCCGTGCGGCGTGTGCAGCTTGGCAATCTTTTTGCCGCCGTCGTGCGACACCCATAACGCGGATACCTGCGGAAGATAAATAGTGTTGGGATCCTTGGGGTCCACAAACACCGTCGTATAGTAAAACGCACGCTGGGTCAGGCTCATATCATTGTTCACCAGCTTCCAGCTTTGCCCCGCGTCATCGGAGCGGAACAGACCGCCGCCGTCCGCCTGGATGATGGCGTACATGACGTTGGGATTGCTGGCGGCGATGGCGAGGCCGATGCGGCCGAAAATGCCTGCCGGCAAACCGGAGTTATGGCTGATGTTTTTCCAATGCGCGCCGCCGTCACTGGACTCGAAGATGCCGCTGCCGGGACCGCCGCTGGAGAAGGTCCAGGGGCGCCGGTAGGTTTGCCACATCGCGGCATACAGGATTTGCGGATCGCGCGGATCCATCACTATATCAATGGCGCCGGTCTGATCATTGACGTACAAAATCCGATTCCAGGTCTTGCCACCGTCGGTACTCTTGTACACACCGCGCTCGGGATTGGACGCGAATACATGGCCGAGCGCCGCCGCATATACGATATCCGGATTATTCGGGTCCACGACGATGCGACTGATGATGTGAGTGGCGTCGAGTCCGGCGCGGGTCCAGGTCTTGCCGGCGTCGGTGGACTTATACATGCCTTCGCCGGTCAGCAGAGTATTGCGGATGTCGGATTCGCCGGTACCGACGTAGATGATCTTGGGATTGGACGGCGCAACCGCGATGGCGCCGATGTTGGCATTGTCGAAATGACCGTCGGAGATGTTTTGCCAGCTGGCGCCGTAGTTTTTGCTGGTCCACACACCACCGCCGGTGGCGCCCATGTAGTACAGGTTCGGCTGCTGTGTGACGCCGGTGACCGCAATGACCCGTCCGCCCACGTACGGCCCGATGCTGCGCCAGTGCAGCGCACTGGTGAGTTGTGCGGGAGGTACGGTGTCAGCGCCAGCCACCGACGGCAGCGCCATCATCAGGCTGGCGCATACGGTCGCCAGCATGCAGACCACAATGTGGGTAATTTTGTTGTTCATAAACCCGACCTCCGGTGATGGAGGCGTGGTGCGTCCCTGCTCAACGCCTTCAAGTTTGTTATGTGCGTGAGCCTGTGGAAACGGCAGTATCGGGCAGGCCTGAATGCCCAGCCGGTTGGTCTGCCATGGGGATATGGCGGGCAAGCTTACGACTCCAGCGGGCAACTTGCAAAAGCAGGGGGTCGGGTGCGAACGGGATTGGGCAATTTTTAAGCAACCGATCCCGACTGTCATATTTCTGTCACATTCGGCTTCTACACTCGCGAAGCTTTACTTCCCGAGGGGGCGTATGACAAGAAATGGTGTCCGCCAGATTGTAGGAGCGGCCTCCCGGCCGCGATTTCCTATTCGTTTTTGCTCAATCCTGATCGCCGCTTTGCTCGTGACAGCCGCCGCCACTGGCACTGCGGCGGAAACACAACTGTCCGGAGCCGGGGGCACGGCCATTTATCCGGTGCTGGCGAACTGGGCGGAGCAATATCATGAGCTTACCGGCGTGGCGGTGAACTACCAGCCGATCGGCTCCGGCGGCGGCATCCAGCAGATCGAAGTGGGCACCGTGGCTTTCGCCAACAGTGACATGCCGCTGTCATCCGCCGCGTTGCGCGCCCACCATCTGATCCAGTTTCCAGCGCTCATTATCGGTATCACTCCGGTGGTGAATATTCCCGGCATCCGGGCCGGAGAGATCACCTTGAGCGGGCCGCTGCTGGCGGACATTTATCTGGGCGACATCAAATACTGGGACGACCCGCGCATCACCGCGCTCAACCCCGGCGTACCGCTGCCGCACATGAGCATCATTACCGTGCACCGCTCGGACGGATCCGGCACGACCTTCAACTTCACCAATTACCTGTCGAAAGTCAGCCCCGTGTGGCGTGGAGAAATCGGTGCCAACACGGCGGTGTCTTGGCCAAACGGCGTGGGCGGCAAGGGCAATGCGGGCGTGGCCTCGTTCGTGAAGCAAATCCGGGGCACCATCGGTTACGTGGAGTACGCCTTCACGCAGGAAACCGGATTGAGCTGGACGCGCATGTTGAATCGGGAGGCACAGGCCGTGAGCCCGAGCCTCGGAGCCTTCGCGGCGTCGGCGCAAGGCGCGGACTTCACCAAGGTGCGGGATTTCAATCTCACGCTCACCGACGAACCCGGCGCAGGTACCTGGCCCATCACCGCTACCACTTATATATTGATGCGCACCGATCACTCCCGCACCGACAATCAGGCGGTGCTGGCGTTTTGCCGCTGGTTCCTGAGTCACGGGCAGGAGCAGGCGCGACAGTTGAATTACGTGCCGTTGCCGGACACGACCGTACAACTCATCGAGCGCTATTGGCAGGAGGAATTGAAACTTTGAACCGCGTGGCAAGCGCCAAACTCAACGCCGGCCGGCACCGGCGCAGTGCCGCGGCCGATACGCTGTTCCGCGGTGTCACCCGGGCGGCGGCGCTGCTGGTACTGGCGCTGATGATCGCCATACTCGTGGTGCTGCTAGTGCAGGCTTGGCCTGCCTTTCGCCAATTTGGCTGGCATTTCTTCAGCGGTACGCAATGGGATCCGGTCAGCAACCGTTTTTCGGCGCTCACCTCCATCTTTGGCACGCTGGTGACTTCGCTCATCGCCATGATTATCGCAGTGCCGGTCAGTTTCGGGATCGCCTTGTTCATCACGGAACTGGCGCCGGTTTGGCTGCGGTGGCCGGTGAGCACGGCGGTGGAATTGCTAGCCGCCATCCCCAGCATTATTTACGGCATGTGGGGCTTGTTCGTATTCGCGCCGCTGTTTGGCGAATACGTGCAGCCGTGGATCACGGCGCACCTCGGCGGCTGGCCGCTGGTGGGCGTGTTGTTTCAGGGACCGCCCATGGGCATAGGTATTTTCACCGCCGGCCTGATTCTCGCCATCATGGTGATTCCGTTCATCAGCTCGGTGATGCGCGACGTGTTCGAGTTGGTGCCGACGGTGCTCAAGGAATCCGCTTATGGCGTCGGTTGCACCACCTGGGAGGTGGTGTGGAACGTGGTATTGCCGTACACGCGCGCGGGCGTGGTGGGCGGCATCATGCTGGGACTGGGGCGCGCGCTGGGCGAAACCATGGCGGTGACCTTCGTTATCGGCAACAGCCACACCATCGGCACCTCGCTGTTCAATGCCGGCAACACCATTTCCTCGACACTGGCGAATGAATTCTCGGAAGCCGTGGGCCAGACCTACACCTCCTCGCTGATTGCTCTGGGCCTGATCCTGTTTCTGATCACCTTCGTGGTGCTGGCGCTGGCCAAGCTGTTGTTGCTGCGCATGTCTGCACGCGAAGGGAGCAAGAGCTGATGGCCTTTTCTCCCCGTTATCTGCGCCGGCGCCTGGTCAACGGCCTGAACCTGTCCATGTCGGTGCTCGGGACCCTGTTCGGTCTGTTCTGGCTGGGCTGGCTATTGTGGACGCTCATCAGTCACGGCTTGCGCTGGCTCGGTCCCAGCCTGTTCACGCAGAACACGCCACCACCGGCGGCAGCGGGCGGCATTGCCAATGCCATCGTCGGGTCGCTGCTCATCACCCTGGTGGGCGTGGTGGTAGGCACACCGGTGGGCATTCTGGCCGCCACCTGGCTGGCGGAATTTGGCCGGCATTCGCGCATCGCATCGGTAATCCGTTTCGTGAACGACATTCTTTTGAGCGCACCGTCCATCATCATCGGCGTGTTCATCTACGCAGTGGTGGTGACACGCTTAGGCCATTTTTCCGGCTGGGCCGGCGGCCTGGCGCTCGCCATCATCATGCTGCCGGTGGTATTGCGCACCACCGAGGACATGTTGAAACTGGTGCCCGACCAGATGCGCGAGGCGGCCGCGGCCCTGGGTGCGCCACAGTGGCGGATAGTGGTGACAGTGGTGTATCGCGCCGCGCTCGGCGGCATACTCACCGGCGTGATGCTGGGCGTGGCGCGCATCAGCGGCGAAACCGCGCCCCTGCTGTTCACCGCGCTCAACAATCAGTTCTGGAGCACTGATATGGGCCGGCCCATGGCCAACCTGCCGGTGATGATTTTCCAGTTTGCCATGAGCCCCTATGACAACTGGCAGCATCTGGCCTGGGCCGCGGCGCTGCTCATCACACTCGCGATTTTGGTACTGAGCTTGATTGCACGCCTGCTCATCCACTCCAGATCGTTCGTTAAATGATGCGGATGTCACGAACATGAACCAGCCTGACCCGACCCTCACCCACGCCATATCGCCGGAAGTTCTGGCCGGCTCGGCGCGTTCACCGCGGCGCAAGACCGTCATCGAGAAGCCCAAGCTTTCCATACGGCAGCTCAATTTTTATTACGGCCGTTTCCAGGCGCTGCGTGATATCAATATGGACATCGCCGAGCGCCAGGTCACGGCATTCATCGGACCGTCCGGCTGCGGCAAGTCCACGTTGCTGCGCAGCCTGAACCGCATCTACGATTTGTATCCGGAGCAGCGCGCCACGGGCGAAATCCTGTTGGACGGCCGCAATATCCTGGACCGTGACCAGAACCTCAATTCACTGCGCGCCAAGGTGGGCATGGTGTTCCAGAAACCCACGCCATTTCCCATGTCGGTGTATGACAACATCGCATTCGGTGTGCGCCTCTATGAGCGCCTGTCGCGCGTGAAAATGGACGACCGGGTGGAATGGGCGCTGCACAAGGCGGCGCTGTGGGATGAAGTCAAGGACAAATTGCGTCAGGGCGGTACGCGTCTGTCGGGCGGCCAGCAGCAGCGTCTGTGCATCGCGCGCGCCATCGCCGTGAGACCCGAGGTCATGCTGCTGGATGAACCGGCCTCGGCGCTGGATCCAATTTCAACCTTGAGGATCGAGGAACTCATCGCAGAACTGAAAACCGATTACACCATCGTCATCGTCACCCACAACATGCAGCAGGCGGCGCGCGTCTCCGACTACACCGCTTTCATGTACCTGGGTAACCTGGTGGAATACACCGACACCAGCACCCTGTTCACCAATCCCGCCCTGAAACAGACCGAGGATTACATCACCGGTCGTTACGGTTGATGTGTCGCGGCGAATGCCTGCCCCCGCGAAAGCCGGGGTCACCGCTCCTACGAAGAATTTGTAGATGGGGTGAGCAACGCGAACTACAACAACCTGGAAATCAAGATGTTGGGGTTCGGCTGCGCCTCACTCGCAACCTACACGCTGATTTATTTCCCATTCGTCCAGTGCGTAGTGCCGAAGGCACGAAGTCGCAGGACTCAGCGCAAACGGATATAGCATTGTCCCGAATGCTAATGCAGGGTCGTGGCAGAAGGCAGATTCATGATTTTGCGCACCTCTGCAAAGCGTGGGTCGGCGCGCAGTCCGGCCCAATTGGAACCGAAAGCAATCATAATCTGGTGATCGTGGTCTCGGGCTGCACGCTGCAACTGGTCAAGTGCCTCAGCTTTCTTACCAAGCGACCATAAGGGCCATGCCAACATGACGCCCGATAAATAATGTTGTGAGGCTCGCTGCTGCAATTCCGCCAATTCCTGGGTTGCTAGATCACGCCGCCCCAAACCCACATTCGCGGCGGCCGTTTCCATTACCAGAAACGGTTCACTGGGGTTTCCCCATATATTGCTGGCGATCTGCACATCGTCCAAGGCTTGTTGGTAGTTGCCCATGGCGATATCGTTTTCTGCCATGAAGGTATAGGTTAGACCAAAGCGTGGGGCTAGTGCGACCGTGGTGCGGAGCTGGACCGCGGCTTGCTGCGGTTCGCCGGCATAGGACAGCGTCCGGCCCAGATCGGCGTTGATGATGGGCGAGAGCGGATCCAGCTCCCGAGCCAAGCTCAATTCCTTGACCGCATTTTGCATATTACCCGTGAACCAAAAATACATACCGTGCCATTGATGGGCAGTGGCATCGCTGGAGTCAAGCTGCAGAGCCAGCTGGATTTCCTGATCAGCCTGCCGCCATTGCCAATGTTCCTCATACAGCAAGCCGAGAACGGCGTGTGCGTTTGCGGACTGGGGATCGAGTGCGACGGCCTTCTGTGCAGCGTTCAGCGCATCCTGGTAGTGGGTATCCGGTGGCTCGTCGGCGGAATAGTCGCGCCATATCGTGTAAGCGGTGGCCAGCGCTGTCCACGGAGCAGCGTAATGGCTGTCCGCCTGAATGGATTTCTGAAAGTAATTGAGCGCCTGCTGAATATCCGGGACCGTGCGATAGGCCAAATATCCCATGCCCACCAGATACGCATCGCGTGCGGCGGGATTCACGCGCGGATCATCGGCGGTGCGTGACTGGTCAACCGGCACGTGCAAATGAGCCGTGACCGCATCGGCGATGGTCTGCTCGGTCTTGAAAACGGCACTGCGCGGCGCAGTCAGTTCATCTGACCACAGTTCGTAACCATCCGCGGCGTTCACCAGTGCCACATGGATGCGCAAGCTTTCGCCGGTCTGTTGCACGCTGCCCTCGACGACGTTGTTGACGCCCAGGATGCGGCCCACATCACGCACGTCCAGCGGCTTGTCACGCAGACTGAACGACGAGGTGTGGGCCACGACACGCAGCGCCGGATTGCGGCCCAAGCGCGTGATCAGTTCATCGGTGATGCCGTCGCTCAGATAGTGGCTACTGGGATTCTTGTCCAGGTCCATGAACGGCAGCACCGCCAGGGTTGTAGCCGGTATATTCGGTGTGGCGGCGGCCGTAGTAGCAGGTTGTGTGGGGATGGTTTCCTGACGGCGCCGGTGCGCGCGTATAAAGGTGGCGCTGCCTGCGGCTACGATCAGCACCAGCATGGCCGCGGCGGCGTACCAGGGCCAAGCACGCAGGTGCTTGCCGGCGGGAGTTTCCCGCAGCACCGATTCGGATTCCCACAGCGACACGCTCAGCATGTGGGTGGCGTTCGCCAGACAGCGCCGGTACGTGCTCCAGCTCAGGTGCATGGCATCGGCGGCCGCCTGTTGGCTGCGCAAGGGTGCGAGATAAGTGTGCTGCAACACCTGCTGGAAGCGGCTGGTTTTTGGATTTTCGCCAAAGCGGTCGCATTGCTTGCGGATGAGTTCGCGCAGTGCCTGGGTCGGAGCCGCATCGGGAGCGCGTTGCAGGGCCGTTGTTACCAGCCGTGAACCAAGCAAGGGGGTGTCGCGCAAACGATCCGGGCGCTGAAAATCGCGTAGGGCTTGGTGTAGCGCGAGCACAAAACCGCGCTCGGTACGGATGGCTTCCGGCACCGCCTGATTCCCCACGACGGCCGGCGAAGGCCGCGGCGTGCTGCCGGCGGGCAAGCCAGAAGTAAGTTCTTGATTGCTCATCCATCCCCTCCAAACGGCCACCTGTGGTTGCAGGCAAGCATCTGCACCGGCCCAAAGTGTAATCCCGGCGTGGCGCGCGGGCGCACCCGGCTGGAACTCCGCCAGCAGCGCGGCTTGCACAGGAAGTGAGCAGTTTTTGAGACGGATTTTGAGGCGGAAAGCGGCCGATAAAGCAGCTTTACTTGCAGGCGTACCCGGGCGGAAACCCACGGCAAGCGGTCGTGGGGCGGGGTTTTGGGAGACGGGGAGAGAACGGTGCGGCAGCAAAACTTTAGGCATGCGACGGCGCTGACGGCGCTGGTTTTAGCGCTGGTGATGTGTTGCGCCTGGACACGCTGGTACGAAGTCGGCAGCGGCAGCATGCGGGCTGCCGCGCCGTCCGTCGTTCCAGCCAGTGCTCCGGTGGTCACAGCGCGCTGGCGCTACACGCTGGTGCCGGATGACGACATGGCAACGATCCGGCACAGCTACGCCGCACTCAACGTGCACTACCGAAAATATCAGCAGGCGTGGCGCGCCTATCAGAAACGGCTGGTCCACTGCCAAGCCATTCCGCCCAGCGTGTGCGCTCTGGCGGAATCACCCGAGCGTTGTGGCGACCAACGCATGACGCAATGCCTGGGCGGGGTAGTTCCGGCGCTGGAGGCGGCGCGCAATGACGTGCATGACGAGGCCATCGAACTCGAAGAAGCGGCACAGCAGCTCGCTAACACCAGCGCTTAAAACGGGGGCGCACATGCAAGCCACAGCGTTCATACGGTCAGACCATATCGGGCGATACCCACGAATAATGGCGATGCTGTTGCTGATGTTGATGAGTGGTGGCACCGCGCTTGCCGCGCCACCGCTTTCGCGTGCGGCGCAGTCCAGGCTGGACAGGAAGCTTTTACTGCAAGCGGCGGATGCTTCGGTGGCCGATTTGCAAGTGCTGATTACCCAAGGCGCGCACGTGAACGTGCAGGATCGCTTCGGCGTCACCCCACTGATGCAGGCAGTAATCGGCAACAACCGCTCGGCGGTGCGCGCGCTACTGGCGGCGGGCGCGGATGTGAACCTGCGCAATCTGCGCGGCGACACTGCGCTGGATTTGGCGCAGCAACTGGGACGCGCAGACATCGCGCGATTACTCGCAGCTCCGGAGCCGGAGTAGGAGCGGTGTCATTCACCGCGACAGATTTGTTCCCAATTATATGTATTGCATGAGGAGATTTTCATGAAACGCAGTCATGATGTTTTTGGATATCGCAGGCTTATCTTTGGTTTGAGCCTGTTGGTTTTAAGCGCGCATGCCTATGCTGTTTCCGGGCAGTTGCTACCCAACCCCAATCCCAACGCTCAGGACAATTACTACGGCAATGCGGTAGCGCTGTCGCCCGACGGGAGCATCGCCGTGATCGCAGCCAATGCCGGTGGTTATGGATTTACTACACCGCCATCTGTCTCTATATTTCAGTATGCCAACGCGGCCTGGGGCGCCACACCCATTATCACAATCTGCGATCCAGTAGCGAATACCACTTGTACTAGTGATTCTGCACCGACGGACCTTTTTGGGTCCACTGTTGCAATATCCAGAATCAGCGGCAATAGTTTCGCCCTGATAGTGGGTTCACCCGGTGGTGGTGAGGTAAATGGTAGTTCCGTTACTTTTGGTGTGGCCTACATATATCAATGTACGGTGAGTCCTGCAGCCTGTGGCGCGCCTGTTGCAACCATCGCTGATCCGGCCACAAGCCCATCCGCCAGCGATAACTTCGGTTCCGCAGTGGCCATCTCTGCGGATGGGAATTCTATATTGGTGGGTGCCTGGGGCACGCCAGAACCAGGCGGTTCTGTTGGGACAGGAAACCAGCCCGATGAAGGTATTGCCCACGTTTATCGCAATGCCGGCAACAATAATTGGACGTTGACCATGTCGTTGCTTGATCCTGCGCCAACGTGTGGCTCATTCGGTGGACCACCGCCGCAGATTATATGCGATGAGTTTGGCTATGCGGTGTCTCTTTCGGCAGATGGCAGCACGGCGTTGGTTGGTGCGCCGGGCGCTGTGGAATCAAATTCCGGTACGCTTGAGCCGGGTGAAGGTCAAGCATTTATTTTTCAAAATATAGGCGCGCTGTTAACTACCTTCACAAACACCAACACAGTCGCCTGCAGCGATGTGGTGTATCTCAGGTGCGATGAATTCGGCTTGGCTGTAGCATTGTCCGCCGATGGTAGTACTGCCGTGGTTGGCGCACCCAATGCTTTTGTCACCGGCACCAATGGCTCGGTTGCTGGTGAGTACGGCTTGGTTAGTCTGTACCATCAATCTACGGGTAGCTGGTCGGGCGTAACGAGTCCTGTCATCACCTATTCCAATCCGAACCAGAACACGAACGACGATTTCACGGGTGTCGGCGGTTTTGGTTCCTCCCTGGCTCTTTCCAGTGACGGTACCACGGAGCTGGTAGGGCTGCCGGCAGCGGCCGAAGGTACCAACAGTGGCGGCTATGGCGGTTCCGGCGAAATGGACAGTTACACTTGCAGCTTTTCATCGTCATCGGCCTGCGTGAATACCCCGGTCCAGACATTCGTGGATCCGGTGGTATTGCTTTATCCAAACAAATCTCCCGAGCCGGCGGACTTCTTCGGTGCAGCGGTGGCGATATCTGGCGACACCAGCGTGTTGCTGGCGGGCGCGCCCGATAGTAATTTATACGGCGCGAATGACAACGGCGCTGCATATGTGTACGGCGCCCCTGGCGTATTCCCACCGGTTGCGTTGCAATTGAGCTATACCGGCCCGAATAACGTTTCCGTTGTCCCGGGCCAGGATCTTATCTATGACATGACAGTAACCAACACGAATAGTACACAAGCTGCCGTGAATGTCGTGCTCACGGGAACATTAGCGGCAGGTGTGACACTGGTGTCCTATTCGGCTGCTGGCGCCACTTGCATTGGAGGCAATGGTAGTTACGCATGTACACTCGCCTCACTTGGGCCGGGTGCGACTTGGACTCCTGCAGTTACCTTGGAAGTCAGCAGCGCTGATGCGGGTCAAACTGTAATAGTTGCTGCAGTCAACGTTAAGGCGCAGAACAGCAACAACAATCCATCAATATCTGCATCAGTGACCGTGACTGCCGCAACAACGACAACTAATCTTTCTCTAACGTATGACAATTTATCTGGCATATGTACCACGCTCGGTGAGTGCCCTAATGCCGACGCAGGAGAGAGCTTCCTATACATTATTACCGTCTATAATTCAGGTTCAGTGGCAGCGAACAATGTGGTTGTGACGGTGACAATCCCGCCGGGAATGACATTCACAAATCCAAAGGCAACACCAGGGATTTGTCTGATCGATGTAGCCGAAGCCAAGATGGCGTGCGCGCTTAGCACGCTTGCATCTTCAGCCAATTGGGTGATTTCATTCGCTGCAACTGTAAACAGCAATGATTCCTATGGACAGATCTTGACCAGTCAGGCGGCTGCTACATCCAGCATCGGTTCTACGCCTATGAAGAGTTATACAGTGACCGTTGGTACCCCGATCGGTGCATCAGGCGGCATTGGCTGGTTGGAACTGCTGACACTGGCTGGTTTGTGCTGGTTAGGTCGGCGCAGGTTAGCGCAATAACCGGGTCGCGGTGAATGTCTGCCCCGGCGAAAGCCGGGGTAGGCGATCCAACATTGGTATGAGAAGGCCCAGGGATTTAATCCATGACCACTTTCAAGTAAGGAGACCTTATGAGCAAAAAATCGCTTGTTTCAACAGTATGGACAGCCGCAATGGCCAATGTTTTGTTGATTGCGCTCCTGGCGTTGACAGGCTGTGCCCTCACATTAAAACCGTCTCCGCCGGCCGGCAGCACAGGTTTGGCATCGCCCGTGACCATCGGCGTCACCTCAAACACCGAGATCGTCAATGGCAGCGGCACGGGCGCGGCTGTTACGCTTCCCGCCACGGTTAACGGAACTCCTTATACACTCATCTGCAATGCTTCGGCTTCCACATGCAGCCTTTCCCAGTCGTTTCCGATCGGTGCCTATACACTCAGCGTCACGGCGCCAGTCGCTGTTCCCGCGTTTTATTCAGTCAGTGGCAGTCCTTTTACCTGTAACTTTTCCATGGGTGTGTATGGGTTGGTCAACCAGTGCGCCACGCTCACCGCGACGGCAAACTTCGCAGTGGGCTGCACGCCGGGAAGGCTTACGGTAATTTCGAACACGACCCTGATTCCGGTCCCGGCCGGCCAGAGCACCTCAATTCAGCTCGCGGCCCAGGGTGGATGCCCGCCCTACACCTGGACCGTCGGCAGTCCAAGCGGCCTGCCTCCGGGAATTTCCATTTCTCCATCCGGCCTTGTCTCCGGTACGGAGACAACTGCTTGCACCCCGGACCCATATACGTTCGACAACAGCATCACTGTCACAGATTCCACCGGTGACACCGGCCAATCTCCCATGACGTTCGATATCTGCTAGAACGATCTTGAAAATGCGCCCTCTCCTCGCATAGGTGGGGAGAGGGCGGGGAATGAGGGGATTTTTGAGATTGCCACAGACCATTATTATTCATGCACACGGGGTTTCCCATGCTTCAAAAAATCATTTTCCCCATTGCAATCCTCGCCGGAATCATCATGGCGCCGTGTGCCGCGCGCGCGGACGCCTATGTCGATCTTCAGCAGGCCAAAGCCGCATTCGATACGGTGCATTCGTGGCATGGCGTTGAACAGATGTCCAACGGGCATACGGTGACCGTTGATCACGTGGCGCCGGACCGCTGGCGCATCCAGGTGATGCCCAACATGACGGAGATATTGATCGGAGGCGATTTGTATATGATCAGGGACGGCAAGACCATGCACATGCCGTTCGTCATGCCGCAAATCCAGCAGATCGTGAATCAAAACTGGGTGACGGTGGATCCTGAAGTCCAGCGCACCGCCCGCGACCTCGGCATGCAAACGGTGAACGGCGTCAGGCTGCATGCCTACTCATTCACATCGAAAGGCGCGCCGGTGAAGCTTTATCTGAGCAGCAATCATCTGCCTGCGGTATCCGTGGTCACCTCCAGTAACGACACCGTGACAATTACCTACTCGGGGTACAACTCCGCGATCACTATCAGCCCATAACCGGCTACCGCGGGTAATAGGGGATCAGATTTGTTGGCCAAACGTCAGCAGCCGTTCGGGAAACGACTGGCGCGCTGATGATTGGGGTTGTGACCGGAATTTGGTGGGCGGTGCAGGGATTGAACCTGCGACCTCTCAGGTACAAGGAGGCTGTTGTCGTGCCTCATAAATCGCTTCTCTTTTCCCCGGGTCAGCCGTGCAGAGCTCGTACCGCGTGCTTTGGATCGTTCATGAAAAGGTTCAAAAGTGCCAGCGCAGGTCCCTGCGGCTGACGGCGCCCCTGTTCCCAGTTCTGCACCGTACGCACGCTGACGCCGATCAAGAGGGCAAATGCGCTCTGAGACAGACTCATCTTCTCACGCACAGCCTGAACATCTACAGATTCGAGCACGCGGCGACGGGCGGCCTTCCCCGTGCCGCGCTTGATTCGGCCGGCTTCCTTAAGGCTGGTGACCAACTCGTTGAAGAGCGACTCTTTCATGTTCCAAACTCCTGCTTTACCAATTTTTTGAGGATTGCAATCTGCTCGCGACTGAGGTTGTCTTGCTCGTTCTTGGGGTAGGCCAGCAGCATGAAAAGCTTGGCATCCCGGGAGTACCAGTAATAGATCACACGGACGCCACCACGTTTTCCCATGCCGGCCACGACCAACGCATCTTGCGTAGCCCGCCACTGCCTTGGATCAAATCGCCCAATTGTGGATTCAACTGCAAGGCAGTTTGCAATTCCCGATAGTCTTCATCAGGCATCAGCCGGGTAATCTGCCGGGTGAAAGTCGGGGTTTCGATGATGACCATCGGCAAACAGTATATACGCCATTGGCGTATAACATCAATATGTTGATTGTTGACCTGAGTATCAGCGGTGAATGGCCAGTTTCGACGGCCGGTTTCCCGTATATTTTTCGTACCCAATCGAATGGAACTGTTGGGTGCCGCAGTTTTATGGTGGGCGGTGCAGGGATTGAACCTGCGACCCCTGCCGTGTGAAAGCAGTGCTCTACCGCTGAGCTAACCGCCCCTGATCGCAGCGGAAAATTCCATCCCTGGAATTTTCCTTTACGAAAACCGAAAACGCGGTTTCCAGTTTTCTTCGTTTTCCAGCTGGGCAGCCGGAAAACGGCGGTATATCCCTATACCGCGCATGCCTCTCATGAAGAGAGGCTTGCAATGGGAGCGCGGATTTTACGGGGCGGGGGGGCGCACGGTCAAATAATACGGCCATGACATCCCCGTAGAATAGCGCTCAATGAGCGTGCTTCCCATTGACAGTCTATTGCCGGCCATCGGCGAAGCCTTGGCGGAAAAACGTGCCGCCGTGATCCAGGCGCCACCGGGCGCCGGCAAGACCACGCGCGTACCACTGGTGCTCTTGAATGCGGATTGGCTTGCCGGCCGCAAGATCGTGATGCTGGAACCCCGGCGGCTGGCGGCACGCGCAGCCGCGAACTACATGGCAAAGCTGCTCGGCGAACGGGTTGCCGAAACCGTCGGCTATCGGGTGCGCATGGATACGCGCGTCGGGCCGCGCACCCGCATCGAGGTGGCGACCGAAGGGGTGTTGACGCGTTTGCTGCAGTCCGATCCATCGCTTTCAGATTACGGTCTGGTCATCTTTGACGAATTCCACGAACGCAGTCTGCACGCCGATCTGGCGCTGGCCCTGTGTCTGGAAACCCGGCAGGCGTTGCGCCTCGATCTGCGGCTGGCGGTTATGTCCGCGACGCTGGATGCCGAGCCGGTGGCGCATTTGCTGGGCGATCCACCGTTGCTCACCTCTGAAGGCCGCAGTTTTCCGGTGGATACGCGCTATCGGCCTTTGATTCCACGCGAGCGCATCGAGCCACAGGTAACGAACACACTGCGACGGGTGCTGAAGGAAGAAGCCGGCGGTGTGCTGGTGTTCCTGCCGGGTGGCGGTGAAATCCGCCGTGTCGCCGCTATGCTGGACGGCCAGCTCCCGGCGGATACGGAGTTGATGCCTCTGTATGGAGATTTGCCGCAGGCGGCGCAAGACGCCGCCATTCTTCCCGCGGCGCCCGGACGCCGCAAGCTGGTGTTGGCCACGACCATTGCCGAAACCAGCCTCACCATTGAAGGTGTGCGCGTGGTGGTGGACGCGGGCTTGTCGCGCGTGCCGCACTTCGATCCGGTGAGCGGTTTGACGCGGCTCGCGACTGTGCGCGTGTCGCGCGCCTCCGCGGATCAGCGGCGCGGACGTGCAGGCCGGCTGGAACCGGGCGTCTGCTACCGGCTGTGGAGCGAGGGCGAACGGCTGGAAGCGCAGAGTGCGCCGGAGATTTTGCAGGCGGATTTGGCGCCGCTGGCATTGGAATTGGCGCAATGGGGTGCGGCGGATGTTTCCAAACTCGCGTGGCTCGATCCGCCACCGGCAGCGGCGCTGGCGCAGGCGCGTGAATTATTACAAGCGCTCGAAGCTCTGGACGGCGATGGACGCATCAGCGATCACGGCCGGCGGCTGCTGGAATTGCCATTGCATCCGCGTCTGGCGCACATGGTCGTCAAGGCGGCGGAAATGGAGGAGGGCGCGTTGGCAGCACTGATTGCGGCAATTCTGAGTGAGCGGGATATTCTTTCCTCACGCCAGAATGATGCGGACATCGCCACGCGGCTCGCTCTGTTGGTGCGTGATAGCGCAAGCCATATCAAAAGTGTCCCTCACCACCACTCTCTCCCCGCTACCGCGGTGCGAGGGAGTAATGTTGAAAGCGCCCCGGCCAACGTGGGGCGAGGGAGTAATTTTGAAAGCACTCCTGCCAGCGCGGGGCGAGAGGGTATTCATGAGGATGCTTCCACGCACACGCATGAGCGAGGCAGGGCAAGACTCGTATGGCGCGCGGCACAGAACATCGCGCGCCAAACCGGAATAACATTCGATACCGCATGGGCCGACATCCATGCCGCCGGCCGCTGGCTGGCGCTGGCATATCCGGACCGGATTGCCAAACGCCGTGCGGGCGCCGCGGGACATTATCTTCTGGCCAACGGCCGCGGCGCGTTTCTCGCCGAATCCGATGTGCTGGCGGCTTCAGAGTGGCTCGCCGTCGCGGAGCTGGATGGCGATCCGCGGGAGGCACGTATTTTTCTCGCCGCCGCCTTGAGCGAGGTCGAAGTGCGCGAGTTGTTCGCGGCGCGGATTGAGGGGCACGCAGTGCTGGATTGGGATGAGACGAACGAGACGGTGGTGGCCAGGAACGAGCAACGGCTCGGCGCTATCACGCTGGAAGCGCGGCCTCTGGATGCGCCTGATCCGGAACAGGTGTTGGGTTTGCTGATTGGTGCAATTCGCAGGCGCGGACTGGATTGTTTTTCATGGACCCCCACGCTGCGCCAGTGGCAGGCGCGGGTGATGTTTTTGCGGCACGCTGAAGGAGAATCCTGGCCGGATGTTTCCGATGTGCACTTATTGGTGACGTTGGGAGACTGGCTGGCGCCGTATCTGTCTGGCTGCACGCGCCTCAGCCAGTTTGCGAATATCTCTTTGCGCCAGGCGCTCGAATCGCTGCTGGATTACCGGCAGCAAAAACAACTGGACGAATTGGCGCCGACGCACTTCATCGTGCCGACCGGTTCGCGGATTCCGATTGATTATGCTGGTGAGACGCCGGTGCTGGCGGTGCGTTTGCAGGAGCTGTTTGGGCTGGCGCGGACGCCGAGCATTGCGCGCGGTAAAGTGCCGCTGCTATTGCACCTATTGTCGCCGGCGCACCGGCCGGTGCAGGTGACGCGGGATCTGGCGGGTTTCTGGCGCAGCAGTTATCAGGATGTGAAGAAGGATATGAAGGGGCGTTATCCGAAGCATCTGTGGCCGGATGATCCGTTGCGGACGGAACCAACACGCCACGCCAAGCGACCGGCAAAGAAGTAGGAGCAGTGGCGTTCGCTGCGACCGAAGCATCGCGGCGTAGACCAATGGTTCGCCTGCCGTTCCTACAAGAGTCTGAGTTTGCAATTTTGTGGGAGCGGCGATATTCGCCGCGATGCTTCGAGAGCGGAAATCGCGACGGAGACCGTCGCTCCCACAAGAATCAATCGTCCTCGTAGATTTCCTTGAGCTTGCGTTTCAGGCGTTTCTCGTTCAGGCGGTCTTCGAGTGTGCGCCAGGCCTGCGATGCGTTCTGGGGCTTGACTGGTTTGCGATCGCGTTTGCGGCCGGGCGCGCCGGGTTCATAGACGTGCTCAGTTGCCGCATCGTCGGTGTTGCGGATCAGTTCATCAATGCCGGAAGATCTGGCCATGCTCATATTTCTCACAAGCCGCAGTATGGTGCGGGCGGCTTTATACCGGTACGCCGTGCGTTTGTAAACCCGCCCGCGGGCGAAAGCGCGGAAACCCCGGTTTTCACGGGGTTGCCGCCGGGTCAGGCCGCGTGTTCCGCGTCCGGATGGTGTTCCCGGGCGAAGAACGTGTACATGGTGGGCACCACGAACAGCGTGAATACGGTGCCCATGGTCATGCCGCAGGCGATCATCAGGCCGATGTCAAAACGGCTCACGGCGCCCGCGCCGGTTGCGAGCAGCAGCGGCACCACGGCCAGCACCATCGCGGCTGTGGTCATTAGAATAGGCCGCAGACGCACCGCGGCAGCATGCTCGATGGCCTCGCGTTTGGTACAGTCGGTTTGCTGCTGCCATTTGTTGGCGAAGTCCACCATCAGGATGCCGTGCTTGCTGATGAGTCCGATCAGTGTCAACAGTCCGACCTGGGTGTAGATGTTGATGGTGGCGGCTCCCAGGATAATCGGGATCAACGCGCCACAGAACGCCAAGGGTACGCTCAACAGAATGACCAACGGATCGCGCCAGCTTTCAAATTGCGCGGCCAGCACCAGGAAAATCACGATGAGGGCGAAGAAAATCGCGAGCAGCAAGGCATTTCCGGATTGCACGTACTGGCGCGATTCGCCGGCGTAGTTGATGTAATAGCCCTTGGGAAAAATCTGCGCGGCCTGGGTCTTGAAGAAATCCAGCGCCTTGCCCAGCGATACACCGGGAGCGGCCTGGATGGTGGCGGCGTTCAACTGCTGAAACTGGTTGAGCTGGTCCGGCTGGATGCTGCTGGTAAGGCGCGCTACGGTGGACAGCGGAATCATGGAACCATTGCCGGTGCGGATGTGGTAATTCATGAGCTGGCTGCCATCGCGCCGGAATTCATCCGCCACCTGTGGAATGACCTGGTAGCTGTAACCCTGCATGTTGAAGAAATTGAGATAGCCGCCGCCCAGGAAAGTGCTCAGGGATGAGCCCAGATCCTGCATGGAGATGCCGAGTTGCTGGGCCTTGTTGCGGTCTATGTCAATGCTGAGCTGCGGGTTGTCATACTTCAGATCGCTGTCTATGTAATAGAACATGCCGCTCTTGCGGGCCGCGTCCATGAGTTTCTCCTGGACCGCGTAAAGTTGTGAATAGGAGTCCGTGGTGCTGACCACGAACTGCACCGGCAAGCCACCGCTGGAGCCGGGCAGTGACGGAAAATTGACGGCAAATCCACGCAGGCCGGCAATCTTGTTGAGTTTATCTTGCATTTCCTTGGTTATGGCGAACTGACTGCGAGAGCGATCGCTCCAGGGTTTGAGAATAAGGAACGCAATCAGGTTATTGACGCCGCCGGCGCCATTGATGAGCGCATACGCATCTTTTTCCGGGATAGTCTTGAAGGCATCTTCAATCTGATGGCCGAACTTCTCCATGTAGGCATGGGTGGCATCCAGCGGGCCGGTGGCGGCGACAAATACGAAGCCCTGATCTTCCAGCGGCGACAATTCCTTGGGCGACAGCATATAGAAGCCCACGACGTTTATGATCACCATGACCGCCACCACCACCGTAACCGGGCGCCAGTTGAGGGCGTGGTGCAACAGATGCTGATAGCGCTCCTTGAGGGTGTCGAATTTGTGGTTGAGCCAGCCTTCCAGTTTGCCCACCTTGCCCGTGGGTGCCAGGAACTTGGAACACATCATCGGCGAGAGCGTGAGCGCGATGATGCCGGAAATAATGACCGACCCCGCCAGTGTGAAGGCGAATTCCTCGAACAGCGCGCCGGTCAGTCCACCCAGGAAGGCAATCGGGGTGTACACCGCCGCCAGCGTGATGGTCATGGCGATCACCGGCGTGGCGATTTCGCGCGCGCCGATGAGCGCGGCCTGGAACGGCGTTTTGCCTTCCTCGATGTGACGATGGGTGTTTTCCACCACCACGATGGCGTCATCCACGACTAGGCCGATGGCCAGCACCATGGCCAGCAGCGTCAGCAGGTTGAGCGAATAACCGAGCAGCAACATGAAGAACGCCACGCCGATGAGCGACAGGGGAATCGTGATGACCGGGATAATCACCGGCCGGATCGCGCCCAGGAACAGGAAAATCACGATGACGACGATGAGCGCGGCTTCCACGATGGTCTTGATGACTTCATAGATGGAGGCGCTGATGAATTCGGTGGCGTCGTAGGCAATCTTGACGTGCAGTGACGGCGGCAACTGCGGCGTGATGTCGTCAAGCTGTTGACGCACCAGTTTCGTGGTGGTCAAGGGATTTGCGTCCGGCGTGGGGCTGATGGCCATGAACACCGAGGGAATACCGCTGAAGTTCACCGACAGGTCATAGGTCTGGGAGCCCAGATCCACCTGGGCCACGTCCTTGATGCGCACCAAGGCGCCATTCTGGCTGCGCAGCACGATATCGCCAAAAGCCGGAGCGTTTTGCAGATCGGTGGTGGCGGCGATGTTCATGGACACCAGACTGCCCTTGGTGGCGCCGGGCGCAGCCAGATAATTGTTCTGCACCAGCGCGTTGGCCACGTCACTCGCGGTGACGCCGTAGGCCGCCATCTTCTTGGGGTCCAGCCAGATGCGCATGGCGTAGGGGAAGCCGAACACCTGGGCCTGGGCCACGCCGTCCAGGGTCTGCAATTTGGGCTGAATCACGCGAGTCACGTAATCGGTGATCTGCCCCAGCGTCATCTGGTCGGAGTAGAAACTGATGTACATGATGGCCGTGCCGCGCACGTCGGACGACTGGATCACGGAAGCTTGTGCGGCCGGCGGCATCACGTTCTTGACCTGATCCACCTTCGCCATGATGTCGGTGAGCGCCTTGTGCACGTCGTAATTGAGTTTGAGATAGATGGTGATGGTGCTCAAACCCTGCTGGCTGGACGAGGTGAGGTAGTCAATGCCTTCGGCGCCCGCCACCGACTGCTGGAGCGGCTGAGTGATGAAGCCCTGCACCACGTCGGCGCTGGCGCCGGGATACGCGGTAGTGATGCTGATCTGGCTGGTCTCGATTTTCGGATACTGCCGCAGCTCCATCTTGTTGATGGAATTCAATCCCAATAACAGGATGATGAGACTGATGACCGTCGCCAGTACCGGACGGCGGATGAATAGATCGGTAAATTTCATGTGCAGCCGCTCCGGTCCGTCAATTCACACTTACGCTGTTGTTGATTTCCACCTGTGCGCCGTCCTGCAGTTTCTGCTGCCCGGCGGTCACCACCTGTTCGCCGGCCTGCAGGCCCTTGGTGATGGTCACGCGCCCATCGCGCTGCTGCCCGGTGGTGACGAATTGCTGGCTCACCTTGAGTACCGGTTTGCCATCCGCGTCCTTGCCGTCCTGTTTCACGATGAACACCGAGCTGCCATATAGGGAATAATCCACCGCGGTGTTGGGCACGGTTACCGAAGGTATCGCCTTGCCGTAATACACCTGCACGTTGGTGAACATGCCGGCGCGCAGCAGATGCTCGGGGTTCTGGATGGTGGCCTGCGCAGCCACGTTGTGGGTGCTGGGATCCACATTGGAATCTATCGCGGTGATTACGCCGCTGAATGTTTTATCTGGATAGGCATCCACGGCCACTTCCACTTTCTGGCCTTTTGCAAGATTTGCCAGGTCCTGTTCCGGCAAAGAGAACTGTGCAAACAAGGTGCCCAGCGATTGCAGGCTGGCGATGCTGGTGCCGACCGCCAGATATTGGCCCAGGTTGATGCTGCGGATGCCGATGTGACCCGAAAACGGCGCACGGATGGCGAGCTTGTCTATGCTGGACTGGTCATTCAGCAGGTTGGACTTCGCCTGTTTGAGATTGCTCTCGGCGGTATCCAGATCGGATTTGGAAATCAAATGCTGCTTGATGAGCGTCTGAGCGCGATCGTAGCTCACCTGGGCAAGTCGCAACTGTGCCTGCAGGCCGATCAACTGGGCACGCTGGCTGCTGTCGTCGAGTTGCACCAGCAACTGGCCTTTCTTCACTTCCGTGCCGGATTGGAAGTAGATGCCGGTCACCGTGCCCGCGAGTTGATTGCTGACGTCCACGCCCTCCACGGGCGCAAGGTTGCCCACGGGGCTGAAATACGGCTGCCAGGATTCCAGTTTGGCAGCCTCATCGGAGACCACCACTATCTGTTTCATGTGCTTGAATTTATTGATCGCCGCGTACACCTTCAGACCCCAGATGCCGTATATGACGATCATGACGCCAAATATGATGGCGACAGCAATGATGATGCGCTTGGCCATGAATAAATCCTCGTTTCAGTAATTCGAATGAACGGAATGGCTGGAGCCGTTCCGGTGTTTTGCTTTTGCATTTAAGGCTGTGTCAGTTCGGCCCGCGGCGATGAGTGTATGCCGGTGCGTGCGCAGATAGTCGCGCGCCGCGGTCATGACGGTCGTGCCAAACCCACACACGAACTCACTGCCGGGGGTGGTTTTGTTGCCAGCCGCGTGCCCTTCAGCATTCTCAATCAGGCTGATTTGACGGTCCAGCTCCGCGATGCGCGCATCCAGCAGGGTTTGCAGTTGTGTTTGCGGCAGCAGATGAGCGAAATACAGCGCCAGCAGGAAATCCGATTTCACCTTGTGTTGAGGCAAGGTGTTTTTCAGCGTCTGCCGGAATGCCTTGTGGCCCTCGGCGGTGAGGTGATAAAGCTTGCGGTCGGGTTTGCCGGCTTGCGGAAGTTCATGGCAACTCACCAATCCCTGCGCGGTGAGTTCCGCCAGAGCCGGGTAAATGGAGCCGTAACCCGCGGCGCAGAAATGGCTGAAGGTGGTCTCGAATATCTTCTTGAGGTCGTAACCGCTGGCGTCGCCGAAAGTGAGCGCGCCCAGGCACAGGTCCTTCACATTCACCGCAGTAAATCCTTGAAGATGGGGAGGAGCGGGGCGCGAATAATATATCGGGCCGATATATGGGCGCAAGTGACTTCCGTCATATTTTTATGCGTGTAGCCGCATTGGATTGGTCAATAAACGTTGGCGGAATTGGACGCCGATGCAGCGGGAAGGCTCAGCCGTTCAGGGCTTGTTTAACAGATTATGGGCGAGGGTGGTGTGGCGGCTGACGCGGAACGCGGCATGCACGGTTTCCTGGATGCGCCGGTCGCGGCCAATAAGGTAACTGACCCGCTTCACGCCGAATCCGAATGGGCCGTCGCAACCGTAGGCGCGGATCACGCGCTTGTCCGTATCCGCCAGCAACGGGAAATTCAGTTGGTGACGGGCGCGGAAGCGGATGTGGCTGGCGCTGTCTTGTGGGCTGATGCCGATGAGCGTCACATTCTTTTGGTTTAGACCGGGACTCAATTCGCGGAAGCTGCAGGCTTCGCGGGTGCAGATCGGCGTGAAATCCGCCGGGTAGAAATACAGCAGCACCGGTCCGTGAGCCAGCAGATCGGCCAGTTGCACCTGATTGCCGTCCTGGTCGGGCAGTTCGAAATCGGGAGCGGTATCGCCGGGTTTGAGCACGGGTTTTCTCCTGATGTGGCCGCTTCAGTATGCGCCGAAAGACCGGCGCGGCGCGGCTGATATAATGACCGCTCTTTAACATTTTCTTCCTGGATCAAGAACATGAAAATCACCGTGCACGGCAGCGGCTATGTGGGCTTGGTGAGCGCCGCCTGTTTCGCCGATATGGGCAACGAGGTTTTGTGCGTGGACGTGGATCGCGCGCGAGTGGCGCGGCTCAAGCAGGGCGAAGTGCCCATCGTGGAGCCGGGCCTGGACCATCTGCTGGCGGCAGGCTTGGAAAGTGGCCGGCTCAAGTTTACCGACGTGCCGGCGGAGGGCGTGCAGTTCGGTCTCGTGCAATTCATCGCCGTGGGAACGCCGCCAGATGAAGACGGTTCCGCTGACCTGAAATATGTTTTACAAGTGGCGCGCAGTATCGGCGAACACATGGCCAGCGAGAAGATCGTGGTGGACAAGTCCACGGTACCGGTTGGTACCGCCGACAAGGTGCGTGATGCAATTGCGGCGGAATTGCACAAGCGCGGCGTGACATTGCCTTTCGAAGTAGTATCGAATCCGGAATTCCTCAAGGAAGGCAGCGCGGTGGAGGATTTCGCGCATCCAGACCGCATCGTGGTGGGTGCCAGCGGCGCGCGCGGCATCGAGGTCATGCGCGGCTTGTATGCGCCCTTCACCCGCCACCACGAACGGCTCATGCTGATGAGCGTGCGCGACGCCGAATTCACCAAGTACGCCGCCAATGCCATGCTGGCGGCGCGCATCAGCATGATGAACGAATTCGCCAACATCGCCGAACGCCTGGATGTGGACATCGAGCAGGTGCGCAAGGGCATCGGTTCAGATCCACGCATCGGTTACAGCTTCCTGTACGCGGGCGTGGGTTATGGCGGTTCCTGTTTTCCCAAGGATGTTTCCGCGCTGACGCGCACGGCAGCGAAATCCGGTTATCAACCGGCGCTGCTGGACGCGGTGGAAGCAGTGAATCGCCGTCAGAAAGACAAGTTGTTTGAGAAAATCCACGTCCACTTTGGCGGCAAGCTCAAAGGAGCGACGCTGGCTTTGTGGGGCCTGGCTTTCAAACCCAACACCGACGACATGCGCGAGGCGCCGAGCCGCGTGCTGATGGAAGCACTCTGGAAAGCCGGCGCGCGGGTGCGTGCCTATGATCCGGCCGCCATGCACGAGGCGCAACGCCTGTACAGCGGCCAGGCTTTGCTGACGCTGTGCCACAACCAGATGGAATGTCTGGACGGTGCCGACGCACTGGTGGTGGTCACGGAATGGACCGAGTTCCGTAGTTCGGATTTCGGGGAGATTCACCGGCGTCTCAAACAGCCGGTGATTTTCGACGGCCGCAATTTGTACAATCCGCAGGAACTGCGCGCGGCGGGCTTCACCCACTATTCAGTCGGGCGGCCCACCGTGAGCGGTTGATCAACACACCCCTGCGTGGAAATCCGGCTCGTGTATGCGGCTCGGCTAAAACGGATTACCGCGTCTGCCGGCGCATCGCGGCTAATCCGCCCATTATCAGCAAGTAGAGCAGGGTCGGTAATTCGAGGCTCCCGCTACCCCCGCTGAAGCGTGGTGCACTCACCGTGTACGTGCCGGTGGTGGAACCGGACCCCATCTTGTTGGTGCAGGTGAGCGTAACGGTATAGGTGCCCGCCGTGCTGTAGGTCACACTTGGATTCTGGGAACTGGAATCCGCTATGGCGCCGGTGCCGAAATCCCATTTGTAGCTGAACACACCGGTGCCGTCGTAGCCGAGACAGTCACTTTCAAACGTGGCGCTTTGGCCTCCCGGGATCGTTGCACCACTGGCCGGACTGCTGATGGCGGCTCTGGTGACCGGGTAGGTTCCAGCATTCAGCAGGTTCATCATGTTCGGTAATCCAAAACCATATATACCGTTCGGACTGGCGCCACCGGCAGGTTGCGTGGCACTGTCCTGGAGCAGCGTGTAGGGATCATCCGTACCGGGATAGGCGGACAGCAACAGGGCGATCAGGCCGGCGATGTGCGGCGCGGCCGCCGAGGTGCCGCAGAAAGGTGAGCCGAAACCACCGACGCCGGTCACGCTCACGCAATCCGTTGCCACAAAATCCGGCTTTTGTATTTGCTCCGATGGCTGCGTGCCGGTACCACTGCCGGGAATGCCGAACTCTACCGGCCCTTGCGAGCTGAAGGATTCAATCGAGCTGGTATCACTGGCAGGCACAGCACCCACCGTGATCTCGCCGGGCGTCGCGGTGCTTGGCTCCGGAAAGCCCACAGCCGACTGGGCATAAATACTTCCGGGAGGAGTGTTGGGGGTTACCTGAATCTGGTTGGAATTTCCGGAAAACACCAGTATCTTGAGATTCGTGCCTGGGCTGTTCGGAGTTACGCTGCCGAAGAAGATTTCCAAATAAGCAGTAGTCTCATTGGAAGCCAGTGTCGCGCCACTTCCCTGCACCGGCTGGGGACCCGGTGTATTGAGTTCACTTGTATTATTGGTTTGGGCGCAGCCACTCGTCGCAGGTGCTACAGGTCCGATATTGATTCCCTGGTTGCAGGCAATGGGATTGCCACTACTGTCGAACAATACCACGTCATAATCGTTGGGATCGTTGGTGGTGCTGCTGTCATCCCAGGGATCGTCCCATTCCACTACATAGTTGATGATATCCCCCGCCTGAGGATCTTGTATCTGTAACTTTATATTGGGGCTGCCTGCTGTGCCGAAATTCATGGCTTTTGAATAGGGCACGCCGTTAATCGTTGCGCTCGGGCCGGACACTGCAATTAGATTCCAAGAGCCTGCCCAGAAACCGGTGGCGTCGTTGCCGGCTGCGGTTACCAGATGGATGTTTGGATGGGCCGTGGCAAATTGCTGCACTCCGGTGGCGAAGCTGCCGTTGGTGAACATGGCCTCGCCGGGGAAGCCCAGATCGTCCACGATTACATTGGCGTTGATTACAGGGGAGCTGGTGCCGCCGGCAAAATCATTGAGCGCGGTGAGAAAGTCCACTTGGGTGGCGGGGCCGGCAAAACCCAGTTGCTTCACGCCGGGCGCGAGATCGTAGACGATCTCCATCATGGCTGTACCTTCAGCACCAGAACTCTGCCAAGTAGTGTTATTGGGGTCGTTCCAGACATTGGCCGGCAGGTCGTTGGTGCCCTGGTCGGTGGAGACGGCGCTGTCGCCGTCGGAGATCACGCCCACCACCATGCCTTGACCGGTATAATTGGTTGCGGCACGAAATTGAGAGGCGCCGAGAATCGTATCGCCTTCGGTATCCACCGAGCCGGTACGCGGCGACGCGGTAATCGGTGGCGAGCGCCGCGTGAAGGCATAGCGCGGCACTGAAACACGGGTCACTTCCGCGAGCGTCGCGGCATCGGCAAGTTTGGTTGCCGGAATCCAGGCCTGCACCACACTCAGTGCCCGGCTGTTGACGATATCGCTCGCGCCGAGTGCTGCCAGTTCGGCGCTATCCGGCGGATTGCCGTTGCGATCATAGTGCAGATACACCTGCACCTGGCCGGCGGCATTCCAGCGCGCCGCTAGCGGCGAATTCTGCCGGAAGAGCTCCCGGGTGAGGCCCGCCGACATGAGGGGTTCAACGCGGTTTTCGGCTGCGGCGGCCGCTATCCTCGCGAGTCGCACATCGAGCTTCTGGGCGCCCGGAGCAGATGCCGTGGCGCCCGCTGCTAGCGGTGCAGCAATAAGAAATGCGGCAGTGGTCAGGTTCAAGTATCGGCGATATCTGGTTTTCATATCATTACATCCTGTCAGCGCGGGCGTGCATAGCGGGGTGGGGTGATGCGGGTGACGAAAGACAAGGCGGCGAGTTTATCCATGTCCCTGGGCCGTACCCAGCCCTGAACAATCTGCATTTCCGGGCTGACCACGACATTCCGCAGGCCGTGCGCGGCAAGCGCCGTTACCACGTCCGCCGAAGTACTGCTGACGTACACATACACCTGGATGCGCCCCTGGGAATCACTGCGCACCAGTCCGATAAGTGGGGTAGTCACGCTTCCGGTTTGCAATTGCCGGGCCGCGTCTGCCAATAGCGGCGCGATCTTCGTCGAGATGGCGATGCTCGCCGGAGAATCCGCAGGTCCGGTGTCAGCACAGCCCGTTCCAAAAAGCATTGGCAATACAAGGATGAGGCAGAGGTATGGATGGATGTGCCTATGCATCAAAAACCTCAGTTATCCTTTGATTAAAGTTCTGTCTGGCACATTAAAGAACCAGCATTAGTCACATAACAAGCTTAGCCTACCATATCATTAGTAGCTCGCCAGCCGCACGCTTCTCGATGATGGCGGTATTTTCCACGATAAATGGCGGTTATCACGTGC
>JBAVYM010000049.1:0-138994 GCA_049698775.1 Gammaproteobacteria bacterium
TGCTACCTTCGCTTTGAACAGTGCCGTATGGTTCCGTCTTGACCGTTTCATGTCTCTACCTCCAAGCTATTAGGGTAGAGCCGCTAATCCACTTAAGCTACTGCCCAGTTTTTGGGGTCCACTTCAGTCCACAGGCAGCATTTACCCTCTTCACGGCGGCTGTGATTGCCGCACGATTCGCTACCGGCTGGAAACCGAGCCGCTGTTCGTGCATTGCTGCCATTGCCGTTGGTGTCAGCGTGAAACCGGCTCCGCATTCGTGCTGAATGCACTGATCGAACCCGACCGGGTCACGCTGATTTCGGGCGAGCCCGAAATCGTGGACACTCCTTCCGCGAGCGGCAAAGGCCAGAAAATCGCGCGCTGTCCCAAGTGCCGGATCGCGGTGTGGAGTAATTATTCGGGCGCCGGCCCGGCATTCCGTTTTGTGCGCGTCGGCACACTGGATGAACCGGACCATCTGCCGCCCGACATTCACATCTTCACTTCATCCAAACAGCCGTGGGTTATCTTGCCGCCCGGCATGCCAGCGGTTCCCGAGTACTACGACCGGAAGCAATATTGGCCGGCGGAAAGCCTGGCGCGTCGGGAAGAGCTATTCGCCAGGCTTGCGGCACAACGCTGACGCAATCTGCTCGCAAGCCAGAGTAGATTCCCCCGGCTAAAGCCGGGGTCCTTACCGTTACAGTTCCATGCGGAACTGACCTGAATCCTGACAGACGCCAGGGTTCAGGAACCGGCGGCGATAATTATCGCCGCCGAGCTCATTCACCCACGGGTAAACCCGTGGTGCTCTGTCTTCGACCGCATAGACATAATGGACTATTCAGTTTCGTTACACCGGCGAAAGCCGGTGTCCGGGTTCAAATCACTGGATTCCGGCTTTCGCCGGAATGATGAAGGAAGCCCAGACCCCCGAAGATCAAAAATCGTTACACTTCCGCCAGATTGCCTTTCTTCTCCAACCATTCTTTACGGTCCGGTGCGCGCTTCTTGGCGAGCAGCATGTCCATGAGCTTGTCAGTGTTGTCTTTCGCATCAATGGTGAGTTGCACGAGGCGGCGCGTATCCGGCGCGATGGTGGTCTCGCGCAACTGCACAGGGCTCATTTCACCCAGGCCCTTGAAGCGTGTGACGCTGATCTTGCCTTTCTGCTTCTCTGCGGCGATGCGATCCAGGATGCCTTTGCGTTCCGCTTCGTCCAGGGCGTAGTAAACATTTTTGCCCGCGTCTATACGGAACAATGGTGGCATGCACACGAACACATGGCCATGCTGCACCAGCGGGCGGAAATGCCTGAGAAACAGTGCGCACAACAGCGTCGCAATATGCAGGCCGTCGGAATCCGCATCCGCCAGGATGCAGACCTTGTGGTAACGTAAACCATCGAGATTACTGGAACCCGGCTCCACACCGAGCGCGATGCTGATGTCGTGGACTTCCTGGGAAGCCAGCACTTCGGCCGCGTCCACTTCCCAGGTGTTCAGAATCTTGCCACGCAGGGGCAGGATAGCCTGGAATTCCCGGTCGCGCGCCTGCTTGGCGGAGCCGCCGGCAGAATCGCCTTCCACCAGGAACAACTCGGAGCGTTCCGGTTCGCCGCTGGTGCAGTCTGCGAGTTTTCCCGGCAGCGCCGGGCCGCTGGTGATTTTCTTGCGCACCACCTGCTTGCTGAGTTTCAAGCGCTGCTGGGCATTCTCGATGGCGAGCTGAGCGATCTGCTCGCCCGCTTCCGTACGCTGGTTGAGCCAGAGTGCGAGTGAATCCTTGATGATGCCGGAAACGAAGGCCGCAGATTCGCGCGATGACAGGCGTTCCTTGGTCTGGCCCGAGAACTGCGGGTCGCTCATCTTCACCGACAACACATAGGCGGCGCGGTCGCAGATGTCCTCGGGCGCGAGCTTCACGCCGCGTGGCACCAGATTGCGGAACTCGCAGAATTCGCGTACCGCTTCCGTAAGCCCGGTGCGCAGGCCGTTCACATGCGTGCCGCCCTGTACTGTTGGAATCAGGTTCACATAACTCTCAGCGAACACTTCACCGCTATCCGGCAGCCAGGCCACCGCCCAGTCGGCGGCTTCCTTATCCGCCTCCAGGCTGCCGGTGAACGGCTCGGCGGGAACGAACTCACGGCCTTCCAGGGATTCAATCAGGTAATCCTTGAGACCGCCGTGGTACTGCCACTCCTCCTTCTCCAGAGTCTGTTCGTTGATGAACTTGACGGTTAGACCGGGGCACAGCACCGCCTTGGCGCGCAGTACGTGCTTGAGTTTGGGGATGGAGAATTTCGGCGAATCGAAATACTTCGGATCCGCCCAGAAGCGCAGCCGCGTGCCGGTATTGGCACGTCCCACCTCGCCCTGCTCTTCCAGTTTGCCGACGCGCTTGCCATCCTTGAAAGCCATGTGGTAATTCCGGCCGTTCCTGCGCACCCAAACCTCAAGCTTGCTCGAGAGTGCGTTCACAACTGACACACCGACGCCGTGCAGGCCGCCCGAGAAACGGTAATTCTTGTCGGAGAACTTGGCGCCAGCGTGCAGACGCGTCAGGATCAGCTCCACGCCGGTGAGCTTTTCCCTGGGATGGATGTCCACCGGCATGCCTCGACCGTCGTCGTTGGCCGACAGCGAGCCGTCTTTGTGGACAATCACCTCTATTTTTTTGGCGAAGCCGGCGATAGCTTCGTCCACGGAGTTGTCTATGACTTCCTGGGCGAGGTGATTGGGACGGCTGGTGTCGGTGTACATGCCCGGCCGCCTGCGCACCGGATCGAGGCCCGAGAGGACCTCGATATCGGCGGCATCGTACTTGGCGCTCATATTTTCCGGCTGATTCGCTTTGTATGGGCTCACGAGCCCGTCTGCCGGGATTTTAACCTGATTCGGGGAAAGTCTCGCGTGAAATTCAGGCGAGATCGGCCAGCAACGCCTTACGCAAGGAATCCGCAACCGGTTCGACGCGGTGATTGTAATTAGCGTGATCCACGCCGGCATTCAGCGCGGCGCCATCCTTGAGTGTCTTGACCATATCGCGCGCAAGCTCAAAACGCAGGAAATGCACCGAGGAAGTCTTGTCGGCAGTTTCCCGTTCCATGTCCTCGTCGGCGATGGCCTTGACCTTCGCGTACCCCGCCACCTGCATCCAGGTTTCGTCCTCGATGCCGATGAAGCGCGCCAATGCCGTTTGACGTTCGGCGATGTCCTCGAATTCAATCATCATGGTGGCTTTCCAGTTGCTGCCGTCGGGAATCAGGGCATTGTAAGTATCCAGTTCCTCCCGGATGCCTTCGGATTCAAAGATGCGCTCGGCACGCAGCATTTCCTGCACCTGGTATTGCATGGTCAGACGGTCCTCGAACAGCACGCGCAGGTGCGGGCCAATTTGCAGGCTGCGAATCTTCTTGTGCGCCATGACCTGCTTGCGGAAGTCATCGCGCTTCTGTGCGTAGTCTTCCAGACCCCAGAGGTCTTGGCGGGTCAGTTTTTGCATGCGTACTCCGGAATTTCTTCCCCTCTCCCCCTTGTGGGAGAGGGTAGGGTGAGGGGTTGATGATTCAGATGCCGTAAGCCAGGCGCAGCAGTTGCAACGGCAATTCCGGTTCGCGGTGATCGGGCAGGCCGTTCTGAATCTGTTCCGCAGCCATGGGGCAGTCGCTGATGTAATGGTCGCAGCCGGAATGCTCAACCCGCTCCATGACGGGCTTGCCAATCTTCATGGAGATTTCGTGGAATTCACTTTTGACGGCATAGGTGCCGTTGTGACCGGAACAACGCTCGATGGCTTCAACTTTTGTGTCAGGAACAAGCTCCAGAGTTTCCTTGGTCTTGAGGCCGATATTCTGCACGCGCTGATGGCAAGGCACGTGATAGGAAATCTTACCCAGGGATTGCTTGAAATCGGTTTTCAGCTTGCCCGCCTTGTGGCGCAGCATCAGGTATTCGAACGGATCGTAGATATTGTCCTTGACTTTCTTGACTTCCGCATCGTCCGGAAACATCAGCGGCAATTCCTGCTTGTACATGAGCACGCAGGATGGGATCGGCGCCACGATGTCCCAGCCCTCGTCCACCAGCTTCGCCAGCATGGGAATGTTCTGTTCCTTGTTGTTCCTGATGGTTTCGAAATCGCCTAATTCAAGTTTTGGCATGCCGCAGCAGCGTTCCTGCGACGTGAGGCGGACGGGAATGCCGTTGTGCTCGAACACCGCCACGAGGTTCGTGACCATATCGGGTTGGTTGTGATTGCCATAGCACGTGAGGAAAATCGCTACCTTGCCGCGGGTGCCCTCCGTCGGCTCCGGTGTGGATGAAAGAGGCGCATGTTGCTTGAGGCGCTTGCGGGCCGTGTCGCTGTGGAAACGTGGCACCACCGCGTCCGGATGCACGCCGAAGGTCATGCCCAGCAATTTGCGCGCCACGCCATTGTGATTTACAGCATTCACGGTCTGCACCACGATGGGGATGCCGGCAAACTTGCCGAGCTTGTCGGGCGCTGAAAGTATCTTGTCGCGGAAACCGGCACCGTGATGTTTGAACTTGTAGGCCTTGGCGCGCAGCATCAGGTGCGGGAAATCCACGTTCCAGGGATGTGGCGGAACGTACGGGCACTTGGTCATGAAGCACAGATCACACAAATAACAGTGATCCACCACGTCCCAATAAACCTTCTTGTCAACCGCGGTGATTTCGCCGCTGGCGGTGGCGTCCACCGCGTCGAACAGCGTCGGAAAGGAATTGCACAAGCTAAAACAGCGCCGGCAGCCGGCGCAGATGTCGAACACCCGCTCCATCTCTCCAAGCAGGGACTCCTCCTTCCAGAAGTCCTCGCTCTGCCAGTCAAGCGGATGCCGGTTGGGCGCCTTCAGACCGCCTTCTTGTGCCATGCAAATCTCCCTTGCCTTTTACACAGGTCAAACAAAACCGGGGGCGCTGCGGCGCCCCTGATTTCATCAAGGCGGATTACTTGCCGAGCGTGTCGAGCGCTTTCTGGAAGCGGTTGGCGTGGGAACGCTCCGCCTTGGCGAGCGTCTCGAACCAGTCGGCAATTTCACTGAAGCCTTCGGTGCGTGCCGCCTTGGCCATGCCGGGGTACATATCGGTGTATTCATGGGTTTCACCGGCGACGGCGGACTTGAGATTGTCACCAGTGGGTCCGATGGGAAGCCCGGTGACCGGATCGCCGACGGCTTCGAGATATTCCAGATGCCCATGGGCATGGCCAGTCTCGCCTTCCGCGGTGGAGCGGAACACGGCAGACACGTCGTTGTAGCCTTCCACGTCGGCCTTGGCGGCGAAGTACAGATAACGACGGTTGGCCTGGGATTCGCCGGCGAAAGCGTATTTGAGGTTTTCCTCGGTTTTGCTGCCTTTGAGCTTGCTCATGTGATTTCCTCCAGAGTGCGTAGCAGAATCAGGTACCGGAGCGTGTCCGGCCATACTTAGACTGAGTCTAAATCGTGCGGTCAATTTAGCCCTCGGTCTCATCCATGTCAACCTGTAATCCGGACGCGTTGACCAAGCCGCAGGCGGCGTGTAATTTGCCCGCGCCCCCGAGGAGAGCACCGTGACCAAATCCGCCAAGCCAGAAGCACTCGATTTTGAAGCTGCGTTGAAAGAGTTGGAAAAGATCGTTGCCACGCTCGAAAAGGGCGATCTCAGCCTGGATGCGGCGCTCAAACATTTCGAGCGCGGCATCACCCTCACCCGCCAGTGTCAGACGGCCCTGAAACAGGCGGAACTCAAGGTGGAAATGCTGGTGGAAAAGGACGGCCAAGCCAAGCTCACGGCGTTTGAAGCCGAAGACGAATAATCCATGTCTTCTTTCCGGGAGCGGGTGCCGGAATACTCAACCCGCATCGAGAAGGTGCTGGATCACTGGCTGCCTTCCGGCGACAAGCCGCCCCAACGCTTGCACGCGGCCATGCGCTACGCGGTGCTCGGTGGCGGCAAGCGGTTGCGGCCGCTGCTGATTTACGCCACCGGAGAAGTGTTGGGTGTGCCGCCGGAACGGCTGGACGGCCCGGCCGCGGCAGTGGAAATCATCCATGCCTATTCGCTCATCCATGACGACCTGCCGGCCATGGACAATGACGACCTGCGCCGCGGCCGACCGACTTGCCACAAGGCTTTCGATGTGGCGACGGCGATTCTTGCCGGCGACGCCTTGCAGGTGCTGGCTTTCCTGATACTGGCCGAAGATCAAAGCATGGCGGCACTGCCGATGGCGCGGCTGGAAACGATCCGCAGTGTGGCGGTGGCCAGTGGATCCGCCGGCATGGCCGGTGGTCAGGCCATGGACATGGCCGCGACCGGCAAGCGCCTGAACCTGGCGGAACTGGAACTCATGCACATTTACAAGACCGGTGCACTCATCCGCGCCAGCGTGTTGCTGGTGGTCCAAAGCCTGCCCGGTCTCGTGGTCGAGAAACGCACCGCCCTGGATCGTTATGCGAAGTGCGCCGGTCTGGCCTTCCAGATTCGCGACGATATCCTGGATGTGGAAGGCGAAACCGCCGCACTCGGCAAGCAAGCCGGTGCCGATGCTTCGCTGCACAAGCCGACCTACCCCAGCGTACTGGGCCTCGAAGAATCCCGACAACGCGCCCACGACCTGCATCACGCCGCTGTCGAGGCGCTCGCGCCTTTCGGCGAAGCCGCGGAGCCGCTGGCCTGGCTCTCGGAATATATCGTGACCCGGAAGAATTAAGTTGAAGGCACGGGTGTAAAGCTCGGATAATGAAGTCCGCTGGATCCAGGACTCGCCGATTCCCGCAACATCATGAACGATCTCTCCCACTATCCCTTGCTAGCACAGATTAATTCGCCCGAAGATCTGCGGGCTCTGCCGGAAGCTGACCTGAAACAGGTGGCGGACGAATTGCGTGCGTTTCTGATCGAGACCGTCAGCAACGCGGGCGGACATTTCGCCGCCGGACTGGGTGTCGTGGAACTCACGGTCGCGATGCACTATGTGTTCAAGACCCCGTATGACCGACTGGTCTGGGACGTGGGCCACCAGGCCTATCCACACAAGGTACTCACCGGCCGACGCGACCGGCTTGCCACCATCCGCAAATGGAAAGGTCTGGCGCCGTTTCCGCGGCGTGCCGAAAGCGAGTACGACACCTTCGGCGTGGGTCATTCCAGCACCAGCATCAGCGCGGCTTTGGGAATGGCGCTGGCGGCCAAACACAAAGGCGAGGATCGCCGCGTCGTGGCACTTATCGGCGACGGCGCCATGACCGCCGGCATGGCCTTCGAAGCGCTGAATCACGCCGGCAGCCTGGATGCGAACCTGCTGGTGATACTGAATGACAACGACATGTCCATCTCCGGCAACGTGGGTGCGTTGTCGAATTATTTTGCAAAAGTATTATCCGGGCGCGTGTATTCCCACATCCGCGAAGGCGGCAAGAAGGCACTATCCATCATGCCGCCAGTGCGCGAGCTGGCGCGGCGTTCCGAGGAATTCATGAAAGGCATGGTGGCGCCCGGCACGCTGTTCGAGGAACTGGGTTTCAACTACATCGGTCCGGTGGATGGCCACGATCTCTACACGCTGCTGAAAACCCTGCGTAACATGCGCGCGCTCAAGGGGCCGCAGTTCCTGCACGTGGTGACGCGCAAGGGCAAGGGCTACGCACCGGCGGAAGAAGATCCGATCAAATGGCACGGTCCCGCCGCGTTCGATGCTAGCACCGGCCATATCCAGGAGAAACCGGCCACGAGTCCAACTTATTCCGAAGTATTCGGCGAGTGGCTGTGTGACATGGCTGAACAGGAACCGCGGTTGATGGCCATTACTCCCGCCATGCGCGAGGGCTCGGGATTGGTTGAGTACGCCAAGCGCTTTCCGGGCCGATACTTCGACGTGGGCATAGCCGAACAGCACGCGGTGACGCTGGCCGCCGGTCTCGCCTGTGAGGGCCTCAAGCCCGTGGTGGCGATTTATTCCACGTTTCTGCAGCGCGCTTACGATCAACTGGTGCACGACGTGGCGCTGCAGAATCTGCCGGTATTGTTCGCGCTCGATCGCGCGGGTCTGGTCGGTCCCGACGGCCCCACTCATGCGGGCAGTTTCGATCTGACGTACATGCGCTGCCTGCCCAATCTGGTGCTCATGGCTCCGGCCGACGAAAATGAATGCCGGCAGATGCTCTATACCGGCATGACCTTGAACCAGCCCGCGGCGGTGCGTTACCCACGCGGCCGCGGCCCGGGCGTGAAGATCGAAAAGAAAATGACCGCGCTGCCCATCGGCAAGGCAGAGCTACGCCGGCACGGAAAGAAAATCGCGCTGCTGGCCTTTGGCGCAATGGTGGAAATGGCGCGTGCCACCGCGGAGGCGCTGGATGCCACCTTGGTCAACATGCGTTTCGTGAAGCCGCTGGATGAGGCGCTGCTACTCGCACTGGCCGCCAAGCACGACTCCCTCGTCACTATCGAAGACAACGCGGTGGCCGGCGGCGCTGGCAGCGCCGTCAATGAACTCCTGATTGCGCACGATCTGCGCACGGCCATTCTCAATCTCGGCATTCCGGATCATTTCGTGGAACACGGCTCGCGGGAGGATTGTCTCAAGGAGGTCAAGCTGGATGCGGCAGGCATCCGCCAGTCGGTGGATGCCTGGCTGCTGGCACACAAACGCCAAGACCGCCGGTCGCGCACCGCCGGTCATTGAACGGTGGACTTTTCCCGGACCCTGAGTATCCTAGCCGGGTAGTGCAATACACCGTCCGTGCGCCGCTGCTCGCGGCTGTCAGTGGAAACCCCCGGTTCCGCCCCCATACTATCCGTCGGAAATTCCAGCCCGGTTTCGAGAACGCCAGATAGAGGATTTGGACATGACCCCCAGCCGTCCGGCCAAGCAGGCCGAAATTCTCCCCATCGCGGACGTGCAATCCAAAGCGGATACCCGTCATCTTCCCATCAACAAGGTGGGCATCAAGGACATCCGCCACCCGATCCGGGTGCGCGACCGCTCCGGCGGCGAACAGCACACGGTGGCAAACTTCAGCATGTTTGTGGACCTGCCACACAACTTCAAGGGCACGCATATGTCGCGCTTCGTGGAAATCCTCAACCACTACGAGCGTGAAATCACCGTGGAATCGTTCAAGGAAATGCTGGTGGAAATGACCGAGCGCCTGGGCGCGCATTCCGGCCACATCGAGATGCGGTTCCCGTATTTCATCTCCAAGAAAGCCCCGGTATCGGGAGTGGAAAGCCTGCTGGACTACGACGTGACCTTCATCGGCCAGCGCAAGGAAAACCAGAACTGCCTGAGCATCCGTATCGTGGTGCCGGTGACCAGCCTGTGCCCCTGCTCCAAGGAGATTTCAGAATACGGCGCCCACAACCAGCGCTCCCATGTGACCGTAAACTGCAAGACGCGTGGTTTCATCTGGCTGGAAGAGCTGATTGACATTGTCGAGCGGGAAGCCTCATCCGAGCTTTATGGTTTGTTGAAACGCCCCGACGAGAAATACGTGACCGAGCGCGCTTACGACAATCCAAAATTCGTGGAAGATATGGTACGCGACATCGCCATGAAACTGAACAGCGACGACCGCATCCGTGCCTACACGGTGGAATCAGAGAACTTTGAATCTATCCACAATCATTCGGCCTATGCCATGATTGACAAGGACAAGGACGCGCAACCGAGGAACCCCACCGCCGCCTGAACACAGCACAGTGGACCCGGATGGGTTCGGTGCCAGTTCACGGATTCCTGAGGGTATCGCCGCGAGTCAGGCGCTCGACCAGCGTTTTCAGGAATACCTTGTGGAAACGCAGTTGACACTGCAATGACACCTGATCAATCAGCGTGGAATTCACGCGCAGTACACTGACCGTGCTCTGGGCGATGATGCCGGCCAGATTGCGGCCCTGCTCCAGATAGGGCGCTTCACCGAAACAATCGCCTTCGTGCAGGACGCCGACCGGTTTGTCGCCGCGCCTTACTTCCGCTTCGCCGAGCGCGATGACGATGTAGCAGTCATCCAGCTCACCTTCCACGGCAATGTGTTCACCTTGGCCGTAACTTTGCCAGCGGCTGGCATGCAACACTTCATAGATTTCAGGGTAGGTGAAATCCTCGAAGAACCGCAAGCGACGCATGATATTGAAACGTTCCTGCTCCGCCATTTCCTCGGACAGTTTGTCGAGGGTACGCACCGCACGTGTCAAATCAGTCGCCAGCTCCAAGCCGGTCTGATAACGCCGCGCCGCATCCTTGTCTAACGCCTTCTGGACAATGTCCTCCAGCACCACCGGCACGTCGGGGCGCAGACGATGCACCGGCGGCGGTGTAGCGTAGATGATCTGGTGAACGAGGCGCGACAGATTGTCGCCGTAGAACGGCCGCTTGCCGGTGAGCAATTCGTACATCACCACACCGAGGGAATACAGATCGGTCTGCACGGTGGACGGCTGCTGGCGCATCTGTTCGGGCGCCATGTAACTCGGCGAACCCACCAGGCCCTTGAGCTGTCCGGCCTCGTTGCCCGCCATGTGGGCCACGCCGAAATCCACGATGCGCACATCGCTCTCGGCGGTCATCAGGATGTTGCCGGGCTTGATGTCGCGGTGCACCAGTCCCTTGTGATGCGCGTAATCCAGTGCCTTGGCGCACTTGAACACGACTTCCACCAACTGGCGCACTGGCAGCAGATTATCGGCGCGGCAGAAATGCGTGAGCGGCTGCGCACTGCGCACATATTCCATCACCACATAGCAATGACCCTCATCCTCGCCGGCATCGTAGATGGGCAGGATGTTGGGGTGGTTCATCTTGCCGACGAGATAGGCCTCATTGAAGAACAACTTGCGCCGGGTACGGGTTTCCTTTTCGCTGGCATCGGCATCGAAGTTATACAGTTTGATCGCCACATCCTTGCCCAGGAAAGAATCGTGGCAAAGATAGACGGTGCCGGTGGCGCCGCGGCCGAGTTCCTTGGTGATGACAAACTTGCCAAGCTTCGCGGGGGCGTTCATGGGCGCTCCGTGTGATGGTGAGGGCTTTTTACAGCCCTCGCGGGCTTATGTCCAGCTTGCTACATGCCCGGAAACCAGCATCGCTATATACAGGAGGATGGCCGCAGGAATCGCCGCCGCCACATCGTCCAGCATGATGCCAAGGCCGCCCTTGATGTTCCGGTCCAGCCAGCGGATGGGCCAGGGCTTGAGAATATCGAAAACACGAAACAGCACAAAACCCAGGATGATCCACACCCAGCCATGGGGTAGCCACAACGCATGCGGCACGGCCGCCATGGTGGCGAGATAGCCTACGATCTCATCCCAATTGACCGCGCCGGGATCCGCAACACCCATGACACGGGCGCTATAGCCACAGATGAAGATACCGAGCAAAAACAGGATCAAGGTGATGAGCAGATAGACCCATGGCGCCACCGGTGTCAGCACCACGTAAAAGATGACCCCAACGAGCGTGCCGGCGGTGCCGGGAGCTCTGGGGGAAAGGCCGCTGCCAAATCCGTAGGCCAGGAAATGAATTGGATTGCAAAAAACTTCGGCAGCGGTAAGACGATTTGGCATGATGTGCGCTCAGAAATGTTTGTAACCCAAGTCATTCAGTTTCCAGTCCATGCCATTTTTCCCGACACAGCGTAAACCCAGTACCTCAGTAACCTGCCCGATCCCGGTGACCGTACAATCCAGTTTGTCTTTGCGGGATTCCAACATCGCCAGCCGTTCCGACGGCACGCTGAAACACAATTCATAATCATCACCACCCACTAGCGCCAACGTCTGCGCCTGCTCCCGGGAACCGTGCTTGAGCAGTGCGGATGACAAGGGTACACACTCCACGTCCAACCGGGCGCCCACACCACTAGCTTCCAGGATATGGCCCAAGTCAGCCGCCAAACCATCGGAAATATCAATCGCGGCGCTGGCAATGCCGCGCAAAGCCATACCCACTTCAATGCGCGGTTCAGGAAAAGCGAAACGCCGGATACAGGCATCACGAGCATGTGCATCAGCCCTTGCTTGCAGCTTTTGTAATCCAGCAGCTGCATCGCCGAGATGACCGGTCACGAATATCTGATCCCCTGGACCTGCGCCGCTACGAGTGAGCGCCTGACCGGTGGGTACAAATCCGTGCACGGTCACGCTGACATTCAACGGTCCGCGCGCCAGATTGCCGCCCACCAGCGCGACATTGAAATCCTGTGCGAGCGCAAACAAGCCGCGCGCGAACCCTGCAATCCAGCGCTCGTCGGTTTCCGGCAGGGTCAAAGCCAGCAAGGCCCAGGCGGGCTCTGCGCCCATGGCGGCGAGATCGCTCAAGTTCACCGCCAGCGCCCGATGGCCCACGGCGTCCGCCGCGAGCCCGGCGGGGAAATGCACGCCGGCCACCAGCGTATCCACCGAGACCGCCAGCTCCTGCCCGGCCGGCACACGCAACACCGCAGCGTCATCGCCGATTCCCAACCGTACATCGTCCCGCTGCGCGTTCTGAGCGCATAAATAATGGCGAATCAGTTCAAATTCGTCCATGCGCGCTGTCACGATAAGTGGGTACGTTGCTTGCATTCCGCCGCGCGCAATTCGACGCTGAGTTTATCCAGAACCGCATTGATGTACTTGTGACTGTCTTCCGCGCCGAATTTCCTGGCCAGCTCCACCGCTTCATTCAACACTACGCGATACGGCACGTCGGGCCGCGTTTTCAATTCACAGGCACTCAACAGCAAGATGCCGTGTTCAATGGGATCCAATTGCGCGAGCGGGCGGTCAAGTCGCGGGGATAACAGCGCGTCCAGAGGAATACTGTCAACAATCGTCCGGCTCAGCAATTCCTCAAAATAATCCGTATCCGTATCGCCGCTGTTCTGGCTGAGATACAAATGCGCGATGATCTCCCGGGTCGCGGCGCCGCTCATCTGCCATTGATACAGCCCTTGCAAGACCAACCGCCGGGCACGGGTGCGCGCCCGCGCACCGTGTGGAATATTTTTTACCATGACCTAGTCCATTTTCCGGAGAAGATTGGCCATCTCGAGTGCCGCCAGGGCTGCATCCGCGCCCTTGTTGCCCGCCGCTCCGCCGGCACGCGCCATGGCTTGTTCCACCGTATCGCAGGTGAGCACGCCGAAGCCGACCGGCACACCTGTGTCGAGCATCACCTGCATCAAGCCGCGCGCGCATTCTCCTGCCACGTAATCGAAATGCGGCGTCTCGCCGCGGATTATCGCACCGAGTGCGATAACCACGTCATGCTGACCACCGACAGCCAGTTTTTTGACGGCCAATGGGATTTCAAACGCTCCCGGCACGCGCACCAGCGTCAAGTTCTCTTCCCGTATTCCGTGAGCGCGCACAGTTTCCAGAGCCGCGCTCACCAGCTTGTCCACCACGAAGCCGTTGAAACGCGCTGCCACGATGGCCACGCGCACACCCTTGGCGGCGCTGTCGCCTTGTATGACTCTGGGATTGCCGGTCATGATAAAGAGCCTGTTGATTTGAACGCGTATTCTAACCGAGACGCGCGCGGGTCATGAACCCTGGAATTCAGTGGCGGCGCCTGCCAACAGCTTTCAGTCACATGTGACGTATTCGACGACTTCCAGGCCAAAACCCGACAGACCGTGCATCTTTTTCGGTTGGCTCAATACGCGCATGCGTTTCACACCCAAGTCCAGCAGGATTTGTGCGCCGATGCCATAGGTGCGCAGCACCAAGGCGGCGGGCGCACTCTCTTCGTCCGGCGTGGCGCCATTCAAATGCCCGCGCAACCGTTCCACCAGCATCGCCGGGTCTTCCACCTGGCGCAGGATCACCACCACACCGCCCTCGCGGCCGATCCGTTTCATGGCGTTGCGCAGCGGCCAGCCCAGGTCGTCCCAGCGCACGCCCACCACGTCGTTGAGGGTGCTTTGTAGATGCACCCGCACCAGCGCCGGTTGTTCCGGTTTCAACTCGCCGCGGATGAGCGCCAGATGCACGGTCTTGTTCACGCGGTCTTCGTACACCGCCATGCGGAACTCGCCGAATTCCGTGGGCACCGTACGTTCGGCAATGCGCTCGACGGTTTTTTCCTTGGCAAAGCGGTAGCTGATGAGATCAGCGATGGTGCCGATCCTCAAACCGTGAGCGCGCGCGAACTTCTCCAGATCCGGGCGGCGCGCCATGCTGCCGTCCTCATTCAATATCTCGACGATCACGGCGGCAGCTTCCAGTCCCGCGAGACGCGTGAGATCGCAGCCAGCCTCGGTGTGACCCGCGCGCGTCAGCACACCGCCGGATTGCGCCATGATCGGAAACACATGGCCCGGTTGTTTCAGGTCTTCCGGTACCGCATCTGCCTGCACCGCGGTGCGCACCGTGTGCGCGCGGTCGTACGCGGAAATGCCGGTGGTTACACCTTCCGCCGCCTCGATGGACAGCGTGAAATTGGTGCTGCGGTTTTCGTTGGTGCCACTCACCATGAGCGGCAGGCGCAGTTGCCGGCAACGCTCTGGCGTGAGCGTCAGGCAAATCAGCCCACGGCCGTAGCGTGCCATGAAATTTATATCCTCGGGCCGGACCTTCTCGGCCGCCATGATGAGGTCGCCTTCATTCTCGCGGTCCTCGTCATCCATCAGGATCACCATCTTGCCGGCGCAAATGTCCGCAAGGATAGCCTCGACGGTATCCAGATTTGCGTGCTTCATCTGCGTGACGGTATTCGACATGCGCTGACTCCTGCTCAAACCGCGTTTAATTCAATCGGAAGTTGCCCGGCTCGGCAACAGACGTTCAAGATAGCGCGCAATCAGATCCACTTCCAGATTGACCCGGGTGCCGCCGCGATAACCGCCCATGACGGTCTGTTCCAGCGTATGGGGAATGATATTGACATCAAAAACATTACCCTGCACGCCGTTGACCGTCAGGCTCACGCCGTCCACGCAAATGGAGCCCTTGCGGGCGATATAGCGCACCAGCACCGTGGGCGCTTCAATATCAAATCGCACCGAGCGACCGTCCTCCCGGCGGTTCTTGACCGTGCCCACACCGTCCACATGGCCGCTCACCAGATGACCACCGAGTGGCGTGGCAAGTGTCAGCGAAGATTCCAGGTTCACCGGTGAACCGGCGCCAAGGCTAGCCAACGTGGTAAGCGCCAAGGTTTCGCGCGAAACGTCGGCGCTGAAACCGTGAGCTTGTTTCTCGATTACTGTCAGGCAGCAACCGTTGACGGCGATGCTGTCGTCAATTTGAACCTTATCCTGCGGCAGACTACCCATATCAATCTCCAGGTGCACATCGCCGCCTCGCGGTGCGAGCGTGTGAATTTTTCCAACTGCCTGAACAATACCGGTAAACATCAATTCAATTCCTTACTCTGAAAAACATCTGGGGACACAACACCCCTCACCTCACTCTCTCCCTTCAAGGGAAGAGGGGAGTTGGATGAGCTTCTTTTACATTGGCCGGCACCGCCAAAATACGCAAGTCGTTGCCGATCATGCGTACATCCGTCAGTTTCAATTCAAGCCGCCGGCCTATATTCTCAAGCGGCGGCAGGCTGAACATGCTGCGGGCCGTATCGCCCAACACGCACGGCGCCATGTAAATCAGCAGTTCATCTACCAGTCCGGCTCTGAGCAGCGCGCCATTCAGAATGGCGCCCGCTTCCACCAACACTTCATTGCACTCCAGGCTTGCAAGTTCCGTCATCAAGTCCGGCAGATTCACCTGCGTTTCCGTATTCGGTAATACCAACAGTTTGGCGCCGGCTTTCAGTAAAGCTGCATGCCGTTCGCGATCCGTGACACAGGTGGCGATATAGGTTTCACCAGGCGGTTTCAGAAGTCTGGCCGTCGCCGGCACACGCAACCGTGTATCCACCAGGATGCGTTTTGGCTGCCGCCATTCACCCGGCAGGCGTACGGTAAGCTCAGGGTCATCCGCCAACAGCGTGCCGATGCCGGTGAGAATCGCGGAACTGCGCGCCCGCCAGCGCTGCACATCTTCCCGCGCCGCTACACTCGTAATCCATTTACTTGCACCGGACGCGAGCGCGGTACGTCCGTCCAAACTCACCGCCAGCTTGCTGCGCAGCCAGGGCCGGCCACGCGTCATACGGCTGATGAAACCAGGATTGAGTTGTCGCGCCTGGTCTTCCATCAAGCCGCTGCTGATTTCGACACCGGCAGCTTTCAATTTCTCAAATCCTTGACCGGCGACTTTCGGATTGGAATCCTGTATGGCGGCAATGACGCGCGCAACACCCGCCTTGATTAGCGCATCCGTGCACGGTGGTGTACGCCCGAAGTGCGAACAAGGTTCCAGCGTCACATACACCCAGGCACCACGCGCCTGTTCACCGGCTTCGACAAGCGCATTCACTTCCGCATGCGCCTCGCCGGCCTTGCGATGAAACCCGCGCCCGACAATCCCGCCATCCTTGGTGATCACGCAGCCGACGCGCGGATTGGGATCGGTGCTGTACAAGCCCTGCTCCGCGAGCCGCAAGGCTTCGGCCATGAATTCGTGATCAGCCGCCGTGAAAACCATCTTCTGCTCCAGTGAGGTCGGCCGCTTCGCGGCCTGGTGAGGAGTGAGGCAGTCAGGAAATTACTGTTTGGATGGATGCCTCACCCCTCACTCCCTTACCCCTCACTTCTTCTCGTCGTCGGGCAGTAACGGTATCTGCTCACGTTTCAGTGCCTCGCGATCCGCTTCGCTGCGCAGGTGATCAACGGTCTCACGGAACTCATTGGCATCCTGGAAGCTGCGGTACACGGATGCGTAACGCACATACGCCACTTCGTCCAGTGCTTTCAATTCTTCCATGACCCGTTCGCCCACGTGCAGCGAGCGGATTTCACGCTCGCCAGTCACCTGCAGCTTGTGGATGATGCGCGCGATGGCCGCTTCGATGGCCTCCGTGCTCACCGGGCGCTTCTCCAGCGCGCGCATCATGCCGGCACGCAACTTGTGCTCGTCAAAGGGTTCACGCGTGCCATTGCTCTTGACGATGCGCGGCATCACCAGTTCCGCACCCTCGAAGGTGGTGAAGCGCTCGCCGCATTGCTCGCACTCGCGCCGACGGCGCACCTGCGCGCCCTCGCCCGCCAAACGCGAATCAATCACTCTGGTATCTTCGTGCCCGCAGAAGGGACAATGCATGCATCACTCCGACTGGACGCCTACTGCGTTCAGAATTTCATGCCGGCCGGATATACCGGGAATTTGTGGCACGTTGCCAGCACCTGGTCCTTGACCCGAGCGATGGTTCTTTCGTTACCGAGGTCATCGAGGATATCCGCCATCCAGCCGGCCAGCTCGCGGATTTCGTTTTCCTTGAGGCCGCGAGTGGTGGCGGCGGGTGTGCCGATGCGCAGGCCGGAAGTCACCATCGGTGGACGCGGATCGTTGGGCACGGCGTTCTTGTTGACGGTGATATTGGCCTGGTGCAGCGCCGCATCCGCGTCTTTACCAGTGATGTTGCGGGCGATGAGGTCCATGAGAAACAGGTGGTTGTCGGTGCCGCCGGAGACGATGTTATAACCGCGTTTGATGAAGGTCTCCGCCATGGCGCGGGCGTTGTTCAAAGTCTGTTGCTGGTAGGCCTTGAACTCCGGTTGCAGTGCTTCCAGCAGCGCCACCGCCTTCGCGGCAATCACGTGCATCAACGGTCCACCCTGGGTGCCGGGAAACACCAGCGAGTTGAGTCTCTTTTCGATATCCGGATTGGCTTTCGCCAGAATCAATCCACCGCGCGGGCCGCGCAGCGTTTTGTGCGTGGTGGTGGTGGTCACGTCCGCGATGTTTACCGGATCGGGGTAGATGCCGGTAGCCACCAAACCCGCCACGTGCGCCATGTCCACCACCAGATACGCACCTACACTGTCGGCAATGTCGCGGAACTTCTGCCAGTCAATGCGACGCGAATACGCGGAGAAACCGGCGACGATAACTTTCGGACGGTGTTCCTCGGCAAGTTTTCGCACCTGCTCGTAATCAATCAGGCCGGTGGTGGTATCAATGCCGTACTGATGCACATTGAAGTGCTTGCCGGAGAAATTCACCTTGGCGCCGTGGGTAAGGTGACCACCGTGAGCAAGCGCCATGCCGAGCATGGCGTCGCCCGGTTGCATGAGCGCGTAATACACTGCGGCATTGGCCTGCGAACCGGAATGCGGCTGCACATTGGCATAAGCGGCACTGAACAATTTTTTGGCGCGCTCGATGGCTAGCCGCTCGGCCACGTCCACGAATTCGCAGCCGCCGTAATAACGCTTGCCGGGATAACCTTCGGCGTACTTATTGGTGAGCACCGAACCTTGGGCGGCCAACACGCGCGGACTAACGTAATTTTCCGAGGCAATCAGTTCGATGTTTTCTTCCTGACGCTTCAATTCGGAGCGCAGGGCGTCGTGGAGTTCGTTGTCGAACCCGGCAATGGTCATAGTCTGGCTGAACATGGGGCCGCTCCGGCATCAGTGTTGTTTTCGGCGGCTCATTTTACCGCAAGCACGGTCGGCGCCGGTCCCGGCCGACGGCGCAACCGGCAATAAAACCATCCCAAAAGCGCTGCGGAATTTGGTGGAGAACTAGGATGGTGGTAAAGGACCAGAGCCATCGTCCGGCGGACCAGCAGAGTGCTTGCCGGTCCAGGCTTTGGGGATGGTGAGATCCAGAAGCTTTTCCGAGCGCCCTTCGCTCTCGAAATACGGCAATAACGCCTTGACCACGTCGAAGCGTGTCACCACGCCGAGCAGCTTCATACTATCTTCATCGGCCACTACCGGCAAGCGCTCCACACGTTCCAGCGCCATGCGGCCGGCAGCTTCCTGACACGTGGTCTCCGGTGTGGTCACGGCCAGTCGCTGATCCTTGACGCACTCCGCCAGACTTTTTTCAGGCGATTCGGATTTGTATTTCGCCATTTCCGTGCGTGTGACGATGCCCAGGAATTTGCCATGCTCGTCCACGACCGGATAGCTGCGGAATTTCTGCGTGCTGTAGCCAAAATAATCGTCCCAGGCCTGGGCGGCTGAAATCGTGCCCGGAATGCACATGACATTGGTGGTCATCAAATCCTTCACGAGCTGGGTGCCCATGGGATCCACCCCGTATTCGCGGAAAATCTGGAAGCCGCGGCGCGCGACTTTCTCGGTGAGAATGGAACGCTTCATGAACAGCACGCTGAAGGTATGCGCCACGATGCAGGCAATCAGCAATGGCCGCAGCGCGGCGATGCTGTGCGTGAGTTCCAGGGTGAACACAATGGCAGTCAGCGGCGAGCGCATGGTGCCGGCCAGCACCGCACCCATGCTGACCAGCGGCCACATGAGCGGGCTGGCGCCGGGCAGGAAAGTGCCTTCCACCACGCCCAGGCCCGCGCCCATGATCAGCAGCGGCGCCAGCACGCCGCCCGAGGTGCCGGAACCCAGGGAGATGGCCCAGATTACGAGTTTCACCACCAGCAGCGTGACTGCCGCCACCACCACGAAATGATTATTCAATAATCCGTTGATGACATCGTAACCGACGCCCAGCGCATGCGGCTGGAAATAGCCGCCGATGCCCACCGCGATGCCGCCGATCGCCGGCCACCACATCCAGTGCACCGGCAATTTCCGGAAACCGTCCTCGCAGGCATACACCGCCATGGTGAGCACGGCCGAGAGCATACCGGCAAGCACGCCGCAGACCACGGCCGACAGCAGCCCGATATCGTTCACGTCGAGGTTCGCGGGTACCGGGAACAGCGGACCGGTGCCAATCAAATACGGCCGCAGCGCCGCGGCGACCGCGCAGGCCAGCGCCACGGGTATGAGGCTGCGCGGCTTGAGTTCGAACAGCATCAGTTCCACGGCCAGCAAGGTGGCGGCAATCGGCGTGTCAAAGGTGGCCGCCATGCCGGCGGAAGCGCCGGCCACCAGCAGTACGCGCCGCTCAATCGCGGTAAGTTTGAAGAACCTCGAAACCAGCGAGCCCACGGCACCGCCGGTCATGATGATGGGGCCTTCCGCGCCGAACGGCCCGCCTGAACCAATCACCACCGCCGACGCCACCGGCTTCAGCACCGCCACCTTGGGATCCATGACGCTTTTGCCGTACAGGATGGCTTCCAGTGCCTCGGGAATGCCGTGCCCGCGTATCTTCTCGGAGCCATAACGTGCCATGAGACCCGCGATGATGCCGCCGATGACCGGCACCGCCACCACACCCCAGCCCAGATGATTATCTCCGGGCGGTGTGAACGCCCAGGAAAAACGATGATAGAAAAGCAGATTGGTGACCAGGCCGATCAGATGAAACAACACCCACGCCACCAATGCACCCAGCACGCCGACAAACAAGGCGATGCAGGAAATCGCCAGTTGTCTGGGATGGTAGGAAAAATCACCCCGGGTTGCTTTTTTTTTCGCCATCGCTCAGATTCTGTCCGCGTTGAACGCCGGTATGTCATTCACACGCGCCGTGCTTATGCCGCGGCGACGAATGCCATCCGGATCCGGTGTTGCCCCCAATTTATAGCCCGCACACAAGTATAAATGCCGTCATCAGTTCTGCAGAAACGCTTCCACGACATTGCTCCAGGCCAGCGCCAGGTTGCGGCGGTTATAGCCGCCGCCGCCGAGTCCCACCACGCGCCCCTCGCATTCGTGCGCCGCAATCCGGCACAGGCGCGCAGCCGCGTGGGCATGCGCCGCGGGTGTGTACTGTAAATGCGTGATAGGGTCGCCGGCAATGCTGTCCGCGCCACATTGAAACAGGATGAATTGCGGCTTGTGTTGCTCCAGAAATTCCTCCACTCGCTGCCAGGCGAGCTTGAACTCCGCGTCGCCCGCGCCGGGCGGCATGGGAATGTTGAGTTTAGTGCCAATAGCGGCATCTTTACCGGTTTCGTCCGCGTTGCCGCTGCCGGGATACAGGAAACGTCCGTCCTCATGCAAATCGGCAAATAGCAAACCGGGATCACTTTCAAAACTGTAGAACACCCCATCGCCGTGATGCGCATCAATGTCCACGTAGGCGATGCGCTGCACGCCGTATTCGCGGTGCAGATGTTCCACCGCCACGCCGATATCGTTGAGCACGCAAAAACCGGCGGCGTGATTGCGGCCGGCATGGTGCAGACCGGCGATGGGCACGAAGGCGCGCTGGTATTCCCCGCGCATCACGCCCGCGACCGCATTGAGCGTGGCGCCCGCTACCAGGCTCGCGTCCTCGAGAATACCTTCCACGGCCGGCGTATCGCCATCGTCAAGATACCCGCCAAGCCGGCTTGTCTTCAGCACGTAATCCAGATAACGGGGATCGTGGAAGGCTTCCAATTCCGCGCGGGTCGCGACGCGAGCCGCAATCGGCCGCACCCGCAGCGGCAAGCCGCGCGCGTGTGCTTCGTCCCGGAAGGCATCGAAGCGGTCCGGGCCGAAGGGATGGCCGTCGCCAAACCCGTAACGGGCCTGGGCCGGATCAAGGCAGAGTCCCACGCGGATTGCAGTGTCTGGAACCATCAACTCCTCCCGGCTTGCCGGAGATACGGCGGTGATATTATGACCGCCCACGCCGCACAGGGCGTCATAGCATGACAGACTCAGCCAAAACAAGAAAAACCCCGGTCGGCTGGCGTGAATGGGCGGCGCTGCCGGAGCTGGGCATCGCCCGCATCAAGGCTAAGATTGACACCGGCGCGCGCACCTCCGCCCTGCACGCCTTCGCGCTGGAGCCGTTCACCCGGCACGGCAACAATATGGTGCGCTTCGGCGTGCATCCCGTACAACGCCGCTCACGGCCGGAGGTTTTTTGCGAAGCCGAAGTTGTGGACGAACGTTGGGTGACGGATTCCGGCGGGCATCGCGAGCAGCGCCTGGTGATTATCACCCCGGTCCGCATCGGCGATCTGATTTGGCCCATTGAACTGACGCTGACCAGCCGGGATAGTATGCGGTTTCGACTGCTCATCGGCCGCAGCGCCATGACTGACCGGTTGATGATAGACCCGGATGCCTCGTATGTGACCGGCGGCCGCCGCCGCGCTGACAACCTTAAACACATTTGACCTGCCGCCATGAAAAGAAATCGCCTGAAAATCGCCGTGCTGTCCCGCAACACGCGGCTGTATTCCACCAAACGCCTGCTGGAAGCAGGGCTCAAGCACGGCCATGACATGTATATCATTGACCCGCTGCGCTGCTACATGAATATCTCCGCCCACAACCCGGAAATCCACTTCAAGGGCCGCAAGCTGGAAGATTTCGATGCGGTGATTCCGCGTATCGGCCAATCGGTGACATTCTACGCCACCGCGGTGCTGCGCCAATTCGAGATGATCGGCGTGTATTCGCTCAACGAGTCGGTCGCCATCAGCCGCGCCCGCGACAAACTGCGCTCCCTGCAACTGCTGGCGCGCAAGGGTATCGGCATGCCGGTCACCGGCTTCGCGCATGCGCCGGACGACACCGACGATCTGCTGGCCATCGTCGGCGACGTGCCGCTTATCATCAAGCTCACCGAAGGTTCGCAGGGTCAGGGCGTGGTGCTGGCGGAAACCCGGCACGCCGCGGAAAGCGTGATTGACGCGTTCCGCGGTCTGGATGCGCACTTCCTGGTGCAGGAATTCATCAAGGAATCCCGCGGTTCCGACATTCGCTGTTTCGTCATCGGCGGCAAGGTAGTGGCGTCCATGAAACGCCAAGCCCGCAAAGGCGAGTTCCGCGCCAATCTGCACCGCGGCGGCCGCGCCGAAGCCGTGCGTATCACGCCCACGGAACGCGACATGGCCATCAAGGCCGCCAGAATCATGGGGCTCAACGTAGCCGGCGTGGATATCATCCGTTCCAGCAAGGGATCGCTGGTGCTGGAAGTCAATTCCTCACCGGGACTCGAAGGCATCGAAGACGCCACCAAAAAAGACATCGCTGGCGCAATCATCGCTTTCATTGAACGCCATGCCCGCACCGGTTACACGAAAACTAAGGGTTCCGGCTGACAACTGGCGGGACACCAACCTTTCCCGGATAATTCAAAGCCTCTGCCGCAAATCCTCTGCTTTGACGTCTCTAAAAATTAGAGATTTTGGTTTCTGGCTAGGCAAAAATGCCCGAGAAACCGGAGTGTATATGCCAGCATATGAAGATTTCGAGCGCATTTTTAACAACGTCGGAAATCGAAAGATCAGTTTTTAGAGGCGCCAAACATGGCTCAGTACATTTACACCATGACCCGTGTGGGCAAAGTTGTGCCCCCGAAGCGCGAAATCCTGCGCAATATTTCGCTCTCGTTCTTTCCCGGCGCCAAGGTCGGTGTACTGGGCCTGAACGGCGCCGGCAAATCCACACTGCTGCGCATCATGGCGGGCGTGGATATGGATATTCACGGCGAGGCCCGGCCGCTGGCGGGAACAAAAATCGGCTTTCTGCCCCAGGAGCCGCAACTGGATGCAAAAAAGAGCGTGCGCGCCAATGTGGAAGATGGACTGGGCGAAATCAAGGACGCAAAAGAGCAACTCGACAAAGTGTATGCCGCTTACGCCGAACCGGATGCGGATTTTGACAAGCTCGCCGCCGAACAGGCGCGGCTGGAAAACGTCCTGCAAGCGGCCGGCGCCACCAATCTGGATCATGTACTGGAAGTGGCCGCGGAAGCGCTGCGCCTGCCGCCGTGGGATGCAGACGTGAGCACACTTTCCGGCGGCGAGCGCCGCCGCGTGGCCTTGTGCCGTTTATTGCTGTCCAAACCCGACATGCTGTTGCTGGACGAACCCACCAATCATCTGGACGCGGAATCAGTCGCCTGGCTGGAGCGTTACCTGCAGGAATATCCCGGCACGGTGGTCGCCGTCACCCATGATCGTTATTTTCTCGACAACGTGGCCGGCTGGATTCTGGAGCTGGACCGCGGCCACGGCATTCCCTGGCAAGGCAATTACTCGTCCTGGCTGGAGCAAAAAGAAAAGCGCCTGGAGACCGAAGAGAAACAGGAAACCGCCCACATCAAGGCCATGAAACAGGAACTGGAGTGGGTACGCACCAATCCCAAGGGCCGCCATGCCAAGAGCAAGGCGCGTCTGCAACGCTTTGAGGAACTGGCCTCGGCCGAATTCCAGAAACGCAACGAAACCCAGGAACTCTACATCCCGCCCGGTCCGCGGCTGGGCGATTTGGTGGTGGAAGCAAAAGGTCTGCGCAAAAGTTTCGGCGATACGTTGCTCTACGAAGATCTGTCTTTCAATCTGCCGCCCGGCGGCATCGTGGGGGTCATCGGCGCGAACGGCGCGGGCAAGACCACGCTGTTCCGCTTGATCGTGGGCCAGGAAAAACCGGATGCCGGCGAACTGCGCATCGGCCCGAGCGTAAAGCTCGCCTACGTGGATCAGAGCCGCGACGCGCTGAGCGCGGGCAAAACCGTATGGGAGGAAATTTCCAACGGTCAGGACATTCTCATGGTCGGGAACTATCAAACGCCCTCGCGCGCCTACGTGGGCCGCTTCAATTTCAAGGGGCCGGATCAGCAGAAACGCGTGGGCGATCTCTCCGGCGGCGAACGCAATCGCGTGCATCTCGCGAAAGTTTTGCGCAACGGCGGCAACGTGCTGCTGCTGGACGAGCCCACCAATGACCTCGACGTGGAGACCCTGCGCGCATTGGAAGAGGCGCTGTTGGCATTCCCCGGCTGTGCGGTGGTGATTTCCCACGACCGCTGGTTCCTGGACCGCATCGCCACCCACATGCTGGCTTTCGAGGGCGATTCCAAAACGGTGTGGTTCGAGGGCAATTACGCGGATTACGAAGCCGACCGCAAGCGCCGTCTCGGCGCCGACGCCGATCAACCGCACCGTATCAAATACCGGCGCTTGAAGGAATGACAGTTTGCACTCATTGTTTGTCTGCATCTTTCAATCGTCCCTGAACGCTTCGGCATGAGCACGTCGCCGCGTCCCGTTTCCATCCGCGTTCGCAACATTCTGTGCGCCGCACTCTGCTGCCTGGTGCTGGCGCTGCCGGCTTGCGCTCCGAACATTGCGCCCGGACATCCCGTGCCCCGGAATCCTTACGCCTATCAGTTCGAGGAATACTGGTACAGGTTTGACCGCCTGTATCCGTATTTCGATTACAAGCACGTGGATTGGCAGGCGGCTTATGACCACTATCGACCGATGGTGGATCGGGTCACAAGTGAATTGCAACTGGTGATGCTGTTGAAACGGATGTCCACACCGCTCAGAGACGTGCATGTCTGGTTTCGCACGCCCGAGGGCAAATACATCACCACCTACCTCCCGAAGCGCGCCTATGATCCCAACTGGAGCGCTGCGGTGCGCGACAAGCGGGTGCCGGATCTCGCGTATTTTGGCGGTGCCGACTGGGGCTCCGGTCATATTGACGGTTTCGGTTACATCTTCATTGACGATTGGAACAAGAAAGCCCTGTCGCTGGACGATTTCAGCTACATGCTGTGGCAATTCCGCCACACGCCAGGCCTGATTGTGGATGTGCGCATGAACGCAGGTGGAGATGAGACGCTGCCCTATAACGTCGCCGCACATTTTGCCCGCACGCCGCACTTGAGCGAATACTTCCGCTATCGTAACGGACCCTTGCCCGGCGACCTGGGTAAACCGCGCGCGACATTTCTGCAACCTTCACTGGACCGGCAGTACAGCGGCCCGATACCGCTCGCGAAATCCCTGCAACCGTCGCCGAGCTGGCAATACAACGGCCCGGTGATGCTGCTGATTGGACCTGACAGCTTCAGCAGCACCGAGAACTTCATCGCCGCCATGCAGACGTTGCCCAATGTAACCACGATTGGCGAGACCACCGGCGGCGCGTCCGGCTGCCCCGAACCCTACGCGCTCGGCAACGGCTGGAAATACAGCGTGCCGATCTGTTTCGACATGACCGCCGACCATCGGGTGATTGAATGGAACGGGATTGAGCCGGAGGTCCAGGTCATCACCACACCCGAAGATTTCAAACACGGCGATGATCCGGTACTGGATATGGCGTTGAAACTGCTCAAAGCGAAATCCGCGGCGCCGCCGTCCGGCGCCGGCCAACCGCAGAATATGCGGCGGCGATTCAGTCGGTAAACATGAACATGATGATAAGCAGAGCGATACCGAAGATCGCCACCAGTAAAGAAAACGTGGCGGCGAGGTAGGGGCCGTGGTTCACCGGCCAGGCATGGCTACGGCGATAGACACGGACATAAGCCAGGAAACGGATATCCATGGCCAGCACCAGCAATACCCCCAAGGCAACCAGCACCGCGCCGCCCCAAGCCGACAAGCTCAGCCGGTGAAGATGTCCGTGCGGGAGCCACGGCAGGCCGTGCAAGAGCAGCCCGAAGCGGTCAATGGCAATGCCGAAAATCATCAACGACAGGCCGGTGCGAATCCACACCGACAAGGTGCGTTCGGTATTCATATAGGTACGTTCGGCCGACAACTGTATGAGCTGCTGTTGTAACAACTTGATCTGTTCGTAGGCATCCTGCTCTGGCAACGTCAAACCCTCCTGTACAAGGTTTATCCGGCGATACTCAGCCAGCCAAAAGTAAAACCAGTAGTACCACGCCATAAGCTGCCACCAGCAGCGCGAATACCGCAGGCAGATACGATCCAAAACGTAAAGGCATATGACGATTACGGCGGTAAGCGGTGATGAAAGGAAAATAGCGCACACCGGCAACCAACGCCAAGAGTGCCCCCAATGCAATCAACGCCATACTCTCCCGGGCAGGCGTATCAAGCGGACCGTGAACGATTGACCATGGCAGCCGGTGCAGCAGCAAGCCGAAGCGGTCAATGGCGATGCCGAAAACCATCAGCGCCACTGCCGTGTGAATCAATATTGACAGGGTACGCTCCGAATTCAGATACGAGCGCCCTGCTGACCACTCGGAACGTTCATAGGATTGCTCGACCAGGAACTGTAACAGCGCGATCTTCCTGGCCTCGCTGGTTTCAATCATGAAGCACTCCCCGTCCGCATGAGGACCGTCGTCACAGCAAGATTCTACACCCGCCAGCGTGCCAGGCAGCAGCTAGTTGGAAGACACGTATTTCTCGCGGCGCAGATTGTGGTTGTCGAAGCCAAGCGCCTTGAGACGCTCCACGGCAGTGTCAATCATGTCCGGATTGCCGCACAGATACACGATGTCGCGCTGCGGATCCGGGTTGAGCTCCATCAAATGCTCCTGGACGTAACCCTTGCGCTCATGGGTGGATGGCGGCGCGGACAGGCGGCGGCTGTAACTGGCAACGAACTGGAAGGCCGGATTGTCACAGGCAAATTGCAGCATGTCGTCACCGAACAGCAGTTCATCGGGTCCGCGCACACCTAGCAGCAGCACTGCAGCGTGGCTTTTGCCATCCAGGCGCGCACGCAACTGCGGCAGCATGGCGCGGAACGGCGATACGCCGGTGCCGGTGGCGACCAGCAGATAACGTCCGGGCGGATCATCGCGCAACACAAACCGCCCGAATGGGCCGGTCGCTTCCACCCGCGCGCCGGGTGACATGTCATACAGCAGTTTGGTGGCGCGTCCGCCCTCCACGTAGGTGACCGCGATCTGCACTTCATCCGCGCTGCCGGGAATCGTGGCCACACTGTAGCTGCGGCGCAATTCCATGTCTTGCCAAGGCAGATGCAGGGTAATGAACTGGCCCGGCACGTAGTTGAACGGTCCGCCGTCCTCGCGTCGGAAATCAAGTCGGCGTACGCGCGGCGTAATCATCCGGCTTGACTGCAAAACGAAATTGAACCTGTCGTGGCTCATGTACTCCAACCGATTGAATGCAGCCGCTTGAGGGTAATGACCTGCGGGCAAGGCGCATTTTTTACCACGTCTTGTCCCATAAACCGGGTTCCGGGGCTATAGTTAAGCATTCTGAATTCAGGAGGATTAAACCATGTTTCATCGAACCCGCCTACTTTCAAGCCTGCTTGCCGGGGTACTGGCGATTGCCGCCGGCGCCAACGCTGGTCCCATCGCAGCCTCGGCCAACACCGGCGCATTGCTCCAGGAAGCCGTTAACGGCAGTTGGCGCTCCGCCGCTCACAAGGCGCGCGATCCCTACCGCCATCCGGTCGAAACCCTGGAATTCTTCGGCATCCAGCCGGATATGACGGTCATCGAGTTGGAGCCGGGTGGCGGCTGGTTCACGGAAATTCTCGCGCCCTTCCTGTACGACCACGGCCACCTGATTGAAGCCTCGGCACCCATGGACAGCCACAGTTCATTCATGCAGCGCATGGCAAAAGCGTTTGACGCAAAACTCAAGGCCGATCCGGCAATTTATGGACATATCGAAAAAGTCATTCCGTTCGCACCGCCGGAACAGGTTAACCTCGGACCCGACAATTCCGCCGACATGGTGCTCACCTTCCGCAATGCCCATGACTGGCTGAACCATAGCCCGGAAACTTTTGACGCGGTATTCAAGGCCGCTTACAAGGTCCTCAAACCCGGCGGCGTGTTCGGCATCACTGAACATCGCGCCAGACCTTTCGAGAATGCCGTGGACAGCTCGAAAACGTTACACCGCATCCCCGAAGACTACATGATCGAGGCGGGACTGAAAGCCGGTTTCCGACTGGCCGGCGTGTCGGAGATCAATGCCAACCCGAAAGATCCCGAAGACATCAACGTGCACCTTCTACCGCCGGATCTGTCGGGGCCGGACAGCGAGCACGCGAAAATGAAGGCTATCGGTGAATCTGACCGGATGACGATTAAGTTTGTAAAACCCTGAAACCGGGTTTGTCCAAAACAAAACGGGCGGTGTGTCATCAAGACACACCGCCCATTCTTTACCGCTCTACATCAGACAAAAGTCCCGTTGCGCAAATCCATCAGCGCCTGATTGATTTCTTCCGGCGTGTTCATCACGAACGGGCCGTAGCGCGCCACCGGTTCGTGCAAAGGCTGGCCGGATACCAGCAGGAATCCGGCACCGCGTTCGCCGGTAACGACATGCGCTTCGTCCCCATCCCCCAGCACCACGAGTTTCGGCGCGCCGATGGTTTTGCCGGGTTCGTCTGCGGTGACGCCAAACTGCGCCTCGCCATCGTATAAATAGGCAAATGCCGTATGGCCTCGTTGGATAGGCTGTACAAACTTGCCATGCGCAGGCATGACCACGTCCAGATATTCCGGATTTGCGGCGATTTCACGCACCGCACCGTCCACCTGATCCACACACCCGGCAATCACGCGCACTTTCACGCCGTCGGCGCGCACCAGCTCGGGAATTTTGCCTGCCGCAACTTCCTGATAACGCGGCTTGCTCATCTTGAGCTTGGCCGGCAGATTCACCCACAACTGGAAACCGGACAGATGACCACCGCGCAATTGCGGCATTTCCTCGTGCATGATGCCGCGGCCGGCGGTCATCCATTGCACGTCGCCGGCGGCAATGCTGCCAGCATGCCCGAGGGAATCGCGGTGCTCCACCACGCCCGAGTGCATGTAGGTCACGGTCTCGATGCCGCGGTGCGGGTGCATGGGAAAACCGGCGATGTAATCGTCGGGGTTGTCCGAACCGAAGTGGTCAAATAACAGGAACGGGTCCAGATAATCCAGCGCGCCACCCGCGATGCTGCGCTTGAGCTTGACGCCCGCGCCGTCGGATACCCGCTGGGGTTCGATGATTCTTGCGATTCTGCGCATTTGCGTGGCCATGACATCGCTCCTTATAACTTCACAATCGGCCAACATGGGGCCGGTTTCCACATTTTCAATCTGCCGGCACCCAGCCCGCCTGCCGTCGCGCGGTTTCGACAACCACCGCCTGCATGACCGAGCGTACCTTTGCCTTGGCATCATTGAAGGCGGGATGGCTCAGGGCGCCGGCCGGATTGTTCTCGTCCATATACACTCGCTCGCACATCTCGATTTGCAGCGCTTCCACATCATTCATCTTCCCGTAGTGCTCGGTGATGTAACCGCCCTTGTAAGGGTTGTTGCGCGTGACCGTGAGGCCGGCGTGCTGGAACCCCTGCTCTACCTTGTTGATAAACCAGGGGGCACAGGTTTTCCCATCCCGGTCGCCGAGATAAATATGCCCCTTCAATTCGCCATGCAGCAGATTGGCACGTGACGCGACGCTGTGCACATCAATCAACACTGCGGAACCAAAGCGTGCAATTTTCGTGTGCAATAATTCCAGCAGTTTTGTATGGTAAGGCGCATGCACCAGTTCGCGCCGCCGGTTCTTCTCCTCCTGAGATGGCGGAGTATGATAAATCTCGTCGCCCCGGAAGGTCTTGAGTGCCACGCAACCGGTCTCGAAACGGCCGGCATAGAGCGGGGCGTCATCCGGCGACCGGTTCAAATCCGCCACGAAACGGCTGTAGGTGGCATAAATCGTTGTAACGCCCAGCGCTGGCAGGAAATCATATAAATGATGCAGGTGCCAGTCGGTCATGGGCAGACTACGGATGTAATCGGAAGCAAATTGCGCCGCGATGGCTTCAGGCACGTACACGCCAGTGTGCGGAATGCTCACCAGCAGCGGTGTTTCAGCGCCTGATGGTTCACGGATTTCGTAGGGCTCAGCTGGGACATCCATGATGGATTCCTGATACCGCATGACTTCGATAAGTTCGTGAGTCCTGATTTCGCATTCTTCACTACCCGGTTGTCTATTACAGTTTAACCTGATACGCACGCGCGGCGATTACAGGCAAGCCGAGCCTTCCTTGATCTTCAGGCTACTTCGGCAATAGTTGATGCGCGCGTTGCTCTACCGTCCTGAGCCCGTCCAACCCTGTCCGGATTTGGCCTTTCAAAGAATCATAAACTTCATAATCCAGTTTGCGTGGCCCCACGTAGGCTTGGTCCACAATCGAGAAAAGTGCGGCCAAACGACCGCGCAGAGCAGGTTCCACCGTGACATCTCCTTCGCTGGAATGCATGTTCATTTGGACTAGCACGCCGATTGCCTGCTGCAGGTTCGACAGCATTGTCTGGTAGCGAGCATTCTCTTGAGATCCGGTTTTTGTGGCGCGTTCCAACTTGCCTTGGTACACAAGGGCTTGGTTTACTGATGCATTCAACTCATTGAGCGTACTCTGGATTTCGAACAGCAACTTCTGGCGCGCCTGCAATTCAGACTGTGTGGTGGTCAAACGGGGATCCTGCGTGACGTCAAATGAGGTGCGTTGGGTCTGGTTGCCATAATGCAATATGGCGTAGTAGGTACCGGGCACGATCTCCGGGCCCGGGCGATCGGGGTCATATCCATTGGTGGCCTCGGGCGGCGAGTAGAAACCATTGATCTTGCTTGAGCCGGGATAGCGCAGATCCCACTGGAAACGGTTCATGCCCGCGGAAACTACCGTGGCTTTCTCTTCGCCTTTCTCGCCTTTCTCGCCTTTCTTCTGTGGGTGCAGGTGATAGCTGTTTACCATGGCGCCCGCCGCCGTGGTGAATTCCAGCGTAGCCGGTGTGGTGCCGTTATAGTCAGCCGGCAAGTGGAAAAACACGCTGGTACCAAACTGATGATTCTCGCCAATCGCCGGTGACGGCTCGCCAAAGTGCCGACTGCCATAACTCACCGTCATCCAGGTCAACTGCGGCGTGAAAAGATAGGCTGAATTCGAAGCCACCTTGACCTCATCCGCAAGCTGTTCGAGCAGCGCAAGGTTATCCAGCACCCAGAATGCCCGTCCGTGGGTGGCAATCACGACGCTGTTTTGATCCGGCTGGATAGCCACGTCCCGCACCTGAACGTTCGGCAAATTCAAGCCCAGCGGCTCCCAGTTATTGCCTCCATCCACACTGACATAAACGCTGTTTCGGGTGCCCAGAAAGACAAGGTTCTTATTATGCGAATCAATGCAGACGCTCATGACGTATTCATCTTCAGGCAAGTCTTGCGTTATATTGGCCCAATGCTTGCCGTAATCCGTCGTCTTGAATACATACGGTTTGAAATCGTCCCACATGTAACGGTTAACCGTAAGATACGCCGTACCTATGTCGGAATACGACGGCGCAATCGAACTGACGCTGCCCCATCCCGTAAGTTGTGATGGCGTGACGTCGCTCCAATGTTGCCCACCATTGGTTGTCACATGCACCAATCCATCGCTGGAACCCGCCCAGATGACATTGCCGTCGTGAGGCGACACGGCCAGGCTCGATATGTAGGGATAAACTTCCGCAGCCGATTCATCCAGCATGATTGGGCCGCCTGTGGATCCCTCAGTGGATTTGTCATTGTGGGTCAGATCGGGGCTGATGCAGTTCCAGGTGTCACCGTAATCCATGCTCTTCAAAACACACTGTGCACCAACCAGCAATTCACCTGGATCCGCAGGTGAAAACAATATCGGATGGATCCAGGCCAAACGGTATTTGAGTTCATCCGACGCCGCACCGGATTGATAGTCCGGCCATGGGCTGACACCTTCGGACAGATCAATTTTTCTGTTCTCCTTCTGAAACAGCACGTAATAGTCGCTGGCGTATGTGATCCAGGGCTTGCCCGGTTGCGGCACCACCCACGAGCTTTCGCCGCCGGCAACGCCGCTCCACGCTGACAGCGGAATCCCTCCGCCAGGCACGGCGCTAGGGCCTTCTATGGAACCCTCGTCCTGTTGTGCGCCATACACGTGAAAAGGAAATTGATCATCCAGGTTGACATGATAAAACTGCCCGGTGGGCTGGTCATGCTCGCCACTCCAGGTCTTGCCAGCATTGACAGTGACAGTTGCGCCGCCATCATTACCTTCCAAGATGATTTGCGGATTGTTCGGATTAATCCAGGCGATGTGATTGTCTCCATGTGGTGTGTGGAGCTTGGTAATTTTCTTGCCGCCATTGTGAGACACCCACAAAGCATCCACTTCAGGCATGTAAACAGTGTTGGGATCCTTCGGGTTCACGTATATCGTCGAGTAATAGAAGCCGCGCTGACGCAATGCCCAATCCCTGTTTACCCGCGTCCAGGTCTGGCCCGCATCTTCAGAGCGGAACACTCCACCATGCTTGGCCTGGACAATCGCATACACAATATTCGGCTGACTTGGCGCAACGGCTACGCCAATGCGCGCCAGAATGCCCTGCGGCAGCCCCTGACCGTGTGAAATATTCACCCAATTCGCCCCACCGTCAGTGGTCTTGTACAGGCCACTGCCCGGACCGCCGCTCGACAGTTTCCACGGAGTCCGGTACACCTGCCACATGGCTGCGTACATGATTTCAGGGTTCTGCGGATCCATCGCAAGATCAATGGCCCCGGTTTCATCATTGACAAACAACACCTTCTTCCAGGTTTGACCCCCGTCGCTGGTTTTGTAGACACCGCCTTCGCCGTTGGGCACAAACACATGCCCCAACGAAGCGACATAAACGACATTCGGGTTGCGCGGATCAACAACAATCTTGCTTGTGGTATGCGTGCTCCCAAGACCGATATAGCGCCAGGTTCCCCCGGCATCGGTTGATTTGTAGATGCCATTGCCGGTCACAAAATCATTACGGATATCGGCCTCGCCGGTGCCGGCATAAATGACCTCCGGATCAGAGGGCGCCACCGCAATGGCTCCGATGCTGATATTTGAAGAATACAGGGATTTATCAGAAATATTGTTCCAACTGACGCCGTAGTCATCGCTCTTCCAAATACCGCCGTCCACCGCGCCCATGTAAAAGACATTGGGCTGTTGAATCACGCCGGACACCGCCACTACCCGGCCACCGATAGCCGGACCGATGCTGCGCCAATGCAATTTACTTACCAACTGGCTGAAAGCAACCGGGGTTTGCGCCCATGCCGGCACGCTTGCTGCGATCAGGCAAGCACTCAAAATGGAAAGAAAGCCAACAAGCTTTGGCCTAATCATGGCTGCACTCCTGTCAATCAGTAATTTGGGAAGACCTGATCAATTGAGTAATTTTAGTAGGTGGATGATACAAAGTGGTATTGAGGCGTTCTGATTGTAATACTTCATGATTTATTCTGAATACTTATTTATTTGCACAAGCGTGCCACCGCACTTGTAAACTCACGTGCGCTGGTTCCCGCACCGTTTGCCTCGCCGTGGTCCACAACGCGTCGTCCGCCCACATACACCTGCGCGATGTCATACCGACTACCGCCGATGATGAACGCATCGAGCAGCGTATCCAGATCGTGGCCCAACCAGGGCGAGGCCTGCTCGTCGAGCACCACCAGATCGGCACGCTTGCCCACCGATAATGCGCCCACGGGTTCAGCCAGAGCTGCGCCGCCGCCGACACACGCCCGCTGCCAAAGGCTCTCGCCCAAGCCCTGCGGCGTGGCAAGACGCGCACGTTGCTGCCGGCGCAGGCGCTGGCCGTATTCCAGCCAGCGCAGCTCCTCCACCGCATCTATGCGGCAATTGCTGTCGGAGCCAATGGCCAAACGGCCGCCGGCGCGGATAAATTCTTCCGCCGCAAACAGGCCGTCACCAAGATATGCTTCGGTGATAGGGCACAGCACCACCGTACTGTCGTGTTTGACGATCAGATCGCGCTCCGCATTCGTGGCGTGGGTGGCATGCACCAGGTTCCAGCGTTGGTTGAGTTCAACGGTCCGCGCCAGCAACTCAACGGGCGTGGTACCGAATGCAATCTGGCATTCCTGCACTTCCTGCTGTTGTTCGCTGATGTGAATATGAATGGGCCAAGTGCCACCGGAAAGGCGCTCCACGTCTTTCACCAACTGAGCCAGTACCTGGGGCGGCACCGCACGCAAGGAATGCGGCGCAATACCGAGTTTCACGCCGTGCAGTTCCTGTAACAGCCAGCAGTAGTCCTCTATACTGGCATGCACGAAGCGCCGCTGGACATCCGCTGGCGGCCGGTTGAATCCGCCGGTCTGGTAAAACACCGGCAACAGCACGAGATGAATACCCGCGGCGTGCGCCGCGTCAATCACGGCGCGCGCCATTTCGGGTCCGGGACGGCCATCCGGCATATGATGTACATAATGAAATTCGGCGACACTGGTAAATCCCGCGCGCAACATGTCGAGAAAGGCTTCGCGGGCGATCACAAACATGTCTTCCGGCGTCATCCGGTTGGCAAGGCGGTACATGGCCTCGCGCCAGCTCCAGAAGGAATCCGCACCTGTGCGCGCCTCCCCAAAACCGGAAAGCGCGCGCTGAAACGCGTGGCTATGGGCGTTGGGCATGCCCGGAAGGGCAAGAAAACCGTCAGCCGGACCGCGCGCGGGTTCGAGGGCTTCGATCAAGCCGGTGGCGCCAATGACCAGCGTCTGATCGGGGCGCAGGCCACCCGGCGTCAGCAGGTATTTGAAAGTCAGCCGCGTCTGCATACCCTTATGCTCTCAAATTCACGCGCCAGCGCATAGGGAGAACTGGTGTACGACCTCTTGGTCAAAAATGCCCGCCTGTATCCCATGGAATGGGGTGCGGAAATTGCTCGCGCCCGCACGCTGGCCGTGAGCGCCGGCCGGATCGTGGCGCTGGGTGTGCCCGACAACAGCTCCGCCAAAAACACCTTTGACGCCGAAAACCGCGTGGTGCTGCCCGGTTTTGTGGATTGCCACACCCATGCGCTCTACGCCGGCAATCGCATGGCCGAACACAACCACAAGCTCAAAGGCGCCAGCTACGAGGAGATCGCACGCGCCGGTGGCGGCATTCAGACTACCATGCAGGCGGTGCGCGCCGCGAGCGAGCAACAACTGGTGGATGAAACCCTGCCGCGTCTCGCCGCGCTGCGCGCTGAAGGCGTCACCACGGTGGAAATCAAGAGCGGCTATGGTCTTGATACGCCGAATGAACTCAAGATGCTGCGGGCCATCCGCCAACTTCGTCAGCACCTGGAGATGGATATCGTTCCCACATTCCTGGGCGCGCACGCCATTCCGCCCGGACGCACGCACGAGCAATACTTCAAGGAGGTGGTTGATACCATGCTGCCCATGGTGGCTCGGGAGAAGCTGGCGGAAAGTGTGGACATCTTCGCGGAAAAAATTGGCTTCAGTGTGGATGATTTGCGTCAATTATTCATGCGGGCCGCGAAACATGGTCTGAAGACGCACGCTCATAGTGACCAGCTTTCCAATATTGGCGCCACGGAAGCCGCTGCGGCCCACGGCGCCCTTTCCTGCGACCATCTGGAATACGCAACCGAAGAAGACGTGCTGGCTATGTACCGGGCAGGAACCGTCGCGGTGCTGCTGCCGGGAGCATTTTATTTTTTGCGAGAAACCCGCAAACCGCCGGTGGAATGGCTGCGGCGCCATCAGGTATCCATGGCGGTGGCCACCGATCTGAATCCGGGTTCCTCGCCCATCATCAGTCTGCTCACGGTCATGCACATGAGTGCGCTGCTGTTCAATCTGACACCGGAAGAAATTCTGCTGGGCGTAACTCGCAACGCCGCCAAAGCCCTGGGACGGGAGGATAAAATCGGTAGCCTCACGCCCGGCCGGCATGCGGATTTCAGCGTTTGGGATATCCCAGCGCCGGAATTCCTGCTTTACCAGCTAGGCGGTCTGAAACCGGTTGCGGTATTTTTCAAAGGCAAAAAGACATGAGCGATTTGTTGCTCAACGGCGCCAATCTGACGCTGAAAACACTGGCCGAATTCGACGCAGCGCGGCCCAAGGTGAAGCTTGCCCGTGACGCGCGCGACAAAATGCAGGCCAGCGTAAATACCGTGCGCCGTGTCATCGAAACGGAACGGGTGTGTTATGGCATCAATACCGGCTTCGGCGCGCTGGCCCGCCAGCATATCTCTCGCGACAAGCTCATCCAGTTGCAATATAACCTGGTGCGCAGCCACGCCTGCGGCGTGGGCGAGCCGCTGCCGGCCGCCGTCACGCGCTGCATCCTGCTGCTCAAGGCCAACAGCCTCGCCGTCGGCCACTCCGGCATCCGCCCCGAAGTGGTGGACGTGTTGCTGGCGCTGCTCAATCACGACGTGTTGCCAGTGATCCCGGCCAAGGGTTCCGTGGGCGCATCGGGCGATCTCGCACCCCTCGCGCACCTGGCGCTGGCGCTCATCGGCGAAGGCGAAGCGCTGCACAAAGATAAATTATTGAAAGGCAGCGCGGTGCTGGCCACCATTGGTGCACAGCCGGTGCAATTGGAAGCCAAGGAAGGACTGGCATTGCTCAACGGCACTCAGGTTAGCGCGGCGTTGGCCATCGAGGGGCTGTTGCAGGCACAGGTGGCGTTGTTGTCCTCCATCGTCATCGGCGCGCTCACCGTGGAAGCACTGGCTGGCAGCTACAGTCCCTTCGACGAACGCATCCATGCGGTCCGCAATTTGCCGGGACAGATGAAAGTGGCCGGGCTGTTCCGAAGTCTGTTGACCGGGAGCGAGATCTGGCAGTCCCATCAAGGCTGTGACCGGGTACAGGATCCCTACGCCCTGCGCTGCATGCCGCAGGTATTCGGCGCCGTATGGGACACTCTCGCCCATGCTGCCGAGATACTTGCACGGGAATGCAACAGTGTTTCGGATAACCCGCTCATTTTCGGCGAAGATGTCCTTTCTGGGGGGAATTTTCACGCAGAACCGCTGGCATTCGTGTCGGATTTCATGGCCATCGCGGCTACCGAGATGGGCACCATCTCCGAACGGCGTACCGATCTGATGCTCAGGAAAATCAATCCCAAGCTGGAGATGTTCTTGGCCCGGGAGCCGGGGGTGGAATCGGGTTTCATGATTGCGCACGTGGCCGCGGCCGCGCTCGCCTCCGAGAACAAGACCCTGGCGCATCCCGCTTCGGTGGATACCATTCCGACTTCCGCGGGCCAGGAAGACCATGTGAGCATGGCCCCCTGGGCCGGGCTGAAATTGCTGCAGATAGTGGAAAACCTGCGCCATATCCTTGCCATCGAAGCCTTGGCAGCGACTGCGGCGATTGATGCGCAGCGGCCTCTGAAGACCACGGTGGAACTGGAGAAAATACATGCTGTGCTGCGCAAGCACGTGCCAGCGCATACCGCTGACCGGCGGCTGGATGGCGATATCCGCCGGCTGGCCCGTGAACTTGACAGTGGCGCACTGTCTGCACGCTTGGCACCGGAGATCACCAGCCTGTTTAAAGCCGCGCACTGAGCTTGGGGCAATCCGCACAGATGACCGTTCCCATAAATATGTCATGCAAACGACCTATTTCTGGATTTTTAGCTATAATTCCAATGCGTCTTGACCAGATTCTGGAACTGACGGCTGCAGGCAATCAGTGAAGACAAGGGTTATGACGACCCCGCGCAACGCGGGGAAGTCCGGGGCCTCTCGTTTTCCCCCTTTGACGAGAGGCCCCTCTTTTTTACACCTCCCCGGATGCCGATTGTGCCGTTTCACTAGGAGCCGGCAGCCGCACGCGGTAAACTAGCCACCACGTGAGCAAAGTTACGCCTGCATCCTGAATTCCAATCCGGAGCTGTCATGTTCAGACTGATTATTCGGTCCGCCGTCGTGCTGTGTGCGCTGCTATCCCTCAGCAGCTGTGGCGGCAGTGGCAACAACTTGCCCAGCCTCTACCTGTACCTAGCCGATGCTCCAATTGACCAGGTAAACAGCGTGGATATAACTTTAACGGAAGTAGATATAACCGGCGACGACGGCACTCAGTTCTTCCCGTTCTCGACTCCAGTGACGGAAAATTTTTTTCAGCTTCAAGGTGGACTGTCGGCATTCCTGATCCAAGCCAGCCTGCCGGCCGGCCACTACACCTCCATCACGCTGTATTTTGAAGCAGCGCCGGGAACCTTAGACTCAAGCGTCACGCTGATTGGCAATGGTAATACCTATCCATTGGTCATACCGGCCGGCGCCCCCACCACGATCACGGTGCCGGTGAACTTCATCGTCATCCAGAATATCAACGCCAGCTATACCATTGATCTGGATCTGCGTAAATCCATTTTCGCGGATCCAAATAATCCCGGACAATATATCCTGCAACCTGCGTTGCGTGCCGTGAATAATGCCGATGCAGGCACTATCTCAGGATCAGTGGCCAATACACTGATTGCTAGTGGTTGTGCGGCCGCCGTGTACGCCTACAGCGGCAATGTGAAACCCACAGACGTGAACATCAATGCACCCGCGGGTACGGTGCAGCCGATCAGCAGTGCTTTGGTCGGCGTCAATACCACCACGGCACAGTTCAATTTCTCCATAGGCTTCCTGCCAGCCGGCCTGTACACCCTCGCCTTCACTTGTCAGGCATCCCAGGATGACCCTACCAAGACCGACAACATCCAATTCCTGTCCACCACCACCGCTACAGTGACGGCCGGACAAACCACCTTTGTCAATCTGAATTGAGGGCACGGGCTCGCAACCAACTATTTCCCGCCTGTACCGGACGCGTGTTCGTAACGGCGGAACACGCGTCCGTATCCCACCACGTATAACAATTGCAATAGGGCGGCTGTATAAAACGGTGTGAGATACATGCCGGCCGCAATCATGGGTCCGGCGATACCCGGACCGATGGATTGCGGCACTTGGAACGAAGCCGCGTTGATGCTGACCGCGAGCCCGCGGCGCTCGTCCCTTACCAGCGACACAACCTGCGCCTGACGCGCACCGACAGACGCACCGCTGGAGGCGAGCCGCAGCATGTAGATCACGGCCGCGAGCCAAAGCCAGGGCATGAGCGGCAGCAGCGCCAGCAGCACCACGCCGATGCCGCGCGACCACAGCACTGAAGTCACCAGTCCATGTTGCATCGTGAATCGGCCGGCAAAAATCGAGGCGATGCCGGCGAGCAGGAAGCTGACGGCCAGCATGGGCGCGATGTCACCGGGACCGATGTGGAACTTGAGGGCGAACCAGTAGGCAATCAACGTCCCCGTCAACCCAATTGACAGGCCGTTCAAGGAATTGAGCTGGAACAGCCGCCACAGAATGTGATTCTCGAAACGCCGGGTTTGGGTGCTTGTGGCCGCCGGCACGACGCGGCGCATGACCGGCGTGGCGCGCAATTCCCGCGCACCACCCAACAACCAGAAATTCACGCCGCCGCCCAAAATCACAATTACGAAGATTGGACTGTAGGCCAACCGCGGTCCCAGTGAATCCACCCAGAACGCCGGCAGTATCGCAAACAGCGCACCGAGGGTCATGCCGAAAAAACCCAGCGCGGTATTCAGACTATAGATCCAGCCGCGTTTGTTCGGCGGCACGGCTTCCGCGAGCCAAGCCTGTTCCGCGGGCGAGAACGGACCGGCGGAGCCGTTGGTGCCGCGGCCGAAGCCAGCGATGATCACTGCCGCCGCCAGCACCGCGGCATTGGCGCTCAAGAGCGGCGCCAAGCCGCAGATCATCGTAAGTCCTTCGTTGTACAGCAGAAACGGTTTGCGTTTGAAGCGGTCGCTGACAACGCCAATCAGCACGCTCAAGGTGGCGGCCATGAGCCCACCGGCGGTCAGGGTCAGGCCAATCTTCAGGCCGCTCCAGTGCAGCGCGTGCAGGTACAGGGATAAATCCGTGATCAGCGCGCCCTGGGCGACGCTGCGTACTGCGCGCGATGCCAGCAGACGCCGGGTTGTAGGATGCAGTGTGTCCAGCGCCAGCCACATGTGTGCGATCTTGTGTCCCATGCGTGCGCCGACGGCACGAAAAAAATACGGAGTTCAGTGGAAAGGTCAGGAGCGTTTCAGGGAAGCAATTTTCCCAGTCTCACCGCTGATAGCGCGATGACAAGTCGCGCACAAACTGGAGAGCAATCGTCGATTCAGAAGCGTCCGCCGCTGACGAAGCGCGATTTCCAATAGGAATTGTCCAGACGCGCATAGGATACCGGCTGACCCGTTTCCGGTGCATGGACGAAGGTACCGTTGCCCACATAGATGCCCACATGCATCTCGATATTGCCGACAATCTGGAAAAACACCAGATCGCCCGGCCGTAAATCGCGCGCGTTCACCGGATGCGAGGCGTACAACTGGTCATTGGCGGTACGCGGCACTACGAATCCCGCGTGCCTGAAAACGTAATACACGAGTCCGCTGCAATCGAATCCTCGCGGAGTATCGCCGCCGTAAAGATACGGCGCACCGACTTCCCGGCTGACCAGCCGCACGATTTCCGCCGCGCGGTTCGCCTGATCCGGGTTATACGGCAGCGCTATCGGCCGTTCCGGCCATGGCGCACAGGCCGCAAGGGAGCCGCCCATTAAACCAGCGAATAAAATTGCGATAACCCGGCGGTTCATGTAACTATGGAAACGGAACCGCTTCCAAACTGCAAGCGTCAACGACGCAAACGCACGCGGCGCTGGCCCAATCGCAGGCTTGCTTCCCGCAGCGCCGGATGGGACTTGGCCAGCACCATCAGGTCGCGCGCCGCCAGCAGTCCGGAGTCGGCGGATACGATGGCGTGGCGGAGTTCCGCCTCGGCGGCTTGCAGTGCCGCCAAGGCCTGCTCGCGGCTGACAGCTTCGAAACGCAACGTGGCACCGGGACGTAGTTGGCCTAAACGCGGCAGGTCGGCCCGGATCACCACCGCGATCACCGGGTAACCGCCGGTTGTGCCGTGATTTGGCAAAAGCACGATCGGATGGCCGTCGCCGGGGACCTGCACAGCGCCGCTCACCATACCCTGGGAACGCAGTTCATTCTGATTGTTCCGGGCAACACGCCCGCCCGCGAGCCGCAAGCCGGTACGGTCGCTGTCCGCGCGCACTTGATAACTGGTTCGCAGAAAATCCGCAAGCGCGCCAGCGCTGAACCATTCCGCATGTGGTCCTGGAATCACATGCAACGTGGCTTCATCAAAAAATTCCGGCGGCGCACGCAAATACCAGCCCGCATACAGACTGTGGCTCTGGATGGCAAACATATCACCCGCGCGCAGAACAAGCGGTCCCAATCCGGCAAAGGTATCGGTGGAGGCGCTCGCCAATACCGGCGGAATGGAAAAGCCGCCGGCGACGGCGAGATAACAGCGCAGACCCGTCTGCACGGCGCCGCAGGTCAGCACCTGACCGGCACGCACCGGCACGCTCTGATACATGGGGATAGGTGAGTCATCCAGATGCGCTTCCACGCAGCCGCCCGCAAACGCAATTGCGGCGTTTACCTCGAAACGCAGTGCGGGGCCACTTAAAGTCATTTCCAGCGCCGCGGTGTATTCGGGATTCCCGACCAGCAGATTGGCCTGCCGCAAGCTCAAGTTATCCGCCGCGCCGGCCCGCGGCACACCCAGATGCGCATGCCCTTCTCGGCCACCATCCTGAAAACTGGTGAGCCGTCCGGGTTCGAGCACCGTCATCACGGCACCGGCCTGAAATGCACTTTGTCGCCTGGCATGAGCAGCGCCGGCGCCGGACGTGATGCGTTGAACAACACCGTTTCGGTATGGCCCAGCACGTGCCAGCCGCCGGGCGTGGCTTGCGGATAAATGCCAGTGAATTCATCGGCGATGGCTACCGCGCCGGCCGGCACCTTGGTGCGCGGAGATTTGAGGCGCGGTACGCGCAACTTCGGATCGAGCCCGGTCAGATACGGAAATCCAGGCGCAAAACCCAGGAATGCTACCGTGTAGGTGACCCCACTGTGACGCCGGATGACTTCTTCGATGCCGAACCCAGTCAGGCGCGCCACCTCTGCCATGTCATCACCGAAATACTGCACATCAATCTGATGTTCGTGCCCCGCCTTAAAATAGCTTGAATTCTGTATGAGCTTCGGTAGCCGGCGCACGAATTTATCTGCATCAAATTTCAGGGGATCGAATTCCATCAAGAGCGTGTCATACCCCGGCACCAGTTCCAGAATGCCGGGCAGCCCTTGCCGATGGATGGCCTCGCGCCACTGCTGGGCGGCGCGGAAATCTTCCGTATCCAGCAGCAGGGCAGCGTCGCCGACAAAACGAATATTCATGCAAATGGGCGGATTATGACGCCGGCCTGTTCCAACGCCACGCGCACGGCGCGCGCGAGCGCCACCGCACCGGGCGTATCCCCGTGCACACACAGGGAACGCGCCTGAATGCTCACGCTCTTACCATCCAGGCTGACTACTTTTCCGATAGTGGCCATATCCACAGCGCGGCGGGCAACGATCGCGACATCGTTGATGATCGCATTAACCTCAGCGCGCGGTACTAAGCGCGCCGCTGCTGTATAGGCGCGATCTGTGAAGGCTTCGCCCACTGCGTTCAAGCCCTGAATCTGCGCGCGCTGCATGGCGACACTGCCGGGCAGCGTGAGCAGCGCCAATGCAGCATCGAAAGCCGTAATGGCATCAATCACGGCATCAGCGGTATCGGCATCATCTGCCATGCGGTTATATAGCGCACCATGCGGCTTTACATAGCTGACCTGCGTGCCGGCGGCGCGGGCAATGCTGTCCAGAGCACGAAGTTGCTGCGAGACGCTGGCTGTGAGCGCCCGCGATGGCATATCCATATCGCGGCGGCCGAAGTGCTCCCGGTCTGGATACGAAACATGCGCACCGATGCTGACGTGGTTGCGCACCGCGCCGTCCACAGCGTGTCGCATGGTTTCCGCATCCCCAGCGTGCGCACCGCAGGCAATATTTGCGCTGCTCACAATTTCCAACAGGGGCGCATCAGTACCGCAGCCCTCCCCCAGATCACTGTTGAGGTCTATGGAAGTTCTACGGATCGTGTGCATAACTCTAAGGAATCATCGGCAGATCCAGACCGCGCTGTTTCGCCACTTGGATGGCTTTTTCGTAACCGGCATCTGCATGCCGCATCACACCCGTGCCAGGATCATTGATGAGCACCCGTTCCAGAGCCTGTTCCGCGCGTACACTGCCATCGGCGACAATCACCACGCCGGCATGCAGTGCATAGCCCATGCCCACGCCGCCACCATGATGAAAACTGACCCAGGAAGCGCCGCTGGCGGTGTTCAACAAGGCATTCAGGATCGGCCAATCAGCCACCGCGTCGGAACCGTCGCGCATCCCTTCTGTCTCGCGATTCGGTGAGGCCACCGAGCCCGCGTCCAGATGGTCGCGGCCAATGACAATAGGCGCCTTCAGCTCGCCTTTGTGCACCATGTCATTGAAAGCCAGGCCCAGTTTATGGCGTTCCTTGTAACCCAGCCAGCAGATGCGCGCCGGCAGTCCCTGGAAATGAATTCGCTCTCGTGCCATATCCAGCCAGCGATGCAGATGCTTTTTGTCCGGGAACAGTTCTTTCGCTTTGGCGTCGGTTTTGCAGATGTCTTCCGGATCGCCGGACAGGGCCACCCAGCGGAAGGGACCCATGCCCTCGCAGAACAGCGGCCGGATATAGAGCGGCACGAAGCCCTTGAAATCGAAGGCGTTGGTGACGCCTGCATCCTGGGCCATGGCGCGGATGTTGTTGCCGTAGTCGAAGGTCGGAATGCCTTTTGCGTGAAACCCCAGCATGGCGCGTACCTGCCGCGCCATGGATTGCTTGGCAAGCTGCACGTACTTTGCGGGATCGCTCTTGCGCAGTTCGGTCGCCTGTTGCAGCGAATAGCCGACAGGAATGTAACCGTTCAACGGATCGTGCGCCGAGGTCTGATCCGTAACTAAATGTGGATGATCCTTGCCCTTGAGAATCTCCTCGAAGACCTCCGCCGCATTGCCGAGCAGACCGACGGAAATCGCCTGACTTTTCGCGCAGGCATTCGTGATGAGTGTTAGCGCTTCCTGGAGGGTTTTTGCCTTGTGGTCGAGATAGCCAGTTTCGAGCCGCTTGTCTATGCGCTTCTCGTCCACCTCAACAGCAAGGCAACACAAGCCGGCGAACACCGCCGCCAGGGGCTGAGCACCGCCCATGCCGCCGAGCCCACCGGTCAGCAGCCACTTGCCTTTGGCATCGCCGTCGTAATGCTGACGCACCGCTTCCGCAAACGTTTCGTAAGTACCCTGCACAATGCCCTGGGAACCGATGTAGATCCAGGATCCGGCCGTCATCTGGCCGAACATCATCAGCCCCTTGCGGTCCAGCTCGAAGAAATGCTCCCACGTAGCCCACTTGCCCACCAGGTTGGAATTGGCGATCAGCACGCGAGGTGCGAACTCGTGAGTCTTGAACACGCCCACCGGCTTGCCGGACTGGATCAGCAGGGTTTCGTCATTTTCGAGTCGCTTGAGCGTTGCCACGATGGCATCGAAACACTCCCAGTTACGCGCTGCGCGGCCGATGCCGCCATAGACCACCAATTCCTTCGGGTTCTCGCCCACCGCCGGGTCAAGGTTGTTGTGCAGCATCCTGAGAGCCGCTTCCTGCTGCCAACCCTTGCAGGAGAGCTTGGGTCCGGTGGGAGCGTGCAGTTCTACGTCACGGAAACGGGTAGCCACGGCTGGCGCCTCGCAAAGACGAAGATGGCCGGTATTGTAACCGGCCATCCTTTAATCTGCGCGAACTCCATTTTACAGATAGGAGTTTCGAGTCTCTAGCGCGACACCCGCGTTTCCTGAAAGGAAAAGTATTGCATGTCCACGGTCGGCAGTCTCCGCGGTTCGCCGAATCTTATAACATGCAGCTCGGCGCACACGAACTTTCCTTACCCTGCATCTGCATATTCTGCATCGCTTCCTGAGCGGCTTTCTGACGGGCCGCTTGTTCTGCTTGGGTTAAGCAAATGCGCTGCGGAATGTGGGAACCCATGGGGTAGCTATCGGTGCAGATCAGCTTCTGGCCCGAGGGCTGGGTACCGCGCGAGACCACCATTTGCGTCTGGTTCCCTGATGCAGAGGCAGTAGGTTGGGCCGGCGGCGGAGTTGTGGCACAAGCCGTGATTAGCAGGGCCAGTCCCAAGGAAAGAATCAATTTGCTCATAAACCTCCTCCTCATGAATCTTAGGGCAATTTATACTGGATGAAAAGTACTAGTTGCATAGTATTATAACCTCCAAAATCAGGCTTGCAAGACCCCGTAGAAAATTTATACTAGCAGCCTAGTAGGTTGTACTATACTCCGTGCCATGCTGTCTTGACGGTTCCACCTTGGCATTATGAATTTTCAGTATGTCACCTCGCAATACCCCAATCAGCACAAACCTGCCTGAACCCACAGAAGCTGAACTGGAAGTGCTGACGGTGCTCTGGCAACGTGGCCCCAGCACGGTACGCCAAGTTCATGATGCCTTGCTGGTTCATAGCAACCTGGCTTACACAACCATCCTTAGCATGTTGCAGATCATGTACCAGAAAAACCTGGTCAGCCGGGATGATTCGGAACGCGCTCACGTCTACGCTCCTGCTCTCAGTAAACATCAGACCCAGAAGCAGATTCTGGGCAAGCTGCTGGATCGTGTATTTGGAGGTTCCGCCACGGAACTGGTCATGCAGGCACTGGGTTCCGCCAAACCTGCCAATCCCATGGAAATCAGCAAAATTCGCGCACGTCTGGATGAACTTGAAAGGGGTAAGGGATGAATCTCACCGACACCCTATTCAACTCGGTGTGGACCCGCGACTTGGGGTTTACCTTGCTACATTTCCTCTGGGAAGGTGCCTTGGTGGGCGTCCTCTACGCCGTATTGCGGTACCTATTGCGCGGTGGATCACCCGCGATGCGTTACCACCTGGCCATGGCTACGTTAGCGGTTATGATCACGTTGCCGGTGCTCACCTTCCTGCAGCTTGCCCACATGGCCGCAGGTATGACAGAAGGAACCTCAACGCAAACACTGGTTACTGTGACAACAACCGGAATCGTACGCGCTGCTTCTACACCGCTCCCATTATTCGGGCACTTGAAAATCCTGCTGCAGCCGTTGGTACCCTGGGCGGTACCGCTGTGGCTACTGGGCGTTGTGTTCATGACGTTGCGCGTTGGGCGTGGCTGGCAGCATGCACGCTATCTGAGAAAGACAGCGGATTTCCCGCCCCTGCCGGAATGGCACACTGTGATAGCATCACTGCGCACACTGCTGGGTATTCGCAAACTGGTACAGCTGGCAGTATCTCGCAATATCACCGTACCTTCCGTCATCGGCTGGCTCAAACCGCTCATCCTGATTCCGCCCAGTGCCATCGCCGGACTGACGCCGCTGCAGATGGAACTTATCCTGGCCCACGAACTCGCACATATACGCCGACAAGACTATCTCTGGAACCTGCTGCAGGTGGCCGTGGAAACCCTGCTGTTTTATCACCCCGCGGTGCGCTGGGTGTCGCATCAAGCGCGCTTGGAACGTGAGCAATGCTGCGATGACATGGTGGTCGAAATGCATGGCAATACCATTGAATACGCACGCGCCCTGACGGAGCTTGAAAGCCTGCGTCATCCGCGCAACGCGTTGTTGCTGGGCGCCAACGGCGGCCAAGTGCTAAACCGGATTTACCGTTTGTTGGGGCAGCCAGCTACCAATTCGCTGGCCTCCTGGTTACCGATGCTGCTGGTGGCCGGCTTGTTGTTCGTCGGCGGCCTCATGTCCGTCGTCCAGCGACAAACCCATCTGCAAGCGGCATTGGCAACAAGATACACGTTCATGGGTAAACCTGAGCCAGTCATATCCCGGTCCGAGTCTCGCACGGTCGCCATCATCCCCACGCGGATTATTCCGATGGAATCAACCCAGCACGCTCTTCAGCCTGTGCCTGCACTTCTCGACTCATCCGACATCTCTTCATTATCAGATCTGCCCTTCTTGACGACCCCCATTCCACCGGTGAAATCTTCGGCTGTCGAGCATGCTGCTGCGCACGCAACGCCTGCACCAGAGCGTGCGGGTGGCCAGGTAATAGCACAGTATTCGCCAACCTACCCATCCCTGGCTCTCGAGCGTGGGGTGGAAGGCGCCGCGACCGTGGAATTTACCCTGACACCAGTTGCCGAGATAACAGATCTGCAGGTGACGCGCGCAACCGGTTCGCGGCTGTTCGGGCAGGCGGCCATGGATGCCATCCGCCGCTGGAAATTTACTCCTGTTACCGTCGGTGGGGTGCCGGAATCTCAGCATATGGCCATCGAGTTCGTCTTCAAACTGAATGGTTCGGCAACAAGCGGCGGGCCTTGCAAAATCCCCATGGGCTATCACCTCTGCACCGACTGAACCGTGGCTGTCGCAGATAACTGAGATTCCCGGTCCCTCTTTTTTTTGCGGCTTGCGCGGGTCCGCATTCCTACGAAGTACCTCGCATTTCGTCTATACTTGGGTTACATTTCCCGGCCGTTTGGCTGCCGCTTACCAACCTGGAACCCAGCATGTCTCCGCGCCGAGTCCGTTCCAACCATCCTACCGATGCCGAATTGGAAATCCTCAATGTGCTCTGGAAACAGGGCTCCGGCACCGTGCGCGAAGTCCATGAGGTCGTGACTCAGCATAACCGGGTGGGTTACACCACCGTGCTCAAGTTGCTACAAATCATGCATGCCAAGGGTCTGGTACAGCGGGATGATTCCAACCGTGCCCACATCTACAACGCCGTCCCCAGTCGCGAGCATACCCAGCGGCAGTTGTTGAGCAAGTTGACGCAACGGGCATTTGGCGGATCGGTGTCGGAATTGGTTATGCAGGCACTCGGCTCCGGCCGACGCTCCAGCATCGCGGAACTGGCGCGCATACGTGAACTTATTGATGAGCTGGAAAGGCAAAAGCCATGAATGATTTTGCCCAGTCACCGGCGATAATGCATCTTGGCTGGGCCTTGATCCATTTCCTGTGGCAGGGAGCATTGGTGGCCGTGATATATCTGTGCCTGCGCCATGCGTTACGCCACTCGAAGCCGCAATCTCGATACACCTTGGCATTAGCCGCGCTGTTTGTGCTAACCGTGCTGCCCTTGTTCACCTTCTTTTACCTCAGCGGCTGGCATACAGGACATCCGCTCCCAACAGCGCCGCTGTCAATTCATTTCACCACTGGCGCCACCAACGTTGCGCATGCCGCCGTAACTCCGATGTTTGCTACTCGATTCGCGCCGCCGGTTTCCTGGGCGGTAATCTTATGGCTTGCGGGCGTGGCTATCATGGGCGCGCGCGCGATCTGGGGCTGGCGCCAGTCGGTGCTGATGCGACTGGCCCCGCCAGCCACGCTCGCACATCCCTGGCAAGCGCTACTCCAGAACCTGATTGAAAGAATGCATATCAAACGCGTGACGCGGCTGCTGGCGTCCGTCCAAGTACACGCGCCGATGGTGGTGGGCTGGTTCAAACCGGTCATCCTCATACCGCCGAGCGCTGTATGCGGCCTCAGTTGGCAGCAAGCGGAAATGATCCTGGCCCATGAACTGGCACACATTCGTCGCCATGATCACCTATTCAATTTATTCCAGGTGGGGGTGGAAACACTGCTGTTTTATCATCCGGCGGTGCACTGGATATCGCGGAATGCGCGCACCGAACGGGAATTTTGCTGCGACGACGTAGTGATAGAGACCTGCGGCGACCGCGTGGGATATCTCAAAGCCTTGGCGGAACTCGAAAGCCGGCGTCTGCATGCGCCGTTTGCCTTGGCATCCACTGGTGGCACACTGCTGAGCCGAGCCTACCGCGTGGCCCTGCGCCCCGAGCCTGTCAGCCGTCTGCCTGCATGGTCCGTTGCGTTGCTGGCGTCGGCGGCGTTGATAACTGCGACGATTCTTGTTCATCCGCATGGGCATACACCTGCATTTCAAACAAACACATCTTCTGCCACGCAATCGGCAACAAGATATGAATTCCACTCGACCCCGATACGCGCTCATCAAACGGATACAACAGAACCTAAAAGGTTAGCTGGATTCGTATTGACCTCAACCCGACTTGCACCACCGGCAATGATCGAAACGTCACCCATCAAACCGCTGCGGATTTTGCCCGTCTTTCAGCCGATACGGCTGACGGACTCCCTGCCGGCACCACAGCCGGCCGCACCTTCTGCAGCCGAAAAACCAGCTGCTCCAGCGATAAGCGTGGTGGCAACGCAGCCCTTGGCGGAACCGGCGTATCCCTACCAAGCCTTGCGCGGCGGCCTGAATGGCGCAGTGCAGGCTGTATTCCGCATCAACCAAACCGGCCACATCAAGAACATTCGTACTACAATGGTTGCAGGACCGCCGGCTATGGCCACCGCGGTGCGCCAAGCGCTTGAAAACTGGGGATTCAATCCGGTTCGCTTCAACGGCAAGATTATTTCACCGCAGGTAAGCCTCACGTTTGTTTTCGAGGCGGACCATGTCAACAAACCAACCGGAAACTGCACAATGGTTACAGGCAGTCACGTATGCCATTGGTACAAAGTTGGTATACAAGATGCTCAAGTACAGGAACCGCGTATCGGGATTGCACACGCGACGGCATTGAATAATGGCGAGAATATTTCCAAAGGGGATATGGTTGTAAAACTGGCGGGCGCACCAGGAGAAAATGGCTTGGTTTGCCAGCCGCAGGATGCGTGCTTCCTGACCCGCAACGCGGTCATACCGGAAAGCAGGCAAAGCATCGAGGATCAGTTCCGTTTGCTATCCATGGGTCTGGGCACCGGGGGCTCCTGAATCTAGCCGACCCAGGCCCGTGCGTTTCTAAACATCCGCAACCACGGCGAATCTTCCTCCCAGTCGCGCGGGTGCCAGGACATCTGCACGCTACGGCGCACCCGCTCCGGATGCGGCATCAGCAAGGTATAACGGCCGTCGGTATTGGTGATGCCCGCCAACCCCAACGGGGAACCGTTGGGGTTGGCGGGATAACATTCCGTGACGCGCTCGTGGTTATCCACGAAACGCAGCGCCACGCGACCGCTCGTCAGAAGCTGCTGGCCACCGTCCAACCTGGCGAATTCGGCGCGGCCTTCGCCGTGCGCCACCACGATGGGCAGCACCGAGCCTTCCATGCCGGTGAAAAACAGCGAGGCGGACGGCTGAATTTCCACCAGGCTAAGCCGACCTTCGAACTGTTCAGAAGCGTTACGCACGAACTGTGGCCAACCCACGGTGCCAGGAATGAGATCACCGAGCGCGGCCATCATCTGGCAGCCGTTGCAGACACCGAGACCGAAACTGTCATCCCGGTCAAAGAACCGCCCGAATTCATCGCGCGCCCGCGGATTGAACAGGATGGATTTGGCCCAGCCTTGGCCTGCGCCCAGTACATCACCGTAGGAAAAGCCACCGCACGCGACGATGCCGGAGTAATCCGTCAGACTTACACGCCCCTCGCAAATATCGGTCATGTGCACATCCAGGGCGGCGAAGCCTGCGCGGTCAAAGGCCGCCGCCATTTCGGTCTGGCCATTCACGCCCTGCTCCCGCAACACCGCCACCCGCGGACGCAATCCCTTGGCGATGAAGAACGCCGCCACGTCTTCGCTGGGGTCAAAATTCAGTCGTGCGTGCAGGCCGGGATTCTCGGCAAGTTTGGACTCGAATTCCTGCTGTGCGCCCTCCGGGTTATCGCGCAGCCGCTGCATATGAAAGCTGGTTTCACTCCAGGCGCGCTGGAGCTCAACCCGCTCGACATCCAGTACAACCTGCCCACCGTGGCTGAAAATCATGCGCTCGTGATCCTGCGGCATGCCCAGTACCGGCACGTTCAGCAAACCGTGACCGGCAAATATGCGCTGCGCCAGCGGCACATCCTCTGCGCGCACCTGGATGACGGCGCCGGCTTCCTCGGCAAACAATGCCGCCAAAACATCACCCCCCGCCTCATCGAGACGCGCTTCAATCCCGCAATGGGATGCGAAGGCCATTTCACAAAGCGTTACAAATAACCCCCCGTCGGAGCGATCGTGATAGGCGAGCAGCCGTTCGGCGGCATTCAGTTCCTGTATGGCCGCAAAGAAACCATGCAGCGCGGCAGCACTGTCCAGATCCGGGACTGCGCCGCCCGTCTGCCCATACACCTGAGCCAGACACGATCCCCCCAGGCGATTCTTGCCGCCGCCAAGATCAATCAACAGCAAGCGTGTTTCCCCCGCCGCCATCCGCAATTGTGGCGTCAAGGTGCGGCGCACGTCGTTCACCGGCGCAAACGCAGAAACAATCAGGGACACTGGCGCCGTCATATTCAGGGATTCACCGCCCTGCTCCCATATGGTTTTCATGGACAGCGAATCCTTGCCCACCGGGATGGTGATGTTCAACGCCACGCACAACTCGCTCACCGCCTTGACGGTATCGTAGAGTGCGGCATCCTCGCCTGGTTGTCCGCAGGCCGCCATCCAGTTCGCCGACAGGCGTACCTGATCGAGCGCACCAATATCTGCCGCAGCGATGTTGGTAAGCGCCTCGGCCACCGCCATACGGCCAGATGCTGGAGCATCAATCACCGCCGACGGTGTGCGCTCGCCCATGGCCATCGCCTCACCGCAGTAACCGTCGTAGCTTGCGGCAGTCACGGCCAGATCGCTCACCGGCACCTGCCAGGGCCCGACCATCTGGTCGCGGCATACCAATCCGCCGACGCTGCGGTCGCCGATGGTGATAAGAAAACCCTTGTCCGCCACTGCCGGCAGTCGCAGCACCCGTAATGCCGCATCCTGCAGCCCGATCCCGGCCGTATCAAATTGATGCGATATTGCGGCAAGGCGCCTGACTTCCAGCAATTTTTTGGGCGGCTTCCCGAACAACACATCCATCGGCATATTCACGGGCCGGTTCTTGAAGTGCGGATCCGACACCACCAGTTGATGTTTGCCGGTGGCTTCACCGATGACGGCGAATGGGCAACGCTCGCGTTGGCAAATGCGGGTGAATTCCGTAAACTGCTCCGGCATCACCGCCAGCACGTAGCGCTCCTGAGCCTCGTTGCACCAGATTTCCATGGGCGCCATGCCTGGCTCGTCATTCGGAATGTCGCGCAAATCCAGCATGCCGCCCCGGGCGCTGGTTTCCAGGATTTCCGGAACGGCATTGGACAGTCCGCCGGCTCCCACATCGTGTATCGAAAGAATCGGGTTGGCTTCGCCCAGGGCCCAACAAGCATCAATGACTTCCTGGGCACGCCGCTGTATCTCCGGATTGCCACGTTGCACCGAAGCGAAATCCAGATCCTCGATACCGGTGCCACTCGCCACGCTGGAGGCCGCGCCACCGCCCAAACCTATCTTCATGGCGGGACCGCCCAATACAATCACCTTGGCGCCTGCCGGTAATGACTGTTTATCCACATGCGGCGCGCGCACATTTCCGAGGCCGCCCGCGATCATGATCGGTTTGTGATAGCCGCGCAGGCATCCATTGACTTCCTGTTCATAGGTGCGGAAATAGCCGTTGAGCGCCGGCCGGCCGAATTCATTGTTGAACGAAGCCGCACCAATCGGACCTTCCAGCATGATGTCCAGTGCCGAGGCCACGTGCAAAGGCTTGCCGTGATCCTTTTCCCAGGGTTGTTCAAAGCCGGGAATCCGCAGATTGGAAACCGAAAACCCGGTGAGCCCTGCCTTGGGCTTGGCGCCGCGGCCGGTTGCGCCCTCATCGCGGATCTCGCCGCCGGCGCCGGTGGCCGCGCCTGGAAACGGCGAGATGGCGGTGGGATGGTTGTGGGTCTCGACTTTCATGAGGATATGGATATCTTCCTCATGCCGTACATAAGCCTTGTCTGCGGGACGCGGAAAGAAGCGTCCGCCTTTATGTCCTTCAATGACCGCCGCATTGTCACGATAGGCGGAGAGCACACCCCGAGAATTGTGCTCATGGGTGCGGTGGATCATGTCGAAAGGTGAATCCTTCTGCGGCTCGCCATCAATAACCCAATCGCCGCGGAAGATCTTGTGGCGGCTGTGCTCGGAATTCACCTGCGCGAACATCATGAGTTCCGCGTCGGTGGGATTACGCTTGAGCTTCTTGAAACTCCTGACCAGATAATCCATCTCCTCGCCGGACAGCGCAAAACCGTATTCCCGATTCATCTTTTCCAGTGCTCGCCGACCACCCTTGAGGACAGCGACAGTCTTGAGTGCAGTCGGCTCGGTCTGATGGAAAAGCCCAGCCGCTTCATCTGTGTTGAAAAGCACTGTCTGGGTCATGCGATCGTGCAAGCTGTGCGCAACGCGCAGCAAACGGCTGCGATGCAGTGATGCACCGGAGTGGGTGAGATAGAACGCCATCCCGCGTTCGATGCGGCGGATCTTGTTCAGGCCGCAATTGTGAGCGATGTCGGTAGCCTTGCTGGCCCAGGGCGACACCGTACCGAAGCGCGGCACGCATAACAGCAGCGACCCGGATGGCGGCTGTTTCGCAGACAGTGGGCCTTCGGCCAGCAATTCATGCAAAACGCGTTCTTCACCCGCGCTTAGTGAGCCGCTGGTATTCACGAAATAGTGGAATTCGGCTGCCAGACCGGACACATCCGGCACCAGCGTGCGCAGAACGGCAAGCAGTTTCTGGATGCGGAATTCGGAAAGGGCCGGGCCACCACGGAATTGCAGCATGATCGGTCCTGGGGAAAGAACGGATGTGCATTTTACCGGAAGCCCACGCTGCCCTCCAGTTCAATGCAATTCAGTTCAGTTCGCGCCAGCCAAGCCCTCCATCCTGTGTCGCCACCTCAATCCGGTCATGCGCGCAGCCCAACGCCACGCCCAATGCCTCGCGGACCCGATCTGGCGTGTTGTTCTTTTCGCTCAAATGCGCCGCCACCAAATGCTGCAAATGTGTGCAATCCAGGTCCGCCAGCAGCGCCGCCGCCTGGGCATTGCTCAAATGGCCCAATGGGCCGCCCACCCGTTGTTTGAGGCTGGCCGGGTAGGGTCCGTTCTCCAGTAGGTCACGATCGTGATTGCACTCAAGAATGAGCCCATCACAGCCCTCCAGTAGGCGGCGGATATGGCTGGTGATGTGACCGGTGTCGGTGAGCAGGCCCAATCTGTGCTTGCCGTCGCCGAATACGAACTGGGTGGGTTCACGCGCGTCGTGCGGTACCGTGAGCGGCATGATCAGCAAACCGTCGAGCTGAAAATCCGCCTGTGGATCGAAAAGTTCCGCGTCTTCCAGACCTATTTTTCCGCAACCCGCGAGCGTGCCCATGGTGCAATGGACCGGGATACCATAACGGCCCGCGAACCGAACGATGCCGTTCACATGATCGGCATGCTCGTGTGTGATCAAGATGGCGCTAATGTCGTCGGGAGCAATTTCCAATCGCGCCAAACGCGTGACCGTCTCGGTCGCTGAAAAGCCGCAATCCACCATGACGCAGGTTCGACCGGACTGCACCAGCGCGGCATTACCACGGCTGCCGCTGCCCAGCAGTGCGAAGCGCACTAGCGGCGCAACTCCGGTTTGGTGGCGAAGCGTGTCATTTCTTCTGGGTGCCGGGCGTATACACCGGCATGGGGAAAGGCGTCACGTTGGAACCGCCCTCGATGGCAATGATCTTGGCGGTGCCCTCGTGCGCCACCTCGTCAATCCGAACGATCATGTGCATGGGTATGTACGTGCGCTTGACGCCGGCGAATTCATCCTTGAGTTTTTCCTCGCTGGGATCGAGCACCACGCCGGAGCGTTCGCCGAACACCAACTGCTCGATCTCAATGAAGCCCCAGAAGCCGTCCTGACTCACCTTGCGGGCGTAGACCTCGTAGATCTTGCCCTGGTTCATGAAGGTGACTTTGTAGATGTGACGTGTGGCCATATGTGCTGCTATTTGATTGCCCGGCTAATTCTAGCGGACTAGCAGAGAAATGGCCCCACCTGGGACCATTTATTGTGGCGGAGAGGGTGGGATTCGAACCCACGTGGGGCGTAAGCCCCCAACCGATTTCGAGTCGGTGCCGTTGTGACCGCTTCGGTACCTCTCCAGTACGACGCGCATACCACCGCGCGCGGGATTTTACCCTATCACAACAGCACAACCTACCGCCGTTCCGCAAAAAACCGCTTCAGCACGTCGCCGCAAGCCTCCGCCAGCACGCCGCCTGTAACCTCAAGACTGTGATTCAGGACGGTTGTCTGGACCAGATTGAAAACGCTGCCGGCGGCGCCGGCGCGCGGATCACTGGCGCCGAACACCAGACGTTTCACGCGCGCATGCACCATGGCTCCGGCGCACATGGCGCAGGGTTCCAAAGTCACATATAACGCCGTATCCGTGAGCCGGTAGTTTCCAAGCACACCGGCGGCCTCGCGCATTGCGATAATTTCAGCGTGTGCGGTCGGGTCATGCGCGGCGATGGGATGATTCCAGCCACGGCCGATAACGGCGCCGTCCTTCACCACCACTGCGCCAACCGGTACTTCACCCGCTGCTTGCGCGTGTCGCGCCAGTTCCAGTGCTGCCTGCATCCAGACAGAATCAATCTCGCTCGCCTTGGGCATCAGCTCCTGGGCCTTTTGAACACCGCGTAAACTGCAATCGGGGTGCCGGCTCCAATAGTGTTCATGCTCACCAGTTCCCAGCCTTGTTCGCCCAGTTTGTTGAGATCCTGTTCCAGGATATTGGTGTCCAGGTGCTTGCTCTGGGTGTCTCTTTCCGCAAAACGCATAACTTTGTATTCAAATTTCATAAATTCCTCCGATCCGGTGGTAAGAAGTTTATTCCCACTCAATGGTCGCGGGCGGCTTGCCGGAAATATCATAGACCACGCGCGAGATGCCGGGTGTTTCATTGACGATGCGCCGCGACACCTGATCCAGAAAATCATAGGGCAGACGCGCCCAGCGCGCCGACATGAAATCCACGGTTTCCACCGCGCGCAGCGCAATCACGTAATCGTAACGGCGGCCGTCGCCCATGACGCCCACGGAACGCACCGGCAGAAACACCGCAAACGCCTGGCTTACCTTGTCGTATAACCCCTCCTTGCGCAGCTCTTCCATATATATAGAGTCCGCCTTGCGCAGCAGATCGGCATATTCCTTCTTCACTTCACCGAGGATACGCACACCGAGGCCAGGGCCAGGGAAGGGATGGCGGTACACCATGTCGCGCGGCAGGCCGAGTTCGATACCGAGCCTGCGTACTTCATCCTTGAACAGCTCGCGCAAAGGTTCAAGCAGTTTCAAGCGCATGTGCGCCGGCAGGCCACCCACATTGTGATGTGACTTTATGACATGGGCCTTGCCACTGGCGGCCGCGGATTCGATCACGTCGGGATAAATGGTGCCTTGGGCCAGCCATTTCACATCCTTGAGCCGGGCCGCTTCCTCTTCAAATACCTCGATGAACAACTTGCCGATGAGTTTGCGCTTCTGCTCCGGATCCGTGATGTCCTTGAGCACGGCAAGAAAGCGCGCTTCCGCGTCCACGCGAATCACGCGCGCACCCATGTGGCGCGCGAACGTGTCCATGACCTGATCGCCTTCGTGCAGACGCAACAGGCCGGTATCCACGAACACACAGGTAAGCTGACCGCCGATGGCACGATGCAGTAACGCGGCGGCGACGGAGGAATCCACGCCGCCGGATAGGCCCAGCAGCACCTTGTCCGCTCCGACTTTTCCGCGCACGCTCTGAATGGCATCTTCAATAATGCTCGCTGTATTCCACAGCGGTTTGCAGCCGCACAAATCCAGCACGAAGCGTGCCAGTATCTTTCCGCCCTGGCGAGTCTGGGTCACTTCCGGGTGGAACTGCACACCGTAGAATCGGCGCACATCGTCGGACATGGCTGCACAGGCCGCATCATGCGATATGCCGGTACATGTGAATCCCGGCGGCAACTGCGTAACCGAATCACCGTGATTCATCATGACTTCGAGCATCATCTTTCCCTGTTCGCTCTTCTGATCCTCGATGCCGTCCAGCAGCTGGGATGGTGCGGTGATGGTCAGGTATTCCACGCCGAATTCGCGGTGTGCCTCAGACTCCACCTTGCCGCCGAGTTGCACGGCCATGTCCTGCATGCCGTAGCAAATGCCGAACACCGGCACGCCCAGCTCGAATACCGCGTGCGGTGTTTTTGGCGTCGCGTCGCCCACCACGGATTCCGGCCCGCCGGAAAGAATCACGCCGCGGGGTGCGATCTCACGAATCGCTGCATCATCCATATCCGGCGAATGGACCGCGCAGAATACGCCACTCTCGCGCACCCGGCGCGCGATGAGTTGAGTCCACTGTGAACCGAAATCTAGGATCAGGATGCAATCGGAGTGGATATCAGAGCTTGGCATGAATATTTCCGCCAGGGACGTTGTGCGTGCTGCACAAGAAAGTGTCGTTCAGATTTTCACGCAGCACGCAGTACTCAGCACCTCTTATTCCATCCGATAGTTCGGCGCTTCCTTGGTGATATTCACATCGTGCACGTGACTTTCGCGCATGCCGGCACCGGTGATGCGCACGAACTGCGGTTTGCTGCGCATCTCGGCCATGTTGTGGCAGCCCGTATAACCCATGCTGGAACGCACGCCACCCATGAGTTGATGGACTATCGCCACCAGCGAACCTTTGTAGGGTACGCGGCCCTCGATACCTTCCGGCACCAGCTTCTCGATTTCTTCGGTGGGATCCTGAAAATAGCGGTCGGCGGAACCCTGTTTCTGCGCCATGGCGCCGAGTGAACCCATGCCGCGGTAGGATTTGTAGGAACGGCCTTGATACAACTCCACTTCGCCGGGTGCTTCCTCGGTACCGGCGAACAGTCCGCCCAGCATCACCGCATACGCACCGGCCGCGAGCGCCTTGGCCACATCGCCGGAATAACGGATACCGCCATCCGCAATCAAGGGCACGCCGGATTTCGCGAGCGCTTCCGCAACGTTCGCGACCGCGGTGATTTGCGGCACGCCCACGCCTGCAACGATACGCGTGGTGCAGATGGAACCCGGGCCGATACCGACTTTCACGCCATCGGCGCCAGCCTCCACCAGCGCCTTCGCCGCATCGGCGGTGACGATATTGCCGCCGATGACGGCCAGATCCTTGTGGTGTTTCCGGATCTGGCGGACGCGCTTGAGTACGCCTTCGCTGTGGCCATGTGAGGTGTCCACCACCACCACATCCACGCCCGCGTCCACCAATGCCGCGATGCGCTCGTCGGTGTCGCCGCCGGTGCCGACCGCCGCGCCTACCCGCAAGCGCCCGTGTTCGTCCTTGCAGGCAATGGGATAATCCTTGGCCTTCTGAATATCTTTCACGGTAATCATGCCGCGCAACTGGTATTTGTCATTCACCACCAGCACCTTCTCGATTCGGTTCTGGTGCAGCTTGGCTAGAATCTCCTCCTTATCAGCGCCTTCTTTCACCGTCACCAGCCGCTCCTTGCCGGTCATGATCCTGGCGATGACTTCGTTGTAGCGCGTTTCAAAACGCAAGTCGCGGCTGGTCACTATGCCGACCAGTCGTTCGCCCTCGACCACCGGCACGCCGGAGATGTTGTGGGCATGGGTCAGTTTGAGCACGTCGCCGACCGTCATATCGGGCGTGACCGTTATGGGATCCTTGATCACGCCGCTTTCGAATTTCTTCACCGCACGCACCTGGCGCGCCTGCTCCTCTGGCGTCATGTTCTTGTGGATGAAGCCAATACCGCCTTCTTGGGCCATGGCGATGGCGAGCCGCGCCTCGGTGACGGTATCCATGGCGGCGGAAATCAATGGGATATTGAGGCTGATGTGGCGGGTAAGCTGGGTCTTCAGGTCCACGTCCCGCGGCAGCACCTCCGAGTAGGCAGGCACCAGCAGAACGTCGTCAAACGTGAGAGCTTCCTGGACAATGCGCATCATGGCTCCCAGGCAGGTATAAAGCGCGCGATTATAGACTTTTGCAACCGGCTTGGTAACCCTCAATCGGTACGGATCGCGCCGTCGCGGCTTTCGCCGCCCGTGCGTCGCCGCTATCATGGCGCATGAGTTCAATGCAGGACAGTCTTACCCTTGAACCGGGGGAGCGGCGGATTCTCTCGGTTTCACAGCTCAATCGCGAAGCGCGCACGCTTTTGGAAAGCGGATTCCCGCTGCTCTGGGTGGAAGGCGAACTCTCCAACCTGTCGCGCCCAGCTTCCGGCCACCTGTATTTCTCGCTCAAGGATTCGGCCGCGCAGGTGCGCTGCGCGCTATTCCGCAACCGCGCGAACCTGCTGCGCTTCAAACCCGCCGATGGCCTGCACGTGCTGGCGCGCGCGCGCGTCAGCCTGTATGAAGCCCGCGGCGACTTCCAGCTCATCGTCGAGCACATGGAGGAAGCCGGGCATGGCGCTCTGCAACGCGCCTTCGAGGAACTCAAACAGAAACTCGCCAAAGCCGGCCTGTTCGCCGCAGAACACAAACAGCCATTGCCGGAACTGCCGCGCTGTATCGGCGTCGTGACTTCGCCCTCCGGCGCGGCACTGCGCGACATATTGAGCGTCATCCGCCGCCGTTACGCGCTCGCCAGGGTCATCGTGTATCCGGCGCCGGTGCAGGGCGAAGGCGCGGCACAGAAAATTGCCGCCATGATCCGCACCGTGTCAGCGCGCGCCGAATGCGACGTGCTGATCGTGTCACGCGGCGGCGGCTCGCTCGAGGATTTATGGGCCTTCAACGAGGAGGTAGTGGCGCGCGCCATCTACGACTGTGGAATCCCCATTGTCAGCGGCGTGGGCCATGAAATTGATTTCACCATTGCGGACTTTGTCGCCGACATGCGTGCGCCCACGCCCACTGGCGCCGCTGAACTCGTCACCCCCGACGGCGCCGAATGGCAACGCCAGTTGGCGGACACTCGCCGGCGTCTGACACGCTCCCTTCTGGACAGCGTTGCCGACCTGCGCGAGCGGCTCGCCTGGTGCGGCGAACGACTGGAACAACTACACCCCGCGCGTCTGTTGCGCGAGCGTGCCCAGCGGGTGGATGAACTGGAGTTGCGTCTGCGGCATACCCTGCAAACAAATCTGCAGATGTGCACCGCGCGGCTTGACAGATTGCGTGCGCGGCTGCACCGGCACAGTCCCACCCAAGCCCTCGTACTGCTGCGCACCCGCTGCCAGACTTCAGCACAACGGCTGAACTTCGCCGCGCGCCACTATCTAAAGGGATTGCACAACCGTCTCGATCTCGCCACGCGCGCCCTGCAAACCGTAAGCCCACTCGCGACACTCGGTCGCGGTTATGCCATCGTCACGGATGCCGTGAGCGGCCGGGTAATCGCCTCGGTACAATCCGCACGCAGCGGCCAAACAATCCAGGCGCGCCTCGCGGACGGACAGCTTTCGGCACACGTTGACAGCGTCACGAAAGGAATGAGGAAATGAAAAGTCCATTTTTAATTCTCATTGCAGGTTTGTTTCCAATCGCTGCATTCGCGGCCGCGCTGCCAAACAACGAACCGGTTCCGGGCGGTGTGGTGATCATCGCGCTGCCCGCTTCGGCTACAGCGCCGGTGGTACATTTCGACGGGCACCGCATCATGGTGGTAAACCATGACCACCGCTGGTACGCGGTGACCGGCATCCCGCTCTCCACTTCACCCGGCGATAAAATGCTGGCGGTACGCATCGCCCATCAGCCACCGCTGCAACTCAAATTCAGCATTGTTCCCAAGGCATATCCTGAACAGCGGCTCGTCATCAAGAATCCGAAACTGGTGAATCCGTCGGCCAAGGAACTGGATCGCATTGAGCGGGAACAGGCGCATCTTTACCACGTGCTCAATACCTGGGTTCCGGACCGCACACCCGATCTCAGCTTCATCTGGCCGGCAAAAGGTCCCGAAACCAGCGGCTTCGGTCTGCGGCGATTTTACAACGGTGAAGAGCGCAGCCCACACAGCGGCATAGACATCGGCGCGCCGGCGGGTTCGCCGGTATTGGCGCCGGCCACCGGCGTGGTGGCGGACGCGGGCCATTACTATTTCTGCGGACACACGCTGACCATTGATCTGGGCCAGGGCCTGTACAGCGTGTATTGCCACATGGACAAAATTGCAGTGAAACGCGGACAAGCAGTGAAACCCGGCGAACTGGTAGGCACCATCGGCGCAACCGGCCGCACCACCGGACCCAACCTGCACTGGACCGTGAGCCTGAACGGCACGCCGGTAGACCCACACGCATTCATTCCAGCGAGCGCGATTCCTTCTTCCAAGTAGGGTGTCATACAGCGCAACATGTTTTAATAGTCGCGGTGTATAACGCCACTCCTACACAAAATTAAACCTGATTTTGTTGTGGGCTATATACCCGCGAGAAAATCGCCGACCACGGGGCGGAAGCGGTCCATGTCCACCAGAAATGAATCATGCCCCTGCTTGGAAGGCAGCGGCACATATTGAGTCTCGACGCCAGCCTGCCGCAAAGCCTCCGCCAGCTCCTGCTGTTGATGCAGCGGAAACAGGATGTCCGTCTCCACGCCAATGACCAGGGCATTTTTCAAGCGCAGGTGTTTGAAGGCTTTCGCTACCGTGCCGCCGTGTTCGGCCACGTCGAACAAGTCCATGGCACGCGACAGGTATAAATAGGAATTGGCGTCGAAGCCGCCCACGAAGGCGCGCGCACGGGATTCCAGATAGGACTCGACTTCGAACTCGATGCCAAACGGTTCCTGACCGGCACGATCGGCGCGCTCACGGCCGAAACGTTCGGTCCATTCGCGCGCCGAGCGATACGACATCATGCCGAGCTTGCGCGCGAGACGCATGCCCTCGCGCGGCCCATCGCCGGGCGGATAATTGCCGCCCTGCCAGCCACTGTCATTGCGGATCAGCTCGCGCTGCAGCGAACGCACGGCGATGGCGAAAGGTTCTGAATGTGTGGCAGAAGACAGACTCACCAGCACCTCCGCCGACTCGGGATAAAGCAGCGCATAGGCGAGCGCGCTCATACCGCCAAGCGACGGTCCCATCACCACCCGCACGCGCCCAATGCCCAACGCTACCAGCAGCGCGTGGGCCGCAGCCGCAATGTCCTCAACCGTAAGCGTGGGGAACGTCAGCGCATAGGGTTTGCCGGTGGCGGGATTCACGAACGCCGGGCCGGTGGAACCGAAGCAACTGCCGAGCGAGTTGATGCACACCACGTGGAAACGATGCGTGTCCACCGGCTTGCCCGGTCCCACCATCTCTTCCCACCAGCCGGGTGCGGGATCGGCCGGCGAGGACGCAGCATGTGCCGAGGGCGACAGTCCGGTGAACAACAGCAACACATTGTCTTTGGCGGGCGCCAGTTTGCCCCAGGTTTCATAAGCGATCTGCACTTCTGGAAGCTCACCGCCCAGGCGCATAGCAAACGGCGCCGGCAGCGTCAGCACCCGCCGCGCGGGCGCCGCGATTGGCGCGGCATCGTCACTATGAACAGCAAGCCTGGGTTTCATGGGTGGATATTCTGCCTGATGCGTGAGGCAGCGTCATCTCAGCACAAGCCATGCCCAGGTGAGCGCGCCCACCACCATGCAGAACGGCAGCGACCATGCATGAAACGCCAACAGGCTGCCGCGCTGCCGGCCGATGCGCAACGCAATCAGGTTGGCGAGTGAAGCGATGATTAAACCGAAACCGCCTATATCCACCGCCCAGGCGATAGTGCTCCAGTCATCGGAATACCTGGAGAGCAGGATCGCGGCCGGCACATTGCTGATGATCTGCGAACTGACGGCGCCGGTGATGTACAGCGCGCCGGAATGCGCCAGGTTCACATACGCCAGTACCGGATACTGGGCGAGGCGTCCGAGATCAATGAACATGAGCACGAACACCAGCAGCAGCGGCCAATCAATCTGCCGCAACAGGCGCGGAAAGCCGATGAGAAACACCGTCGCCACCATGATCAGGCCGACCCAGACAAAGTGCAGGTCCGCCAGCACCAGAAACGGTATATATAGGAGTGCCGATGCCAGCAGCAGGGGCCGGCGAACGGCGGGCGCCGGCGGATTCCCGCCCGCCTGCACGCCCCGGCCGGGGAATGCCAGCAGCGTCAGCAACAGCAGGCACAGGCTCGCGATAATGAACGGCGGCAGCATGTGCAGCACAAACACGCCAAAATCCACGCGCGACAACTGCCACAGAAAAATGTTCTGCGGGTTGCCGATGGGCGTGAGCATGGAGCCGGCATTCACCGCCAGTGCCTCAAAAATCACCAGCCGCCGCAATGGCAAGCGCGCCAGCTCGCCGAGGCCGAGCGTCAAAGGCACGACCACAAACAGTGCAATGTCGTTGGTGAGCAGCATGGCCAGCAAACCGGAACCGCATACCAGGAACAACGCCAGCCGTCGCTCGTCGGCGATGTGCGCAATGATTTGCGCGCCTATGCGGTGCAACCATCCGCTCAACTCCACGCCTTTGGTGAGCATCATGAGACCCAGCAGCGTGCCGATGGTGGGCCAGTTCACCAGATTTATATATGAGGGAATTCCCTGTGGCGCCACTGCGCTCAACACAATCAGCGCCGCTACCAGCACCCACAGGAAATAATCCCGGCGTAATGAATACGTTGGACGGATGTTTTCGGGGAGACTGTTGCGGGGCGCAGCTGGCTGGGGCGAAATGTTAATGAAGAAATCCTTGGCTATTGGTCAGGAAGCAGGATTACTTGTGCGACAAAGAATATAAGAAGTCGCGGCGAATGTCGCCGCTCCTACGAAATATTAATCAGGCTGGTCTTGGGTAGGAGCGCTGTCATACAGCGCGACGGTTTTAATGGTCGCGGCGTGTGACGCCGCTCCTACAAAAATCGCAGCGAGTGTCGCCGCGCTTACAATCCAACACATCAAATCAGCGTCAACGGCGCCCGGCACCAGCGTTGCAAGACGTCGCTGCTGACGTAGCCGACTTGCGCAGCTTCCGCCAGCAAGGCAGCCGTGTACGTGCGCGCCAGACTGAAGGCGAAACGCCGCGCGCCCGCTTCCAGCGTTGCGGCGCCAGACTTGCCGGCGGCTTGCGGCCAGGCCAGGATGTCTTTCATGGCGCGCTGTATGGTTACGCGCAGCACCGCGAGTTCGGGACGCTGCAGGTTCTCGAGATGGCGCGCAATATCGCTGCCGAACACTTCCAGCGCTTCAGCATGTTCCAGCACGCGCAATACGTCCAGACTCAATATATTGGTGGTGCCTTCCCAGATGGACAGCACCTGGCAATCGCGCAACAGAAACGGCAGGCCGGTGTCCTCGATGTAACCCTGGCCGCCGAAACACTCCAGCACTTCACTCGCCGAAGCGATGGCCTGTTTCGCGGTATAAAGTTTCGCCACCGGCGTGAGCAAGCGCAACAGGGTCTTTTCGGTTTCACTCGCGGCGCCGGTTTCCTCGCGCCCCAACAACACGCCCAGATGAAACACCAGATAAAAGGCACCGGTGAATTCCGCATTGAGATCGGCGAGCGTCTCGCGGTGCAGCGGATGCTCCATCAGGAATTTGCCGAATGCGCGGCGCTTGCGTGCGTAGTCTTCCGCCAGCGCCAGACCGCGGCGCATGTAGCTCACGGCGCAGACCGCATTGTAGAGCCGCGTGATATTGAGCACCGTGCTGATGGTCCTGACGCCATGCCCCGCAGAGCCGATGCGCACGGCGGGTGTGCCCTTGAGTGTCAGCTCAGCGGTGGGCAGCGCCCGGGTTCCCAGTTTGTCCTTGAGGCGATGCACAAAGATGTTGTTTAGATGGCCGTGGGCGTCGCGCAGCTCCAGCAGAAACAGGCTCAACTTGCCCTCCGCATCCAGCGCTTCATCGCGCGCGAGGGTGATCGCGAGCTGGGAATCGGTGGCGGAAGTGAACCACTTGGTGCCGTGCAGCCGGTAGCTGCCGTTCTCCAGCAGCGCCAGGGTGGACGTGCCGCTCACGTCGGAACCGCCGGTGCGCTCGGTCATCCATTGGCCGGAGGTCCAGAACTGTAGAGGATCGCGGCTCAAAAGATGCGGCAGAAAACGCTGCTTCAGCTCCGCGTCGCCATGCAGTTCCAGGATGCGGGCGGCACCGTCGGTCATGGCCAGGGGGCAGGACGCGATCGCGGACGAGGGGTTATATAGGTATAGCCGGATAAATTGATGCAGCCTGGACCAGGCACCCTGGCGACGCTCGTAGGCGGTGGCCACGATGCCCTCTTCCGCCGCCACCCGATGCAGGGCCTGCCAGCCGCCGGTGGTTTCGATGCGGTCCACGCGCCGGCCCCAGGGATCGTAAGGTACATGGCGCGGGGGGTGAGCCTCGGCATCGGCAGCCATGGCCAGCATGTCGCCGGCGGCACGGCCTCCCAGCCGTTCCAGGCCGGGCGCGATTTCCCGGAGCATCTCGGGCGGCAGCCGTGCCTTGAGCCAGGTCTGCAAAACCCGGTCATCCTGGTATTGATTGCCCAGAATGGGGGCATCCTGGAAGAATTCCTGATATTCGTTCATGCTTTCCTAAGCCATTGATTTAACAATTTATTTTTCATCTTTACCGCTCGTCGCCGATTCCTGGGCGCTGGTCGGTTAAGCATTAACATAAATGGAAACTGTGCCTATAGTTTAGTGCATGAAAAACCTGAGGGGCTGCAGGGGGTTCACTCTAATTGAGCTACTGGTATTGGTGGCGGTCATCGCTATTCTCGCCAGTATTGCCATACCCAATTTCAGCGCCACCATCAAGGGCGACCGGGACATTTCGCAAATCAACACCCTGCTTTCGTCTCTGGATCTGGCCCGTAGCGAAGCCGTCAAAAGCGCCACCAACGTGAAAATTTGTGCCACATCGGATGACATCAACTGTACTGGCTCGTGGGCAGCCGGCTGGATGGTACTTTACGTCACACCACCCCCGAACGCTCATACGTTGATCCGCAGTTTTCCGGCACTGGCTGGCGGCAATACCCTGACAACCGCACCCGCCGGCACCACCAGTTTCACTTTCAGTTCCGGCGGCCTGGCCAACGCGGCTACTACATTCAAGCTCTGTGATACGCGCGGCTTCAAATACGCCCGATCCATTGACTTGAACGTCACTGGCCGGGCTGACGCCTCCAGTCAGCCTGGTTATTGGATTAATGGTACGCCGATGGCCGCCGGTGATTGTCCGTAATAATTCAGCACGAGGGGTTAGTTAGTTAGAGGAATCAAGTTAGTTTTAAGGAGTGGGGCATGAACAATAATCGAAACATCAGCGGTTCCCGCCGGCGCGCATCAAGCGCGGGCTTCAGCCTGCTTGAAGTCCTGATCGGACTTGTGATCCTGTCGGTCGGCCTGCTGGGCATTGCCGCGCTGATGGGCACCACGGTCAAGAGCAACGACAGCGCCTACATGCGCACCCAGGCCACGGTGCTGGCCTACAGCATGATTGACCGCATGCACGCCAATCGGTTCACGGCCACGGGCGGCGCCAGCTCCTATGACGTGGCCATGCCCGCCACCGCCGCCACCAGCGATCCCACCACCTGCACCGGTCTCGGTGCCGGATGCAGTGGGGGCATGCTTGCAGCCTATGACGTAGGCCAATGGGAATATGACTTGGCCAAGCGCCTGCCCAACGGCATGGGTTCAATCACCACCACCACCGTGAACGGATTCACTCTGGTCACCATTACCGTGCAATGGAATGACAGCCGCGCACAAACCGGCTTGAACAGCGGTGCACCGGCAGCCGGTACTTTTACCCTGGCAGTGAGTTCATCGCTTTAGGCCACTGTCATGCAATTGCAACATCGCGCTTTTCGCAACGTTCAAACCGGCCTGTCGCTGATAGAACTGATGATCGCTGTACTGGTGGGAGTGGTGCTGATCGCCGGCGTGCTGTCCATCTTTATTTCCAGCCGCAAGAGTTACGGCATAAACAGCGCGGTGGCCCGGCTGCAGGATAATGGCCGCTTTGCATTGAATTTCATCCAGCATGACACACGCCTGGCGGGCTTCATGGGCTGCGCCACCAGCGCCACCACCACGAGCTATCTCAACCCCAACCCGACCGGGACCAATCTCGCCTACAGCTTCGGCACTGCGATCCAGGGCTATGAATACAACGGCACAGCGCCAACTTTCACTTATACCATTGCAGCGGAAAATCCCAGTCCGGCGCCTGCGGCATCCGCCGGGAACTGGACACCCGCTCTGGACGGTGCGGTGGCTGGTTCTGTGATTCCCGGCACCGACGTGCTGGTGGTGCGTTACACCGAAAGTGGCACAAACCCGAGTTACGTTACCACCGCTCCCGCGCCACCTGTTGCGACTTTCAATGTCAGCAACACGACCGGTTTAGCGGCCAGGGATCTCGTGATCATCAGCGATTGCACGAGTGCTTCCATTTTTCAGATAGATGCCCCGGTCGCGGGTGATGTTATCTCGCACGGTCTCGCTGCAGTTAATCCCGGCAATGCCGTTGCAAATCCTCCCAACGGGTTTCAGCTTAACAGTCAGATCTCGATACCCACCACCGCGGTATTTTATGTGGGCTTGGGAGCCGACGGTTCCCCGGCTTTGTTCCGGGCACTGACCAGCACCGCTACCGCCAGCGGTTTTACCTCCACTGAACTGGTGTCCGGTGTGGAGAACATGCAGATACTGTACGGCGTGGATACCACTCTCAGCCAGACGCCCAGCGAATATGACACCGCGGGCGTAGTGACGGCCGCCGGTACATGGCCCAACGTGGTGAGCGTACGTATTGCCTTGCTGCTGCGCAGCGACACGGGCGCGGTGACCCTGCCGGCAGCGGCCACGACTTCTAACCTGCTGGGCACCACCATCACTGCACCGCTGGATACCCGCCTGCGGCAGGTGTTTGTCACCACCATCGGTCTGCGCAACAGCCTGCCATGAACGAGGACATTCCCATGAACTCATCGCCGTTATCAACATTCATTCCTCGCCGCCGGCAACACGGATTTGTGCTGATCGTTGCCTTGGTGCTGCTGCTGGTGCTCACCCTGCTAGGACTGGCGGCGGCGCAAAGCACGTCGCTGCAGGAACGAATGGCCGGCAACGCGCGCAATCAGAACTTGGCCTTTCAGGCGGCGGAAGCCGGCTTGCGCGCTGGCGAAGGTTGCCTGGCGGCCGCCGCATGCACTAATTTCACCGCCAACACTGGCGGCACTTATGCATTCAATGCCAGCTCCATACCGGCGGTGCCGCTATGGAATCAGGCGGGATTCTGGACTACCCCTGCCAATGTCATGACGTACGCGGCGGCGACGGCCACCAGCGTGCCAGCGGTGGCCGCGCAACCGGAAATCATCATTGAACAAATGCCGCCGATGGCGGCGCCCGGCGGCAACATCGCTCAGCAGCAATACGGCGGCGGCGCGCCCACCATCCAGCTTTTCCGTGTCACGGCCCTAGGCACCGGCGGCGACAGCAATTCACAGGTCATGCTGCAAAGCATGTGGGGTCCTTGATCGGATCCATCGCGGCACAAACGAGAAGTTTTAAGGACATTTCCATGCGTACCCAAAACATTTTGAAATCCGGTTTGCTAATTGGCTTGGTCGCGGCCACTGCGGGCGGCTTGCTGGCGGGTCTCACCAGTCTGGCGCTGGCCGCCGCGCCGCCCATGGTCGCCATCGCCACCGTTCCGCTCACGGTGGTGACGCCGACCCATCCGCAAGTCATCATTGCGGTGGGCAACTCCAATTCCATGGACAGCAGCGACAACATCACCGACGACGGCAATGTGCTGCTCACCAGCAACGCAGCGCAAAGCGCCATCATGACCTGGTCCGGCAATCCCCAAACCAGCAATCCCTCGCTGCAGGATGCCACCTCGCCGGTAAATTACGTGATTCCCGCCGGCTTTACGCCACCCCTCGGCACGGGTGCTGCGCCCGCCGGCCAAGCGCCTTACAACAACCTCATCGCCAATTATTCGGTCACTTCTCCGACCGGAAATGGTTGGGTTTGCATCCACAGTACACTCGTCCCTATAACATCACTCGGACCCATTCAGACGCTGCCTTACCCCGGCAACCCGCCAACTGGCTGGCCAACCCCAGTTCTCGGCCTCTGGAGCACTGCTCTGACCGCGACTTGGTATTACAACGGCGTCAACGTGGGCGGCAACAATGGTTACTACAGCATTAATCCGGGTCCAGTCACCCTGCGCTGGAATGACAACGGCGAGCGTCTGGCGTCCCGTTCAAAGCTGCAGGTCGCGGGAATTTCCGCACTGAGTCCCGCGGCCATGCTCCTGGGTCTGAGCAACATGAGTTACCTGGTAGGTAGCGGCAGTGGGGGCGGCGCCAGTCCTCGCGCCGTCGGCGGCACGCCGCCTCCGCCGCCTTGCACCAGTCATTGCCCCGGGCCACCGCCTCCCACCTATTGCCATGAGTGGCAATGGATTCCGCCAGGCACTACCGTCACCCCTTATACGGACTACGGCGACAACGCGCCGAGCCGGCTCAACATCGCCAAGGAAGCCATCGGCCAGGTGTTAAATACATTCGGCGGAGAAACCGACTTCGGCCTCATGTCCTATCAGGTATCGGCAAGAGCCGGCTATTACACCTGGGCCTATTACATGAGCCAGCCGGGCGGCTTCACCTTCAGCAACGTCTATGCAGCGCCCAGCGCTGGTCAGCAGTACGTCATCAATCCTTGCTATAACGCCACATTCGCCGTCAACACAGACTGCCATGCGCTGAGCAGTTCCGGGGGCGGACCGCTGCCTTTGACCCTTGCCCAGTTGAGAAGCTACAAATACATGGTGGTGGCTGCCCGCAGTGACGACCCATCCATCAATGACGTGCTGCTAGTCAACAACGGCTACTTCAACGGCGCACCGGTGTTCATGGCCGGCGGCAGCATCACGCCACCGACACCGTTTCCTGCCAACTTCACCGTGGCGCAATACAACGCTGGCGGCGTGCAGCTCACATACAACAATTCCTGGCCCCAGATTGGTGCCACCGGACAAGTGCAAACCAGCCCTACCAATGCCGGCTATGTGGCCTATACCCCCCAGGTGATATACGCCCAACGCGGCGTGCTGTGGGCTGGCAATGTCAGCGCCAGTTCCGGAAACGTGCGGGTACCGGTGAGTACCGCGGGCGTCAATCCGACGCCGGCCCAGATTGCCACTTATGTGGCCACCTTCACACCGTATCTGGAACCGGAAAACAATGTGCCGGCCGCCGACGTGGTCAACTACCCAATCTATAATAATGCCATGTTCGCTGCTGCCGGCCAGTCGCCCATCGCCGGCATGCTGCAAACCGCCGCCGCCAGCTTTCCTGTGAGCGCCGCCCCGTGCCCGCCGCAGAAATATGTGATCCTGGTGACCGACGGTTTACCCACCATGGACCTGGCCGGAAATTCCTGGCCACCGCTGGGCAGTGCCTCGGCCGCGGGCTACAGCATCACCGCCTCGTTCAATCCGGACGGTTCGCTCAACACCACCAACAACCAGGCGCTGCAGGATGCGATCAGCCAGTTGACGTCGCTGCAAACTGCTGGCGTGAAAACTTTCGTGGTGGGCATGGGACCGGGTGTGGACCCAAGCCTCAATCCGGCGGCTGCCCAAGCGCTCACCGCCATGGCGGTCGCCGGCGGCACCGGCAATTATTTCGCCGCCACCAGCGCCAGCGCCGTGGTGACGGACCTGAATTCGATCCTCAACCTCATCACCAAGCTCAACGTGTCCTCGGTGTCGGGCGCGGTGAATACCACCGGACTCAACGCCGGCACGGTGATTTACCAGGCTTCCTACACCGGTTACGACACGCCCTATTTTGACTGGACCGGCGACGTGCAGGCCTTCCCGGTGAACGCGGCGACGGGTGTAGTGAGCACCGTCGCCACCTGGTCGGCCAAGGCGCAACTGGATGCGCAAACCCTGGGCACCGGCTGGGATACCGGCCGGCTCATTGCCACCTGGAATCCGTCCACGAATACCGGCGTGCAGTTCCGCTGGGCCAACATCAGCGCGGTGCAACAGACAGAACTTCAACCGTCGGATGCGCTCGGTTCCATCCGGCTCAATTACCTGCGCGGCGACAGTTCAAACGAAGTGCACAACGCCGGCCCGTTCCGCGACCGCTCGCACAAACTCGGCGACATCGTGGACAGCGGCACCTTGTATATCGGCGCCGCCAACGGACCATACACTGGCATGGCGGGATACCAGGCGTTCATGACGACTACCGCCAGTCGCGAAACGATGATCTATGTGGGCGCCAATGACGGCATGCTGCACGCCTTCGATGCCGCCACCGGCAATGAGAAATTCGCCTTCATTCCCAATGGCGTGTTTCCGAACCTCATCAACCTCACGCAGACCACCTACAACAACGCGCACCTGTTCTATGTGGACGGTTCACCTTCGGCGGGCGATGTGAAATTCGCCAGCGACGGCAAATGGCACACAGTGCTCACCGGTGGCCTGAATGACGGCGGCCAGAGCATTTATGCCCTGGATATCACCAACCCATCCGCCATCACTACGGAAGCAGGACTGGCGTCCACTGTGCTCTGGGAATACAGCGATCCCACCGGCAATCTGGGCCTGACCTACAGCCAGCCTGTGATTGGTCTGACGGCCGACACCGCCAGTGTCAATGCCAGCCCCAACGGTTTCCTGGAGTTCTTCGGTTCGGGCTACAACAACAACGACGGCAATGATTACCTGTACGCCGTGAATCCTGAAACCGGCAAGCTGGTGGCCAAGATCAATCTGTGCGCCGCGGTCGTGGGCACCTGCAACGCCGCGCTGCCAAACGGGCTTTCCAGTCCGGTGGTGGTGAACAGCGCCGGCAACCTCGGCAGCCCGGTGGATACCCTGTATGCGGGCGACTTGCAGGGCAATATGTGGAAGGTGAATATCTCCAACGCCAGCCCGGCGGGCTGGGTGGTGTCGCTGCTGTTCCAAGCACAAGACAGCCTCGGCAATCCGCAGCCCATCACCGTGACACCGGTGGTATCGTTACACCCGGATCCGGCGGATGGCGGGACCATTGTGTACTTCGGCACCGGTCAATATCTGGGACCGCCGGATATCACCAATACCAACACCCAATCTTTCTACGCGGTCTGGGATAAACCCGCGGCCCCCACCGCGACCCGCGCCCAGTTGCAGCAACAGGTGATCACCGACGTTGTCTCCGGCACTACCACCGCCGCTGGTGGTACGACCAGCGTCGAGACCCGGTCCATCACCAACAACAGCGTGAACTGGGCCACTCAGCGCGGTTGGTTCATGGATTTGCCGGACACCGGCGAGCGCGACATCACCAATCCGCGGCTTTTCAACGGCGAGGTGGTGTTCGCCACCTATGCGCCGACGCCGTCGGGCGCCTGCACGGTGGGCGGCAATTCGTTCCTGATGGCGGTCAACTACACGAACGGCGGCAGCTTCCCGCAGCCGCAACTGGATATCAATGGCGATGGTTTGCTGAACAGCGGCGACCAGTTGGCCGGAGGATTGAACCCGGTGGGCATCGGCCTGGGTAACGTGTTTGCCTCGGCGCCAACCATTCTCTCCGCCAACTTGGGCGCTATCCATGCCGTCAAACTCACCACTCTGTCCACGGGTACCATCCAGAGCGTCGGCGAAGCTGGCGGTGCCGGCAACCGCAGACTTTCTTGGTGGCAGCTACAGTAAATATACTGGAGCATCTGACAAAATGGATGCCCTTGCCTCACGGTTTCCCTCCGACCCCCTCTCCCCTTGTGGGAGAGGGTTGGGGTGAGGGGAAGTTACGGCTTTTGTTATTAAGGAGAATCATCATGTTCAAACATCTTTTGTCCAAACTGCGGCTGCCGGGATTGGCAGCCCCTCTGCTGCTCGGGTTGTTTTTGGCGCAACCCGCTCAGGCCATGCTCGGCTCCACCCCATTGCAGATAGGTCGCGGCCTTATCCAGAACATTGACTACCTGCACCATGCCATCACCGTGAACGGCCAGACCTACGCGGTTTCGCCGCAGGCGAAGTTCAGTGGCATCGCGGCTTTTTCGGTGCTGCACATCGGCATGCCGATCAGCTTTGCGTTGGACAACGCACCCGAGAAAACACCGGCCACTGATCCCTCGGTCCCCGTGCAAACCAGCAGCGATACACCACTCGAAATCGTGCAAATCACCTGGCTGCCGGGCGGCGTGTAGACCAGCAACGGGTGCGACGTGTGCGACCAGCATTGGAAACTGCGTGGTTTCTCGCTCATCGAGCTGATGATCGTGCTGGCGATCATCGGCGTGATTGCCGCCATCGCCTATCCGTCCTACGAACGCTCGGTGCTCAAGTCGCACCGCTCGGATGCCGAGAACCTGCTCAGCAACGACGCCCAGATCCTGGAACGCTGCTATACCCAGAACTTCTCTTACAGCGCAGCCTGTACCCCGACCTTGGCCACGTCCACGCAATACCACTACTACACCCTGACCCGGCCACCCACTACGGTCGCGGCCACCACCTACGCCCTCACCGTCACCGCGATTGGTAATCAGTTGAACGACACCGATTGCCACAGTTTCAGCATTGATAACACCGGCAAGAAGACCGCCCTGAATTCCGGCGATACCGACAATTCCACCGTCTGCTGGAACCAGTAATTCCAGCCGCCGCGGGCCGTGCAGCCCGCGTTCCATCCGGCCCAGCCAGCCCTTTTCATAATCCGCCTGACGCGGCCTGAATCCCTTCCAGGTTGGATTATTGCGTTTATAAGCGTATTTATAACTCATTGTTTAATAAAGATATTTATATTCATATCCATTTATCGTAAAATAAATGGCGTTGGTCGGTTTTTCCTTAACATAAGCTAAATCCTCGCCTATAGTTCAGCCCATGAACGCGCAACACCGCGCCACTTATAAACATGGGAATGGAAGCATGAACACTATCTATCGCCACACACCCGCCCACCCGCGGCAGCTCAACGCCGGCTTCAGCCTGCTGGAAGTCCTGATCGGGCTGGTGATCCTGTCAGTGGGCCTGCTGGGCATCGTCGGCCTCATGACCACCACGCTCAAGACCAACAGCAGCGCCTACATGCGCACCCAGGCCACGGCCATGGCCTACAACATGGTTGACCGCATGCGCGCCAACCTGCCGGCCGTCACTGGCGGCGGTTATGACCTCACCATGCCGCCGTCCGCCGCTACCGGCACCGACCCCACCACTTGCGACGCTTCCGCGTGCAGCACTGCGCAACTGGCAACCTACGATCTGGACCAATGGGAATTCGATCTGGCGAACCGGCTACCGCAGGGCCGCGGTTCCATCACCACCGCCAACAGCGCCACCTCGGCCAACCCGGCCGCCGTCACCACGGTCACGGTCACGGTGCTGTGGAACGACAGCCGCGCCAATCAGGCGCTGGGTGGCGCACCGGCGGCCACCACTTTCAGTCTGGCCGTCAACTCGGCGCTGCAATAGGATGCGCACCATGCGCTTCGTGCCCATGACACACGGATCCCGCCAAACCGGCCTGTCACTCATCGAGTTGATGATTGCCATGCTGGTCGGCCTGATCCTGATTGCTGGCGTGCTGGCCATCTTCATCTCCAGCCGCAAGACTTACGGCGTCAACGGCGCCGTCGCGCAGATCCAGGAGAACGGCCGCTTCGCCCTGTATTTCCTCAACACCTCGGCGCGCAAGGCCGGATACATGGGCTGCGCCACCAGCCCCACCACCGTCAGCTATTTGAATCCGGTCGCGGATGACCTGCCGTACAACTTCAGCCAAGCCGTGTATGGATTCAGCTTCACCGGTGCGGTACCGGCGGCCTCGGAAAATCCCGCTCTGGATCCCAGCGCCGCTGATTGGACGCCCAATCTCGATGCCGCTCTGACCGGCCTGGTTCTGCCCAACACCGATGTGCTGGTGGTGCGCTTCACCCAGGGCAGTCCGGTGTACATCACCAACATCGCCACCTCCACCTCCATCGTTGCCACGGTCAACTCGCTCAGCGGCGCGCCGGGTCAACCCGATCTGGCGCCTGGAAATCTGTTCCTGGCCACCAACTGCCTCAGCGCCATCGTCATGCAAGCCACCACCAACACCACGGGCACCACCCTGGAATATGCGGGCAGCGGTTCACCCGGCAATACCGCCGGTGATGTATTGCCGCAATCCTTCATCGGCGCCATGGTGGTGTCACCCGTCACGCAGGTGTTCTACATCGGCCAGGGCGCCGACGGTTCTCCGTCGCTGATGCAGGCCAGCACCACAGCATCCGGCGGTTTCAGCGCGCAGGAACTGGTCCCGGGCGTGGAAAACATGCGCGTGCTGTACGGCGTAGACCTCACCGGCAGCCAGGTGCCCACTCAATATGAGAATGCCGAAGCCGTGGATGCCGCCGGTAACTGGCCCCAGGTCGTGAGCATCAAAATCGCGCTGCTCACGCGCAGCAATACCGCCGCCGTGCCGTTGCCTGCGGCCGCCGTGCCCTACACATTGCTGAACAGCAATATCACCGCGCCGCTGGACACCCGCATGCGGCAAACCTTCCTCACCACCATCAGTCTGCGCAACAACCCGTAAACCGAGGAGATTTCCATGTACACACCCTCCGCCATTTCCCCACCCGCCGCGCAGCGCGGCATCGTGCTGGTGGTCGCGCTGATCCTGCTGCTGATACTCACGCTGCTCGGCCTGGCCGCGGCGCAAAGCACCTCGCTGCAGGAACGCATGGCCGGCAACGCCCGCAACCAGGATATAGCCTTCCAGTCCGCTGAGGCCGGCCTGAGCGCCGCGGAAAGCTGCCTGAACGCGGGACTGGCGCTGTGCACAAATTTCGCCGCCGACACGGCGGGTGCTTACCAGTTTAATCAGGCGGCGCCGAACAACCCTTGGGAGACCGCCGGATTCTGGAACAGTGCCGCGAACTACTTCACGTATGACGGCGTGACCGGCGCCACTCTCAGTGGCGTGTCGGCGCAACCGGAAATCATCATCGAACAAATGCCGCCGGTCGCCGTGCCCGGCGGCAACATCGGCCAGCAGCAATTCGGCAGCGGTTCGCCCACCATTCAGCTTTACCGCATCACCGTGCTTGGCACCGGTGGTGACAGCACGGCCACGATCATGTTGCAAGGCATCTACGGATCCTGATTCACAACAATCCACGCGCACAAATCGCACTTGAGGACAGCATTATGAGTATCGAACGCATTAAACACATTTGGCTAACCACCACCGGCGTGGCGGCCCTATCCTGCGTGTTGCTCGCGGGCACGACCAGCATCGCGCTGAGCGCCGCGCCGCCCATGATCGCCATTTCCACTACGCCGTTGACGGTGATTGTGCCGACTCATCCGCAGGTGCTGTTCGCCGTCGGCAATTCCAATTCCATGGACTCAAGCGACAATATCACCGACAAGGGTAACGATCTTCTCACCAGCAATGCTCCGCAAAGCGCCATCATGACCTGGTCCGGCAATATCAATCTTCCCTCCTCCTTGTACGGTGCTGCCTATGTCGGGCTGGAAAACTCCACCTCGCCGACGAATTACACCGTGCCCACGGGCTTCACGCCGCCCATTACCGGTGGTGCGGCCGCCAGTTCGCAGCTCTATACCGCACAGGTTGACTCCTATTCCGTTTCAGGAACGACAAGCAGCGGCAATAGCTGGAGCTGCTACGTCAATACCACTACCAGGGTGACATCGTTGGGGGGCGGCTATACAGCCTTGCCCTCACCTACTGGTACCCCGCCACACACGGCAATTGATGCTTGGCCGGGCACTTTGACCTGGGATCCAACCCAGGTTTGGTACTACAACGGTATTGATGTAGGCGGCAATAATGGTTTCACCGAGACCACCGATCCGGGACCTATTACCATGCTGTACCGTCCCTCGGCGGAGCGCCTCGCGAGCCGCGCGGCCGTCCCCTACGGTCTGTCCGCCGTGAGCCCGGCGGCCATGCTGCTGGGCCTGAACAATGTCAGTTATCTGGTAGGTAGCGGCGGTGGCGGCGGCGCCCAGCCACGCTCCACCGGCGGCGCTCCACCGACACCACCAGCCTGCGGCCCCGGTTCGGGTCCCCCCGTCATTCCTTGCGTGCCGCCACCCACAAAATATTGCCATGAATACAAGTGGACGCCGCTCACTACCACGCCCTACACCGACACCTATACCTATTACGGCGACAACTCGGCCAGCCGTCTCAACATCGCCAAGGCCTCCATCAGCGCGGTAATCACCAACTATGCGGGCACCACTGATTTCGGCCTGATGGATTATTCTGTGCCCACCAAGACCGGCTACTACACTTGGGCCTACTACATGAGCCCGCCCGCCGGCTTTACCTTCAGCAGCACCTATTCAGCGCCCACCGGCAGCACCCAATACGTGATGAATCCGTGCTATCTGGCGACCTCCACAGTGAGCACCGATTGCAATGCCTCGAACATCCTAGCTGAATTGTTGGCCGCCAATCCCGGCATGACGGCCGCTCAGTTGAAGGCCGCCAGTCATAAATTCATGCTGGTTGCCAACCGCAGCGATGATCCGTCCATCAATGACGTGTTCCTGTCGAGCAGCAGCAGCAGCTTCGCCAGCAAGCCGGCGTTCCTGGAAGACGGCGCCATCACCACCAGCAACCCCCCTTGCAGCCTTCCCTCGACCAACTCGCCCTATACGGGTTGCACACTGGGCGACTACAACGCCGGCAATGTGCAGATGACCTACAGCAACACTGCGCCCTCGGTAAGTTACAACAATTCCATGTACACCTACCCTACCAATGCCGGTTACGTGGCCTACACGCCGCAGGTGATGTACGGCGCGCGCGGCTATTTGTGGTCTGGCACAGCGAGTGCCACTACCGGCAATCCGATCACGCCGGTGACGGCGGCGCCTGCGGATCCCACACCAGCGCAGATCACAACCTATGTGAACACGTATTTCACGCCGTATCTGGAGCCGGAAAATAACGTGCCTTCCAGCGATACCACTGCCTATCCCACTTACAAGAATGCCATCTTCGCCTCCGCCAGCCAGTCACCCATTGCCGGCATGTTGAGCACCGCGCTCGCGACTTATGGCCCGGCGCCTGTTGGCCCCTGCCCGCCGCCACGCTACGTGATTCTCATGACCGACGGCCTGCCGACCCTGGATATGAGCGGCAAAAACTGGCCGCCGCTCGGCAGTGCCGCCGCCGTCGGCTACGGCGTCACCGCCAGCTTCAACGCAGACGGTTCGCTCAACACAACCAATGATCAGGCGCTTACCGATACCATCACCGAACTCTCGGCGTTGAATGCGGCCGGCATCAAGACCTTTGTGGTGGGCATGGGTCCGGGTGTGAATCCGGCGCTGAATCCGCAGGCTGCCGCGGCGCTCACCGCCATGTCGGTTGCCGGAGGCACCTACGCCTTCAATCCGCCGCCCGGCGGTCCAGGCTATTTCCCCGGCTCCAGCCCCGCCCAGGTGGTCGCGGACCTGAACGCGATCTTGAATATCATCAGTGTCAGCAATGTGTCGTCGGTATCCGCCGCGGCCAACACCAGCAGCCTCAACACCGGCACTACGGTGTATCAGGCGTCGTACAGCGGTTACAACGGCGAGTTCCGCGACTGGACCGGCGATGTGCAGGCGTTCGGCGTGAATGCCAGCACCGGCGTGGTCAGCACCACCGCGGCCTGGTCGGCGCAGTGCCAACTGGATGCGCTGGCCACCGGCAGCGCCGCCTGTCCCAGCACCCCCGGCACCGGCGCCGGCTGGAACACGGCCCGGCTGGTCGCGACCTGGAACCCGTCCACGAATATAGGCGTGCCGTTCCGCTGGGCCGACATCAGCGCCGCGCAACAAACGGAACTGCAGCCAACGGATGCACTTGGCTCCGACCGGCTCAACTACCTGCGCGGCGATACCGCTGAGGAAATCCACAACGGTGGCGCCGACAACTTCCGCAACCGTTCGCACATCCTGGGCGACATCGTGGATAGCGCGCCGATCTATATCGGCGCCTCCAACGGCCCCTACTTGGCCGACCCGAGTTATCAGACCTTCGTGGCGACCACCGCCAACCGCAAGATGCTGTACGTGGGCGCCAACGACGGCATGCTGCATGCGATTGCGCCTGCCACCGGCAATGAGCAATACGCCTTCGTCCCCAACGGCGTGTTCGGCAATCTCGTCAATCTCACCAGCCCCGGCTACGACACCGCCCACCAATTCTTTGTGGACGGCTCACCCTCGGCCGGTGACGTGAAATTCGCCGGCGGCACCTGGCACACGGTGCTGACGGGCGGTTTGAACGACGGCGGCCAGAGCATCTACGCGCTGGATGTGACCACTCCGTCGGCCATCACCACCGAAACCCAGGCGGCCAACAGTGTGCTGTGGGAGTTCAGCGATCCCACCCTGGGACTGACCTACAGCCGGCCGGTGATCGCCAAGACCAATGTGACCGGTGCGCCCGCGCCGAACACCAACCCCAACGGCTTCCTGGAATTCTTCGGCTCGGGTTACAACAATTCCGACGGCAACAATTATCTGTACGCCGTCAATCCCGAAACCGGCAAGCTGGTGGTCAAGATCAATCTGTGCGCTGCCGTACCCGGCGCGTGCAACGCCACGGTACCCAACGGTCTGTCCAGCGTGGTCGTGGCGAACAGCGGCGGCGCGGTCGGCCAAGCGGTGGACCGCGTGTACGCGGGCGATCTGCAGGGCAATCTGTGGCGCGTGGATATTTCCAACGCCAATCCGGCGAGCTGGGTGGTCACGGTATTGTTCACGGCCTGCGGCGGAGTCTGCGCCGGCACCAATTACCAGCCCATCACGGTGACGCCGGCAGTGTCGCTGCAACCGAACTTCCCCGGCCAGACCGGCACCATTGTGTACTTCGGCACCGGCCAGTACCTGAGCGTGGGCGATCGCAGCAATGTGCAAGCGCAATCGTTCTACGGAGTGTGGGACAACAATACCGGCAGCACCGAGACCCGCGCCCAGTTGCAGCAACAGGTGCTGACCACCACCACTATCGGCACCACCTCGGTGCGCACCATCACCAACAACCCGGTGAACTGGGCCACGCAGTTCGGCTGGTACATGGATCTGCCGCTGGCGGGCGAGCGCGTCATCACTGATCCGCGCCTGTACTCAGGCGAAGTGATCTTCACAACCTATGTGCCCACGCCGGGTGACTCCTGCGTCGGCGGCGGCGCCGCCTTCCTGATGGCAGTGAATTACGCCAACGGTGGCAGCTTCCCGCAACCGCAACTGGATATCAACGGCGACGGCGTGCTGAACAGCAGCGACCAAGTGGGCGGCCTGAATCCGGTCGGCATCGGCCTGGGCGATGTGTTTGCCTCGGCGCCAGCCATCCTGTCGGCGAGCATGGGCGCCATCCAGGTCATGAAACTCACCACCCTGTCCTCGGGCACCATCATGAATGTGGGCGAGCGCGGCGGCCAGCCGGGCCAGCGTGCCTGGTGGCAGGTGCAGTGAGCCTATTCGGATAAAACCAAACGCAACGTAACGAGGTGAATGTCATGTCAGGAAAACGCACAGTAGTATTCATGAGTCTGGTGACGGCCTTGGTTCTGGGTCTGGCCATGTCCCGGCCGGCCCTGGCCATGGGTGGTTACACAGCCGATCAACTCGTCACCGGCACCGTGCAGGATATTGATTACCTGCACCACGCGATCACGGTGAATGGCCAGACTTACGCGGTTTCGCCGCAAGCGAAGTTCAGTGGCATCGCCGCCTTTTCGGTGCTGCATGTCGGCATGGCGGTCCAGTGCATCCTCGACAGTGCGGCTACGTCACAGCCCGGTGATCAGCCGGACTCGCAGACGCCGGTAATCACCGCGATTACCTGGCTGCCGACGGGCACGTAAGCCAGCAGGAACGGTATGTACAGCCAGCATCGAAAACTGCGTGGCTTTTCGCTCATCGAGCTGATGATCGTGGTGGCAATCATCGGCGTGATTGCCGCCATCGCTTATCCTTCTTACGAACGCTCGGTGCTCAAGTCGCATCGCTCGGATGCCGAGAACCTGCTCACCAACGACGCCCAGATCCTGGAACGCTGCTATACCCAGAACTTTTCTTACAACGTGGCTTGTACCCCGAACTTGGCCACTTCCACGCAATATCGCTATTACACCCTGACCCGGCCACCCACTACGGTCGCGGCCACCACCTACGCCCTCACCGTCACCGCCATCGGCAATCAGATCAAAGACACCGATTGCAACAGCTTCAGCATCAATAACACCGGCCAAAAGACCGCCCTGAATTCCGGCGGCACCGATAATTCCACTGTCTGCTGGAACCAGTGATTTTTGCCGACAGGTAGCCCTGGACAATTCCGTTCGCACTGAACCCTTCGACCAGGCTCAGGATAGACCGGTCGAAGCGCGAACGAACCTTCAGCACGCTCGCTGCCCTGGAAGTGACCCTTCGACTTCGCTGCGCTACGCTCAGAGCCTGCCCCGGACTCGATCCGGGGGCGAACGGTAATAAATCAGGGCTTCCCCCAGTTGCGGTGTGTGACACCGCTCCTACGCAAGCGCGTAGGTTGCGGGTGAGGCGCAGCCGAACCCCAACATCTTGGTTTCGCGATCGTTGGGGTGCGCGTTGCTTACCCAAGTCAATAGACTATCAATTCTTTGCCGCGGCTAAATCCGTCGCGGTGTGTGACACCGCTCCTACGCAAGGCAACACTCCTCCCCTGTTCATTTTCCCGTAGGAGCGGTGACATTCACCGCGAATATATTCCATCGCGCCGTGCGATGGCACTCTTGCGCCTCATTTGAAAACCGAACAACCTTCGCCTGCAAGGCGAGTGGGATCTCGGGCATTTTGTTAGACGCCCTTAATCAGAACTTCCGGAGCTGACTTGAGCGCGATTACTAAGCGCCAAGTGCACTAATCGCAAACATAATCGCCCGTTCATCGCGGATTTATGCACGCCTGTCAGTGCGGGGCGCATTGATTCGTTTGAGTGTCTATATTTTGTTTGTATGCAAAGTATCAGACACGCACGCGGTTTCACCCTGATCGAGCTTCTCATTGTGCTGGCGATAGTCAGCACTTTGACCGCCAAGCTCATACCGGCTTTCAGTCCCGCGCTCCGGGACGGCAACAACACTTCGCAGGCGAATACCATCGTGGCCGGCCTGATACTGGCCCGCAACGACGCCATAAAATTTGGCATGCCTGTGAACATTTGCGCCAGCGCGGACGGTGAAACCTGTTCCGGCACCTGGAATGACGGTTGGATGGTGTATTACACCAACCCCAAAACCGATGCAGCCACCGTGGTCCGCGTATTCCCGCCGCTGTCCGCAAACAGCACCCTGACCAGCAGCGGCGGCGATCAATTCACGTTTAACGCTATCGGCGCAGCCAGCGCGACCAGCACCTTTACTTTGTGCGACGATCGCGGCACCGGCCATGCGCGCGAGGTGGTTCTGGTGCCGACCGGTGAAGTGGAGTCATCACGGACACCGATGGCGGATACGAATGGCGCAGCTGCAGCCAGTTGTTCATAAACCGCCCACGATAACGCGCGGTCATCTCGCTTGCATGCCGTCCGCGGCTGTTCGATCACAAGGGCGCAATTCAAATCCGGCAGACGATCCTGCCACCCTCCGTCAGCAATTTCTGCACGCTCGTCCTGGATATGCGTGAAAATTCCCGGCGCTCATCTATAGTTTGGAATATGAAACAGCATTCCGGCTTTACCCTGATCGAATTGCTGGTGCTGGTGGCCATCATCGCCATCCTTGCAACGGTCGCGGTTCCGGATTTTGGCACCACCATCAAGAATGACCGGGATATTTCCCAGATCAACGGCCTGCTCAACAGCCTGGTATTGGCGCGCAGCGAGGCCGTCAAATCCGCGGCCGATGTCAGCATCTGTGCCGGCGCCACCACAGCCTGTGGTGGCGCGAGCTGGGCCGACGGCTGGGTCGTGTATTACAACACCCTGCCCCTGCCGCCCGGCGTCATCAACCCGGTGATTCAGATATCGCCGCCCATCAGCGGCAACAACACCTTCACCAGCGACAGCGGCTACAGCTTCACGTTCCAAGGCAACGGTATGCTCAAACCGCCGCTGCCCGCTGCAGCGGCGAATTTCACCTTGTGCGATTCCCGCGGCGCCATTTATGCGCGCTCCATCAACCTGGCCCTCTATGGCCGAGCGGAAGCTGCCGCCAAAGTGGGGTATGAGGTTGACGGCGCTACCGCGCTCGTGTGCCCGCCTTGAGAAGGTATGCAAAACGCACACAAAACATATTCTGAAATTCCTCGCGCTTCGCAGTGCGGTGGTTTCAGCTTGCTGGAAGTGCTGATCGCACTGGTGATCCTGTCGGTGGGCTTGCTCGGCATCGCCGGCATGCTCAGCACCACCGTGAAAGGCAATGACAGCGCCTACATGCGCACCCAGGCCACGGCCCTGGCTTACAACATCATTGACCGCATGCGCGCCAATCAGAACTCGGCGCAAAGCGGCGATTACGACATCGCCCTCGGTACGCCCGCGCCGGGCTCCAGCACCAGCTGCAACGGCGGCAGCGCAAATTGCAGCACCACGGCGCTGGCCGATTACGACCTGAGCCAGTGGAAACAGTCGCTCGCCTCACCCACCAACGGTCTGCCCGCCGGCGACGGCAGTATCGCCATCGCTCCGGTCGGCGGCGTGTTCATGGTGACGGTGACGGTGCAGTGGAATGACAGCCGTGCACATGACAGCCTGAAAAGTATAGGCGCACCTACCGCCACCACCTCGAGTCTGGTGGTCAATTCGGTGTTCTAGCCATGCGCGCCCAACGCCTTGACAGAATTTTCGTCACGTCCCATCAAAGCGGCCTGTCGCTCATCGAACTGTTGATTGCCATGGTGGTGGGCCTGATCCTGCTGGCCGGCGTGCTCGCTATCTTCATCTCCGGCCGCAAGGGCTACGGCGCCAACAGCGCCGTCGCCCAGGTGCAGGAAAACGGCCGCTTCGCGCTGGATTTCATCCGCAATGACACTCGCATGAGCAGCTACATGGGCTGCACCACCACGGCCCGTACCAACGCCATCGTGAACCCGTTAGGACAGCTCTACAATTTCCTGCTGCCGGTGTACGGATATGAATTTAATGGTACCGATCCGTCCACCGCCACCTCCGCGTCACCCTACGCCATCGCATCGGAGAATCCTGCAAAGATTGTCATGAGCGGCGGCAGTTGGACGCCGGCGGCCGATGTTACGCTTCCGATCAGCGCAATCCCGGGCAGCGATGCGCTGGTGCTGTATACCGCGGTGGGCAACCCCGTGTACGTCACCACACCCACCGCCGGCGGCGTCATCACCGTGAATGACAGCACCCCGTTTGTCGCTGGACAATTGACGGTGATAACCGATTGCCTGCGCAGCACCGTATTCCAGATGAGCGCCACCTCTAACAGCGTGCCCGGCACGCTCACAGTAGGCGGCGGCGGACCACCCGGTCCCGGCAATAGCGCAAGCAGCTTCAGCGTGGGCTACGAAATGGGCGCACAAGTACTGACGGCGGATGCCATCGTGTATTACGTGGGTCAGGGCGCCGATAACTCGCCGGCGCTGTTCCGGGTGGATGTATTGCCGGACGGCAGTCTGGGAATCCCGCAGGAATTGGTGCCGGGCGTCGAGAACATGCAGGCGCTGTATGGCGTAGATACCACCGGCGGTTCGCTGTCCACGCCCAATCAATATCTGGACGCCGCCGACGTGGATGCCACCGGCAATTGGCCCAATGTACTGAGCGTGCAAATCGGTTTGCTGGTGCGCAGCGACCCCGGCGCCATGCCGCTGCCGACGATTGCACAGAAATTCAATATCCTCGATACCTATGTCACGGCGCCGATGGATACACGCCTGCGCCACGTGTTCACGGCCACCATTTATTTAAGAAACGCGCCGTTGCCTACCAGTTGAGCATGTGGCCGATAGTGATAGTCGTTTATATATTAAGGTGAATAGCCATGCATCGCAAACCCAGTTCAGTTGAACCCCTGCCCCGCACACAGGACGGCTTTGTGCTGATCGTGGCACTGGTGCTGCTCCTGGTCCTCACCGTCCTGGGTCTGGCGGCCGCCCAGAGCACCTCGCTGGAAGAACGCATGGCCGGCAACGCGCGCAACCACGATCTGGCCTTCCAGGCCGCCGAAGCCGGGCTGAACGCGGCCGACGCCGGGATCCTGGAGGGCATGTGGTCGAACGCGAATTATGCCGGCAACGCCAATGGCCTGTACTTGTTATCCACCTGCTGCGCGCCCGCAAGCGGTTGGACTTCCGCTTGGACCGTGGGCGGCGTCTGGGGTGGCGCACTGCCTGCCGATACGGCGGTGCCGGGATTGAACATTGCCGGCGTGTCGCAGCAACCGGTATTCATCATCGAGCAATTGCCGCCGGTGGCACCGCCCGGCAGCAACTTGGCGCAGCAACAGAACGGTTCCGGTTCACCGCCGGTGCAGCCGTATCGCATCACCGTGTATGCAACCGGCGGCGACCAGACCACGCATGTGCTGCTGCAAACCGTGGTCGTTCAATAAATGAGCTTCATGAAGCTGAAATATAGTCCGGCCTCGTCAACGTACGCGGGATAACCATCATGAACAGGCAAGTTGCAGTGAAAGTCGTATTCGTCAAAGCCGGCGTGGCAACGCTGGCCGCCGTGCTCACCGCGAGCATCGGCGTCATCAGCCTGCCCGCGTTCGCAGCCACGCCGGTGGTGTCCATCTCCAACATTCCGCTGACGCTGGTGGCGCCTGCGCATCCGCAGGTGATCCTGGCGGTACCCAATTCACAATCCATGGACGGTGACTTGTCCGGCGCCATCATGACCGGTTCCGGCGCCAGCAGTATTCCCTCGCAGCTCGGCAGCTCCAGCTCGCCGGTGGATTTCACCGTGCCCGCGGGCTTCACACCGCCGGTAAGTGGGGGCATCGCGGGCAGTTCACAGCCGTACACTTCGGTGATCGGCGGTAACCAAGTGGACAACTCCCCCAGCCGGCTGAATGTTGCCAAGAGCGCCATCCAGGCCATCCTCGATTCCTTTGTTGGCAGCACGGATTTCGGTCTGCTGACCTATAACACTGGTGCCCCGACACTTTACAACACATGGCTGTATGCCATGAGTAACGCCGGTGGTTTCACGTTTTCAAACACCAACACGCCGGCGCCGCCGCTTGGTGAGTACATCGCAAACCCGTGTTACAACATTCCCTCGGGCAATACGGTTTACACCGACTGCAACAGCATGAAGGCGCTGCTGGGTGCAAACCTGCTGACCATGCCGTACATGCTGGTGCAGTTCTCCAGCGACGACCCCGACATCAACGACGTGTTATACGCTGGAGGTGAAGCCCCGGTGTGCCTGGTGTATGGCGCTGTCAACCCGGCGAATCCTTATACACACTATACGTTAGGTGACTATAACGACGGTGGCATCACGGTCACATACGGTTCCAACATCAACGCGTGTGCCAACACTACCGGTCCCACCAACGCCGGTTTCGTGCCTTTCCAGCCACAGACGATGTACATGCAGCGGGGCTTCGGCTATTACACAACTGCGACCGACAACACTGGCAATCTGTTGCTGTCATTGCAAACCGCCGGCAACAATCCGACGCCGGCGCAGATCGCCGCCACCATCGCCAAGTTCACACCTTATCTGCAACCCGAAACCAACAACACAGGCAGCGGCGAAATCAAGGCCGTGGCCGTGCAATCCCCCATCGCCGGGATACTCAAGAGAGCCGTGGCGTACTACGCCACCAATCCGCCCTCCAGCAACGGCTGCCCGCCGCAACGCTACGTCATCATGATTACCGATGGCCTGCCCACCGAGGATCTGAGCGGTAAAAACTGGCCGCCGCTGGGCAGCGCGGCGGCGCAATCCTCGCCCAACGGCTACGGCGTCAGCGCTACCTTCAACGGTGACGGTTCACTCAACACCACCACTGACCAGGCACTCACCGACACCATCGCGCAATTGGCGGCGCTCAAGGCCGCCGGCGTCAAAACCTACATCGTCGGCGTGGGCGCCGGCGTGGATCCCGCCTTGAATCCGCAAGCCGCAGCCACACTCACCGCCATGGCCATGGCCGGCGATACCAGCAATTACTACGCCGCCACCAGCCCGGCACAAGTGGCGCTGGACATGACCGCGATCCTGTCCGCCATCGAGGCCGCCAACATGTCCACCAGTTCCGCGGCAGTGAATTCCACCGGCCTCAAGGCCGGGGCCGTGGCGTACCAGGCCCAGTTCACTTCCGCCGATACACCTTGGCAGGACTGGACCGGCAATCTGGTGGCCTATCCGATTCTTGCGAATGGCACCGTGAGCACCACGACTCCCCTGTGGTCGAGTCAGACCCAGCTTGACCTGCAAAGCCCCGCCAACCGCATCATTGCGACCTGGGATCCGGCGGTAAGTACCGGCATACCGCTTGAATGGTGTAGCAGCCTTTGCGGCGCCGGCAGCATAGACAGCAGCACCGCGCTCGGCCTGGATCTCATGACCAGTCCCACCGACCTGCTGGGTTCCGCGCGGCTTAATTACCTGCGCGGGGTTCATTCGGACGAACAACAATTCGCCGGCGGCACTTTCCGCAATCGCTCGCATGTCCTGGGCGACATCGTGGACAGCAACCCGCTGTTTGTGGGACCGCCCAACGGGCCGTTCCAGGATCCTTCTTATATAAGTTTCGAGCTGGCCCAGGCCAGCCGCGCGCCGATGCTGTACGTGGGCGCCAATGACGGCATGCTGCACGCCATTGACCCGTCCACCGGCAACGAGAAATTCGCTTACGTTCCCAACGGCGTGTTCACCAACCTCATCAACCTGACCAAGCCGACCTACAACCAGAACCACCAGTTCTTCGTGGACGGTTCGCCCACATCCGGCGATGTGCAGTTCAGCGACAGCAGTTGGCATTCCATACTGGTTGGCGGTCTGAATGCCGGCGGCAACAGTATCTATGCGCTGGATGTCACCAACCCCGCCGCCATCACCAGTGAATCCGCGCTGGCCTCCGACGTGTTATGGGAGTACAGCGACCCGAGCGGTTTGTTGGGCCTGACCTACAGCCAGCCCTTCATTGCACGCACCAACGTCACCGGCTCGAATTTCGTGGTGTTCTTCGGCTCCGGCTACAACAACAGCGATGGCAATCCGTATCTGTACGCGGTCAATGCCCAGACCGGCACACTGTTGGCGCGCATCAACCTGTGCGCGTCGGTGGCGCCCAATCCCTGCAATAGCGGTTTGCCCAACGGACTCTCGAGCCCGGTGGCGCTGAACAGCGGCGGTGCGCTTTCCTTGCCGGACGACACCGTGTACGCGGGTGACCTGCAGGGCAATCTGTGGAAAGTGAATATCTCCAATTCCAATCCCGCGAGCTGGACGGTGCAACTGCTGTTCCAGGCCAGGGATAGCTCCGGCAACCCGCAAGCCATTACGGTCGCGCCGGTGGTGTCACTGCATCCGAACTTCCCGCGCGATACCGGCACCATCGTGTATTTCGGCACTGGCCAGCTTCTGGGTACACCGGACTTGAGCACCACCGGTACCCAGACTTTCTACGGTGTCTGGGACAAGCCGGGCTTGTCGAGCGTTCTCACGCGCAGCAATCTGGAGCAGCAAACCCTGTCCGCCCCCACGCCGGGTCCTGCCGGCACCACGGTGCGGACGGTGACCAGCAATACGATCAACTGGAGCAGCCAATACGGTTGGTATGAAGACCTGTCCATTTCCGGCGAGCGCGTGGTCACGAATCCGCGGCTCGAGAACAGCGCGGTGGTATTCACCACCTACGTGCCTACCACCAGTAGTTGCGCGGTGGGCGGCGCCTCCTGGCTGCTGGCGGTCAATTTCAAGAACGGCGGCTCGTTCCCCAGTCCGGAACTGGACCTGAACGGCGACGGCAGCCTGAACTCTGGCGACCAGGTGGGCGGGCAGAATCCGGTGGGCCTGTACCTGGGAGCGGTGTATTCCGCGGCACCTACCGTCATCTCGGCCAGTTTGGGCAGCGTAAAAGCTGTCAAACTGGTATCCGAATCCAGCGGCGCCATCAAGGCGGTCGGCCAGGCTGGTCCGCCCAGCCAGCGTCAATCGTGGCGGGAAATTCAAAACTAGGCGCAGCGAGCCCGGCGCTTGCTGCAGGAGGTTGGACAAATGTCGAGAGCATTCAAACCCGTATTCATCGTGGCAGGTCTGCTCATGGCTGCTTGCCTGTGCTCCGGAGCGTTCGCGAGCTACGCAGTGCCCGATGAGAACATCGGGACCGGCACCATCCAGGCGGTGGACTATGTCAACCATACCGTTACTGTGGCGGGCCATGTGTACCGGATTTCCCCCAAGGCTGCCTACTCAGACAACGGCAAGAATGCCGGCGTCTTGCAACCCGGCGTGAAAATCCAGTTCACCTCGAATGGCCCGGTGAATAATCCCGGCTCGCGCATCGTCAATATCGTTGTGCTTCCTCCGGCATCGGACTAAGATTCCGGCATGTCAAATAGCATTCATGAACCATGCAGCCGCGGTTTCTCACTCATCGAGCTGATGGTCGTGGTGGCGATCATCGGCATCATTGCCGCCATCGCTTATCCGTCCTATGAGCGCTCGGTGCTTAAGTCCCACCGTTCGGATGCCGAGAACCTGCTTACCAACGACGCCCAGATCCTGGAACGCTGCTATACCCAGAACTTTTCGTACAGCGTGGCCTGTACCCCGAACTTGGCCACTTCCACACAATACCGCTATTACACCCTGACCTCACCGGCCGCTTCCATTACCTCGAATGCGTACGCACTAAGAGCCACAGCCGTTGGTAATCAGTTGAACGACACCGATTGCAACAGCTTCAGCATCAATAACACCGGCCAAAAGACCGCCCTGAATTCCGGCGGCACCGACAATTCCACCGTCTGCTGGAACCAGTAAGTTTTTGGTCGATCCCGCGGCGCGATATACAAAGTCGCGGCTGCCGCACATTCCATTCCGCTTCCGCGTGTGGTCCCGCTTGCGCCCATACCCTGGTTACGCCACCATACGGCCCCCGTGCCGGACACTTCTGCATGCCTGCTCCCAAACCGCTTGACCCACGCCTGAACCGATTGCTGGCAAGTACTTCCGCACCGCTGCTGCGCGGCGGTCTCAAGGGTCTGGAGAAGGAAAGCCTGCGGGTCAATGCTGAAGGCCGCATCGCCCAGACCGGTCATCCGCTTTCTCTGGGCGCAGCCCTTACTCACCCGAGCATCACCACCGATTACTCCGAAGCCTTGATTGAGCTGGTCACTCCGCCTCTCGACGGCGTGCAAGATACGCTGGGTTCCCTCTGCGACATTCACAGCTTCGTTTACCAGCACCTGGACGGCGAAATGCTGTGGGCCACCAGCATGCCCTGCGCGCTGGAGGACGAGGCCAACATCCCCATCGCGCGCTACGGCAAATCCAACGTGGGCATGATGAAACACGTGTACCGCCGTGGCCTGGGTTACCGCTACGGACGCACCATGCAAACGATTTCCGGCGTGCACTTCAACTACTCGTTTCCCGAAGGCCTGTGGCCGGCGCTCAAGGAACTGCAGGAAGATCGCCGTCCACTGCGGGAATTCGTGGACGATTCCTATTTCAGCATGTTGCGCAATTTCCAGCGGCTCGGCTGGCTGATACCGTATTTCTTCGGTGCTTCGCCGGCAGTGTGCAAGAGTTTCTTCCATGGCCGCGACCCGGGCTTCAGGCAATTCGACACCAGCACCTGGTACCTGCCTTATGCCACCTCCCTGCGCATGAGCGACATCGGCTACAAGAACAAGAACCAGTCCCACATCGGCGTGCACTACAACAGTCTCGATGATTACATCGCGACAATCACCCGCGCCATCAGCACGCCCGAGCCTGAATACGAAGCCATTGGCGTCAAGATCAACGGTGAATACCGCCAGCTCAATGCCAATATCCTGCAGATTGAAAACGAGTTCTACACTTTCGTGCGGCCCAAACAGCCCATCGCGTCAGGCGAACGTGCCGCGCTCGCGCTCAGGAAACGCGGCGTGATGTACGCCGAGGTGCGGGCTCTGGACGTGAACGCCTACGATCCGGTGGGTGCGGATGCGCCGGCGCTGCGCTTCATCGAAGCGCTGCTGGCCCTGTGCCTGTTGCACGACAGCCCGCCCGTTTCCGAACAGGAGCAGCAGATAATCAACCACAACCAGACGCAGACCGCCTGCTGCGGCCGGGATCCGGCGCTGCGGCTACAACGCGACGGCCGCGACGTCTCGCTGCTGGATTGGGCACGTGACATCACCGGCCAAATGGATGGTATCTGCGAGATACTTGACGGCAACGACGCCGGCAAACCCTATAGCGCATCGCTCAAGACGCGGCGCGAAGAACTGGCTGATCCAGCGCGCCTGCCTTCGGCACGTATTCTTGCGGATATGCGTCAGCACGGCGAAAGTTTCTTGCGCTTCGCCAAACGTCTCTCGGAACAGCACCGGGATTATTTCCGGCAACGCAAACTATCGCCCACAATCCAGACGCAGTTCGAACAGCTGGCGCGGGAATCCCTGGTAAAGCAGGTGCAGATCGAGGCCACCGACCGCCTGCCCTTCGACGATTACCTCAAGCAGTATTTCGCCCAGACCTGAAATTCCCGTGGCATCGTGGAAACGACTCCATTGTAGGATCATCAGGACCTTGTGGGAGCGGCGATGACCGTCAAGGATGGCGGAAATGCAGATTTTGCAGGAGCAAAAATCTGCCCTCGCCGCGATTGATTATGATTTACATCTCAGGGACGAGAGCCATGCCGAGATCACGGGATTTACGCAAGGGCCGTGTGTCGGAGCCGGGGCGCGCGTATATCCTGACTACCGTCACCGCCAGGCGCGCACACCTTTTTGCAAATTTTTTGTCAGGCCGGGAAATAGCCCGTGCCATTGCATGGCATGACCGGGCTGGCTGGAGCAGAACCCTGGCTTGGGTCGTCATGCCCGATCACGTACACTGGCTGTTGATACTGGACCAGCGCGGCTCCCTGGACCAATTGATGCGCTCTTTCAAGGGCTATACAGCGCGGGCACTGAATGTACGGCTCCAACGCAAAGGAATTCCGCTTTGGCAACCTGGGTTTCACGACCATGCTGTGCGTGGAGACGAAGATTTGCGGCGCCTGGCGCGGTATATTGTGACGAATCCGTTGCGGGCCAGGTTGGTGGAAGACATTGGACAATACCATTTGTGGGATGCAATCTGGTTGGAGTGATCGAGGAATCGTGGCGAGTATCGCCACTCCCACAAGAATTATGTTTTTGAGTTTGTAGGAGTGACGGGTATTTTGTGGGAGCGACGGTCCCCGCCGCGATTCTATGTCTCTATGGTGAGAGAGGTGATACCAACCGCGATTCTTCGATACTTATCGTCCAACAGCGCTAAAATATCCACCTCCAGGAAATACATGCTCCAACATGAACACTGACGAATCCAAAAAACACTACGGCATCCATTGCAGCCTGCCGCCGGATGACCCGATGTCCGCGCCGCATCTGCTGGGTCCGGACTGGGAAGCCTACCGCTGGTACGATACCAAAGAGGAACGGGACCGGGATTTTGAGGATTACCGCCGCGAGCACATCTATTCACGCCGTGGCGACAAGCCCAGCGTGATCTACGCGAAAATCCAGCGCTGACCCATGCGCATTGACATCTACTCCGACACCGTCTGCCCCTGGTGTTTCATCGGCAAGCGTCACTTGGAAAAGGCGCTGGCCGGCTCCAACTTCGGCAGCACGGACATCCACTGGCATGCCTTCCAGCTCAACCCCGATCTGCCGCCGGAAGGCCGCGACCGCAGAGAATATCTGGACGCCAAATTCGGAGGCCCGCAAGCATCCGCGGCGATCCATGCGCGGGTCAGCACCGCGGGCCGCAATGCGGGCATTGATTTCCAGTTCGACAAAATCACCCGCAGCCCCAACACCCTGAATTCCCATCGCCTGATCCGGCTGGCGGAAGCCCAGCGCAAGTCGCAAGTCATGGTGGAAACGCTGTTCCGCGGTTATTTCCTGGAAGGCCGTGACATTGGCGATAGTGCCACGCTGGCTGAACTGGCATTGGCCGCCGGTATCGTCGGCGATATGCCAGTCTGGTTGGCGGGCGATGGCGAACACGCAGCGGTGCTCAGCGATCTGCAAACCGGCCGGAAGCTGGGTGTCAGCGGCGTGCCGTTCTTCATCATCGAGAACCGTTTTGCGCTGTCCGGCGCCCAGCCGCCGGAAGTTTTCATGCAGGCGCTGCAGGCGGCACAGCAGAAATCCAGAACCGTCAATTGACGCGGCGTTCGGGCACCGGCGACACAAATTGCAGCGGGCCATCACACCGGCAAAATGGGTTCGTGCAACAGATCTATTGCATGATTTGAGAACTTCCGCACAGGGAGATAGAGGGTGTTGATACTGGATAGCGGCGCGCTGTTGCTGGCACTGCTCATCATCCTGGCCGGCGCCGAATTGTTCACCAATGCGCTGGAGCACGTGGGCCAGCGTTACGCGCTGTCCGAAGGTCTGGTGGGTTCGGTATTCGCCGCCGTGGCCACCGCTCTGCCCGAAACCATCGTGCCCTTCGTGGCGGTATTCTTCGGCGGCTCCACCGCCACAGTGCGTGAACACATCGGCATCGGCGCGATCCTGGGTGCGCCGCTCATGCTGGCTTCCATTGCGATGGCCCTGGTCGCCCTGTTCGCCGGCGTGAAGCGCGGCTGGCACAAGCCGCTGCAACCAGAGCGCAGTGGCTTGCTGCGTGATCTGCTGTATTTTTTGGTGGCGTTCGTGATTGCGTTCCTGGCGCTGTTCATCCCTCACGACCAGCTTGGTCCGCGGGTCCTGGCCAGCGCCGTACTGGTTTTCATGTACATCACCTATGTCAGCAACACCATCCGCGCCTCGAAACTGCTGGTGGAACAGGGCCATGACACCCGCGCGGAGGGTCCGCTGTTTCTGACCCGCCTGCACCTGCCGCCCGGGCTGTGGCCGGAAATCACGCAACTGGCGCTGGGACTTGCACTCATCATCGCGGGATCCAAGCTGTTTGTGTACGGCGTGGAACAGGTGGCAGATCTCACCAGCATCAGCGTGTTGATACTTTCACTGCTGGTCATTCCGGTAGCCACGGAAATGCCGGAAAAATTCAACAGCATCCTGTGGATACGCCGCAATAAAGACACACTCGCGTTTGGCAACATCACCGGCGCGCTGGTGTTTCAAGGCACGTTATTGCCGGCCTTCGGCATACAGCTCGCCAATTGGCAGCCGCGGCCGGACATGCTCTGGGTCATGGGCCTGACTTTTGCCGCGATCTTGTGGGTACTGTTCCTCAGTCTCAGCCGCCGTTTTACACCGGCCTGGCTGATACCGGCCGGACTCGCCTATGTGCTGATGTTTACACTGCTGGTATAAGTGCGGGCACGCATCTGTTTGACTGCCTGCGAGTGTTTTACAATCCCCAGGCAAGCTCCCGTGGATTCGAGCCATATTCGCTCTGCCTTGAAACAGGGCATACTAAATACAGGTTCATGGACTGTGCAAGCGATGCACTGAAACACGAGCATGAAGATCAAATATTCAGTAGAACAACTTGAAAAAGGCATGTACGTCGCTGAATTGGATCGGCCGTGGGCGGGAACACCATTCCTGTTTCAGGGCTTCATGATCGAAAGCGACGAAGACCTCAGCCAATTGCGGCAGTGCTGCAAGCATGTATTCGTTGACGATCTCAAATCCCGCGCCGACCAGGCGGTCCAGAACAAACTGCATAGCGCGGTGCGCGGCAGTACGATTACCGTGGAATTCCGCGAATGGGAAGGCGTACACAAGCTCCGCGACACCATAAAGAAACTTGAAACCAAGCGCGACGATGTGGTGGTCAGGCTGACCTCACTTGCCGATAGCGATGTCATCGAAAAGAGCGAAAGCCTGCGCGACACCCGCGAGGCGGTTGTTCACCTGATAGACGATATCGCCGCGGATCCGAAGACCAGCCTGTGGATGCGTATACTTTCCGAGCAGAATGCAACCATCGGACGCCATGCGGTGAACACCACGACTCTGGCCGTGGGTTTCGCCGCCGACCTGGGCTGGGACACGGACCTGCAGGGGATCGTCGGTGAAGGCGCCATGCTGCACGACGTCGGCATGTCAAAAATACCCGAGCAGATCAGGGACAAGCCGGCGGCCTTGAGCCCGGAAGAATTCAAACTGGTCAAGTTGCATCCACAGTATGCGGCCAAACGGCTTGAAGGCAACCAGGGCTTCGATCCCAGAATCGTGGAAATCGTCCGCCATCACCATGAACGTCTGGACGGATCCGGTTACCCGGACGGCTTGGCCGGCGACACCATTCCAGACTATGTGCAATTGGTGGCGATTTGCGATGTGTATGATTCCTACACAACGGAACAATGTTACCGACAGCAACTGACATCCTCGGCCGCCATCCGCAGACTTACCCAGCGCGCCGGGCAGCATTTTGCCAAGGAACTGGTGGAACGGTTTATCCGCTGGATCGGGATTTATCCCTTGGGGAGCCTGGTGAGATTACGGAATAATGCACTGGCGATCATTGTGGTTTCCGATGAGAAAAAACGCATGCGCCCAACCGTGCTGCTGATAAGGGATCCGGAAGGCCAAGCCATTTTGCCGCGCCGCACCCTGAACCTGGAATATATAGAATCCGCCGGCCTCCTGGATCAATGGGGTTTGAGCGAGATCGTTGATCCGGCCACTGCAAAGGTTGATGTCCGCCAGATCCTGTTGCAGGAAATGCAGTTACGATAACGGCCAATACCTCTGCACGGTGACCAGTGACAACACTCCGCCACCTGTTGCGCGTTTAACCATTGCCAATTATGGATGACCCGGTAGTCTCACCCTGCGTGCGCGTCTGCTGCCTGGACGATGACAATGTGTGCATCGGCTGCGGGCGCACGCTGGATGAAATCCGCCGCTGGTCGGATATGCCGGAACGCGACAAGCACGAAACCGTGCGGCAGGCTGCCGAACGCCGGGCCGCGCGGCGCTTGCGTTATCCGGGCACGTCATTGGAATAACGATGGGACAGGATGCCGTGACCGGAAACAAACTGGGAAAATCTTCCAGCAAAACAATATCTTGAGTTGGTGGCTGCGGGCGGGCGTGGCACATGGGCCACGCGAAAATGCAGCTCAATAAGACACAAATTTGGCACAATAACCCGCTCGGGCTGCGCGTTCGCAATTGAAGGTGGAAAAATCATGAGTGTGAAAAAAACGACGATGGTCTTCGGCTGGCGCGTTTACGGCTTGGGCGTGATGGCGATAGCCCTACTCTGCTTGGCGTGGGGAACCTTCGACCCGGGGCAGCCGGTGCCCAAGGATTTCCCCGACCGCACCGCCCTGGCCTATGCTGCGGCCGCATTCATGCTCGCCGCGGGTGCGGCCGTCGAGTGGCGTCGGACCGTGACCTGGGGCGCCGCGGCGCTCACTGCCTACTACGTGCTCATCGTCGTCATCCTGATGAACGGCCGTGTACTGCTCGCCCACTACGCCGAGTTCGGCACCTACGAAGGCGTCGCCGAGCAGCTCGCCATCGCGGCGGGCGGGCTGATCGTCTACGCCGCCAGCGCCAGGATCAATGCGGCCTTGGCCGCACGCCTCACGCGCCTGGGCCAACTGGCATTCGGGGTTTGTGCGCTGATATTTGGTGGAGCACATTTTGTCTATATGAACCTGACCGCCCCGTTGGTCCCCAATTGGTTGCCGCCTTCGCAAGTGTTCTGGGGCTATGCGACCGGGCTTGGTCACATCGCGGCGGGCTTAGCGATCCTGACGGGCGTGCGGGCCCGCCTCGCCGCGATCCTGCTGGCCGCCATGTACGCGTCCTTTGCCCTGCTGGTGTGGGTGCCAATGCTCCTGGCCGACCCCAGGAGCCATGAGAACTGGACCGAGAGCGCCACAACTCTCGCCCTGATCGGCGTCGCCTGGGTTGTGGCGGACTCGCTGTCGCGGCCGCGGCGCTAGTGGAGCGAATCTAAAACTTGGTTCGCACGCCTGACGTTGACACAATTCATTAAGGCTGCCGAGAAGGCGACGAATGTACCGTCGTGCAAAAGTCCCGCAATTTTGTTTGTTATTGCGGCCACAGGCGTGCGTAAGTGCTTGATAATTGGTGGCTACGGGTGGGCTGGGCCGACAGGCCCAGCGGGAAACCAGGATGGTTTCCCTGGGCAGGTTGAATGTACAGGAAGTACATTTAGCCGACGAGACACCAACCTCATCAGGAATAATGCTAAGGCCGGCTAACTGTAGCCGCCTCTTTCAGCGAAACAGTAACTTGAGTTGGTGGCTACGGGTGGACTCGAACCACCGACCTCAGCATTATGAGTGAGTTTGCGCAAATATTAGGACACGTTCTAACGCGTTTAAACACGTCTAAGCACGCGATAAATCTGGATATGGCCGCGTTGCCTGGGCTCGTTAGAGTTCGTTTGAATCCATCGGAAACCGCCTCAACTATGGAATAGCTATGGCGCAGATTTAAGCGCCGCTCACGTCAAAAGAGTGGAGTACCGGCTGAGCAGGTGGCGCAAGTTTGCCGTACACCTGCTCATACCCTTCAAATAATTGATCAATGTAGTTGTTCAAAGTATCTTCCTCCGACGCCGTACCGCCAGCCATTTTTTGTACACCGTATTGTGCCATCGCTCTTGTAGCGTCCATTTCAACAGCGCGCCATTTTATAAAGCAAGCTCTAGCATCGTCGGGATGCAACAATCCGTATAGCAATGCTTGACTTTGATATTGGGGCCAAGAATGGGCGCCAGAAACGCCGCTTTGCATTAATTCCGGCATAAAGCTCCAAGGAATCATGTCCTGGCGCTTAATGAGCTCCACTTCTTTTTTGCCAAGAACATCCCACGGAAATATATCCGGTGATATGCCTATTTCCCGGACGGGATCCTGATTTGCAATTAAGGTACTAACGGGATATTTGTCCCAGTCGCGATTAGACAGCAATTGAGTCAAGAGTTGTGCTGCACGATAGCGACGACCAACGCCGATGCCGATAGATATTATTAGTAAGTCTATACAAGCGGATGCGACGATCAAGCCCGGTACGACCTTGGAGCCAACAATTGGAATACGCTTTTTCGGCCATCCAGACGCTTCGATGTTGACGCGTATAACGAATGTGAGAAAGGGCACGTCATTAGTTGTTAGCATAGGTGCACCTCAAGGCTCTACCCGATTTCGTCCGGATGTGAACAGCGCGGAGAGCTTCATAGCTAAATCCTTTTCATAGCCATTGATGACGTCAACAAGCGGCAGATTGCTATCCATCGAATGTGGTTCCACTACTTCGTCGCGTACCCACTGATCGTAAAAATACGCCACGTTTAACGCGATATCAAAGTTCGGCACTTTACCCTTAAATTCAAGGTCCGCATGGGCAGCGTACTTATTTCTGAAGTCGGTGAACTCCTGCCAATAGGTTTGCCAAGCGGCCCAATCTAGATTCGTAGCCTTAAGAACGCCGTTCCTAAATGTGTTTTCAAGACTGGTGCGATCAAGTGCAGAGAGTTTCTTCCAATGAATATCGCTAGTGTCGTCAGCTCCAAATACATTGCACCACCTAATCGCAGCTCGAAGTACATGGGCATCAATTGTCATTACCCAAAACGGATCGTGGTCCAATCCGTATGTTTGACACTGCCTTCTGAGCACCCTTGAGCAAGTCAGGTGGAGAGCGAACCTGTGTACATTTGGGTATTGATTTTTAAAGACTTTTACTTCGTAGTTCATTGCATTTAGGGCGGACAACCCTTTCCCTGTTGATGTCACCGACTATCGTGACATTGTGGGTACTTCATAGTCCAAAGTCACGTCCTTCTGCCTGGCCTTCGACCAAGCGGGTGGAGTGCCCCCCATTTTTCGGACTGTCCGCAGGTCTAGGATAACCTGATGGAGGTCGTACATGAAGAAGCGATTTTCGGAGGAACAGATTGTCCGGATTTTGGGTGAGGCGGCGGGGCACGGGATGCCGGCGACGGCGCGCAAGTACGGGGTATCGGAGCAGACGCTTTACGTATGGCGGCGGCGGTTTGACGGCATGGAGGTGTCACAAATGGCGGAGCTGAAGCGCCTGCAGCAGGAGAACGCGCGGTTGAAGAAGCTGGTGGCGGAGCGGGACTTTGAACTGGAGTTTGCGCGCGAGGTAATCGCAAGAAAATGAGTCGTGTGTCGGATCGGCGCGAAGAGGTCCGGCACGCGCAACCCACTGGGTGTTGATCCAGGCGGATTTCGGAGGTCGTACGCCTTTGAGCGGGGTTAAGAACAAGATGGATCGGTTGGTCGTACTGAATTCGATTGCAAAATCCGTAATCGAATCTCAGCGTGGCAGGCACCCCGAGCGGGTGTTTACCTACACTGGGCGTTGGGGCAAATCAGAACGCCGCCCCATGACACGGATGTACAACAGCGCCTGGAAATCTGCCCGGAAACGCGCCGCGAGCCGTTACGAGCAGGCACTGGGTTCATCCTGTCCGGAAGGATTCCGTAACGTGCGCGTCCACGACTTGAAGCATACGTTTGGCCGCCGGTTACGCGCGGCGGGCGTGAGCTTTGAGGATCGGCAGGACTTGCTGGGCCACAAGTCCAATCGCGTGACGACGGAATACAGTGCGGCCGAGCTAGGCCAACTCATCGCTGCGGCCGACACTGTAATCAAGCCTCAGTCCCGCAAAAGTCCCGCAATTTTTTTGTTGCGGACGCGGGCGCGTGTAAGTACTTGATTATTGGTGGCTACGGGTGGACTCGAACCACCGACCTCAGCATTATGAGTGCCGCGCTCTAACCGGCTGAGCTACGTAGCCATTGAGAGTAATCGAGGGGCGCAGATTGTCGTTTCTGCCGCCGCTCAAGTCAAGAAAACCGTTGTCATATATTGAATCTGAAGTGCATGACATCCCCTTCCTGGACCAGATATTCCTTGCCCTCCAGCCGCCACTTGCCCGCCTCGCGCGCGCCGGTTTCGCCCTTGTATTTCACGTAGTCCTCGTAGGCCACGACTTCCGCGCGAATGAAACCCTTCTCGAAGTCCGTGTGGATCACGCCTGCCGCTTGCGGCGCAGTGAACCCCTTGTGTACGGTCCAGGCGCGCACTTCCTTGGGGCCAGCGGTGAAATAGGTTTCCAGCCCCAGTAATTTGTAGCCTGTGCGGATCACGCGGTTAAGTCCGGGTTCGCTCAAGCCCATATCCTTCAGGAAATCCGCCTTGTCCGCGTCGTCCAGTTCGGCGATTTCCGCTTCAAGTGCGGCGCACACCGGCACCAGCCCGGATTTTTCCGCCAGCGCGATGCTTCGCACTTTATCCAGCAGCGGGTTATTCTCGAAGCCGTGTTCGTCCACGTTGGCGATATACATGGTGGGTTTCAGGGTCAAGAGACCATACTCGCGCAATAGTATTTGTTCTTCAGATGACAGGTCCAGCGAACGCGCCGGTTTCGCCTGATCCAGATGCGCCTTGAGCGCTTCCAGCAATTTCTGCCGTGCGACTGCCTCCTTGTCGCCTGATTTTGCCACGCGCGCATTGCGCTCCACCGCGCGATCCACGGTTTCAAGATCGGACAAAGCCAATTCGGTGTTGATGGTTTCGATATCAGATGCCGGATTGACTTTTCCGGTGACGTGTACCACGTCGGCATTCTCGAAGCAGCGCACCACGTGCGCGATGGCATCGGTCTCGCGGATATGCGACAGGAACTGATTGCCCAGGCCCTCGCCCTTGGACGCGCCGGCCACCAATCCCGCAATATCCACGAACTCCACCGCCGCCGGGATGATTTTCTTTGGACTTACAATCGCGGCCAGTTCATTCAGACGTGCGTCCGGTACCGGCACCACACCCACGTTGGGATCAATGGTGCAAAAAGGATAATTCTCCACGGCGATGCCCGCCTTGGTCAGCGCATTGAAGAGCGTGGACTTGCCCACGTTGGGCAGGCCGACGATGCCGCATTTGAGACTCATGTTTTGTGCTTCCGGGTGTGATCGGGATCAACCGATGATTCACCGCGCTTGTTGCGCGGCACCACGCCGCGGCTGTGCAATTCATGCATGGCTTTCTCAAGCTCACCGTCCAGAAGCCACGGCATGACGCTCATGGCCGCCGTTACCGCCTGCATGATCCTCGATTCATCTTCCTCGCCGGCACGCTGCAATACATAGTCAATGACCTCATGGCCCGGCGGTGGCCGTCCGATGCCGAAGCGCAGGCGCACGAAATTTTCACCCAGGTGATCCGTGATGTCGCGCAGGCCGTTGTGGCCGCCGTGGCCACCGCCCTGCTTGAGCCGCACCGTACCGACCGGCAGATCCAGATCGTCGTGGGACACGAGGATGGCTTCCGGTGGCAGCTTGAGATAAGCCGACAGCGCTTGCACCGCCTGGCCGCTGCGGTTCATGAATGTATCGGGTTTGAGCAGCCGCAGGTCATGGCCGCCGATGCTCACACGGCAAACCTCACCGCTGAACTTGCGCTCGCGGCTGAACCTGCCGCCATGCGCGCGTGCCAGCGCATCCGCGAACCAGAAGCCGGCGTTGTGGCGCGTCAAAATGTAATCGGCCCCGGGATTGCCGAGGCCGACCACGAGTTGTATCGGCATGGATTCTGCCATGACAACGGAGAAGTAACCGCCGGCCTGCCGAAACAGGCCGGCGCACGATTACTTCTTGTCCTTGCCCTTCTCGGCAGGAGCGGCCTTGCCCTTGTCGGCAGCGGCAGCCGGCTTGCCTGCGGGTGCCGCCTTGCCGGCCGCGGTCGCTTTGGGGTCTGCCGCGGGTGTCTTGCCATCGGCAGCAGGAGCAGCCGCGCCCTCCGCCGGTGCAGCGGCGCCCTCTGCTGGAACCACGGCTGCGGCCACCGGCTCTTCCTCAACGGTAATGCGCGGATGATGCACCGCCACCACCGGCAGGTCATGCTCCTCACCGTAAGCCAGTTGCACGATGCGCACGCCCTCGGGAAGTTTCAGATCAGAAAGGTGTAAAGCGTGGTTGAGTTCCAGGTTGGTAACGTCCACGTCAATGTACTCGGGTAGATAACGCGGCAGACAGGCGATTTCCACCTCGATCAGGTTGCGCGACACCACGCCGCCCTGCTGCTTGACGCCGATGGCTTCCTTCTCGCCCAGGAAGTGCAGCGGCACGTGCACGTGAATCTCCACGTCGTCTTTCACGCGCAACAAGTCCAGATGCATGATGATTGGTTTCGCGGGATGACGCTGCAGATCCTTCACGATAGCCTGATGCTGCTCGTTGCCGACCTTGATCTTGAGGACGTGCGAATAGAACGCCTCATACGCAAGGCCGTTGCGCAGTTCGTTATGATCGAACGCCAGTTCCACCGGCGGTTCGCCGGCTCCATAAAGAATGCCCGGCACCTTGCCCGTACGACGCAGGCGGCGGCTCGCACCTTTCCCCTTGTCGTTGCGGACCTCGGCGCTCAGATTGAAGCTGATAGCCATGTCTCATTACTCCAGTTGCGTTTAACATACGCCTCCCCGCGACCAGGAGAGGCTCCAAGGCCCGCAAAGCGGGCCGGTGAAGGGTAAGGCCGGCAGCTACGCCACCTGTGAGGGTGAGGGAAAAAACGATTGGTATCGTCCGGCTTTTCTTAATCCTCACTCCCTCACTCCTCACCTCCTCACTAATCTATATACAGCGACGACACCGATTCTTCATCGCTCACGCGGCGCATGGTTTCCGCCAGCAGTTGCGCGATACTCAGTTGCCGGATCTTGCGGCAAGCCTGGGCCTCGTCACGCAGCGGTATGGTGTCGGTGACCACCAGTTCGTCCAGCATCGAACCCTCGATATTTTCGATGGCCTTGCCGGACAGTACCGGATGGGTGATGTACGCCATCACCTTCGCCGCACCCTGCTCTTTCAGCGCTTGCGCCGCCAGACACAAAGTGCCCGCGGTATCCACCAGATCGTCCACAATCACACAGGTCTTGCCCTTGACCTCGCCGATGATATTCATCACCTGCGCTTCGTTGGGGCGCGGCCGGCGCTTGTCTATGATGGCCAAGTCCGCATCATCCAGACGTTTGGCCAGCGCCCTTGCTCTCACTACGCCGCCCACGTCGGGCGACACCACGATCAGGTTCTTGAATTTCTGCTTCCACACATCGCCCAGCAACACCGGCGACGCATACACATTGTCCACCGGGATGTCGAAGAATCCCTGGATCTGGTCGGCGTGCAAATCCACCGTGAGCACGCGGTTCACACCCGCGGACACCACCATATTGGCTACCAGCTTCGCGGTGATCGGCACACGTGCGGCGCGCTGGCGCCGGTCCTGGCGCGCGTAGCCGAAATACGGCACCACCGCGGTGATGCGCGAAGCCGAAGCGCGCCGCAACGCATCCGCCACCACCAGCAACTCCATGAGGTTGTCGTTGGTGGGCGGACAGGTGGACTGCACGATGAACACGTCGCGGCCGCGCACGTTTTCCATCAGTTCCACCGCCACTTCGCCGTCACTGAAGCGCGCCACCTGCGCCTTGCCCAAGGACAAATGCAGGTGGTTGGTGATACGGCCGGCCAATTGCGGGTTGGCGTTGCCCGCGAACACCATCATACTGCCTGCTGACATGCTGGCCTCGCTCGTCTGTCGTGGTCTTCACACCGGAATGCGCAACGCATCCCGAAATCTGTTTGGCTGGGGCGCCAGGGATCGAACCTGGGATGGCGGGATCAAAACCCGCTGCCTTACCGCTTGGCTACGCCCCATCATCAACGGGTGGTTCCGCCGCCAGCCTGTCGAGCAAGGGCGAGCGGTTGCGCCCCGGGGTGACGAATCCCCGCCAGTCTTGAGGTAAGTCCGCCAGCGCGCGCCGTGCCTCGGCTTCCTGCTCAAAGCCGGCAAACACACAGGCGCCGGAGCCGGTCAGCCGCGCTGGAGCCTTTTGGCCCAGCCAATCCAAGGCTTCGGCCACCGCCGGATAGCGTTTGCGCACCACCGGCTCGAAGTCATTGCGGCCTTCGCCCGCGAAAAAGCGCGCTATTGTGATTGGAGCTGAATTTCGTGTCAAATCAGCGGTCTGGAATATCTCGCGGGTACTGATTTCGCAGGCCGGTTGCAGCACCAGATACCAAGGTTGTGGCAGAGCCATCGGCGTCAGGATTTCACCAACGCCTTGGGCCCAGGCTGCCTGGCCGTGGACGAACACCGGCACATCCGCGCCCAGTTCCAGACCCAAGCGGGCCAGTTCGGAAACGGTCAGTCCCACATTCCAAAGACGGTTGAGCGCCACCAGCGTGGTGGCAGCATCGGAACTGCCGCCGCCCAAACCCGCCTGGCGCGGCAGACGTTTGTGCAGATGAATCTCTACGCCAAGATGCGAATCGGCACGTTGCCGTAGCAGATGCGCCGCGCGCACCACAAGATCGTCCTGTTCGGGAATCTCGGTGGGTCCCGCCGGCCGCGTGATGCGGTCATCGTCGCGCAGTGTGAAATCCAGTGTGTCGCTGTAATCCAGGAACTGAAACAAAGTCTGCAACAGATGATAACCGTCGCCGCGCCGACCGGTGATGTGCAGGAACAGATTGAGTTTCGCAGGCGCAGGCCAGTTGCGGCTTGTGGAAAAACTCATTGCGCGTTTGAAAGTGTGTTGCTGATGGCGGGCCCCACCTGCCACTCGTTGATGGCCACCTTGATGCGCACCGGGTCGCGCCGGATCAGCAGGCGCGTGGGCAAATCATAGGCGCCGAACTCCGCGTAATCCTGATAATCCACTCGCCAGCCGCGCTGCACCAGCATAACCAACTGTCCGCGCGCGTCCACGGCTTTGGTGAACGGTAGATTTGGATCGGGCAAGCCCACCATCCAATAGCGCATGCTCAACACCGGCAAAGGTACGTGCAGGCGTTCGGCGAAATCCCGTTCCGGATCGGAGGTGATGAAATCGTCGCCGCGCGAACTGCGCACCCACAATATGCCGGAATCGCCGCGCACTTCCAGCGTACCGGCGCCGAATGGACCGCGAAAATTGAACGCGAGCTTATCGCCCTGCTGGGTCCAGTCCATGGAACCACTCCCGCCGTTCTTGGCCGTGACGATGCCGATGCGGCCCTGCAATTCCCAGTCCGCAAGCTTTACCAGTTGCGCGCGTCGCACCTGCCAGGCGTTTTCGTTGGGTGGACCCACGGGTGCGGTACCCGGCACGCTCGCACAACCGGTCAGTAGCGTGGCGGCCAGATACCAGCCACGTAATCTCATGGCGAGAACCGTGAACTGAGTTTGAGCAATGCCTGATCACCGGGATATTGCTTGAGCGCGGCGCTCCAGACCTGATGCGCTTCCTGTTTGTCACCTGCCGCCCACAATACTTCAGTCAGGTGCGCTGCCACCTCCGGATCGGAAAGTTGCGCATACGCCTTGCGCAGATACGTGAGCGCTTGCGGATAATCACCCAACCGGTATTCCACCCAGCCCAAGCTGTCTATGATGGCGGGGTCGCCGGGTTTGAGCCGCAGCGCCTTCACTATATATATACGTGCTTCCTGGTAACGGGTGGAATGCACCGTCAGCGTGTAGCCCAGGGCGTTGAGGGCATCGGCATTATCCGGTTGCCGGCTGAGGATCAGGCGCAGATCGTCTTCCGCCGCCTGTGCATCGCCAAGGGTTTCCCGCAACAGTGCCCGCCCGTAGAGCAAATCGGTATTGCCGGGATTTTCCATCAGCGCCTGGTCGAATACCCGCAGCGCAGCCTGATTGTCGCCGGCATCGCTGAACAACTGCGCTTCGGCGACGCGGAATTGCACCGCGTCATCGGGATCCGCCGCCACGATACTGTCCAGGAAACTACGTGCGATATCCGGTTTGCCCTGCGCCAGCAACACGCGGGCCATACTCAACTGCGCCGACATCCAGTACTGACCGCCGTCCACCAGTTGATACCATTGCAAGGCTTCGGGATATTGCTTCGTCAATTCGGCGGTATTGCCGAGAAAATACCAAGCCTCGTTGTTGCGTTGGTGGGTCTTGAGCAGGTGCACAAAATAATTGCGCGCGTCGCCAAGTTTTTGGGCCTGTAACGCCAGCAGGCCAAGGGAATACAGGGCGTCTGGATTGTCGGGATGTTGTTTTAGAATGCCGGCAAATTCGGTCTGCGCCTGGGCATTTCGTCCAACCTGTGCCAGCAACGCGCCATACGCCAGATGCAAACCGGTATCGCCGGGCGCCGCTTGCACGCGAGCCTTCAGCAACGCCAAGGCTTCATCATTGCGGCCGGCGGCCACCATGGCCCGGGTTTCCAGCACCAGAGCCTCGTTCCAGTCCGGCTTGAGCGCCAGTGCGCGCCCGGCTTCATCAACCGCCAGCTTCGCGTCTTGATAAACCAACGCCAGCCGCGCCAGGGCAAAATGCGCCTCGGCGGATCGCGGACGGGCCGCCACCAGCTTTTGCATGACCGGCAAACCCTGCCGCGGGCCGGCTTCCTCACCCAGCATGGCACCGATGAGCAGCAGGTTTTCGCTGGGCGCCTCCTTTAGCAGGCGCTCGAATTCACTGACCGCGGTGTCCACGTTGCCTAAACGTGTGTTCAGGACTGCCTCGAAATGCAGCGCAGCGGGGTTGTCCGGCGCGAGCTGCAGCCAGCGGTGGCTCAAATCCAGTGCCAATGTATCGTTACCGGATTTGTACGCCAGCACCGTCGCATGTTCGCTGAGCCCCGGATCGTCACTCAGTTGTGCCGCCTGTGCGTACTGTTGCGCCGCCACTTGACGGTCGCCACGTTGCAGCGCCAGCTCGCCCATGAACACGTGATAGGTCAGCGCCTGCTCCGGGGTACTGAACGTGGCTGACGAAGCTGGAGGCGCGGGCGTTGGCACACGCACTGGTGCGGCCGCACAGCCGGCCAGAATCAGGGCCGCGCACGCGAGGCCGATATGAAAATGTATGCGCATGGGGTTTGACTCGGTGTTCCTGCTTATCCACTATACTCCGCCGCAACGCGACGCCACAGGCGTGCCCGGCAGTAAACGCTTGTTACTGCCGGCAATTTCGCCCAGAATTTGCCTCCCTGACCGATATATCCGCCATGCCCTTTTGCACCCTTGGAATCAGCCATCTCACCGCGCCTGTCGCCATACGGGAACGCCTGAGCTTTGCCGCCGAGCAGATTCCCGAGGCCCTGCATGCGGTGACCGGTCTGGGCGGCGTCGAGGAAGCCGCGATCCTCTCCACCTGCAACCGTACCGAGATCTACGCGCACCTGGAGAACGGAGCGGGCACGGCATTGGTTGACTGGCTTTCGCGCGTACGCAGTCCGGATGATCCCGGTGTGCGCACACGTTTTTATCTGCACGATGGCGACGCGTCGGCGCGCCATCTGTTCCGGGTGGCCTGCGGCCTGGATTCCATGATCCTGGGCGAACCGCAAATACTCGGCCAGATAAAAGATGCTTACGGGCTGGCGCTGCGCAGCGGCGCGGCCGGTAACCATCTGCATCGGCTGTTCCAGTATGCCTTTGCGGTGGCGAAACAGGTGCGCACCGACACGCACATCGGCGAAAACCCGGTGTCTGTAGCTTACGCCACGGTGCGCCTGGCACGGCAGATTTTCGCTGATTTCGGCAAACTCACGGTATTGCTCATCGGCGCCGGCGCAACTATCGAACTGGTGGCCCAGCATTTGCGCGAGCAGGGCACGCCGCGCATGATCATCGCGAACCGCACCCTGGACCGTGCGCATCTGCTTGCGGAAAAGTTCGGTGGTTATGCCATCGGCCTGCATGAGATCCCCGCGCACCTGAGTGAAGCGGATATCGTAATCGCCTCCACCGGCAGCCCGAAACCCATTCTCACCCGCGAAATGACCGTCGTCGCACTCGGTGCGCGCAAGCACCGTCCGGTGCTCATGCTGGATATCGCGGTACCGCGTGACATTGACCCCGCGGTGGCGGATCTGGCGGATGTGTATCTGTTCACCATTGATGATCTGCATAGTGTGGTGGAGAAAAATCTGCGCTCCCGCCAGGAAGCGGCACAACAAGCGGAAGTCATCATTGATGCGCAGGTGGCGCAGTTCATGGAACAACTGCGCGGTCTGGACGCGGTGCCCACCATCCGTGCGGTACGCGAGCATGCCGCGGAACTCCGAAACCACACACTGGAACAGGCGCAACATCTGCTGGCCGGCGGTGCAACGCCGGAGAGCGCGCTCAGGTTTCTTGCGGAAACCCTCACCAACCGGTTGTTGCACGCCCCAACGGCGTATCTGCGGCAGGCCGCGCATGCAGGCCGCGATCATATTATCCGTCAGGCACACGAACTGTTCGGCCTGCAGGATAAAGACGGCGACCATAAACTCTGACACCGGCGCTGTAGCGGACACTTGATGTGAAGGATTCCATACGCCAGAAACTTGAACGGATGACTGCGCGCCACGAAGAACTGGCGGCTTTGCTGGCCAGCCCGGCGGTAATCGGTGACCAAAAACAGTTCCGGGACTTGTCCCGGGAATATGCGCGCCTGGAAATGCTGGTGGCGCGCTTTCGCGACTACAGCAGCGCTCAATCCGACCTGCACGCGGCTGAAGACATGCTGAAGGACCACGACGCGATCATGCGGCGCCTGGCGCAGGAAGAGAAACTGGCGGTGCAGGCGCGGCTGGCGGCGCTGGAGCCCGGCCTGATTGAATTGATGTTGCCCAAAGACCCGCACGACGACAGCAACATATTCCTGGAAATCCGCGCCGGCACCGGCGGCGACGAGGCTGCGCTGTTCGCCGGCGACCTGTTCCGCATGTATGGCCGCTATGCCGAGGCCAAGGGCTGGCACATGGAGGTTCTCAGCGAGAGCTCCGGTGAGCACGGCGGCTACAAGGAGATCATCTCGCGCGTGGTGGGCCGGGGTGCGTATTCAAGATTGAAGTTCGAGTCCGGCGCACACCGCGTGCAACGGGTGCCGGAAACCGAAGCCCAGGGCCGCATCCATACTTCCGCCTGTACCGTGGCAATCCTGCCGGAAGTGGCAACCGTGGACGAAGTGGAAATCAACCCGGCGGATTTGAAAGTGGATACCTACCGTTCCTCGGGTGCCGGTGGTCAGCACGTGAACAAGACCGACTCCGCGATCCGCATCACCCACCTGCCGAGTGGCATCGTGGTGGAATGCCAGGACGAACGCTCACAGCACAAGAACCGCGCCCGCGCCATGTCACTGCTCAAGGCAAAATTATTGTCAGCCGAGCGCGAAAAGCAGATCAGTGCGCAGGCACAATCACGCAAACTCCAGGTTGGCAGCGGCGACCGCTCGGAGCGCATCCGCACTTACAATTTCCCGCAGGGGCGCGTCACCGATCACCGCATCAATCTCACGCTATACAAACTGGATGATATTCTGCAGGGCAAGCTTGACGATCTGATTGTGCCGCTCATGAATGAGTTCCAGGCCGAAGAGCTGGCTGCCATGGCGGCTCAGTGAGCGTCGGCCCGCGTCCTGAGACTGCAGTACTGCAGGTAACAGACCGACAGCACATAGCACCACACGATCCCGCCCACCAACGGCATCAAGCCATAGTCGCACCACGGATGCGTCAGAGACGACGCGCCCGGCATCTGTCCCGTGCCCAGTTGATGCACGGCATTCATGATGTCCGGCCAGCCGGAAATGACATCATAGATAAATAACACAATGGCAGGCGCTGAAATCACCACCGAGGTCCGCCACCAATTGGCTCGTGTCAACGAATGACTGTAGCTCAATGCATCAATGAAGTTCTTGCGATCCAGAACCGCGGCATAGGCGAAGAATGCCAGCGTGGTGCCCAGAACGATGCCGGGGACGATAAACACAAAGAATCCGATACAGACGGCCAGGTAGTACAGCAGATCGCCGACCAGTATGGCTGGCGCCGCGCGCACGCCGTTACGTAACGCCTGTCCGTATGACAGCGTGGTTCCGCGCGCGAAGGCGTCCAATTTGGCGATGGCGCTGCCAAATAGCGCACTCTCCAGCAGCCATGCCAACAGCGCGACAATTATGGTCTTCCAGGTGATACTGCCGGTCAGCAATCCGCCACCGGCAAACGCGTCCGGTATCACGTCCACGACGCAGGCAATCCATACCGGCATAAAAATCACCGGCAGGGATTGCAGAAATAAACGCCAGCCCGCCTCCAGTGTGGCGCTGATGGAAAGCATTGCGGGAGTTTCCGTTCGCGTGATCAATGCCGGTCAGGCTTGCACGGCCCCCGAGACCACGGGCTTCCGCGCATGGCGCATCTTGAGATCGCGGTACAGAACATAGAGTACCCCGGCCACAAAAGGCGAGAAAATCGCGGCCCCCACCAATTTAAGCACGCCTTTCACCAGCAGGGTCCGGCCGGTATCAACGCTTTGAAGCAGCGGCAGCCAATGCACAAACGGCAACATGACCGCGACAATGATGACAACGATGGCAGCCACGCAGATCAACAACACCAGGAACGTGCGCCACCAGTTGCGGAATACCAGCGCGCAACTGAGGTTCAACGCGCTCACCGGCCCTTTGCCGTCCAGCACAATCGCGAACTGGAAGAACAGCAGATTGACGACGATGAACACAGCGGCGGCGATCACACACGCCTGGGTAGCCGCAATCGCGGCACCATGTCCAAGGATTGTACCGAGCACTGCTCCAAGGATCGCTCCCACCAAGCTCGCAATAACGAGTCCGATCGCCAGGGTGATCCCGCATAGAATCCCAGCCAGTAACAGCGCCGGGAGCTTGTAAAGCGCCGACTTGAATTCATGGGCAGCGGCGGTTCCATGCGCTTGATTGTCCAGGCGCCGGATGATCAGCGCATTCACCAACGAACTCAGCACCAGCACCAGCGCTTCCAGCAATATCAGGTTGAGGATGAAATGCCCCTGCTTGAGCAGTTGCAGCACGGCATCCGGCGTGATTTCCGCGTCGCCGATGTTTTTGGCCAAGTAGAGAGTCGGCAGCAAGCTGATAAAACCCAGCAGGGTAGCCAGCACAAACAACCGCCGGAAGCTTGCCCACCCCAGCATGACACCCCGTGACCATACCCGGGCGGGCGACTGGGGAGCGGAGTCCGGTTCTAACATGCGGAAATTCCCGTGTGGCATTCAAAGGGCGTGGCAGTTTGCCTGACTCACCGGGAGTGCCGCAAGCTGTCTCAGACAGGCTGGATTAGCCGGGACGCCGGCGGAACCAGCCACTCAGACTGAAACGCATTTGACCGGCGGGCCGCACTTCATGCGGCATGCCGGCGCTGAGAAAGACCACCAGCGTGCCGGGCAGAGGTGGAATCACTATGCTCTGCTCTTCCGGCTGCTTGGGCGGATAAAGACACAGCTCCCCGCCGCCTCCCGCGTGCCAAACCGCGTTCAGATACAAAACCACAGAAACCAATCTTTCCCCGGCATCCTGGAATTGATCCAGATGCCGCGCGTACCCGGCGCCCGGCGGATACACGGCCAAGTGTCCCTCGAACTCAAACAAACCCAGGCAAGTGGCAGCATTGACCGCGCGGCGCAGTGCTTCGAGTTCATGCCTGACAAAGCCGGTGACCGCCGGCACGGTACATTCATCCAGCCACAGGCTGTAATCGCCGCGAATGCCGCCATGCCGTCGCGATGTCACGCCCCGGCCGATGCCCGCCGGATGGAATTGCCCCTGCTCCCATAGCGCCTTTACTGCATCCGACAGCTCCGCAAGCCGGTTGCCGGATATGAATTGCTTGGCGATTACCCAACCCTGCCCGGCAAGATCGCTCGCCAAACGATACAGGGCGCGCTGTTCGGCAGTGGCGGCGGCGTGGAGACGGTCCAAATGCATGCCATTCAAAGGTCAGCATAGGGCTTTTAACAGAATTCCGCCGGCCGTGCATGTACTTCCCTCGTTTCAGCATGTAACTTTATGATTATAAAAAGAAAATAAATAAACCCGTGGCGGATCTGCACAATTTGCCATGATTGTCTAGAATCTGCGCCCGATCGCGCGATTTGCTTTCAAATCGTCGAGTAGTATCATGCGCTTACTTTTTTTCCGGTACAAAAATTGGTGGTGAACTAACATGAATAAGTACGTTGTTGTCCTTTCTGCCGCAGCCCTCGCCTTCGGTGTGGCCGCGTGCAGCAAGACTGAAAATCCCGCCCCGGCGGCGGCTCCTGCTGCCTCCACGGCAGCCCCAGCTGCTTCGTCGAAGACCGCAATGCCAATGGCCTCCACGAAGGCGATGGCGCCGGCCGCGAGCACGGCTCCGGCGGCTTCCACGAAGCCATAGCAGAATTAAAGGTTTGCTCCGGCTTCGGGCCGGGACAGGCTTTTGACCATCCACCCCGTGGATGGTGGGGGAGTAAGTGACCAAGGGCAGGCTGCAAACAGCCTGCCCTTTTCATTGGTGTTCAGAAAGCCAGTGCCTGCTCAAGATCCGCCTTGAGATCGGCTACGTCCTCCACGCCCACCGACAAACGCACCAGCGAATCGCTGACCCCCAGTTTCGCGCGTGTCTCCGGCGGCACCGAAGCGTGCGTCATGATGCCGGGGTGTTCGATCAGACTTTCCACGCCGCCCAGGCTTTCCGCCAGTGTGAATAATTCGCAGTGTTCCAGGAAACGCCGCGATTCTGCTTCACTACCCTTGAGAAATATCGTAATCATGCCGCCGAACGCGCGCATCTGCTTTTTCGCCAGCGCATGCTGCGGATGGCTCACCAGCCCCGGATAAATCACCCGTTCCACCCGCGCATGTTTCTCCAGCCAAGCGGCCAGCTCCAGCGCATTGCTGCAATGCCGCTGCATGCGCAGCGCCAGGGTTTTGAGTCCGCGCAGGGCCAGAAAACTGTCAAAGGGTCCGGCCACCGCGCCCACCGAGTTCTGCAGAAACGCGAGCTGTTCCGCCAGTTCGGTAGATTCGCCCGTCACGGTCATACCACCCACCATGTCAGAGTGGCCGTTCAGATATTTGGTCGCCGAGTGCATGACCATATCGAAACCCTGTTCGATTGGCCGCTGGATATAGGGCGACGCAAACGTGTTGTCACACACGCTGATCAATTTATGCTTGCGCGCCACCTCCGCGGCCATGGCGAGATCCACCAGTTTCAGCAGCGGATTAGTGGGCGTCTCTACCCAGATCATCCTGGTTTCCGGCCGGATGGCGGACTCCAGTGCCTGGCGTTCCCGTAAGTCCACGAAGCTGAATTTCAGCCCCGCGGAACGCTTACGCACCCGCTCGAACAGCCGGTAGGTGCCGCCATACATGTCGTCCATGGCTACCACGTGCGCGCCGGAATCCAGCAAATCCAGAATCGTGGCGGTGGCCGCCATACCCGAGGCGAAAGCAAAACCGCGCTGGCCGTTTTCGAGATCCGCCACGCAACGCTCGTAGGCCATGCGCGTCGGATTCTGGGTGCGCGAATATTCATAACCCTTGTGTTTCCCAGGGCTTTCCTGCGCATAGGTGGAAGTCGCGTAGATCGGCTGCATCACCGCGCCGGTAGTCGGATCCGGCGACTGGCCGGCATGGATGGCGCGGGTGGCAAAACCCTGTTTTTTACCTGAAGACTGCATTGCTTTACACCCTAGTTAATTGTGGGAGCGACGGTCTCCGCCGCGATTCATTCGGCGACAGCGCTAATGCTGCAAGCGCAAGCGGTTGAGTAAATCGCTGCGCGTAACCAAGCCCAGGAATTCATCGCCGTGCATCACCGCCGCGGCGGTCTCCTGCTCCAGCAGCGCAAACAGTTCCGTGGTTTTCCGGTGTGCCTGAATGCGTGGAAAATCCATATCCAGCGCGGCGCGCACTTCCTGGGTGAAACCGCGTTGGTCGTAACTCACCGCCTGGATCAGATCTATTTCCGTGACCGCGCCGATAAACTTCTTGTCCTCGATCACCGGTAACTGGGAAATGCCGTTGTTGCGCATGCGCGTGTGTGCGGTAGCAAGCGTGTCGGCCGGACCGACATATACGGTGGCGCGCTCCCAGTAGGGCCGGCCCACGTAATCGCCGAGATCACCGCGCGTCGGCCGTGCCATGAACCCTTGCTCGATCATCCAGAAATCATTGTAGAGCTTGGACAGATACTTATTACCGGTGTCGGCGCCGATGGTCACCACACGCTTGGGAGTTTTCTGCGCGCGGCAGTAATGCAGCGCCGCGGCAATCAGCGTGCCGGAGGATGAACCCAGCAACAAGCCTTCCTTGTGCAAAACTTCGCGCGCGGTCGCAAACGCCTCGCTGTCGGGAATGGAGTAGGCGTGCTTCACCACCGACAGATCGCAGATATCGGGAATGAAATCCTCGCCGATGCCCTCCACCAGCCACGCGCCCTTCTCGCCCAGCTTGCCGGTCTTGATGTAATCCGCGAGCACCGAACCCTGGGGATCCGCCAGCACCATCTCCACCTGCGGCGCCACCTTGCGGAAATACTGGCCGATACCGGTGAGCGTACCGCTGGAACCCACGCCCGCCACCACCGCATCAAGCTTATGCTGCATCTGCTCCCATATTTCCGGGCCGGTGGTGGTTGCGTGGGCCTTCACATTGTCGGGGTTGCCGAATTGGTTGATGAAATACGCACCCATTTCCTGCGCCATGCGCCGCGCCAGATCCTGGTAATACTCCGGATGACCCTTGCTCACATCCGAGCGCGTCAGCACCACTTCCGCGCCCATGGCGCGCAGGTTGAAGATTTTTTCCTGGCTCATCTTGTCGGGGATGACCAGAATCAGACGATAGCCTTTCTGCGCCGCCACCAGCGCCAGACCGAGGCCGGTATTGCCGGCGGTGGCCTCGACGATGATGCTACCGGGTTTGAGATCGCCGCGTTTTTCTGCTTCCGCGATCATGGTCACGCCGATGCGGTCCTTGATGGAGCCGCCCGGATTCATGAGTTCGAGTTTGAGAAACAGGCGGCACTGCCCGGTATCCAGCCGCTTGAGTTCCAGCATCGGCGTGCGGCCGACCATCTCCAGCACATTGGAATAGACCTGCATGCAGTCTCCGGGAATTCGCACCGCAATTAACAGGCGCTATTGTACGGAAGCGCATAAAATAAGCCCACTTCCGGGGGATTCATGAGCGTCAGCATTGCAACATTGTTGAATAGGGCCGGCGCAGAACTTGCTCCGGCCAGCCCTACCCCGCGGCTGGATGCGGAAATCCTGCTCGCGCACGTGCTGGAAATGCCGCGCAGCCACCTGTTCGCGCGGCCCGAACAGCGCCTGGACGGCTACAAACTGCGCCGCTACGCACTGCTGGTGCTGGCGCGGCGCAAAGGCCAGCCGGTGGCCTATCTCACCGGCCAGCGGGATTTCTGGTCGCTGACGCTCAAAGTCACGCCCGCCACCCTGATTCCACGCCCGGAAACCGAGCTGCTGGTCGAAGAGGCTTTGCGCAACGTGCCGGTGGGCGTGCGCTGGTATCTGCTGGACCTGGGCACCGGCAGCGGCGCCATCGCGCTGGCGCTGGCGAAAGAGCGGCCACAGTGCATCCTTACCGCCACCGACATCAGCCGTTCGGCGCTGGCGGTGGCGCGCGAAAATGCCAAGCGGCTGGAAATCCACAATCTGGCCTTCATGCAGGGCCAATGGTTCACGCCGGTGTCCGGCCGGCGTTTTGCCATGATTGTCTCGAACCCGCCGTATGTGCCGAACGACGATCCGCATCTGAACGCCGGCGACCTGCGCTTCGAGCCGCGCCACGCGCTGACCGGCGGACCGGACGGACTGGCCGCGATCCGCAAGATCGTGCTGCGGGCGCCCTCGCATCTGGATCGGGGCGGCGCGCTGCTGCTGGAACACGGTTACGATCAGGGCGAACGCGTTCGCGAACTGTTGTCAGCCGCAGGATTCAGCGCAATCAAAACGCTGCGCGATCTGGCGGGCAGCGAACGCGTCACCAGCGGCCGCTTTGAAGCTTGATAGAATGCAACTTTTATTTTCCGGAGTCCGCCATGATTGTTCTGAACACCAGCCTCGGCGACATCACGTTGGAACTTTATTCCGACCGGGCGCCCATCAGCGCAGAAAATTTCCTCGCTTACGTGGACGAAGGTTTCTACGATGGCACCGTGTTCCATCGTGTAATCCCCGGCTTCATGATTCAGGGTGGTGGGTTCATTCCGGGTATGCAACAGAAGAAACCGCGTGCGCCCATCCGCAATGAAGCCAGCAATGGTTTGCTGAACACGCACTATTCCGTCGCCATGGCGCGTACCTCGGACATTCACAGCGCCACCAGCCAGTTCTTCATCAACCTGAGCAACAACGCGTTTCTGAACCACGGCACGCGCGATTACGGCTACGCGGTATTTGGAAAAGTGACGAACGGCACGGAAATTGTGGACAAGATTGCCGGCGTCAAGACCGGCCGCCATGGCCCGCATGGCGATGTGCCGCTGGAAGCCGTGGTACTTCAATCTGCAAAGCGGATTGCCTAGGTTGTGGACTCGGTCAGCCGGTCAGGGCGGGCAGCAGCACGCGCAGGCCGGCGGCGATGAATTCGATGCCGATAGCGGCCATGATGAGACCCATCAAGCGCGTCACGATGTTGATGCCGGTACGGGATAGTGCCCGTGAAATGAGTGGAGCCAGCCGGAATGCCAGCCACACGATGATTGCCACCATCACGATACCGATGAGCAGGATGATGTAACGGCCGAATAGCGCCGGCTTGTGGCCGTAGAGAATCACGGTGCTGATGGCGCCGGGGCCGGCGGTGAGCGGTACGCCCAACGGCACTACCGCCACCTGTTCCTTCTCCTGGGTTTCTTGGGCTTCTTCCGCAGTCTGGCGCGTGGGTCCCACGTTGGCCTGCAACATGGACAGCGCATTTAGCAGAATCAGGATGCCGCCGCCCACCTGAAAGGAAGCGATGCTGATGCCGAAAAAATTGAGTATCAGCTCGCCCGCCAGCAACGCCACCGCCAGCACCACGCCCACGGTGGTGGCAGCCGTAAACGCCGTGCGGTAACGCTCTTTGGCGGTCTGATTCTGGGTAAGGTTGATGAAAATCGGGATCACGCCGATGGGATTCAGTATCGCGAGCAAGCCAGCGAAAAACTTGAGATACTCAGCCCACGCGCTCATGGCTTTGCCTGCCTTGTCATCGGGTGAATCGCCCGCGGCGGCCCGATATTCTACCGGATGGCTGTCGCGCGAATTTCATCCATACAGGATAAAATTTGTCCAAACCGCGTCCTACCCGCGCACACCCATGGAAATTGACCACTACACCTTGCGCTACAGCCGCCACTTGGCGCTGCCGGAATTCGGCGCTGCCGGCCAGGAAAAGCTGCGGCGCGCCACGGCGCTGATCGTCGGTCTCGGCGGTCTGGGCTCACCGGCCGCGCTGTACCTGACCGCTTCCGGCGTCGGCACGCTGTTGCTCAACGATTTCGACCGCGTGGATCTGTCCAACCTGCAACGCCAGGTTCTGCACACCACTGCGAGCGTGGGCTGGGCCAAAACCGACTCGGCCGCAAACACGCTCGCGGCGCTCAATCCGGAATGTCGGCTGGAATTGCTGGACCGGCGGTTGCTGGATGGCGAACTCGAAGCCGTGGTCGGGCGCGCGGATGTGGTGCTGGATGCGAGCGACAACTTCGGCACGCGCTTCGCGTTGAACGCCGCCTGCGTCAAAACCAGTACGCCGTTGATCTCGGGCGCCGCCATCCGCTATGAAGGCCAGATGTGCGTGTTCAATGCGCGCATCGCCACCAGTCCCTGCTACGCCTGTCTGTATCCGGAAGCCGGCGAGGAACTGGAAAATTGCCGCAGCAACGGCATACTCGCCCCCGTGGTGGGTGTGATCGGCAGTTTCATGGCGGTGGAAGCGGTGAAACTTCTGAGCGGTGCGGGCCGGTCCATGACCGGCAAGTTACTGCGGCTGGATGTCAAAAGCGGTGAAGTGGTGATTACACAGATGAAACGGGATCCCGCATGTCCGATATGCCGCTCGCACTAAATGCCGCCGATGCGGCGCGGTTGGAAGCGTATCTGCACAAGCACATTCCGCTGGTACGTCACATGCAGGTGCGGGTAACTGCCTGCGATGCCAGCGGGCTGACGCTCACGGCGCCGCTCGCCGCCAATATCAATCACAAGGCCAGCGCCTTCGGAGGTAGCTTGGCGAGTCTTGCGACGCTTGCCTGCTGGGGACTGATGTGGCTGGTGCTGAAACCCGCGCACGGCACGCATATTGTGGTGAATGAATCCCGCATGCTCTATTTGCGGCCGGTCACGGCCGCGCTGGTGGCGCACTGCCCGCTTCCGGACGCGCCGGTATTGAACCGGTTTCTCCGCACCTTTGAACGCCGCCAAAAGGCGCGCATACATCTGCACGCGCAGGTTCTGCAGGATCAGCGCCTGTGTGCGCGCTTCAACGGATATTTTGTCGCCTACCATGCCAAAGTGTGATTCACAGGCCGACGCATTGTGGTTGCCGCGCCCGCTGGTAAACCAGTTACTGCACGCGGCGCAGCAGACCAAGTCGGTTTCCCAGGGATTCATCCTGCACCGCGGCCATCGTCATTTCAGCTATGCGCCATTGCCAGCCAATGCCGATCTTGTTCGGGCCGCACAACAACTGTGTGGTCAGGATGAACGCCTGTTTGCGTTTTACCGCACTTCACACCACCCTCTGCCGCCGCCTGCCGCGGCAGAACTCCAGGCGATTGCCGGGCTGGTTTCGATTTATCTCGGCATCGCACTGGACATCAAGGGTGTATTGCAGTTGCGTGCCTGGAGTATTGACGGATCGGGGACCGTGGAACTGGATGTGGCTATTCGTGAACCTGGAACCGGGGGTCAGTGACGCGCAGCCGAAGCGGTCGGATGGGCGGCGGCGAACAGGGCTTCCACATCCACCGAGTCGAAGTCGTAACCGCGGCCGCAGAATTCGCAATCCACGTGCACCTTGCCCTGCTCCTGCACGATGCTGCGCACTTCTTCCGCTCCCAGGCCGCGCAAAGTGGCTTCGATGCCGCCGCGCGAACAGCGGCAACGGAACGATACCGGCGCCGCTTCAAACAAGCGCACGTCATCCTCGTGATACAGCCGGTGCAACAGTTGTTCCGGTGACAGCGTCTTGAGTTCATCGGCCGTCAAGGTATCCGCCAGCACGGTCACGTGCTGCCAGGCATCCGGATTCTGCTCGCGCTGTGGCAATATTTGCAGCAGCATACCCGCGGCGCATTCGGAACCCGCCGTGAGCCAGAGGCGCGTGGGCAGTTGTTCGGAGCGCTGAAAATAGCCTTCCAGACACGCCGCCAAAGTTTCGCCTTCCAACGGCACGATGCCCTGGTAGCGTTCACCCTGGCCGGAAGGCTCGATGGTAATCACCAGCCGGCCATCGCCCAGTAGGTCTTTGAGACCGGAGGGCAAATCCTCACCATGCCAATGCGCCAAACCGCGAAGATTGAAACGGCTGGTGCACTGCACCACCAGCAGGTGCACCGGGCCGTTGCCCTGTATTTGCAGGGTGATGGCACCATCGCATTTGAGTGTGGCGGACAGCAGCACCATGGCCGCCATGGCTTCACCCAACAGTGCACGCACCGGCGCGGGATAGTCGCGGTGCTCCAATACCGCACGCCAACTGGCATCCAGGTGCACACAACGGCCCTGCACCGGCAGATGCTCGAAGATGAAGCGCCGCAGCGTGTCGTGTTCAGACATGCGGGTTCCTGGTTACGGGATTGCTTCGCTGCACTCGCAATGACGCTAACTCCTTGGGGCCATCGCGAGGCTTTTACTCATGATCGTAATTGCGAGGTCTTCCCCCACGTTTGTCATTGCGAGGCCGGTTTCAGGCCGAAGCAATCTCGTAACGGGATTGCTTCGCTACGCTCGCAATGACGCTTGCCCACTGGCGTCATCGCGAGGCCGAAGGCCGACGCGATCTCGGAATTGCTGCGCTCACAAGCAGCAACCTCAAACTATCTCTTCGTAGAGATCGCACCATTCAGGATTCAACCCATTGATCAAATCCAGCTTGCGTTGCCTGGAGCCGGCCTTGATTTGCTTCTCGCGCGAGATGGCGCTTTCAATCGAATCAGTCGTTTCGTAATACACCAGTTTTGTCACGTTGTAGCGCTTGGTGAAGCCATCTACCAGTTTATTTTTGTGTTCATATACCCTGCCGCACCAAGTTGTTAGTAACGCCGGTATAAAGAACCGTGTTTCGTGGATTGGTAACGATATACACGTAAAACTGCCTGTCTTCCATGTCAACCGGCAAGTTTCCTCTTGAGCAGTTCATTGACTTGCTGCGGATTGGCCTTGCCCTTGCTGGCTTTCATCACCTGGCCGACGAAGAACGCGAACAGCTTGTCCTTGCCGGAACGGTAATCGGCAAGTTGTTGCGGATTACCAGCGATCACCTCTTCGATGATCTTTTCGATGGCCGAGCTGTCGGTAATCTGCTTGAGGCCTTTTCGGGCAATCACTGCGTCGGCATTACCCTCGCCTGCCCACATGGCCTCGAATACGTCCTTGGCGATTTTCCCCGAGATGGTGTTGTCGAGGATGCGTTTCACGAGACCTGCCAGCATACCGGCTGTCATCGGGCTTTGAGCGATTTCCTTACTGTCCTTGTTGAGCGCGGCGGCGAGTTCGCCCATCACCCAGTTGGCACAGAGCTTCGGCTCGCCGCCGACTGCCTTGACGACCACCTCGTAATAATCCGCCAGTTCGCGGCTCGCCGTGAGCAGACCGGCGTCGTAGGCAGACAAACTGAAATCGCGCATGAAGCGTTGCTTCTTCTCGTCCGGCAATTCCGGCAGGGTCTGTTTCACTTCTGCGATGAATGCCGGCGCGATTTCCAGCGGCAGCAGGTCCGGGTCGGGAAAATAGCGGTAATCGTTGGCTTCTTCCTTGCTGCGCATGGAACGGGTTTCGTTTTTCTTTGAGTCATACAAACGCGTTTCCTGCACCACCCTGCCGCCGCTTTCCAGCAGCCCAATCTGGCGCTGCACTTCATAGTTGATGGCTTTCTCGACGAAGTGGAAGGAGTTGATATTCTTGAGTTCGGCGCGGGTGCCGTATTTCGCTTCACCCTTGCGGCGCACCGAGACGTTGGCATCGCATCTGAACGAGCCTTCCTGCATGTTGCCGTCGCAGATTTCCAGATATCGTACCAGCGAATGAATCTTCTTCATATAGATTACAGCTTCTTTTGCCGAACGCATGTCCGGCTCCGACACGATCTCCAGCAACGGCGTACCCGCGCGGTTCAGATCAATGCCGGAAATACCCTCAAAACCCTCGTGTAGAGACTTGCCGGCATCCTCTTCGAGGTGTGCGCGGGTGATGCCGATGCGCTTGCTTGTAGCGTCCTCCAGCTCGATTTCCACGCTGCCTTTCGCCACCACCGGCAGTTCGTATTGGCTGATCTGATAGCCCTTGGGAAGATCGGGGTAGAAATAGTTCTTGCGCGCGAATACCGAGCGCGGCGTGATCTCAGCGCCGATGGCCAAGCCGAATTTCACCGCCATGCGCACTGCCTCCTTGTTCAGTACCGGCAGTACGCCGGGATACCCCAAGTCCACGAGACAGGCCTGAGTGTTGGGCGGCGCGCCGAACGCGGTGGACGCGGCCGAGAAGATCTTGCTCTTCGTCAGAAGCTGGCTGTGAATCTCAAGCCCAATGACGGTTTCCCATTCCATTCTTTATAGCCTTGCTCTCAAATACGTTTATAACCGTGCCGCGTGGCGGCAATCAGATGCTGGGTGCTGTGTGCCGCGTCCAAGAAAAGATTTCGGGTTTTTGCGCAGCACGCAGCACCTCCTTCACTCGAATCCCTTCGGGATTCGAGTATGCCAATCGGTCTCGCGCTGGTACTGGTGCGCCACCGCCAGCAAGCGCGCTTCATCGAAATAGTTGCCGATGATCTGCAAACCCACCGGCAGGCCGTCCACAAAACCGGCGGGAATGGACACACCCGGCAGGCCGGCGAGATTCACGCCGTTGGCGTAGATGTCGTTCAGGTACATGGTGACGGGATCGTCGGTTTTTTCGCCCAGCTTGAAAGCCGGCGTGGGCGTCATCGGCCCCATGATGACGTCCACCTGCTGGAAAGCTTCGAGGAAATCCTGGCGGATCAGGGCGCGGGTTTTCTGGGCCTTGAGGTAATAGGCGTCGTAGTAGCCCGCTGACAATACGTATGTCCCGGTCATGATGCGACGCTTCACTTCCGCGCCGAAGCCTTCGCCGCGCGAACGGGTGTAGAGATCCAATAAATCCACCGGATTTTCGCAGCGGTGGCCGAAGCGCACGCCATCAAAACGCGACAGGTTCGAGGAGGCTTCCGCAGGCGCCACCACGTAATAGGTCGGCACCGACAATGGGAAATTCGGCAGACTGATGTTGCGTACCTCGGCGCCGAGCTTCTTATATATAGAGAGTGCCGCCTGCACCGCCTCGGCCACGCGCCGGTCCAGGCCTGGGTCGAAGAATTCCCTGGGCACACCGATGCGCAGACCCTCGATGGGCTGGTCCAGCCCGGCCATGTAGTCCGGCACCGGTTTATCGGCACACGTAGAGTCGCGCGGATCGAAACCGGCGATCACGTTCAGCAGCAACGCCGTGTCTTCGGCGGTGTAGGTAATCACGCCGGCTTGATCCAGACTCGACGCAAACGCGATCATTCCGTAGCGTGACACGCGCCCGTAGCTGGGCTTGAGACCGGTGAGTCCGGTCAACGCCGCCGGCTGGCGCACTGAGCCACCAGTGTCGGTGCCGGTGGCGGCGGGCACCAAGCGCGCGGCTACGGCGGCGGCTGAACCGCCGGATGAACCTCCTGGCACGCGGGTTTCGTCCCAGGGATTCTTCACCGGCCCATAGAAACTGGTTTCGCTGGACGAGCCCATGGCGAACTCATCCATGTTGGTTTTGCCCAGCATCACCGTCCCGGCGTTTTTCAAACGCTCAACGATAGTGGCGTCATAGGGCGAGATGAAATTGTCCAGCATCTTCGAACCGCAACTGGTCTTCACACCGGCGGTGCAGAAAATATCCTTGTGAGCGATGGGCAAGCCGGTGAGCGGACCGGCCTCGCCCGTTTTGATGCGCGCATCGGCGGCGCGCGCAGCCGCCAGTGCTGCATCACGCGCGACGGTGATGAAGGCATTGAGTTGCGGATTAAAGCGCTCGATGCGCGTCAGATAATTGCGCGTCAGTTCTTCGCTGGAAACCTTGCGCGCTTTCAGATCGCGCGCCAGTTGGGCAAGTGTTTGAGTGTGCATGTCTGGATTCAACAACGATTTTGGGAGCGCGGTAATCAACCACGCCGATTTTATTCAATGACCTTTGGAACCAGATAAAGTCCGGCTTCCACCTGCGGCGCATTCTTCTGGAACAACTCGCGTTGGTCGGCCTCGGTGACTGCGTCCTCGCGCAGGCGCTGGCTCATGTCGAGCGGATGTGCCATCGGCACCACGCCGGCGGTATCGGCCCTGTCCAGTTGCGCCACGAACTCCAGGATACGCGACAGGGTCTCGGCGTAGCGCGGAACGTCCCGCTCGCTGATGGCAAGACGCGCCAGGCGCGCGATGCTTCTGACCTGGTCGGGGCTGAGTGACATGCTGGAACTCCGCTGGATTGATCCGGGAGAAGTCCCGCCGGATTTCCGCAAATTATGGCATAAACCTGCTTGCCGCCGCCGCCCGCCGTTGTTAGAGTAGTGCGCCTTTAACCAGGCCCATGCCCCGAGCCACTTCAAGTCAAAAAAGCCATGTTCAAAAGTCTGCGCGGATTTTTCTCCACCGACTTGTCCATAGACCTCGGTACCGCCAACACGCTTATCTATATGCGTGGCAAAGGCGTGATCCTGAACGAACCCTCGGTGGTGGCCATCCGTGAGGAGCCGGGCCGCGGTAACAAGGTCATCGAAGCCTATGGCGCGGACGCCAAGCGCATGCTGGGCCGCACGCCGGGAAACATCGTGGCCATCCGTCCCATGAAGGATGGCGTCATCGCCGACTTCACCGTCACCGAGCAAATGCTCAAGCATTTCATCAAGAAAGCCCACGGCAACCGCTACTTCCGGCCCACGCCGCGGGTGCTGGTGTGCGTGCCCTATGGCGCGACCCAGGTGGAGCGCCGCGCCATCCGCGAATCCGCCGCCGGTGCCGGCGCGCGCCGCGTGTATCTCATCGAAGAGCCGATGGCCGCTGCCATCGGTGCCGGCCTGCCGGTGCACGAAGCCAAGGGCTCGATGGTGCTGGATATCGGCGGCGGCACCTCCGAGGTCGCGGTAATCTCACTGAACGGTATCGTGTACGCCGCTTCGGTGCGCATCGGCGGCGACAAGTGCGATGAAGCCATCATCAGTTACATCCGCCGCAATTACGGCACACTCATCGGTGAGGCCACGGCCGAACGCATCAAACACGAGATCGGCTCCGCGTACCCCGGCAAGGAGCTGCGCGAACTGGAAGTGAAAGGCCGCAACCTGTCCGAAGGCGTGCCCCGCGGTTTCGTGCTCAACAGCAACGAGATTCTGGAAGCCCTGCAGGAACCGCTGGCCGGCATCGTCGGCGCGGTCAAGACCGCGCTGGAACAGACGCCGCCGGAACTGGGTTCGGACGTGGCCACCAACGGCATCGTGCTGACCGGCGGCGGCGCCCTGCTGCGCGACATGGACCGGCTGCTGCGGGAGGAAACCGGCCTGCCGGTGATCCTGGCCGACGACCCGCTCACCTGCGTGGCCCGCGGCGGTGGCAAGGTGCTGGAGCTCATAGACGAGTACGGCCCGGAGACCTTTGCCGTCGAATGACGGAGATATTTGCTCGAAACCGCCTCCCGGCTGTTGCAGCCGTAGCTTCCGCACTGGAAAATCGTGACCTCCATCCCGGCATCTGACGCCCGTCCCGAGGTCTGCTTGCAAACTGTCCCGCTCCTGGCATTCCCCCGCCTGTTCACTTGCCGCGGTCGGGACTGAACCGCCGTGTTCAAGCTGCGCCATGCGCAACGTTCGCCCCGGCTATTCAGCAGCAATCCAGCCGGCGCCTTCCGCACCCTGTTACTCATCGCGGTGTGCATCGTGCTCATGCTCTATGACCATCAGCGCGGTCATCTCGCAAAAATTCACGCGGCGCTGTCCACGCTGGTCTATCCGATGCAAGCAGCGGTGAATGCGCCCTATGCCCTGGCCGGCTGGGCGGAGGAAAAGCTCGCCACCCATACAGCACTGGTGAAAGAAAACAGTTCCCTCAAGCAGCAACTGCTGAGCGAGGCGGCACAGGTACAGCAACTTGCCGCGCTGGAACAGGAAAATGCGCGTCTGCGGCAGCTCACGCAGGCCGGCACCCGGGTGGATGGACGCGTGGTGGCGGCAACCCTGCTCGCGGTGGATATGGATCCCTTCCGCCACGTGATTGTGATTGACAAGGGCATACACGACCAGATTTTCGATGGCCAAACGCTGCTGGACGCGCACGGCATCATTGGCCAGATTCTGCGCGCTGGACCGGTTTCATCCGAAGCGGCGCTGATCACCGATCCAAGCCAAGCCATCCAGGTGCAGATCAATCGTACCGGCCTGCGTACCTTGGCTATCGGCACCGCCGACGTCAACGCACTGTCATTGCCTTATCTGGCGAACAACGCGGACGTGAAACCTGGCGATCTGTTGGTCACCTCCGGCCTCGGCGGCCGCTATCCAGCCGACTATCCGGTCGCGGTGATCACCGAGGTACACCGCGATCCGGCCGAACCCTTTGCGACCGTGAGCGCGCGGCCGATGGCTGATCTGGAACACGGCCACACCGTGCTGCTGTATTTTCCCGCGGTGACGCCGCCGCCAGTGCCGAAACCGGAAGTACGCAGCGCGAAAAAGCCGGTCAGAGGAAAAGCTCCCGGGAAAAAACCGCAATGAACAGTCTCCTGCGGCGCCGCTCCAATTGGGTCATCGTTGTCACTTACCTGGTGGCACTGCTGCTCACCATCTGGCCACTGCCGGACTGGGCGGAGCCGTTCCGTCCGGCCTGGGTGGTGCTAGCCAGCATATATTGGTGCCTGTTCCTGCCCCATCGCGTGGGTTTGCTGGTCACGTTCGTGGTTGGAATTCTCGTTGACGCGCTCACCGGCAGTCTGTTGGGTGAACACGCACTGGCATTGCTGCTGGTGGTCTGGGTCACGCTTAAATTGCACCTGCAAATCCGTGTCTATCCGTGGTGGCAACAGACACTGGTGGTATGCGCTTTGATGTTGCTTTATACCTTCGTGCTGTTCTGGATTGATGGCATGCTCGGTTATACCCAGGGTACGCTGTTGCGCTGGATGCCGGTACTTATCACTACCCTGCTGTGGCCGTGGAGCATGCAGCTCCTGAACTTGCTGCAGCAGCGCTATCAAGTGAACTGACATGGCGCGCATCCAGATCCGCAATGAATGGCTGGAACGCCATCAGTTCTCGCTGCGTATCATCAGTGTCGGTATTCTCGGACTGCTGTTGTTGCTGGCAGTGGTAGCACGTCTGTTCTATCTCCAGATCGTCAACCATGAGCATTACGTGGCCCTCGCGGAAACCAACCGTCTGCGCAACGAGCCGGTGATGCCACCGCGTGGGCTCATTTATGACCGCAACGGCGTGCTGCTGGCGGAAAACCGTCCAAGCTACGAACTGGATATCGTTCTCGAACAGGTTCCCGATCTCAAAGCCACCCTCGCCGCGCTCGGCAAGCTTGTGGATATCCGTCCCCAGGACTTGAAACAATTTGACGATCTGCTCAAAACCAAGAAGCCGTTTCAGCCGCTGCCAATCCGCAGCAAACTGTCCGATGCGGAGGTCGCGCGCTTCGCCGCGGATCGCCAGAATTTCCCGGGCGTGGATATCCGCGCCACACTCATGCGTTATTACCCGCTGGGAGCGGCGACTGCGCACGTGCTGGGTTACACCGGCATCATCAGCGCCGACGAACTCGCCAACCTGGACCCGGAGCAGTACACCAGCACCTCGCAAGTCGGCAAGATCGGCATCGAGGGCGCCTACGAAAGTCAGTTGCATGGTTCAGTCGGGATGCGTCAGGTGGAGACCGATGCGCAGGGCCGTGCCGTGCGGGTGGCATCCTACACACCGCCGGTGCCAGGCAACAATCTGTATCTCAGCCTGGACATTCGCCTGCAGGAAACCGCGGAAAAGGCGTTGGGAGACAACAGCGGCGCGGTGGTGGCCATCAATCCCCGCAACGGTGAGATATTGGCGCTGGTAAGTACGCCCTCGTTCGATCCCAACCTGTTCGTGGGCGGCATCAGCCCGGATGATTTCACCAAGCTCAACACGGACCCGCATCAGCCGTTGTTCAACCGCGCGCTGCGCGGCCAGTATCCGCCCGGCTCCACCATCAAGCCGTTCCTGGCATTGGCGGCACTTGATTACAAGGTGGTGGATCCGTTCAAGAACCTGATGTGCCCTGGTTATTTCTACGTGCCAAGCAACCCGCATCCGTACCGTGACTGGAAAGCCGGTGGCCATGGTGAAATTGACCTGCCCAATGCCATTACTCAATCCTGCGACGTGTACTTCTACACTGTGGCCATGAAGCTCGGCATTGACCGCATTCACGATTTCCTGACCACGCAACTGGGCTTCGGCGAACCGACCGGCATTGACCTCACCGGCGAGCGCAACGGCGTAGTGCCCTCGCCACAGTGGAAGCGGCAGACCCTGCACCAGCCCTGGTACCTGGGTGATCTGGTGATCGTCGGCATCGGCCAGGGATATCTGCTGGTCACGCCACTGCAACTGGCGGACGGCGTGGCCGCCATTTCCATGCACGGTGAACGCTTCGTACCGCATCTGCTGCACGCCATCGGCAATCCGCTCTCGGGCGTGATCAGCGAGACCACGCCACGGGCACTGCCGCCGGTGCAGGAGTCCTATGCGAATGGCTGGAACATCGTGGTGCAGGCCATGAAGAACGTGGTCGCCACCTGGCAAGGCACCGCCCACAGCATCGGGGTCGGCGCCAAGTACAGCATTGCCGGCAAGACTGGCACCGCGCAGGTGTACCGCAAACGCCTGGGTGTATTTGGAGAGGAAAGCGAAGCCGACATTCCCAAATCATTGCGTGACAATGCCCTGTTCATCGCTTTCGCGCCGGTGGACAATCCACAGATCGCTGTGGCCGTGGAGGTGGATCACGGCGGCGGCGGCGGCTCCACCGCCGCACCCATCGCGCGTCAAGTGATGGACGCGTATCTTTTGCAAGAGGCTACTGGCGGCAGCAAAGTACCATGATCTTCAGCAATTTCAGCGTTGCCGCGCTATCCGGCGATCTTGGTTTCGGCGAGCGGCTGCTGCGCCGGCTGAATCTGGATGGACCCTTGCTGCTGGCGGTGGTGGTGCTCGCGGTGGTGGGCCTCGCGATTTTGTACGGCGCCAGCAATGAAAATGCCACCATGGTTTACCGGCAAGCGATCCGCTTGGGATTATCGTTCGTGGTGCTATTGGCGGTGGCGCAGATCACACCACAGTTGCTGCGTCTGTGGTCGCCGTGGTTGTTTGCGTTGGGATTGATTTTGCTGTTGTACACACTGCACTCCGGGCACATCGGCCGCGGCGCGCAGCGCTGGCTCTCGCTCGGTGTGGTGCGCTTCCAGCCCTCGGAAATCATGAAGATCGCCGTGCCCATGATGGTGGCCTGGTATCTGCACGAGAAACCCCTGCCGCCCAACTGGAAACAGTTGTTCCCGCTGGCCGCCATGATCTTCATTCCCGTGCTGATGGTGGCGGTCGAGCCGGACCTTGGCACCGCGCTGCTGATCCTGAGCGCGGGTGCCTTCGGCGTGTTCCTAGCCGGACTGCGCAAGCGCGTGATCCTGCTCATCATCGTGGTGCTGGCCATCGCCACGCCTGTCCTCTGGCACTTCCTGCACGCCTACCAGCGCGAGCGGGTACTGGTGTTCCTCAATCCGCAGCGCGACCCGCTCGGCGCGGGTTACCACATCATCCAGTCGCAGATCGCCATCGGTTCCGGGGGCGTGTTCGGCAAAGGCTGGCTGCAGGGCAGCCAGTCGCAACTGGATTTCCTGCCGGCGAGTTCCACAGATTTTATTTATGCGGTGCTGGGCGAGCAGTTCGGCTTCATCGGCGCCATCGCGCTCCTGGTGCTCTACGGTTTCATCATCGCGCGTTCGTTCGTCATCGCACTGCGCGCCCAGGATACCTACTCACGGCTGCTGGCCGGTGCGCTCACCATGGCGCTGTTCACCTACGTGTTCATCAACAGCGGCATGGTCTCGGGCATTTTGCCGGTGGTGGGTGTGCCGCTGCCGCTGGTAAGTTACGGTGGCAGTTCCATGGTGACGCTCATGGCGGGCTTCGGCATGCTCATGAGTATCCATGCTCACCGCAAACTCCTCGCCACGTGAACCGCATCCGTTATAGGTCTGCCCTCACCGCGATCAGCGCGGCTTGCCTGCTCGCCGGCTGCGCGCACATGGTCAAACCCGCTCGGGTCCGGCCCGCGTCTCCGGCCGCGGTGCAAAAGGCCAGCATCCCCGCGCCGCCCGCCCCCTACACGGCACGCCCTGAAGTCCAGCAATTTATTGACCGACTGGTGCAGCAGGACGGTTTCGACAAGAACTGGCTGGAGAAAACCCTGGCCGCGGCACAGCCGCACGACAGCATTCTTGCCGCCATCGCCAAACCCTATGAAGCCAAGCCCTGGTATCAATACAAGCCGCTGTTCGTCACGCCCGCGCGCATCAATGCCGGCGTGGCATTCTGGGATGCACACGCGGCGCTGCTCACCAAAGCACAACAACAATATGGGGTGCCGGCTTCCATCATCGTATCTATCCTGGGCGTGGAAAGTTTCTATGGCCGCCAGAAAGGCGGCTATCCGGTGCTGAATGCACTCGCCACCCTGAGTTTTGACTATCCGCCGCGCGCCGGTTTTTTCCAGGGTGAACTGGAACAATATCTATTGATGTGCCGTGAACACGGGTTCGATCCGCCGTCCCTCATGGGTTCCTACGCTGGCGCCATGGGTGCGCCGCAGTTTATGCCGGACAGCTACCGCCAGTACGCGGTGACTTTTGACGGCAAGGGCAGCCCGGACATCTGGAGCAACTGGGCGGACATCATTGGCAGCGTGGCCAATTACTTCCACATCCACGGCTGGCAGCCGGACGATCTGGTTGCGGTGCCTGCGGCGTTGTCCGCAGTCGTGACAAAGATACCCGCTACGCTCGCACCCACCACCGTCGGCGTCTTGCGCAGCGGCGGTGTGGTGGTAAGTCACGGACTGGCGGATAACACGCCCGCCATGCTGGTACCGCTTGAGCTCGCGGATAGCACCGAATACTGGGTAGGTCTGCACAATTTCCGCGTCATCCTGCAGTACAACCGGAGCCCGCTGTACGCCATGGCGGTGTATGACCTGGCAACGCGCATCACCGAGGCGCGCGCCCTGGAGGGACAAAGTGCGCCGCCTTGATCCACGCGCTGCGTTGGTCCTGACGCTGACTGCGCTCTTCATGGCTGCTTGCGCCCAGTTCCCAACGCAGGACCATGGCCCGGCCCACCCGGTGGATCTATCACAGGTGCCGAACGCGATACCGCGCTATGAACCCAAAAGCGCCTACGGCAACCCGCCGTCCTACACGGTCGCCGGTCAAACCTATGGCGTGCTGCCTGACTGCGCGGGCTATCACGAGCGCGGCATCGCCTCCTGGTACGGCAGCAAATTCCACGGCGGCCGCACCTCCGACGGTGAAACCTACGACATGTACGCCATGACTGCCGCCAACAAGGTGCTGCCATTGCCCTGCTATGTGCGCGTGACCAATCTGCAAAACGGTAGCAACGTGATCGTCAAGGTGAACGATCGCGGGCCGTTTGTGGCCAACCGCATCATTGACCTTTCATACGCGGCCGCCGCCCGCATCGGCATGCTCGGCACCGGCACCGCACTGGTGGACGTGACTGCCGTGACGCCGGGCGAGCCGCTGCCGCCTGCCGGTCCCGGCAGCAACCTGTCACAGCAGAGCGGTGCTCCGCCTGTGAGCGCCGCCACCGGCACCCTCCGCCAGCCGCAAATCTTCGTGCAGGTGGGCGCCTTCGCCAACCAGAGCAATGCGGAACGGGTGCTGCAACGCTTGCGCGCTGCGGCCGTGAACCCCGCTTTCATCTTGACGGAAGTCCAGAATGGCATCACCTTCTACAAGGTGCGCATCGGTCCCATTTCCGACGTGAGCCATGTGGATACCCTCACCGCACAGTTGGGCGGCTTGGGCTTTGCCAATGCTCAAGTGGTGATTCCATAACATAAATGCGCATTTTCCCGGTCCGGCCGCGTTAAAATTGCACCAATGAGCCGGACTAGGCGGCTCACGTTGAATTCCAGCTTTCCTGAAGTGAGGTGCTCTTTTGAGAAGCCAGCGTCTTGTTGCTTATGTAATGGGTCTGTTTACTTTGTGCGCTGCCGTGGCCGCCCAGGCGATTCCGATTCCTGCCTCACCGCAATTCAAAGCCAAGAGCTACGTGCTCATGGATGCCAACAGCGGCCAGGTGCTCGCCGCCAGCAATCCCAACCTGCACACCGAACCGGCGAGCCTCACCAAACTCATGACCGTGTACGTGGTGTTTCATGCCCTCAAGGACGGCGTGATACAGCTCGATACGCCGGTCACCGTCAGCGTCAAGGCCTGGCGCATGGGCGGCTCGCGCATGTTCGTGAACGTAGGCAGCCAGGTGAGCGCGGAGAACCTGCTGCAGGGGCTGGTCGTGCAATCCGGCAACGACGCGGCGGTGGCGTTGGCGGAGCGCGTGGGTGGTACGGAAGACGGTTTCGTACAGCTCATGAACCAGTACGCGCAAAAGCTCGGCATGCAGGATACGCATTACGTGGACGCGTCCGGCCTCACCGACGACGACGAGCATTACACTTCAGCACTTGATCTCGCGATACTGTCGCGCGCCATCATCAACGAGTTCCCAAACTACTACCAGCGCTTCTTTTCCGAGAAACAATTCACCTGGGACAAGATCACCCAGCCGAACCGCGTGTCACTGCTGTTCACGGACCCGAGTGTGGACGGCCTCAAAACCGGCTTCACGGACCAAGCCGGCTATTGCATGGTGGTATCCGCGCTGCGCAACGGCATGCGTCTCATCGCGGTGGTCATGGGCACGCCTTCAGAAAAGGCTCGCGCCGTTGATGACGAGGCACTACTCAACTACGGTTACAATTTCTATGAAACCCACAAGCTGTATGCCGCCAGCACGCCGATTTCAGAACTCAAAGCCTGGAAAGGCGCACAGAACAGCGTGGCCGTGGGCGTGACCCGCGACTTGTATGTGACCATCCCGAAGGGCGGTTATGCGAAACTTTCCGCCTCCTTGCAAACCCCCGTGGGACTGGTGGCGCCGATTGCGGCGGACACCGCATCAGGTTCCGTCAACGTGTCCTATGATGGCAAAGTCATGTTGACTGCGCCGCTCTACACTCTGCAAGCGGTGCCCGAGGGCAATATCTTCAAGCGCATGCTGGACAGCGTACGGCTTTGGTTCACGAAAAAATAATGGCGAACCCGCTGCCGATCGCGTGTTTCAACGGTGCGTTTCTGCCGTTCTCCGAGGTGCACGTGTCGCCGCTGGATCGCGGGTTTTTGTTTGGCGACGGCGTTTATGAAGTGATTTCCGCCTATCGTGGCCAACTGTTTTATCTCGCCGCGCATCTGGAACGGCTGCAATACAGTCTGAACGGCATCCATCTCCGGAATCCCCATGCCAGTGCGGAATGGGGTGCACTGCTGAACACACTGGTACAAAAAAATGGCGGCGGCAATCAGACGCTGTACTTGCAGGTGACCCGCGGCGCCGATACCGGACGCGATCACGCTTTTCCAGAGAACCTGCCGCCTACGGTGTTTGCCATGTGTGCGTCGCTCGCGGATCTGCCGGCTGAATTGATTCAGCACGGGGCAAAAGCCATCACGCTGGAAGATATTCGTTGGCAGCGCTGCGACATCAAGTGTGTGGCGCTGCTCGGCAACGTACTGCTGCGCCAGCAAGCCGTGGATCAGGGCTGCAACGAAGCGGCACTGGTACGCGACGGCCATGCCACTGAGGGCACGGCCAGCAGCCTGTTCATCGTGCAGGCCGGTGAAATCATCACGCCGCCGAAAAGCCCCGATCTCCTGCCCAGCATCACCCGCGATGTGATCCTGCAACTCGCCGCGCAACATCATTTGCCGCATCGCGAAGCGCGTATTCCGGCTGTGCAACTACACGATGCAGAGGAAATCTGGTTCGCCAGTTCCACCCGTGAGGTGTACGCAGTAACGGAATTGGATGGCCGCAAAGTGGGCAGCGGCAAACCCGGCCCGCACTGGCGGCGGATGTATGACCTATTTCAGCAGCACAAGCGGCAGTTGATTGCCGTCTGATGCCGTGAACGACTCCTCGCTGTTGAAATTTCCGCTGGAGTTTCCCGTCAAGATCGTGGGTCGGGACACGCGCGAATTTCATGACGCGGTGGCGGCCATCCTGACGCAGCATGTCGCGCCCTTTGCAAGCCTGACGGTTACCAGCCAGCCGAGCCGTGAAGGCCGGTTCGTATCGCTCACCGTAACCTTCACGGCCATGAGCCGCGAGCAACTGGACGCGCTTTATCAGGCTCTCACGGACAATGAACACGTATTGATGTCCTTATGATTCGCGGAATCGAACCACCTTTATTGCGTAATCTCGGCTGCGTGGAATATGAACCGGTCTGGCGGGCCATGCAGCAATTCACGGAATCGCGCGATGCCGACACCCGCGATGAAATCTGGTTTCTGGAGCATCCGCCGGTTTTCACACTGGGGCTGGCCGGGAAAATGGAACACGTGCTGGCGCCCGGCGACATTCCGGTCATCCACATTGACCGCGGCGGCCAGGTGACCTACCACGGTCCCGGTCAACTGGTGGTGTATCCGCTCATTGATCTGCGGCGACTCAAACTGGGCGTGCGGGGTCTGGTGGAAGGCATTCAAAACAGTGTCATGGATACCTTGAGTGAATTCGGCATCCACTGCGTAACAAAACGCGAGGCTCCCGGCGTCTATACGCCCGATGGGCGTAAGCTCGCTTCCCTGGGCCTGAGAATACGGCGCGGCTGCACCTATCACGGTCTGGCCTTCAACGTGGCCATGGACCTGGAACCATTTTTGCGCATCAATCCCTGCGGATACGCGGGCCTGGAAATGACACAAGTGAAAGATCTGGGCGGCCCGGCGAACATTGCCCACGTGGCTGAAATACTCAAATCCAGACTGATCGAGCGCCTGGGGTACAATAGCCATGCCGTGTTTTGCCAAGCGATATCTGCCGCCCAGCCAAAGGATTTTTTGTGAGCGAACCGCTGCCCGCCCTCCGCGCCCGGCTCGAGCCCGGGCAGAAACTCAGCGCCGCCGAGAAAATGGCGCGCATCCCGGTCAAGATCGAACCTATGGTCACACCGCTGCGCAAGCCGTCCTGGATTCGCGTGCGTTCCTGGGCCACGCCGGAAGTCGCGCGACTGAAACAGGTTCTGCGCGCCAACCATTTGCACACGGTCTGCGAGGAAGCCGCTTGTCCCAACATCGGCGAATGCTTCGGCAAGGGCACCGCCACCTTCATGATCATGGGCGATATCTGTACACGCCGCTGCACGTTTTGCGACGTGGCGCACGGCCGCCCCGGGACTCTGGATGCCGACGAGCCGGTGAATCTGGCGCGCACCATCCAGGCCATGGGTCTGCGCTATGTGGTGGTGACATCCGTGGATCGGGACGATCTGCGAGACGGCGGCGCCGGCCATTTTGTGGCCTGCATCCGCGCCATCCGGGAATTGAGCCCGCAAACCCGCATCGAGGTGCTGGTGCCGGACTTCCGCGGCCGCATGGAGGTGGCCTTGGCATTCATGCAAGACGCGCCGCCGGACGTGTTCAACCATAACCTCGAAACCGTGCCGCGGCTTTACCGGGAAGTACGCCCCGGTTCCGATTATCAGCACTCGCTAATGCTGCTCAAGCGTTTCAAGGCCGCGCATCCGGATATCCTCACGAAGTCCGGTATCATGGTGGGTCTGGGCGAGACACTGCCGGAAATCCATGTAGTCATGCAAGACCTGCGTACCCACGACGTGAGCATGCTGACGGTTGGCCAATATCTTCAGCCCAGCAAGTTTCATCATCCGGTGGTGCGTTACGTGACGCCGGAAGAATTCAGAGAAATTGAATGCCGGGGATATGAGCTTGGTTTTCAACACGTGGCCAGCGGCGCACTGGTGCGCTCGTCTTATCATGCGGATAAACAGGCTGAGGGTCTGGTCACTGTAGTCTGACGAAGCGCGCTAAACCGCGTGCATTGGCCCGGCAACATCCAGGTAAACCTTGAATCATCCGAAACGTTGATTGTTCTGTGTTTGTGGAAATACAGGAGCAAGAGTTCAAATGCTTTCGATACCAAGAAAACTGTGCTTGCTTTTGGTCATACTTTTCCTCGCGGGCTGTGGGGGCGGCAGCTCCGAGATTAACAACCCTACTATCACTCTGGTTACCCCTGTCGCCACCGTTATCGCTGCGGGCACAACGTTGCAGCTAAACGCCGTGGTCGCCAACAGTGACAACACCACAGTGCTATGGTCCGTGAATAATATAAACGGTGGCGATAGCGCCGTGGGAACCATCTCAGCGCAAGGTCTATATACAGCGCCGAGCATGCCCCCGTCGAATGGTTCCATCGTCATCAGTGCCTCTCCCCAGGTCTTTCCGACGGTAAGCACTTCCGTAACCATCGGTATTACTTTCGCCGATGCTTCGCTAAACGGCAACTACGTATTTGCCATGAGCGGCACACAATCCGGCAGTCCATGGGCCATTGCAGGTAGTTTCACCGGCAATAACGGTATCATTAGCAACGGAATCGAGGACATCAACGGACCCTCCGGTATCGCGCAGGCTTTGCCGTTTAGCGGCAGCTATTTTATTGATGCCAATGGTCAGGGAGCTGCCACCTTCACCAGCGCTCAAGGCAGCGTGACCATGGCATTTGCGCTGAATACCCAGGGACAAGCGGTGGTCATGCGCACTGACTCCGGAAGTGCGGCCAGCGGTAATTTCTATCCACAATTGTCCACGGCCCTGACGCTGAACAATCTGAATGCGCCCTATGTTTTCAGTTTCACCGGCAGTGACTCATCCGGAAAGTTGCTCAACGCCATCGGTACCTTTGTCACCAACGGGTCCACTACCCTGGCTTCTGCCGAAGAAGATCTCAACGATGACGGTACCACGGCCAATCAGCCGTTCAACGGCTCGTACGGCAGCATCAGCAACGGCCGCGGCACCGCCACGTTTACGGATTCCACTGGCACGCGCACCTACAGTTTTTACGCTGTCTCTCCCCTGCAATTGCAATTCATCGAGACCGACGCTTCCGGCCACCTCAGCGGCACCGCGTTTCAGCAACAATCCGTGGCCTTCACCACCACTTTGTCCGGAAGCTACGTGTTCTATGTTTCCGGCGGTAATGGAACAACTACATACGGTGCAGCAGGTGGTTTCACCACCAATACAACCACGGTCGGCAATATCAATGCCGGAACCGGTGATATCAATGTTGCCGGCAGCATGGCCAGCAATGCAACATTGACCGGAAGTTTCACAATTGGTACCGCCGGCCGCGGCACCGTCACCTTGAGCGGTGCCAACGGCACCAACAACTATGTGTATTACCTGATCACGCCCAACCAGGCTTTCCTGCTGTCCACAGACACAGGCACCAATGCCAGTGGCCAATTGTTCCTGCAGAGCGGCGGCTACGCCACGGCTGCATTGATCGGGAGTTATACCCTGTCCTTGGCCAGTCCCACCGGCGCCAGCACCCCCTCACTGGCGGTGGGCCTGCTCACCCTGAATGGCAATGGCGCCCTCGCCGGATTCGAAACCGCCAACGACAATGGCACGTCTTCCGGTGAGCTGTCAGTGACCGGTATCTATGCGGTGACCGCCTCGACCAGCACCACATCCACGCGCGGCGAGGCAACCCTCACCACCAATGGCGGCGCCAGCACGGACTTTATCTTTTATCCCATATCCAACAGCTCGGTAATCCTGCTGGGTGAAACCGGATCTTCCACGCTGGGGATATTACTGGGTCAGTACATGTAGCAGTCACCTCACCCGCATCCAATTGTGGATGAATGAACCGCCGCATCAGCAGAGGAGTTAAGGATCCAATGTTATTCAAGAAACTCACGTTTTTCCCGGTACTGTTCCTCAGCATGCTGGCCACAGGCTGCGGCAGCTCGAGTTCTTCCACGCCCACCCCCATTCTGGAAGTGATTCCCGGCCCTTGGTCGGGAACCTACAGCCTCGGCAGCGGCAGCCAGGTTTCGGTAACCGGTGCGGTATCGGCCGGCGGTTTCAGTTATTTTGCCGACAATCAGGGTAATGTGTTCCTGCTGGAGGAAGTTCCAGAAACCACGCCATTTACCTCCACTGTTATCGGCACTGCTCCACAGGGCGAGACTTTCCCGGACGGTAACAACATCGATACATTTTCTGTCAATGGAAACTATTCGTCTACCGCAACTACAACCAGCATGCAAGCAACCCTTACCGGAATCGATCCAAATGACTATACGCCCGGCGTTGGTTATGCATCCACCGGCCTGAATGGCAACTTCAGCATGAATTCCAACATACCATACACCGGTACTCCGTCGCTAACAGATTTGCAGGGGCAGTGGAACGGCTATTACATTGGCAAGGTTTCCACCTCGGTTGCTCTCACAATCAGTGCAGATGGCACATTCAGCGGCAACGATGGCAATGGTTGTAGCATCAGCGGCAGTATCGTGCAGCAGGATCCCGGCACGAACCTTTTCTTCGTGAATTACATCACTACCGGAAACGGCTGCCCCGGCATTATGGACGGGTTGGCATTCGAAAGTTCAACAGACACCTCAGGGAATTTCGGCCATGCAGCCGGTACCTATCTTTATCTCGGAATATTTGGTTTGAGCGTGGCATATTCGACTGAGCTTAAACTATGACCCCATCGATACAGATAAACGGATAGCTGACCGCTCAACTGGCTCAAGATGCGCGTATAAATGTTGAGGTGGCAAGAGGTGGCTATGTTGAGGATGATCAAACCTCTGATTCTAACGGGCGCTTTGTTGCTGCTGACAGGATGTAGCGGTACGGAAAGCCCCTCCAGCTCTTCGGGAGTCACCGTAACTCCCTCCGATACACAGGTTCTGGCTGGCGCCACGTTGAAGATGACTGCCACGGGGGTGTAAGAAAGTTTGTGTATTCGGTCATCCTGGCAGAGAGTGCCGAACCATTATAAGGAGTGACGATGACCGTAGCCAAGCCAATGATTTCCAATGATCTGATTGATACCTTGCTGAAAGAC
>JBAVYM010000050.1:0-28689 GCA_049698775.1 Gammaproteobacteria bacterium
AGAATGTAGTCAACACAAAGGCTTAACTGGGCGTGTTGCTCCGTGCTTCCAATCGGCAGGACGGCGCGATTATCCTTTTTGAGATAGTCTTCCACCTGCATCCAGTTCATGTTCTGGATTTTCACGGCGCTTCCTCCGGCCAATTTAACGCCCGAAATTCAGGCAACAAACGACTCGGCAATAAGCATAAGGTTTACAACAAAGCTTGATTATAGATGACGTACCCTGATGCAATAAGTCACCGGCATCCGCGCAAAGCCTTCCTGGTCCTGTTCTTCATCGAGATTTGGGAAAGGTTCGGTTATTACGGTATGGCTTCGGTCATGGTGCTCTACATGGTGGAGCGCCGCGGCATGGGCGACGCGCAGGCGGACCTCATCTGGGGCGCGTTTTCCGCGCTGGTTTACTCGATGCCGATGTTGGGCGGCTACGTGGGCGACCGCGTCCTCGGCGCGCGGCGGACCCTGGTGCTCGGCGCGATCACGCTGGGGCTGGGCTACGTGTTGCTGTCGGTGCCCTTGAGCGCGACGTTCTTTCCGGCCATGGGCTTGATTGCCCTCGGCAACGGCCTGTTCAAGGTCAACCCCAACAATCTGGCGTCGCGCCTGTACGAGGGCAATCCTTCCAAGCTCGATATCCTGTTCACGCTGTACTACACCTCGCTGAACATCGGTGCGTTTGTTTCGATCCTGCTGACGCCCTGGATCAAGGATCACACGCATTGGTTCATCCAGATCGGCCCGTTGCATTTCGACAGCTGGCACCTCGCGTTCGGCCTGAGCGCCATTGGCCTGACGCTGGGCTTGCTCAATTACGGGGCATTCCAGCATTACCTGCGTCCTTACGGCACCGTGCCGGATTTCCGCCGATTGAACTGGCGCAGGCTCGTCGCGGTCGTTGCCGTGTCGCTGATCATCGCGGGGCTGGTGGCGGCGATCATCAGGTATCGCGCCGCAGCGCTCGGCGTAGTCGGATTGTTCCTGGTCCTGATGATCTATGTGTTCGCGCACCTGTTGGCAAGCAGCGAACAACACCAGCGCAAACGCATCATCGCGTGCATCATCTTCACCTGCATATCTGCCATCTGGGCAATCTACAACCAGCAGATCTATACCTCGCTTACACTGTATGCGCTACGCAATGTTGAGCACCAGATCCTTGGGCTTACGGTAGCACCCGCGCAGTTTCAGGATCTCAATCAATTCTGGCTGGTTGTGCTGGCGGGGCCCCTGGCCTTGTTTTACCAGCGCATGAGCCACACGGCGCGTGGCGATTTCTCGATTGCGGCCAAATACGCGGCCGGCCTGTATCTGCTGGCGGTGGCGTTCTTCCTGTATGCCGCCGGCGGTTTTAGCGCCCATGCCGGCATCGTATCTTCGTGGTGGCTGGTCGCGGGCTATGCCGCACAGTCGCTGGGCGAACTGCTGATCAGCGCGCTGGGATTTTCGATGGTGTCACAACTGGTGCCGGAACGCGCGCGCGGCATCATCATGGGTACCTGGTTCCTGGGGATGGGCGTAAGCAACTACGCGGGTGGTGCCATCGCCAGCTTGGCTCATTTTCATTTGAGCACCACCCCTGCGACCGAAACCTTGCCGGTTTATATGCGTTTATTTGGCGGGCTTGGCCTGGCGGCATTGATTTGTGCGATCGTGGCTACCGTTACAATTCCGATATTGAACAGATTGATGGCGGCGGGAAGAGCGGGAATCCATGCAAACCACGATGAGACCGCCATGGGGCTCCGCTGATCCATGGCTTGCAATTCCTTTCTTTCGTTTTGACACTCAAGGCGCAATAATGTTGGGAGCTCCCCAGCTTGCTCAAACATGATCTTTCAGCTCCTGCGAGGTTTGTCATGCGTGATGTATATCGAATTGGCCAAAATTTCGGACTGGCGTTTGCGCTCGGTATCTTGGCGCTCACGATCACACCTGCGGCAGTAAAAGCTCAGGCCCCGTTCCTGGGCCCCGTACCTGCACCGGCGTGCCAACCGGGAGACCGGACCGAGACCGGAGTGGACGGCCAGCTCACGTCGGCCGAACGCGCGAGCGGTGCTTCGACCAAACCCTACAACTGCAATCTGGCCATCGTCGGCGAGTACCAGGGCCAAGGCGCGGGTCACCAGCTCATGTGGTACGGCCATTGCGCCTACGTCACGACCGAGGGCTTTGAGGCCGGGCAAAAGGGCGTGCCGCCGCTCCTGCACCCCGGAATCCAGGTGCTGGACATGTCGAATCCGCGCAATCCCCGCTACCTCACCAATCTGGATGATCCGGCCGCGCTGTATGATTGGGAAGACGGCGCGGTGAATACCCGCCGCGCGCTGCTGGGGACCGCCGAGAGCTGGACGGGCGAAGGACCGCAACCCGCCGTTTCCTTCTATGACCTTTCCAATTGTGCGCACCCGCGGTTGCTGTTCAGCGGCCAGCTGCCAGACCCGGATTTGTCGGCGCATGCCGGCAATTTCGCCTACGACGGCAAAACCTATTGGCTCGCTTCGTTCGGCAAACGTCGTCTGTATGCCATTGACGTGACGGACCCGGAGCATCCGAAAGAGATTCTCGACTGGGACTTCCCGAACGGCCAGGCAGGCGGCGCCGGAGCCGGCCAGATATGCCATCGGATTTCCCTCAATCAATTTACGGTAGATGGCCATCCGCCCGACACGCTGCTGTTCTGCGGCGTGGTCGGAAATATGATCCGCCCCGGCGACTATCAGTCTGGAAATGGACTGGTTATCTATGATGTGAGTCAAGTGCAGGACCGCCGTCCACATCCGGTCATAAATGTCATCAGCTCGCTTTATTGGGTGAATGGCGCCATCGCCATCGAGCCCGACCTGGCATTCATCCACGGCAAGCCTTATCTGGGCGTCGGCGATGAATGCGGATCCGGCGGCTGCGGCTATCCCAAGTCTGCGGTGGAGGCCTGCAACGCGGGGCTCCCGCCCAACGGCATGGAGCGGCTCATTGACATCCGCGACCTGAAGAAGCCCAAGCTCGTGTCCCAGCTCATGCTCGGCGTGGACAATCCGAAAAACTGCGCGCTCACGGAAAACGACATCACCGCCACCATGGGCGGCTACGGCTACAGCGTGCACGACTGCACTTTCGACAATCCCATGGATGCGAAACTACTGGCCTGCTCCGGCCATCAGGCGGGCGTGCGCGTGTTCGATATTCATGATCCGGAGCAACCGCGGGAGATCGCCTACTTCGTGGGGCCGGCGCCCAAATATCCCAACGAGATCGATCCAGGTTCGCTGCTGAACATATTCCAACGAGTGAGTCCGCCGATCAACTTTGCATGGTCGAAAGCGCACAGCCGCTTCGTGTGGCAAAAGGGCCAACTTTACCTCTGGGTCACCTCAAGCCACGGCGGCTTCTACACCTTGAAGTTCGAGAACCAGGCGGAGATCACAAAATTGAAGCCAGCGCCAACTCCCGGGGACGAGGACTATCAAGATTAGGTGCGGCGCGGAGCTTCTCATTGACATGCCGCGGCATAACAGTTCGCGCGGACACCCGAACGGTCATACATGGGTACATGACATGGTCGGCTCACCATGGATAGTTTAATGGGCGTAATTTGCTGAAGGTAGTGCCGGCGGAGAGAGTCGAACTCCCGGAGTACGCGTTACGAAATTTCCGCAAACTTTGCATCCGCGCGCAATTGCGTACATCAAATCAAGTACTTGAGAGAAACCGATTGCGCGTAGATACACGCCAATGCACGCCGTTGTGTGAACGCACTATCGCATAGCTATGGCAGAGAATATTTTTAAAGCTAGAGAACTCGATACTGTTCCAGCGTATTTGTGCCCAGGTTTTAGCGATCGGAATACCACATTGAACATGACACAAAGCATTCAACCCGGTCAGTCACGTGTATCAGATAGTCAAAGCACCACGCCTGCCTGGTTAGCCTTTGCCGAAGATTGCCTGCATGTTAGCCGTGTCAGGCAAACCCAGAAGTATGTGGATTTGGCCGTGATCATCACGATAAACCGTAGCCGGCGTGGCAAAGGCATCGACACGTTTCATGAGGTTTTCGTTGGCCTCAATTTTAGCGCGTATCTTCGGATCCACCGCAGCGAATGGCTTGATTGGGCTGTGACCGAACGCCAGCTCGTTCCTGCGCATAGCCTCGGCAGGATCGTCGGCTGTGAGCACAGCCGCCCCGCGTCCGAGGCTCGTTGGCGCGATCACCGCTACAATGATATTGCGGATCTGTACATCGCCCTGCTTCAGATATGGCTGCGTGGCGAGCCACAGGACGTGGCAGTATGGACAATCAGTATCAGTAAAAATGTAGACGATACGCTTGGGCTTGGTTGAACCCTCAGCAATCCAGGTTGCGTGACCAAGCTGCTGCCACAATGCCTGATCCAACTTGGGCATGGTGGCCACGCGGAAAGCTGCATTGGTCAGATCCTTGCCATGCTCGTCGTATAACACGCCGATGGTGACAGTTTGCCCATCGGGTAGCAGGTAAACCGGCGTCAGCTGGCCGCCGAACTCACCCACATAGCCCTTGAAACCCTTGGGAGCCTGCATCGTGCCCTTGATTGTGATGCCCCGGGCGACCAAGGCCCGGATTGGGGCAGGATATTCCTGGGCTTGGGCACCTGTAGTGCAGATAACACAAGCGATTAGAAACAACCAAAGTTTCATTGGCCGAATTTTGCAATCAAATAATGGTACGGGCAGTCAATTCTCAGGCACATTCAATTATCCTGGCCTATTGAGTTAAATAAAAGCTGGGGAAGTTAAAAGATTGGCGCTACGGAAAACCGAAGCGCCAATCTTGCAAGCCTCTAGGTTACTCAGTGATTTACTCAGTGACTGACTACATCTTTGCTATGCGGCATCAGCGTCACTGGCACTGCAAACACCCGATCGACTGGTAGTCCGTTGGCCTTGGCAGCATCACGGATGGCCTGCTCATTGGGAGCCTCGTAGATGCAGAACGTCATGTTCTTGTCGCCGGTGGCGTAGGACTCGACCCACTTCACGTGGTATTTGGCGTTGGTGGCATTGACCTTGTTTTTGGTCGCCTGATCGAGGCCATCGAGTGCGCCGGCGGGAAAGGTGCGTTGGATAAGGTAACGATGCATGACTGGAGTTGAAGTTTGTTTGGCCGAAGACGCTGCAGGGCTGGCTTGAGCAAACACCGGTGTCATAGTGACGATGACAAACATGCCAAGTAGTGCAATAAATAGACGCTTCATGTCATTTCTCCTCCGAGAACATGGCAACGCCACCTGGTAAGCGTTACGCAGTCCTAATATGTTGTAATAGGTGCCAGGATTTGGATTCAGGAAGTAAATGAGCGACGCCCCCCATCAGGAGATAAAATCATTAATTCATGCGTGCTCACATACAACGAATGCCTGGATTTAATTTCCATAGTTGACAGTTAGAGCAACTGTCATTCCATCCAAAGCTATCCGTCCCCACGAGATTGATAGTCTCACTTACAAATCTCAGATACTAGTTCGCACCGCGATTATGTATTTCTATGTTAAATCACACTTTTGGAATGCTCTGTAACATGTTGATTTGTTTTAGTATTCAATTTTTGAGACATATCCGCTGAAAGGTGTCCTAGCCGCCTACCGCGCAATTGTGGCCGCCATCGCCGCCGGTTTCTGGCTCTATATGTTATTGGTTCGGTTGTGGTTTCAGGTAACAGAAAATAATGGTGCCGGCGGAGAGAGTCGAACTCCCGACCCACGCATTACGAATGCGTTGCTCTACCAACTGAGCTACGCCGGCTTTGATTCAAGAAAACTTGTCTGCAAAGGCGCGCGAGTATAGCCAAAGGATTTCATCGGGTAAATCAATCAGGAGGTTTTTGTTTTGTGCCGCACCCGCACGATGACTTCGATGCCATCCTGTTCGGTGCCGGGCGGCAGCGGCGGTAGGCGCGCGAAGCTCACTTGGTCCGGCGCGATATCCGCAAGCTCGCCGCTGTCGGCATTGTAAAAATGGTGGTGTGCACCGGTAGTGGGGTCATAGAACACCCGCGCGGGATCCACGATGACTTCCCGCACCAAGCCCTTGTCGGAAAACAACCGCAAAGTGTTATAAACCGTGGCCTTGGATACCTTGGCGTCACCGCGATTCACGGCCACCAGAATCTGCTCCGCCGATAAATGCTGCGGTTTGCGGAACAGCAGCTCCGCGATCTGCAGGCGCTGCGGCGTGGGCGTCACTCCATGGGCCGCAAGATGCGCTGCCAGGGCCTCGCCACTCAAAGGAATGAATTCAGACGCAACCATGTGGATAAATTACATAATCGTGCGGGATTCAGTATAGACGCCAAAATCAGTCGCTGTCCATGCTCAGCATGCGTCCAGCAAGTGCGTATGGCGCCGGGTCCACCGCCGGCGCTCGCCCTGACAGGATATCCGCCAACAACCGCGCGGAGGCCGGGGCAAGCGTAATGCCCTCGCCATCGTGGCCGGTATTGAAATACAAACCATCCCGCACCGGCGAGGCGCCGATGTAAGGGCGCCCGTCCGCGGAACCAGGCCGCAGCCCGGACCAGTGGCGTTTGGGCTTCACACCCTTGAGCACCGGCAGCAGGCGTTCCGCGACGGTGGTAAGTTCAGCGAGTGCGGTTTGGGTTAGCGCACGGTCAAAGCCGGCTTTTTCACGCGTGCTGCCCACCACGATCTGTCCGCTGCGTCGCGCGAACAGGTAATGCTTGCCGTCGTAAAGTATGCGACGCACCAGTCCGGGCGGGCCGTCGAATTCGATAAGCTGCCCGCTCACCGGCTCCACCGGGATGTGCGTGCCGGATTCGGCCGCCAGTTGGCCACTCCAGGCGCCGCAGGCCACCACCACATACCCGGCATGCAGTTCTTCCGTTGCGGTCCGCACACCTTCAATGCGCTTGCCGCGGCGCAACAAAGCCGTGACTTCGGCATCCTCGCGCAGCGGAATGCCTTCGTTGAGCACGGTTTCGCGCAACGCGCGCATGAGCCGCGGTACATGCACGTGCGCCACATCCGGCACGAATAGCGATGTTTGAATGTTATTGGCGAGGGCCGGTTCAAGCTGACGGGTTTGCTTCTCATCCAGCTGGTCCAGGGTATGACCGCCGGTCTCCGCCCAGGCGCGCGCGGCTGTGGATGCTGCATCAGGACACAGCAGACCGCTGACGGTCCATTGCGGATTGATGCCACTGCCGCGCCGCAGCTCATCGGTCAGCACCGGGTAATGAGCCTGGCTCCAACGCGCCAATGCATTGATTGGGGCCGGAGCCTCCCAGGGATACATTGGTGAAAGAATGCCGGCGGCGGCACGCGAAGCCTCGCGTCCGGCCTTACCCCGCTCCACCAGCATGACCGACAGGCCAGAAGCCGCCAACTCACGCGCACTCAGCATGCCGATAATCCCGGCTCCCACCACGATGACGTCCGGCTGCTTGCTCATGGCCTCTTGATTCTCTCGAAGAATTGTTCTTAACTGGCTTGGTCAAAGACCGCTAAACAGTACAGGATAGAGCCCGTTACGAAAAGCCCCGCGGGTTCTGGGCAAACAGGACATTAGTCAAGGAGGATGCCATGCGCAAGGAATGCGGCTTCACGCTAGTGGAACTATTGATGACCTTGGCGGTGGCGGCCGTACTGGCCACGATTGCCGTTCCCAGTTTCACTGCCACCATCCGCCACAGCCGCGCGGTAACTACTGTCAATGAGCTGCACACCGCACTCAATTTCGCGCGGCATTCGGCTATCACCCGCAACAGTTACGTGGTGTTGTGCAAAAGCGCCGACGGCAAGCGCTGTAATCATGCGCTGCCGGACTGGAACAGCGGCTGGCTGGTGTTCGACAATCTCAATCGCGACGCCGCCGTCCAGGTGAATCCCGGTGAACCAATTTTGCGGGTGCATGGACCCATACGTCACGGAGCGCGCATCATCAGCAACCGCGATTCCTTTACATTCAGGCCCATGCAACTGCACAGTGTGAATGGCACCATCCTGTATTGCTCCGAGGGCAGCAAAAATGATCGCGCGCTGATCGTGAATGTCATGGGTCGGACGCGGGTCTCCGACAAGCCCAACAAAGACACTACTTTGCGATGCCCGTGAATCATTAATTCAGTGCGGTATCGCGCTTGCGCAGTTCCTTCGGCAGCGCGAATATCACATTTTCAGGAATGCCCCGCGATTCGGTAACCGTTTTGCCGCCCCACTCCCGCAGTCGCGTCACCACCTGCTGCACGATGGCTTCGGGCGCCGAGGCGCCAGCGGTCACCCCCACCCGCTGCGTGGTCTCCACCCATTCCCTCCGGATGTCGTCAGGGCCGTCAATCAAATGGGCCGCGGCACCGGCGGATTCGGCGATCTCGCGCAAACGGTTGGAATTGGAACTGTTGCGCGAACCCACCACCAATAGCACATCGCATTGACGGGCTAGTTGCTTGACCGCATCCTGGCGATTCTGGGTCGCGTAACAGATATCATCCTTGCGCGGCCCCTGAACTTCCGGAAAACGCTTGCGCAGGGCATCAATGATGCGCGCCGTATCATCCGTGGACAGCGTGGTTTGGGTCACAAACGCCGCCCGCCGCGCATCGCGCACCTGCAGCCGTGCCACATCCTCCGGAGTCTGCACCAGATGGATGGTGCCGCCGAAACTCGCATCGAACTGGCCCATGGTGCCTTCCACTTCGGGATGGCCCGCATGGCCGATCAGCACCACGTCGAGTCCGTCGCGGGCATAGCGACTCACTTCCATGTGCACCTTGGTCACCAGCGGACAGGTGGCATCGAATATCCGCAAGCCGCGTTGCTCGGCTTCGCTGCGCACCGCCTGTGAAACGCCATGGGCGCTGAAAATCACGATGGCGCCGTCCGGCACCTCGCGGAGTTCATCCACGAATATCGCGCCCATGCCGCGCAGCCGTTCCACCACGTGCCGGTTGTGCACCACTTCATGACGCACGTAGATGGGCGCGCCGTGAATCTCCAGCACGCGCTCCACGATCTCGATGGCACGGTCAACGCCGGCGCAAAATCCGCGGGGATTGGCAAGCAGAATATCCATTGAATGATCCGGCAGGAACGGCGGCTATTTTATACCACTGGACTCGCCGTGCTGCGCACGCCGGAAGAATAAGCCTTCCAGGATGAGCATCGCGGCGCCGACAGTGATGGCGGAATCCGCCAGATTGAAGGCCGGGTAATACCAAGCGTGATAATGGAACTGGATGAAATCAATCACGTAACCGTGCCAGATGCGGTCAATCGCGTTGCCCAGTGCGCCGCCCAGCACCAGTGCAAGCGCCGCCGCGCGCCAGCGGAATTGGCGGCGCGGCAGATAGCGCAGCCAGATGATGAGAGCCACACTCACTGCCAACGCCAGCAGTATGAAAAACCAGCGCTGCCAGCCGGAAGCGCCCGCCAGAAAACTCCAGGCGGCGCCAGCGTTATGCAGTAAAACCAGATTGAACACCGGCAGCACGGTTATGGAATCGTATATCGTCAGATGACTGGAAATCAGGTATTTACTGATCTGATCCAGCACGATGACAACTGCCGATAACCACAGCCATATCCAGGCAGCGTGTTTCATTCCGACTATGCGATTTTCTGATACGCTCATGCAAATCTTCGGGTTTCGCCCCGCCCCACGATGTTTTCCACACAACGGCCGCAGATATCCGGATAGTCCTTGTGTGCGCCCACATCTGCGCGGTGGTGCCAGCAGCGCACACACTTGCTGTGCGCGGACGGCTTCGCCACCGTCCATAATCCTGGCAGCTCTGCCGAGGCAGCCGCGTCCATGGGCCGCTCGCTGGCCGCATGGATGCGCGCGTAGGAAGTGATGAACAGGAAACGCAGTTCGTCACTCAGCGGTTGCAAACTAACCAGCAAGTCCGCATCGCAATACAAGTCCACTTCCGCATCCAGGGGCGAACCGATACCGCCCGCGACCCGCAGTTGTTCCAGCTCCTGTTTTACTGCCGCGCGCACCTTGAACAATTTCTCCCACAAGGCGACGTCCACCACAGGAGTCTGTGGAAATTGGTGCCAGGTTGCCAGAAATACCGAGGCATCGCGCGCACCCGGCATGCAGCGCCAGATTTCTTCAGCGGTGAAGCTCAGGATCGGCGCGAGCCAGCGCAGCATCGCCTCGGCCACCTGGTACATGACCGTCTGACAGGAACGGCGCGCCAAGCTGTTTGACTGCGTGGTGTACTCGCGATCCTTGATGATATCGAGATAGAAGACAGACAAGTCCAGCACGCAGAAATTGTAGATTTTCTGGTAAATAAGGTGGAATTGATAATCCGCATAGGCCGTACGCACTTCGCCTTGCAAGTGCGCGACGCGCGCCAGCAGCCATTGATCCAGCAACAACAGGTTTTCAACAGGAACCGTGTTTATGGCCGGATCAAAATCATACAGGTTGGCCAGCAGATAGCGCAGCGTGTTGCGCATCTTGCGATAGGCCTCCGCCATGTGCTCCAGAATCTGCGCCGACACCGACAGCTCGCCGCTGTAATCGGTGGCCGCCACCCACAGGCGCAGTACATCGGCGCCCAGATGCTTGATGACTTCCTGGGGCGCAACCACGTTGCCCAGCGACTTGGACATCTTACGGCCCTGCTCGTCCACGGTGAAGCCATGGGTCAGCACATCTTTATATGGCGCCTTGCCGCGGATGGCGACCGAGGTGAGCAACGAGGACTGGAACCAGCCGCGGTGCTGGTCGGAGCCTTCCAGATAGAGATCGGCCTTGTCCCGATCGCCGATGCCCAGGCGCTTCTCGCCCACGCAGTAGTGCACCACGCCCGAATCGAACCATACGTCCAGGATATCTTTCACTTTCTCGTAATGCACCGCTTCGGCACCCAGCATTTCCGCCGCATCCATCTCAAACCAGGCGTCAATGCCGTCCTGGTCCACGCGCTTGGCGATTGCTTCCAGAAACTCGACGGTACGCGGATGCAACTCGCCGCTGTGCTTGTGCACGAACAGCGCGATCGGCACGCCCCAGGTACGCTGCCGCGAGATGCACCAGTCAGGCCGGTTGGCCACCATGCCCGCGATGCGCTGTTCGCCCCAGCCTGGAATCCAGCGCACCTTACCGATTTCAGTGAGCGCCTGCCGGCGCAGGCCGTTCTGATCCATGCCGATGAACCACTGCGGCGTGGCGCGGAAGATCACCGGCGTCTTGTGCCGCCAGCAATGCGGGTAACTGTGGTGGTAGTTTTCGTGGTGCAGCAACAGGCTGCGCTCACGCAGCACTTCGATGATGTGCGCATTGGCCTTGAATACGTGCTCGCCGGCAAACAGCGGCGTGCCGGGAACAAACACGCCGTGGCTGTCCACGGGATTCTCAATCGGCAAGTGATATTCGATACCCAGGCTGAAATCTTCCTGGCCGTGACCGGGTGCCGTATGCACCGCGCCGGTGCCCGTATCCAGTGTCACGTGTTCGCCCAACACGACGGGAACTATGCGCTCGTAGAAAGGGTGGCGGAGCTTCGCACCTTTCAAATCAGCAGCGCGCGCGCGCGCCACGATTCCCTGAATGGTGAATCCGCATTTCGCAGCCACTTCATCCTGCAAGGCGGCGGCGAGCAATAACCGTTCCGGCTTCCCATTTATATCGGCCTGCACCAGCACGTATTCCGTATCGCCGGGACGCAGTGCGACCGCCTGGTTGGCCGGCAAGGTCCAGGGCGTGGTGGTCCATATGAGTACGGAAACCGGACCCTCACCCGCAAATTTACCGCGCTGCATCTTCGCCAGGAACGCTGCCTCATCTAATACCGGAAACATCACGTAGATGGACGGCGAAACCTTGTCCTCATATTCAACCTCGGCTTCCGCGAGTGCGGAAGCGCAGTCCATGCACCAGTGCACCGGCTTCAGACCCTTATATAAGTATCCGCGGCGAATGACTTCCGCGAAAGCGCGCAACTGGTTGCCTTCATAGCTTGCATCCATGGTGAGATAGGGATGCTCCCAATCCCCCAGCACACCCAGCCGCTTGAAATCCTCGCGCTGCTTGTTCACCTGCTCATGGGCGTAGCTGCGGCACGCGGCACGGAACGCCTTGGCGTCCACCTTGTGACCGGCCTTGCCGATTTTCTTCTCGACCTGCTGTTCGATGGGCAGGCCGTGGCAATCCCAACCCGGAATATACGGCGCATCCATGCCGTCCAGGCTGCGCGCTTTCACCACGATATCCTTGAGAATCTTGTTGACCGCGTGGCCGATGTGGATATTGCCGTTGGCATAGGGCGGCCCATCCTGCAGGATGAACCTGGGCTGGCCGCTACGCGCGGCGCGGATCTGGCCGTACACATCCTGTTCCTGCCAGTGCTTCAGGATTTCCGGTTCGCGCGCCGGCAGGTTCGCCTTCATTGGGAAGACGGTGCGCGGCAGGTTCAGCGTGTTTTTGTAGTCAGTCACAGTAACGTCCATTCTGAAATCATTTGTACATCTTTCAGGCCATTGCCTGTTGTTTCAACCAGGCGCGCGCCGCGGCCACATCCCGCGCCATCTGCGCCTTGAGCGCTTCCAGGCTGCCGAACGCCATTTCACCGCGCAACTGGTGCAGCAGCTCCACTTGCAGGCGCTGCCCGTACAGCTCGCCGCTAAAATTGAAGATGAACACTTCCAGCAACAACTGCTGGCCGTTCACCGCCGGCCGGCGGCCCACATAGGCAGCGCCGTAATGGCAACTGCTGCCGATGCCGTGCACCGCCGCCACGAAAATACCCTGCACCGGTGAAACCCGCCGTTTCAAGGGGATATTCACCGTGGGAAATCCCAAGCTGCGCCCAAGCTTTTCGCCCGGCATAACGCGGCCGCTCAAGGAAAACGGCAAACCCAGCAATTGCGCCGCCCGTTCCATCTGCCCGGCAGCCAAACACTCGCGGATGCGGGTGCTGCTTATGCGTTCGCCCGCCAACATCAGGCCCGGAGTTTTCGCAACCTCGAATCCGTAGGCCGCGCCGGCCGCCGCAAGCATCGTGAAATCACCGGCGCGTTCGTGGCCAAACCGGAAATCATCGCCCACTACCAGATACCGCACGCCCAGGCCGCTGATCAGCACCTGTTCGATGAAGGTCTCGGCCAGCATGTTTGCGAGTGCCGCGTTGAAATGCAGGCACAACAACCGGTCCACACTGCATTCGACCAGAGCCTGGTATCTCTCGCGGAAATTCATCAAACGCGCGGGTGGCGCCGCTGGCGCGAAATACTCCTGCGGCGTCGGCTCAAAAATCACCGCGACTGCCGGCAAGGAACGCTTGCGGGCCTCGGCAATCAATCCCTTCAGCACCTGCTGATGACCCAGATGCACGCCGTCGTAATTACCGATGGTGGCGACGCAGCCGCGATGCCGATGCTCCAGGTTGGCCAGTCCGCGGATCAGCTCCATGAAACCAATCCGAGATTGAGATTATATATAAGGAGTGGGCCCATCTACGCAACCTGTCCCCGGCGCAGATGCCTCAACCGGAAACCGCCCAGGAACAGCACCGCGAAATACACCAGAATCGCCGCTGCGATCCAGAATGCCAGCCACAAACCCCGGTGCAGTGCCGTGCGCGCCAGCCACACGTCCAGATTGCCCACCAGAACCCACAGAATTGCCGCCATCGCGATGTTGGAAATCAGTACGCGCCTAAGCAGCAGTCGCCAGCCGGTCGTTGGCGTGTACACGCCGCTGCAGCGCAAACCGCGATACAACAACCAGGCATTGATAAACGCCGCCAACGAGGTGGACAGTGCCAGGCCAGCATGCGGAGCGGCCAGGCCTGACATGGCCCAGGGTATGGTGATGACGAGATTAAGCACGATGTTCGCCACCACTGAAATGACGCCGATCTTGACCGGCGTACGCGTGTCCTGGCGCGCGTAAAATCCAGGCGCGAATACTTTCACCAGCGTGAAGCCCACCAGACCCACGGCATAGGCCATGAGACTGGCTTGTGCCATGCGCGAATCGTAGGCATTGAAGCGGCCGTAATGAAACAGCGTCACCAGCAGCGGCCCGGCCAGGAAGAACAATCCCACCGCCGCCGGTAACGCCACCACCACCGCAAGACGCAAAGCCCAATCCATGGTCGCGGAAAATCCGGTTACGGATTTTGCGGCGAAATGCTGGGCAAGGTTCGGAAGGATCACGGTGCCGAGCGCGATGGAAAATACGCCGAGCGGGAATTCCATGAGCCGGTCGGAATAGTACAGCCAGCTCACGCTGCCGGTGGCCAGGAATGAAGCGATCACCGTATCCACCACCAGATTGATCTGCGATACCGAGGAACCAAACAGCGCCGGCAGCATGAGTTTCATGATGCGCGACACCGCTTCGTGACCTTCCGACAATTTCGGCCGCGGCATGAGCTTGAGGCGAAACAGGAACGGTATCTGGAAAGCGAGCTGCAACACACCCGCGATGAACACGCCCCAGGCCAACGCCATGCCGGGATTGGCAAGATGCGGCGCCAGCCAGATGGCAGCGGCAATCATCACTACGTTGAGCAGCACCGGCGTGAATGCCGGCACGCCGAATTTGCCGTAGGTATTAAGGATGCCGCCGGCAAACGCCGTCAGCGAAATAAACAGCAAGTACGGAAACGTGATCCGCACCATGGCAACCGTGAGTTCGTACTTGCTCTCGTTGACGCTGAACCCGGGCGCGAAAATCCACACCAGCACCGGTGCCGCGATCACGCCGATGACGGTGACGATGATCAGCACCAGACCCAAGCTGCCCGCCACCCGGTCCGCCAATTCCTTGACCTCGGCATGCTCGCGGGTGGTCTTGTATTCCGAGATCACCGGTACGAAGGCCAGTGAGAACGCGCCTTCGCCGAAGGTACGGCGCATGAAATTGGGAATCTTGAACGCCACGAAGAAGGCATCCATAACGGTGCCGGCGCCGAAATAGCGTGCCAGCACCATGTCCCGGGCAAAGCCCAGGATACGCGAGAGGAGGGTCATGCCTCCCACCAGGGAGGTGGCCTTGAACAGGGCGCGGGACATCAGGCTAGGATCCTGGCGCAGGGCGCTTAAAGGCCCGCATGATACCGGCCTTCCGCTCCCGCCGCCACGCGTCAAACCCCTTTAGGATGAACAGGTCTTGATGGACCGGAGCGCGTTGCGAAATCGCGGTCGAATCCGTATAGTACGCAGCCTTTCCGGCCGGCCCGCCGGCAAACAATGGATATTTTCAGGAGTTTCACCTTGGCAAACACCAAGCAATCGAAGAAGCGCGCGCGCCAATCCGTGGCGCATCGCGAACACAATGCCGCCCTGCGTTCCATGGTGCGCAGCTACATCAAGAAAGTGGCGAAGCTCGCCGCCGAAGGCAAAAAGACGGAGGCCGAAGCCGCCTACAAGGAAGCCGTACCGGTTATTGACCGCATCGCGGACAAGGGCTTGATCCATCACAACAAGGCCGCGCGCCACAAGAGCCGCCTGAACGAACACATCCGGGCTATCAAGGCCTGAGACAGGGCGAAGCACATCAAAGCCGGCTGAATGCCGGCTTTTTTATTGCCTGACGCCGTGTCATAGTGATTGTGTCCGTTCAGGATGCAACCGGGTACACGCCATGAAAATCAATATCTTGTTGGGAATCCTGCTGAGCATGCTCCCGCTGACCGGCTTTGCGAATGGCACCGGCACGCTGCCGGAACCGCTACGCACTGACATTCTCCAGCTCATGAAGATGACGGGCGCCGCGCGCACCGGACCACTCATTGGCAACGTCATCTCACAGCAGCTCGTGAACAACCTCAAAGCCGCCCATCCCGACATCGCCCCCAAAGCCTTCACCATCGTCCAGGAAGAAACTCAGAAATCCATGTCGGATCCCGAAACCATGAACCAGCTCGTGGAAATGCTGGCACCAATCTACGCGAAGTATTACACCGACGCGGATGTGCGTCAGATGATTGCGTTCTACAAGACGCCGCTGGGGCAGAAAATCATCCGCACCAACCCCGAAATCGCCCAAGCCAGCCTGCAAGATGGTGAGCAGTGGGGAAGGACGGTACTGGCTCCGGAGCTGATCAAACGCATCCAGGCGCGCTTCCAGCAGGAAGGCATCAAACTCACTGAGCCGCGCGAATCGCCGCAAACCCATTAAAAGCCGGCCAATTGGTAAGCGGCTTTTGTTTACGCGTGCTCAACAGTGACTGCCGATGATGTGCTCTGGATGACCTCCAAACGTTGCATGATCTGCTGACACAGTTCGCGGGTGCCCTCGCCTGTGGCTCCCGATGTCCGGAATACCGGCCCCTTCCATTTCAAACCTTTGACGATGGCCTTGCAGTGCGCCTCACGTTCATCGGCGGGCAACAAATCAATCTTGTTCAACACCAGCCAGCGTTCACGCTGGGCCAGCTCAGGACTGAATTTTTCCAGTTCCCCGGCAATGGCGCGCGCGTCCTGGATCGGACCGCTGCTGCCTGCGTGCGGCGCGACATCAATCAGATGCAACAGCAAGGGCGTGCGCTGCAGGTGTTTCAGAAACCGGATGCCGAGACCGGCGCCCTCGGCGGCACCCTCGATGAGGCCGGGAATGTCCGCCATCACGAAACTGCGGTGTTCGCCCACCGACACCACACCGAGATTGGGATAGAGCGTGGTGAAGGGATAGTCCGCCACCTTGGGCCGCGCCGCCGACACCGCGCGGATCAGCGTGGATTTGCCGGCATTCGGCAAACCCAGCAGACCCACGTCCGCCAGCAACTTGAGTTCCAGCCGCAGCGTGCGGCGTTCGCCGGGCGAGCCGGGTTTGGACTGGCGCGGCGCGCGATTCACGCTGCTCTTGAAACGCGCGTTGCCCAGGCCGTGAAAGCCGCCTTGGGCGACACGCAGACGTTCGCCGACCTGCACCAGATCACCCAGCAGTTCCTGCGTATCCACGTCGTACACCAGCGTACCCGCCGGCACCGGCACGCTCAGATCCGCACCGCTTTTGCCGGTCATATCCTGGCCCATGCCCTTGCCGCCGCGCTCGGCCTCGAAGGTTCGCGTGGCGCGGAAATCCGCGAGCGTGTTGAGTCCGCTTTGCGCTTCCAGATACACGCTGCCGCCGTCGCCGCCGTCGCCGCCGTCCGGGCCGCCGAAAGGAATGAATTTCTCGCGGCGGAAACTCACCGCGCCGTTGCCGCCGTCGCCGGCAATCACCTTGATGATGGCTTCGTCAATGAATTTCATGTTGCACCATGAAGAATGAGGGGTAAGGGGTAAGACGAAAAATGTCGCCTCACTGCCTTGCTCTTAACACCTCACGTCTCACTTCCTCACTACAAGATTCAAGAGACTACAAATGAAAAACCCCGGACGAAGCCGGGGTTTCCCGCTCGACCTGGATAAGTACTACTTACTCCGTGACCACGCTCACATAACGGCGCTGTGGCCGGCCCTTGAGGTCGAATTTGATCTTGCCGGTGCTCTTGGCGAACAGGGTATGGTCACGGCCCATGCCCACATTCAGGCCCGCATGATACTGGGTGCCGCGCTGGCGGATGATAATGTTGCCGGCTGCCACCTGCTGGCCCCCGTAGAGCTTGACGCCCAGGCGTTTCGATTCGGAATCGCGGCCATTCCGGGTGCTGCCGCCTGCTTTTTTATGTGCCATGTCGGTTTACCTCAAAACTCAACCGGCCTGAATGCCGGTAATCTGGACTTCGGTATAGAACTGCCGGTGACCCGCGCGCCGGCGGTAATTCTTGCGGCGGCGCAGCTTGAAAATGAAAATCTTGTCGTGGCGGCCCAACCCCTTGACGGTGCCGGTAACCTTGCCCCCCGCCACGAACGGCGCGCCCAGTAACGGCGCCGCATCGTCCTTGCCGACCAGCAGCACGCGGTCGAATTCCACCGCCGCGCCGGCTTCCGCCTCGAGTTTCTCGATGCGGACCAGATCGCCTTCGCTCACCCGGTACTGCTTGCCGCCGGATTCGATTACCGCATACATGGAAAATCTCCGCAAAAAATAAGGCTGGATAATGCCGTCAAAGGGCGCGAATTTTACGGGCTTCGGGCCCGCCGGTCAAACCAAGCGCCTGCGCCTTGACACCCCCCGAAGCCGCCCCTAGCATCGCCCTTCCCGCGGCCATTCCAAGTCGTACCCGGCATACCCCATGGCTCAAGCCTCTGCCTCCTTGACGCCCACGCGCGCCGCCACGGATCTGGGTGCTCTGCGTGCCCTGATTGACGAGGATTTCCGCGCCACCGACCGACTGATCCGCCATGAACTGCGCTCGGATGTGGCGCTTATCAACCAGCTCGGTGAATACATCATCAACGGCGGTGGCAAGCGTCTGCGCCCCATGCTGGTGCTGCTTGCGGCGCGCGCCTGCGGCGTCAGCGACGGCCGCCATGTCAATCTGGCCGCCATCATCGAGTTCATTCACACCGCGACACTGCTGCACGACGACGTGGTGGATGCCTCGGGCCTGCGCCGCGGCCGCGAGACCGCCAATGCCATCTGGGGCAATGAGGCCAGCGTGCTGGTCGGTGATTTTCTTTACTCGCGCGCCTTCCAGATGATGGTGGCGGTGAACGACATGCGCGTCATGCAGATCCTGGCGGATGCCACCAACCTGATCGCCGAGGGCGAGGTGATGCAGCTCCTGAACTGCCACGATCCCGATACCACCGAAGCTCGCTATCTGCAGGTCATCCGCCGCAAAACCGCCACTCTGTTCCAAGCCGGCGCACGCCTGGGCGCGGTCATCACAGCGCGATCCGACGCCGAACAAGCCGCGCTGGCGGCCTACGGCCTGCATCTGGGCAGCGCTTTCCAATTGATTGACGACGCGCTGGATTACAACGCTTCATCGGTGGAGATGGGCAAGAACACGGGTGATGACCTAGCCGAAGGCAAACCGACCTTACCGTTGATTTACGCCATGCAGACCGGCAATCCGGCGCAACGAAAATTGGTGCGCGCGGCCATCCGCAGCGGGGGCCGGGGACACATTGACGGTATCCTGCCTATTCTGCGCAGCACCGGCGCGCTGGAATACACCTTCAATTGCGCCCAACAAGAACGGGAACGTGCGCTGGCGTCGCTTGCGGCCTTGCCGGACTCGGCTTACAAGCACGCGCTCAGGGAGCTGGCGGACTTCTCGGTCGAGCGCCGCTCCTGACGGTCAAGATACGGAGACGGCCGGCTCAGCCGTGCAATCTCGGCCGGATCACACCGGCGCGCAACAGCACCGCGCAACTGTCGGCCGATACCGGACGGCTGTAAAAAAATCCCTGGCCTACGTGACATCCGGTTGCGCGCAGATTTTCCACCTGCCGCAGTTCTTCGATACCCTCCGCGACGACTTCAAGCCCGAATGCGTGGCTCATGGCCACCACCGCACTCACGACGGCCACATGCCTGGAATCGAGCGACATGCCAGTGACGAAACTGCGGTCAATCTTGAGCACGCTGATGGGGAAGCGGTTGAGATAACTCAAGGAGGAATAGCCGGTGCCAAAATCATCCAGCGAAAAGCGGATACCCATTGCAGTCAGCGCCTGCATATGCTGCAACACGCCCGGATTGGCGGTCATCAAGGTGGTCTCGGTCAGCTCGAGACACAATTGACGCGGGTCGAACCCGGTGCGCTCCAGTGTCTGCTTGATGGTCTGCACCAGATCGTCTTGCAGAAACTGCCGTGCTGAAATGTTCACGGTCAGGGGCACCGGGGCAATGCCCAGATTTTTCCAGCTCATCCATTGGCGGCACGCGGTTTCCAGCACCCAACCGCCGAGCGCAATGATGTCGCCGCTTTGCTCGGCGATGGCGATGAACTTCCCGGGTGGGATCAGGGTGCCATCCTCCGTGCGCCAGCGCATCAAGGCTTCCAGCCCGGTAATCGCGCCGCTTTCGAGTTCCACTTGCGGCTGGTACTCAAGATAGAATTCGCCCTGCAAGGCCGCACTGCGCAAGCGGCCGCGCAGCATCAGGAATTCCTCCACCAACGCCTTAGTTTCGGCGTTGTAGAAACGCAAGCCGCCGGGGGTATCGCGCTTGGCGTCGAGTAGTGCGCTGTCGGCATTGCGCAGCAGTTCCTCCGCATCATTGCCGTCATGCGGCGCCATGGACACGCCGGCGCTCAAGTGGATATCCAGGCGGCTGCCGGAAAGCTGCAGTGGTGCTTCCAGGGCGTTCTTGAGTTCCTGCGCGCGCACCCGCAACTCATCGCGGTCAAACTCGCCTTGCAGGATCGCGGCAAATTCATCCTCACCCAGACGCGCCACATTGTCCTGGTTGTCGAACTTCGCCGCCAGACGGGCGCCGAATTCACGCAGCACCGCGTCGCCGGCGCCATGACCCAGCACGTCATTGATCATCTTGAAGCTGTCTATGTTGAACAGCACCACCGCCACGCAAGTGTCTTCACGCCGTTGCGCGAGTTGATCGCGCAGATGTTCCTGCAACAACGTGCGGTTGCCCAGCCCGGTAAGCGGATCGTAAAACGCCAGATACCGCAGGCGCTGCTCGCTTTGCAGCCGTTCAGTGATATCCGTGACCACGGCAATCACACCATTGACCTTGCCGTTCTCGTTGCGGCTGATGACCGCATCCACCTGCACATCCATGGAATGCCCGTCCACGGTCAGATAACGGCTGGTGAAGGCCTGTGTGTAGGTTTCCGCCCGAGTCAGCATCTGCAAACGACGCCGGAGTTCCGCTTGACGCACCGGATCGGCGACCAAATCAAAGATGGATTTGCCGATAAGCTCGCCACGCTGGAAGCCGAGCATCTTGTGATGCGACTGGTTGGCATAGGCGATGGTGCCATCCACCCCGATTTCGGTGATGCCGTGGGGCACCGCCTCCATCAGACGCCGGTAGCGGCGCTCGCTGCGCCGCAGCGCCGCTTCCTGCTGTTTTTGTGCCGTGATGTCCTGGAAGATGCCGAATACGGCTTCGCCCGCTGCCGGTGTGGTCGGGCTGTATTGCCCGACAATCCGCACATGGCGGGTTTCGCCATCGGGCCGCAATACGCGGGCCTCGAATTCCACACTCTGATGGTTGACCGCCACACCACTGATGGCACCGCTTACCATTGCACGGTCATCGGGGTGAAAGGTGTTGAGCGTGCCGCGGAAATCCCCGGGCGCGTCGTCCGGGGTCATGCCGCGGATGCGGTATATCTCGTCGGAACGCCAGATCTTGTCGGTCTGGATGTCCCAGCGCCAATGGCCGAGATGCGCCAGATGCTCCGCTTCGGCCAGCATCTGGCTGCGCTCTTCCAGCATGTCGCGGATCTGAACCCGGTCGCTGATATCCGTGACCACGCCCACGTAAAACCGCAAGTTCCCGCGCTCGTCCAGCACCGGGCTGATGGCCAGCGAATTCCAGAATTTCCCGCCGTGCTTGCGGACGTTGACCGTATCAATCTGGATGGATTCTCGCGCCTGGAATGCGGCTCGAATTTTCACGCGCGCGTCTTCCGAGGTGGCCGCCAGCTCGGCGAATTTGCGCCAATCCTTGCCGCAGACTTCCGCGGAGGTGTAGCCGGTGATGCGCTCGAATGCGGGGTTCACATAAATGATGGGATAGACGTCTGCCGTCCGCACGTCTACCACCACCACACCGGCGGAAGATTGCCAAGTGGCGGCCGCCAGCATGATGTGTTCGGACAGGAGTTTTTCCAAATCCTGTTCGCGCCGTTTGAGGTTGGTGATGTCGGTATATATGTTGATATAACCGCCGTCACGGCTGCGGCGATCCTTGATGAGCACCCAGCGGCCGTCGGCAAGCTGTTGTTCGAGGTTTTCTGTTCCGCGCCGGTGCGCCTGCAAGCGCTTCTCGAGATGCGACTGACGCTGCGCCGGCGTCAATGCGTACTGATTGGCCGCCAAACCCGCTTTCACCAGCGATTCGAAATCTGTGCCGGGCACCAGCACGTCTTTGGCCCCCGGATAAAAGTCACGCAGCTTGTCGTTGCTGACAATCAGCTTGTCGTCGGCATCGAACAGCAGGAAGCCGTCCTCCATGTACTGCAACGCGTCGCCCAGCATGTTTTCGGCACGCTGGCGGGCCTGCGCCTCGCCGGCGCGGGCCAGCGCAGCATGCACCGAGCGCCGCAGCCGCTGCATGTGGCGGGGTGACTTGAGAATGTAATCGGAAAGTCCGAGGCGCATGGCTTCCACCGCCACCTCTTCCGTGCCGGTGCCGGTAAACATGATGACCGGCAGATCCGAGCAGCGGCTTTTCACCAGCCTCAACACTTCCAGGCCGGTGATCCAGCGCAGCTGGAAATCGGTAATCACCAGATCGAAGCCGCCGGCCTTGAGCGCCTGATCCAGCGCCGCCTTATCCAGCGCTTCGGTGATTGCCAGCTCCTGCATGTCCTTGCGCAATTCCCGCGCCACCAGCGCCCGGTCATCCGGATTATCATCCACCAGCAGCAGCCGGCAGCGACTGGATGCAGCCGCGGCGTCGGTCTGGGGTTTCGCGTGCACGCGCTTGGCCATCGGCGGATCGCGGTGTATTCAGCCGTCAGGTGATTTCCGGATGTTCGCTCAGCATCAGCCAGTACAACTGCAACTGCTGCATCAGCGCGGAAAATTCCTCGAATACTACCGGCTTGACCAGATAGGAATTGGCCCCCAGTTCATACGCACGATTGATATCGGCGGGCTGGCGCGAAGAGGTGAGCACCACCACCGGCAGACGCTTCAACAAAGGCTGGCTACGCAGCCAGTGCAACACCTCGTGCCCGGACAGACGCGGCAACTTGAGATCCAGCAACAGCATGAACGGCAATGGATGCTGCACACGGTCGGCGTATTTCCCCTCGCCCTTGAGATAGGCCACCGCGTCTTCGCCATTTTCCACGCAAGCAATCGGGTTGATGATGCGTGATTTGCTGAACACGCGTTTGATGAGCATCACATCGTTCTGGTCATCTTCCGCCAGCAGGATGGTGGTGCGGTTTATCTCATTCACGCCGGAACTCCTTCAGGGTTATCTTGAAAGTGCTGCCGCTTGCGCCGGACTCCACCTTGATGTCACCTTGCATGCGCGCCACTCCCTTTTTCACGATGGACAGGCCGATACCGGTCCCCGGATAAGTTTCCGTGCCGTGCAAGCGCTCGAATACGTTGAAAATTCGATCCCGGTGTTCGGGGGCAATGCCGATGCCGTTATCCGAAACCGCCAGCATCACTCGCCCATCGCGAGTCTCGGCCCGGACAGTCACCTCCGGTTTGACTCCCGGTGCCACGAATTTGACCGCATTGCCGACCAGATTGAGAACCACCTGCTTGAGCACTCCGCGGTGCGCCTGCACCATCAGGGCCGGAACTTCCGCCCGGACCCTAGCCTGACGCATTTCCGCCTCCGGTGCCAGTTCCGCGACCGCTTCTTGCACCACCTCGTCCAGCCGCACGGCGTCCAGGACCATGTGCGCCCGGCCGATATGGCTGTAAGCCAGCAGATCCTGAATCAGCACATCCATGTTCTGCGAGGCTTTCACGATGCGCGCAAGGTAGTTGCGCCCGCTCTCGTCCAGATGGGGTCCGCAATCTTCCAGTACCGCGTTCGCGAACCCGTGCATGGCCCGCAGCGGTGCGCGCAAATCGTGGGCCACCGAATACGCAAAGGCATCCAGCTCGCGGTTGCTGCTGTCGAGTTCCTCGGTGCGTTCAGCCACGCGCTGCTCCAGACCATGCATGTGGTTGCGCAGCGCATCGTTGAGACGCACGTTATCGAGCCCCACGGAGGTGATCTGGGCGAGTTGCGTGAGCAGCATTTCGTCCTGCGCATCGAATTCACCTTCCACCTTGTCGGATACCACCAGGATTCCGGTCGGCTTGCCCGCGGTAGTCAGCGGCACCACCAAGAGACCGTGCAACGGAAGTTGCGCAAGTTTGTGCGTATTCATCTCGCGGAACAGCGGATGGGATTTGAATTCTTCCGTGGTCAGCCGCAAGGGGCGTTTTTCCGCCAGCAGTCTGCATAGGCTCATGCCGTCCACGGCGGTTTCCAGATCCGCCCAACGTGCGTACTGCGGCGCCAGCGAAATGCGCCGCTCGATGCCATCCTGGTCCGCCTGAAGCCGGCTGCGCACCACCGCAAGATTGGCGCCGACAAGTTGCCGGGCACGCTCCACCCCGATTTGCAACACCTGTCCGAAACCCTGGGCCGCCGCGATCTCCAATGAGGCCGCGGCCAGCACCTGCAATTCCCTGGCACGCTGTTCCATGGCCGCCTGTGCCTGTTTGCGTGGCGAAATGTCATAGACCAGCGCCAGATGCACCACATGCCGGTCCATTGCCATGGAACTTACCTGCATTTCCACATCCAGGAAGCTTCCATCCTTGCGCCGGTGCCGCCATCCCCCCGCGCGCCAATACTGGTCGCTTGCGACAGTGGGTTTGATTGTCCTGAGGCGTTCGGCTTCCTCCGGTGGACGTATGTCGAAAATCGTCATGCCCAGGAATTCCTGCCTCGAATAGCCATACTGCCGCAACGCCGCGCGGTTGACTTCGAGAAAGCGGCTGGTCTCGGGATCGTAAACCCACATGGGTGCCGGATTATCTTCAAAGAAATAGCGGAAGCGCGCCTCACTGCGCCGCAATGCCTCAGCCGCGACATGCGATTGCGAATCCGACGCCTGCCGCAGCCGCCGTATCCAGCGGCTCGCCACAATCACTCCGCCCAGGGATACCGCGATCAGCAGCAGCGCAAGTATCCACACCACGAAATGCTGCACGGTGAATTGAGTGGTGATCTGCGTCCGCAAATTGTCTGGAATCGGTGCGCCGAGAATGGCGGCGGCGCGCATATCCTGCCAATGATTATCCATCAGGATGAACAGAACCAAAGTAAGCGCAAACATGGAGGTAGCCAACAACAGCTTGTGGGCGGAAAATGGTTCGGTGGGCGCATGCGATAAATAGCGTTGTTTGGCGCGTTCTACCATCGGAGAGGCAAGCAATATCATGGGAGCGACGGTGACAAGTGACTGCATGAAATTGCCCAGCCACCAATTCAGCCAGGTGGCGACCAAATCAGTCCCATTCGCGGCGACATCAAATGCGGAAATGAAGGCGCCGATGGAACTCACCATCGCCGCTGCGAATGAAGCCGCCAGGAACAACGCCCAGGAGCGGCGGCTGCGCAGCGCATAGCCGCCGGAAAGCGTGCAAAAGCACAGGAAATACACACTCAAACCGAGCGGATAATGCAGCGCATTCACCAAAGCGATGGCAACCGGCACCCCCGCGTGCAGGGTGCTGAAAAGCGTGGCCAGATAGGCCGGTATTGCCGCCCATTCAAGGCCCAGCCACATTACCAGCAGCACGCAGATGGACCAGGGCAGATAGAACTGCAGGTCTATGGGTACGCCGAACAGGCTGAATCGCCAGGCATTCCAGGCGAAGCTGTCGCCGCTGATTCCCCACCACACACAGATGGCGATAAGCGCGAACCACAATGCCGCCAGCACCAAACTGGCGGAATCCATCTGACTCAGGGTATTGACCAGGGACAATGGGCGCCAGCGCAGTTGCTTCAGGTCTGCTGGCCCGTTCTGCGCGAATACAAAATTGGTTTCCGCTGATTGCATGCTGTTTTTTTCTCGCAGGCGGAAACGGATGCCGGCACCCGCTCAACCTGCTGCAAATGCTGCGGAAGGTCCCTCTCCCCAAAAACCCGGCGCAATTGCGCCACCCCCGGCCTTGCTTTATAGTACGCGACCTTTCGGGGTGTAGCTCAGCCTGGTAGAGCACTACGTTCGGGACGTAGGGGCCGCAGGTTCAAATCCTGTCACCCCGACCAATCGCTACACTTCTCGCTCACCGATTCATCCATGATAGTCACCCCGGCCACGCCATCCCTGGCGTGGCGTTCGGCGAGAACGGACTGCCACTGGCAGTCCGTTAAACCACCCGCCTCACCCTGTCACCCCGACCAATCGTTACTTTCTCTCGTTCACAGCGCCATCCTTGGCCGGCTTGCCGGCCCGCACTTTACGGGCTACGCTTCCTGCTCCGCCAGAAAAGTCCAGGGCAGTCTTCCATGACTGCCCGTTCGCTGGTGCGAAGCGGCGCTTCGCATTCGTCCAGCTCACCCCTGTGCGGGCGTTCGACCGGATCGAACAGCCGCCGGCATTTCCGCTAAAGCACGTTCCAAGCTCTCAGCGCGTCAGTTCCACCAGCAGACGGGTGATTTCCGAGCCAACACGCCGCAGTTCGATGCGGTGGGAGTGGGTGAGTTTGTCGAGCATGGCCGAACCCCGGACGGTCAGCACCACGTGCACTCGTCGGTGATCGGTCTGGGAATCCTGGCGTTTTACCAGGCGATGATGCTGCAAACGGTTTATCAAGCCCACCGCACTGTTATGCCGGACGTGCAGACGGGCCGCCAGTTGGCTGATGGTCGGGGGCGCGCCGCCGGGAAAGCCCTTGATGGCCAACAGCGCCTGGTGCTGTTGCGGGGTAAGCCCCAAATTCAAGGCAATCTCTTCGCTGGTGCGTAGGAACTTGCGCAGCGCCGAACGGAAATTCGCCAGGGTCATATAATCGGCCGCGCTCACCGGCGTTATCTCCGCCGGCGTGTTCATGCGTTTCGCGGCCACCCGCGAATTGCTTGTTGATTTGTATCGCATCGCGATATATCATAGCGCGCTTTCCGGCATCCCCGCAATTCATTTTCAACGACTGGAGAACTCATGTCGCAAGGCGCGCACTCGCCTGCCCGCGCACGGCCGCTTGCAGCCGGTCCGGACGGTTTCCGCATGCTGCTCATGTCCGTGCTGGCCGCCAGCATCGGCCTGGCCGCCGGTTTCGCCGCGTACATCCTCTATGGACTCATCGCGCTGTGCACGAACGTCGTGTATTTCCATTCGCTGTCGTTCAAGCTGCCGAACATCACCACCAACACGCTCGGCTGGTGGGTGATTATCGTGCCGGCCATCGGCGGACTCATCGTAGGCATCATGGCGAAGTACGGCTCCGACAAGATCCGCGGTCACGGCATCCCGGAAGCGATCGAGGCCATCACCGTCAACCGCAGCCGCATTGCGCCGCGCGTGGCAATACTGAAACCGCTCTCTGCTGCCATAGCCATCGGCACCGGTGGGCCGTTTGGCGCGGAAGGTCCGATCATCCAGACCGGCGGCGCACTCGGCTCCATCGTCGGCCAGATCGTGCACATGACCGCCGCGGAACGGAAGGTGCTGCTCGGCTGTGGCGCGGCGGCAGGTATGGCCGCCACCTTCAGCACACCCATCGCCGGCGTGATTTTCGCCATCGAACTGATGCTGTTCGAATTCCGTTCGCGCTCCTTCATCCCGCTGGTCATCTGCACCACCATTGCTACCGCCGTACATGTCTGGCTCATCGGTCCCGGACCCATGTTCACGGTCGGTACGGTGAATTTCGATATTGTGCACGGTTTGCCTTTCTATCTTTTGCTCGCGGTCATCTGCGGTCTCATGGCCGTAGTCATGAGCAAGGGTCTGTACTGGATCGAGGATCAATTCGAGAAACTGCCGATTGACAAGATGTGGTGGCCGGCTATCGGCGCGGTTGGGCTCGGCATCATCGGCTTCTTCGTGCCGCGGGTGCTGGGCGTAGGTTACGGCACCATCTCCGACATCCTCAACAATCATCTGACGCTCGGACTGCTGCTGCTGATCCTGGTATTCAAGAGCCTGGCGCTGCTGATTTCCCTCGGCTCCGGTACCTCCGGCGGTCTGCTGGCGCCCATGTTCATGGGCGGTGCGGCGCTTGGCGGCGCCTTCGCCATCATCGCGAATCACCTCATTCCGGGTGTGCATCTGGATCCCGGCGCCTTCGCACTGGTGGGTATGGCGGCGGTGTTTGCCGCGGCTTCACGCGCCACCTTCACCTTCATCATTTTTGCCTTCGAAATCACCCGCAACTACAACTCGGTGCTGCCGTTGATGCTGGTATGCGTGATCGCCAATGCGATTGCGCTGCTGTTCCTGCGCGATTCCATCATGACCGAGAAACTGGTGCGCCGCGGCCTCAAGATTCACCTCGAGTACGAAGTGGATGTGCTGCATCAAGTCACGGTGGATGAAGTCATGGACCACAAACCCGTGACGCTCAAGGCCGACATGCCGGTATCGGAACTGGCGAGCCGCATTGGGCGCCATGATCGGACGGTGGCGCGCCACACCGGTTATCCATTGCTGGATGGGCAGGACCGGCTGGTGGGCATCATCACCCGTGGCGATATCTTCCGCGCCCTGGAAAACAAAGTGGACGACAACACCACATTGCTGCAGGCCGGCAGCCGCCACCTGGAAGTGGCGTATCCCGACGAAACCCTGCACGACGCGGCGGAAAAAATGCTGCGCCGCAACATCGGCCGCCTGCCGGTTGTGGATCCCAAGAATCCGGACAAGCTCGTCGGTTATCTGGGCCGCGCGCCGATTCTCGACGCCCGCCAGCGGCGTCTGTCGGAAGAATCCGAAATGGAAGCCGGTTGGCTCAGCCGTACCTTGCGCAAGCAGAGCAAATCCAAGCCGACCTAATTTAAGGAGTGGTCAGGTCTGCTGCCACTGCCGACCCGCTCCAACCGCCAGTCAAGACCACCACCAACAGCAGAATCGGTGAACAAATCAGGCTTTTCATGGGTTTCTCCAATAGCTGGTGCATAAGAAACCACGCCGCCGGAACCGCAACAGGCGCTGGAAAATCCCTTTTAT
>JBAVYM010000051.1:0-9292 GCA_049698775.1 Gammaproteobacteria bacterium
CCCCCATCCGCGCCATTGGGAATCACAAATGGCTCCAAATCAAAGCATGGCACTTAGATGCCATATAGGGTACCTCTGAAAATCAGAGATTTTGATTTCTGGGTAGGCAGAAATGGCCGAGAAACCGGAGTGTATATGCCAATACATGAGGATTTTGAGGCCATTTCTAACACCGTCAGAAAGCAAAAGATCAATTTTTAGAGGTGCCCTATAGTTACATAGTCTGTAATAATAGACACAGCCCAACGACAAGATAATCCAATCAAACCAGTACGTATTCTGCGACTTATGCATGTTTTTGCACAACAGACAGCCTCTTGAGTATTTGCATATAGCACTGACTTACGACATCCCAGTCAAACTGCTGGATAAGTTGCCGACGGTTGGCGATGGCGCATTGATTAAACTTATCGGCAGCTGATAGCACGTTTTGAACCGCTAGTGCCAATGCAGAACTATCCTGCTGTGGTACCAATACAACGTTGGACACGTCGGCAAACATATCCCGGCTTGTGGCTAGATCAGACATGATAACCGGACAGCCACACCCAACGGCTTCGATACATACCAGCCCCAGACCTTCCTGATCACCCGACGTGGCCTTTATGAACGGCGCCACAAATACAGCGGCACGCCGATACAAGTTGGGTAATTCAGTTTGCGATACCGCGCCGATGAAATTCACTTTTTTGTCCAGGTCAAAGGTTTGCACTTGCGAACGCAGCGCCGCTTCCTCTGGTCCGAAACCCGCCACTGTTAGATAAGCATTTGGATGATTCGCCAGTATGGCTGGCATCGCCTCTATCAAATAACGTAAACCCTTTTTTTCTACCAGCCTGCCAACAAACAGGATTTCGTCTCGCGAGCGAGCAACCGACGTATCGGGTGTAAAACGTCTGGTCAGATCTACGCCCATGGGTTGAATCTCAACTTTTCCGATATCAGCGCCAATGTTCGCCAATTCGGTTCGCATTGCTTGACTTACCACCGTCACCGCAGTTGCACGGCGAACGACAAAGCACTTTAATACATTCATCCCCCAGCCATGCAAGGCAAACAAGTCGGCGCCGTGCGAAGTGACCAAGAATGGTGGTGTACGGCGCTCAATTAGGCCAAGCACCGCTATCAGCGCGCCTTGCGGCAACAGCCAGTGAGCATGAATGACATCGGGGCGCCAATTCCGGATCAACCGCCATGTGGCCCAAGCCTCCTTTAATAGAAAGCCCAGTACCAGCAGCCACTTCCATGGCTGGCGCTTGAGATTCGTAATGATGCCACCCTTATTGACCAAAGTTTCTAAACTCGTGGGAGCATACCTGTATCGCTTTATGCATACGCCATCCATGACTTCTTCGATGGCAGCACCGGTAGCATGGGGACACAGTACGGTGACATCAAAATCATCAATCAAGCGTCTGCACAATTCATGTACGAAGCCAGGCTCGTGGTCACCGGACCAACGTGGGTAAGTGGAGGTCAGAACCAGCAGGCGGGGCCGATGGGTCAACCCTATTCTCCGCGATTAGACCATGATGCCGGCAAACTTGGCGCCTGATTGCTTGCATTTCCAATGATCTTATCCGAATGTTGCGGTTTATGAATGAGATAAATCAGCGTAGGCGAAAGATTACGTAACCTTTCCAGCCAACGCGAAGGTAGCAGCGAAGCTACGCGTGCCAGCACGCCTTGCGGCCGTTCCAATGCAACGAGCTCACGGAATGCCCGCGCATTGAGATTCTTATGTGGCAATCCGCTGGACTGCAATAGTCGGCGCAATTCTACTGGACGGAGTAAATCACAATCGTATTTCTCGCCCCTCCCCGCAAGACGGACATACAGATCCCGCCACCCACGAGGAATCCAGCTCAGAAACGGGAGCGAAAAGTGCGGTTCGACTATCTGCCAACGACTTGGGGTGGCAAGGTAGATATATCCTCCTGGCGCCAACACTCGGCACAGCTCGGCTAAATGGCAGGCTTGCTGTGCTCTGTCACCAACGTGCTCAATCACATGATTGCTTATCACCACATCGAAAAATTCATCGCCGAATGGCAAATGCCGGCCATCATAAAGGTGGAATTGATACCCGCCGCTGCTGACGCGTTGATCCTCGACATCAACCGCCCAGACGTCAAAACGCGGTGAAGTGAGTTCCGAGAAGTATTGTGCGATTGCACCGGATCCGGTGCCCGCTTCAAGAAGACGCGGAGCGGTCTCCCTCCCGGTCGGCAACGGTAATAGACGATGAATTTTCTCGGCTTTGGGTTTGCGCCCGCCCAAGTCGAGCGCGGCATGTGAACTGTGCGTCATCCGCGACATCCAAAATGATGATCCAATCGCCCCTACCCCTGCGAACTGAGATGAGCGTTGTTTCAGCCCCTTCCAAGGTTACCTAGGAAGCACAAACGAAGGACATAGAATACTAGCCTTGTCCGCTTGCTGCCGGGCACGCCACGGGTTAAGGTCCTCCACCAGCTTTCAGGCGCAGGGCCAAGCCCCGGTTGGACATTTTTAAGCGATACCCTACTATGTCGGGGTCCGGTGATGCTATAATTATGTTAAATAGAGTCACTTGCTTCTAGTTATCCGGTCGGTGAAGGATTAAGAACTATGGCTACCACAACCGTCAGAGTAAACCTGACCGGCTTGCCCCGGAGGCTGGTGGCCGACGGTATGCTCAATGAAGCACAGGCCATGGATGCCCAAAGGGAAGCGGCGCAGGAAAAAATGCTGCTGATTTCCTATCTGGTGCGGCATAAAAAGCTCAATGCCCGGATGCTGGCCGTCGCCGCCGGTGATGAGTTCGGTGTGCCGGTGGTGGACCTGGACGCCGTTGACATGCTGCATGCCCCGCTCAAGGAAATGGAAGCGCAGATCATCGAGAAATACCATGTGCTGCCCCTGTTCCGGCGTGGCCGCAAGATCTTCGTGGGGGTTTCCGATCCGGCCAACATCCAGGCACTCGACGAGATCAAATTCAAGACCGGCCTGACCGTGGATGCGGTGGTGGTGGAAGAGGACAAACTGGTGCGGGCCATTGAAGGTGCAATCCGTTCCATGGATGTCAGCATCGAAGGTCTCGATGAGGATCTCGGCGATATTGATATCTCCGGCGAAGTAAACACACATAATCTCGACGATGAAAATTCGGACGTTGATGATGCGCCCATAGTCCGGTTCATCAACAAGATATTGCTCGATGCCATCAACAAAAATGCCTCGGATATCCATTTCGAGCCTTATGAGCGTCTTTACCGCATCCGTCTGCGCCAGGACGGAATTCTGCATGAGGTCGCACAACCGCCGGTGGCGCTGAATATGAAACTCTCCGCGCGTCTCAAGGTCATGGCCCGGCTGGATATTTCCGAGCGCCGCATCCCGCAGGACGGCCGCATCAAGATCAGGCTATCCGCAACTCGTGCGATTGATTTCCGCGTCAACACCTGCCCGACCCTGTGGGGCGAGAAAATCGTGTTGCGCATTCTGGATTCCGCCACTGCCAAAATGGGCATTGATGCCCTGGGTTACGAGGGTTTCCAGAAAGATCTGTTTATGCAGGCGCTTTCGCGTCCGCACGGAATGATCCTGGTGACCGGCCCCACCGGCAGCGGCAAGACGGTTTCGCTGTACACCGGAGTCAACATTCTCAATACACCGGACCGCAATATCTGCACCGCGGAAGACCCGGTGGAAATCCAGTTGCCCGGCGTCAATCAGGTCAACGTGTACCCAAAGGTCGGGCTCACCTTCGCTTCGGCATTGCGCGCGTTCCTGCGTCAGGATCCGGACGTAATTCTGGTGGGCGAAATCCGCGACTTGGAAACGGCGGAAATTGCCATCAAGGCCGCACAGACGGGTCACTTGGTGTTGTCCACCCTGCATACCAACGACGCACCCAAAACGCTCTCGCGCCTTGCGGACATCGGCGTGGCGCCGTATTCCATCGCCACCGCGGTCAACCTCATCATCGCGCAGCGTCTGGCGCGCAAATTGTGCACGCATTGCAAGAAGGCGGCCAAGATTCCCAAGGAAGCGCTGCTCAAGGAAGGTTTCACCGAAACGGAAATTGCCGGCAAATTGGAAATCTTCGAGCCGGTGGGTTGCAACCAATGCACCGACGGCTACAAGGGCCGCAGCGGCATCTATCAGGTCATGCCTGTTTCGGAAACCATGGGCCACATCATCATGCAAGGCGGCGGCGCCATGCAAATCGCGGAGCAAGCAAATAAGGAAGGCGTTTGGGACCTGCGTACGTCAGGACTCCACAAGGTCAGATCCGGTTTCACCAGTCTCGCGGAATTGAACCGCGTGACCACCGAATAGTCAGTCGAAGAGAATAGGGAGCCACCATGGCAATCGCAGCCGTCAAACAGTCCAATTTTTTCTGGGAAGGCACCGACAAGAAAGGTGCGCGCATCAAGGGCAAATCCATGGCCCCGAGCGAATCCGCGGTCAAGGCGGATCTGCGGCGCCAGGGCATTGTGCCCATTAGGATCCGCAAGGAAAGCATCCTGTCGGCAATGGGGCGCGGCAAGAAAATCAAATCGAGCGATATCGCGTTCTTCAGCCGCCAGCTCGCCACCATGATGACGGCCGGCGTGCCGCTGGTGCAGGCCATGGATATCATCGGCCGCGGCCATGCCAATCCGCGTATGCGCGACATGGTGCTCGGTATCAAAGCCGATGTGGAATCCGGCAATACGCTGGCGGACTCCCTGGCCAAGCAGCCACTGTATTTCGACAAACTATTTGTAAACCTGATCCGCGCCGGCGAGCAATCCGGCGCGCTGGAAACCCTGCTGGAAAGAATCGCCACCTACAAGGAAAAAACCGAGGCCATCAAGAAGAAAATCAAGAAAGCCATGTTCTATCCCGCCGCCGTGCTGGTCGTGGCGCTCATCGTTACCGCCATCCTGCTGATTTTCGTGATTCCTGAGTTCCAGAGCCTGTTCCAAAGCGCCGGCGCCAACCTGCCGGCCTTCACGCAGATGGTGGTCAACCTGTCGAAATCGGTGCGCCAGAAAGGCTGGTTTTATCTGGCTGTCATCATCATTTTGATTGTGGGATTCATTCAAGCCCGCAAACGTTCGCCAAGTTTCTACGAAATTGTGGACCGCGTGACGCTGAAACTGCCGGTCATCGGCGTCATCCTGACCAAGGCCTGCATAGCCCGGTTCACCCGCACCCTGGCCACCATGTTTGCGGCCGGCGTGAACCTGGTGGAAGGTTTGACCTCGGTGGCTGGCGCCACGGGTAACATCATTTACGAAAAGGCTACCATCAAGATGCGCGATCAGGTGTCCACCGGCCAGCAACTGAATCTGGCCATGGCCCAGAGCGGCATCTTCCCGCACACGGTGGTGCAGATGATCGCCATCGGCGAGGAAGCCGGCTCCATTGATACCATGGCTTCCAAAGTCGCGGATTTCTACGAGGAAGAAGTGGACAATGCCGTGGATGCCATGTCGAGCCTCATGGAACCGATCATCATGGTGATCCTGGGTATTTTGGTCGGCGGCTTGGTGGTGGCCATGTACCTGCCCATCTTCAATCTCGGCAACGCGTTCTGATCAGCATGCTTGCGCAGGGGCGCCGGCGGCGCCCCTTTTCTTAAAAGGCCGGTTCGCATGTATCTGGTGTCTTACCTCGAGACCGCGCCGCTGGCGTGGATCATAGTGGCGGTCTGCCTCGGCTTGATCATCGGCAGTTTCCTGAACGTGGTGATTCACCGCCTGCCCATCATGCTGGAGCGAGAATGGCAGCATCACTGTGCGGAATTGAATGGAAATACGGTTGCCGCCGCGGAACCCTATAACCTGGTGGTTCCCCGCTCCCGTTGCCCCCACTGCGGCCGCCTGATTCGCGCGCTGGATAACATTCCGGTACTGAGTTATCTCCTGTTACACGGCCGCTGCCGCGCCTGCGGCGCGCATATTTCTGCGCGCTATCTGGTAATCGAACTGATTTCGGGGATTCTGTCCGGCTGGATTGCCTGGCGCTTCGGTTTCGGCTGGCCGGCGCTGGGCGCCCTGTTATTCACCTGGTCCTTGCTGGCGCTGGCTGCCATTGATCTAGAAAAGCAATTGCTGCCGGACAAGATCACTCTGCCGGTCCTGTGGCTGGGTTTGCTGTTCAACCTGGGCCACACCTTCACTGACCTGCGCTCCGCGCTCATCGGCGCCGTGGCGGGTTACCTGAGTCTGTGGTGCGTTTATCATGCCTTCCGGCTGCTCACCGGCAAGGAAGGCATGGGCTATGGCGATTTCAAATTGTATGCGCTGCTCGGTGCCTGGCTCGGCTGGCAAAATCTGCCGCTGATCATCCTGATCGCCGCGGGTTCAGGCGCAGTGGTGGGCATCGGGCTTATTCTCGGCCGCCGCGCACAGCGAGACGTGCCGATCCCCTTCGGTCCCTACTTGGCGGCGGCCGGCTGGATTGCCCTGCTCTGGGGACCGGAACTCATACGTAGTTATCTCGGCTTCATGCACGGCACCTGAATCCATGCTCAAAGTGGGCCTCACCGGCGGCATTGCCAGCGGCAAATCCGAGGCAGCAGCCATGTTCGCCCGCCTCGGAACGCCCGTGGTGGACGCCGACGCCATCGCCCGGGAACTGACGGCTCCCGGAACTCCCGGACTCCAGCAGATGGTCATGGCCTTGGGTAGGCAAATTCTGGATTCCCGGGGCCAATTGGACCGTGGCCGCCTGCGCCGATGGCTATTCACGGATGCCGCACTCCGCGCTCAGGTGGAAGGCATACTGCACCCGCTCGTCGTCGCCCGGCTCCAAGGCAGCCTGGACAGTTCCAAGGCTTCTTACGCTTTGGCCGTCATTCCACTGCTGGCGGAAAACCCCAAGGCCCGGGCGCTGGTGGACCGGATATTGGTGGTTGACTGCCCCGAATCCCTGCAGATCGCCCGGCTTATGTCGCGTGATGGCGAAAGCGAGGAATCAGCCCGCACCATGCTCTCAGTGCAGGCAGACCGGCAACAACGTCTGGCAACGGGAGATGATATTCTGTTTAATACCGGCGTTCTGACCGAGCTGACCGCCGGTGTGGCCAAGCTGCACAGGTTTTATCTGGACATCGCCGAGCATCCAATCCCAAAACGTTCGGCGGCACCGCGCCACGGCGTGGGCCTGAACGGGATATGAATTTCATGTTGAACGTCGAAGAAAATTTAGCCGAGGAACTGCTGCCCGCCGAATGGCTGGCGTATGAGCAGCCGCTCACCGAGCGTATCCGCACGTTTCTGCGTCTGGAGTTCCTGTTCGAACAATGTGAGCATCACGCGGGTCTGGCCTCGCCCTGGGATAGCCGCGCCGCCATTGCCGCCATCCTGGAAATCGGCTCTCTGCTCATACGCGGCGATGTCCGCACCGAAGTCCTCAAGGAACTGGAACGCTGCCTGCTGTTCCTGAACCGCCTCAAGGGCAGCCCCGAGGTGGACAATGCAAGACTGCACTCAGTGCTGACTGAACTTGAAAGCCTGCGTCACGCCATGAACGGCGATGGCCGGCAGTTGGGTGTCGGTTTGAAGGAAAATGAATTCCTCAACAGCGTCAGGAACCGGGTGGCGATCCCGGGCGGAACCTGCCAATTCGATCTGCCCGCCTACCATGCCTGGCTTACCCAGCCGCATACCAAACGCACACGCGAACTGCAGCAGTGGCTGGAGGAAGTCCGCCCATTGCGGGACACCATCAATCTGCTGATGGCGCTGACCCGGGAAAGCGCGCTGCCAACCCGGGAAGTAGCGGAACAGGGCATGTACCTGCGCATCTTTGAAGGCCCCAGTTGTCCGCTGGTGCGCGTCATGGTGCTGGCCTCCAGTGGCGTCTATCCGGAAATCAGCGCCGGGCGTCAGCGCATTACCATCCATTTCCTGGAGCGCCAGGACGACGGGAGCCGCGCGCAGCAAACCAAGCGCGACATCGGTTTCAAACTGGTGTGCTGCCAGCTCTGAACAGCTGTGAACGAGAATGTTTCAATCGCCAAATGTCCTCATTGCGGTAAATCCGTGACGTGGAACGCGGAATCGGAATGGAAACCCTTCTGCAGCGAGCGTTGCCGCCTGATTGACCTGGGCGACTGGCTGTCCGAGAAACACGCCATCGCCGGTAACACACCAGCCCCAGATCAAGACCGGGGTGAGGAATAGCCTTCCCACAAGCCGCGCATGGCGGCGATGCCGTAACCTCCAAGCTCTCGCACCTTCTGCAAATGCTCCGGCAACATGCCGCCGATCGCATACACCAGCAACGTGCTTGACGATGCCAGCCGCGCAAAGCCATCCCAACCGAGAATCGCGGCATGCGGATGACTTGGCGTCGCTAATAGCGGCCCCAGTACCACGTAATCCAGCCCTGCCGTCAACGCTCGGCGCATTTCGGCTTGGTCGTGACAGGACGCACCCACCAGAAAACCCAGCGCTGACGGCCTGCCGGTAATCCGGGCCAGACGTGCGCCGCTCAGATGCGCACCGTCGGCGCCCAGCGCGATTGCAAGTTCAGGCTCGGAATTCAGGACGATGTGCGCACCATGCTGACGGCAGCGGGCAATCACTTCGCGCGCCAAGGCTGTGTAATGCGACAGCGTGAATTCGGGCGCGCGCAACTGGACGAATTCCACGCCCTGCTCCAGGACACGTTCCAGGTTCGACAGGAATCGGGTCTGGTCCGCCTCCGGCGATGGCGTGACCAGCATTTGCGGCGGCAGTCGCAGTGCGGCCACGATGAAATTATCGGCGGGCAGCAGGTTCCAGCCGGGAAGTTCGCCCGGCTTCACCCAGGCGAAACACTGGTTTTCGCGGGCCTGCGCGGTGCCGCTGCAACGCCGCACGCGCCATACCGCTAACTCCACGCGCTGTTCCGGATAATCGTGACTTGAGCGAATCCAGAACTGCGCATCGTGCACGGTGATCCCCAGCTCTTCATGCAGTTCACGCCTGAGTGCCGCCAATGGCGTTTCACCGGATTCGATCTTGCCGCCGGGGAATTCCCAATAACCGGCCATGGGTTTGCCGGCGGGACGCTGGTTTATGAGCACGCGGCCCTGCGCGTCTTTCAATACCGCGGCCACCACCTGGATCGTCGGTATTGTGTCCCGGTTCATGATGGGAATATTCGCAGGTGCTTAATTCAAGCGCCCATGACACTGTTTGTATTTGAGTCCTGAGCCACAGGGACAGGGTTCGTTGCGCCCGACCTTGCGGCCTTCACGCACGAAGGTGGTGACCGGCGCCGGTGACGCCGGCTGCGCCGACGCTTCGCCCGCCGGCCCGCTGGCCGT
>JBAVYM010000052.1:0-40146 GCA_049698775.1 Gammaproteobacteria bacterium
TCCTCCACACTGACTCTACGCCGCGGCGCGGACTGCGCACCACGCTCCGAAGACTCCGCTGTGCTACGTCCGCTGCGGCTACCGCAGGCTCCTCGCCTCGGCGCTTCGCGCCTTCCCTGGCTCGTCAGTTGCTGCGCCTTCGAGCCACCCGTACTGATGGAAAAGTTGTCGGGCGTGTCGGGAATGCTGTCGAGCAGGTCCAAGGCCTCGCGGTATTTACGCTGATCGGTCAACAGACTGACGCGCAGCAATTTCAACAGCGGATCGTCGCCTTGCGCCGCGGCCAGCGCGCGCGGGATGTCGCCGGCGCTCAACAGGATCGCAATTGAATTGTATTGCTTCGCGTTGCGGTTGTTGGGATCCAATGCCAAGGCACGCTGAAAGGCGTTTTCGGCATCGGCATAGCGGCTGATTTCCATGTAAGTCAAGCCCAATTCAAACGCCAGCGCGGAATTGCGCGGGTCGAGCTCGAGCGCCTGCCGGAGTGAGGCGATCGCGTCGTCGAAGCGGCCCTGACGGCGCTGGACGTAGGCTTGCGCGGCAAGCGCATCAGCGTCGTTGGGCTTGAGCGCCAGCGCGGCCGCGAACGCTTTCAGCGCCGCGTCGTAGTCACCGCGACCCCAGTATTCGTTGTAGCCGACGGCAAGATGCGAGGCGGAGAGCTTGGGTTGCAATTGCAGCGCGCGTTCGGCATCCGCGTGTGCCTGCTGGTTGAGTTGCTTGACATCCTCGCCGCCGCCGCCGAACCATGCGAGTTCGCTCTCGTTGTAAGACAGCCGCGCCCAGGCCAGCGCGAAGTCCGGGTCCTGCTCGACCGCCTGCCGGTACAAGGGGATCGCGGCTTTCCAACTGGCCGTGTCGTAATTGATGAGACCTTTGTTTGCCTGATACTCGGCGCGCAGGAACAGATCGTACGCCGCCTGATTGGTGGTCGGCACGGCAGCCAGTTTGGCGGTCTCAGCGGGCGAGAGCTGGGCTTTGAGCGCGGCGGCGATCTGCTCGGCCACGTCGCCCTCGACACCGAAGATGTTGTCCAGCGTGCGCGTGTAGGCCTGCGCCCAGATGTGGTCATCGGTTTGGGTATCAATCAACTGCACATTGATCAGCACCTCGTTGCCCTACTTCTGCACGCTGCCTTCGAGGATCGTCGCCACGCCCAACTGCTCGCCGATTTGCGTGAGGTTTTCCGGATGGCTGGCGTACTGCGCGGTCGAGGTGCGTGCAATCACCTTGAGGCCGCCGACGTCGGCCAGCTTGGTCAGGATCAGGTCCTGCATGCCGGCGACGAAGTATTCGTTCTTTTTGTCGTCGGAGAGATTCTCGAACGGCAGCACCGCGATGGACTTGGCCGCGGCGTGAACCGTCGCGACCTGCTCCAAGCGCTGCGCATGCAATTCTGAAAACCGCCAGGCGTAGAACCCGGAGATGCCCGCCAGAATGACCACCACCAGGGATACCGCGGTGCCGAGCTTGCGATGCTGATGCTGCCAGGCTCCAGCTTGCGGCCCATCCTTGGGCCGTGCCAGCAACCAGGTGAGCACCAGCACCACCGGCAGGCTCGCGACCAGCACGATCACCAGCACCGGCATGGCCCCGGACCAACCGAAATACGGAAACACGCGCGCCGCGAGCTGCATCAGGAAGCCGATGACGATCGCGTAGGGGATCACCACGCGGCCGATGTAGTGCCGCTTCAGGCGATCCAGCCAGGTTAACCCCTCATCGGCCATGGGCTACCACGCTCTTTTCCGAGTCGAAGTGCCGGCATTCTATACCGGATAGCTCAGTGCTTGCGCGCGGCCAACTGAGTCACCAGCGCCCGCATGGCGGCCTGGGTTTCGGCGCTGAACCACATGTTCATTAGATCGGCGTGGCTGCGCTCGCCCAGCTCCGAGAACAGATGCACAAGGTCCGCGCGCGCCAGTGTGCGGGTGGCGGCTACCGCCTGCGGCGGCAGTTCCAGCAGGCTGCGGCACCATTCGAGCGCGGCGGGAATCACTTGTTCAACCGGCAATACCTGATCCACCAGGCCGATGCGCAGGGCTTCCTCGGGCGCGATCAGCAAACCGTGCAGGCACAGACGTTCCGCCTGGCGGCTGCCCACCAGGCGCTTGAGCGCGGCGTAAATGACGGCCGGCACCGGCAAACCCACGCGCACTTCGTTGAGGCCAATCTTGAACTTGCCCTCGGCGGCGATGCGCGTGTCGCAGAAAATCGCCAGTACCGCGCCGCCGGCCGGACTATGGCCGGTGAGCGCCGCCGCGATCGGAATGGACGACTCGGCAATCAGCCGCAGCAGGCTGATGAATTCCTGCCAGAACGCGCTCATGGCGGCTTGATCCAATTTCAGCAGCGCCGGTACGTCCAGGCCGGCGGAGAACATGCCCTCCGCGCCGGACAGGATCAGCGCGCGGACGCCGCTTGCGGGCGCGGTTTTCACCGCTTCGTGCAACTCGTGCACCAACGCGGGATTGAGCGCATTGGCCGGCGGATGCGCCAGCCGCAGTTCCAGGACGTTTCCGTGTTCAATTTTTTCAAGCATCGCGTTTATCTCCGCCAAAGCTTTAACCAGTAGTAATGGGATGGTCCGGCCCCTTCTTTTCGGCTTCAATGAGCCACGAGAGACACTGTTCGTACTCTCACCACGAAGGAGCCAGACCATCATGAACATTCAAACACTGGGTATTGATTTGGGCAAGGATACCTTTCACGTTGTGGGGTTGGATGCTCAGGGCCGGCCGGTGCTGCGCCGTCGGTTTAGCCGAACGCAGCTTCGGCGCTGGACAGCGAACCTGCCGCCTTGCCTGATTGGTATGGAAGCCTGTGGCGGCGCCCACCACCTTGGGCATGGCTTGGCGAGCTATGGGCACACCGTACGGCTGATGCCGGCGCAGTATGTGAAGCCCTACCTCAAGACCAATAAGTCCGACTTCCTGGATGCGGAAGCCATCGCCGAAGCGGTGACCCGACCGAGCATGCGTTTTGTGCCACTCAAGACCGTGGTGCAGCAGGAACTACAGGCTCAGCACCGCTTGCGCAGCTTGGGGGTGCGCCAGCGCACGGCCACCGTGAACCAGGCGCGCGCCCTATTGCTGGAGCAGGGTCTGACGATACCCAAGATGATCGGTAACTTCCGCCGCCAGTTGCCGCGGATACTAGAGGATGCCGAGAACGGCTTGAGTCCGTGTTTGCGTGCACTGGTGGCCGACCTGTTTCAACAGGTCCGGGAGTTCGACGCCCGCATTGACCGCCTCACCCAGGATCTCACCGCGCGGGCCCAGACCGAGCCGGCCTGTCAACGGCTGATGACCGTCCCGGGCATCGGCCCGCTCATCGCCACGGCGATGGTAGCCGCGGTCGGCAACGGTCAAGGCTTCCGGCGTGGCCGGCACTTCGCCGCTTGGCTTGGACTCGTGCCCCGACAATACTCGACCGGCGGCAAACCGAAACTGCTCGGTATCTCCAAGCGCGGCAATCGGTATCTGCGCATGCTGCTGGTTCACGGCGCACGCAGCGTGTTGCGTAGGGCTCCTCAACGTCAGGATGAACTCGGCCATTGGCTGCAACGGCTCAGTACGCACGCCCATCCCAACGTGGTCACCGTGGCGCTCGCCAACAAGACCGCGCGCGTCGCCTGGGCGGTATTGACGGGTGAGAGTCCCTGGTGTGCGCAACGTGCCGCGGCCAGCTGCGCACTGTAGTTCAACGATTTAATCCCCTCCGAGGTTTGCGAGGATGAACGTCGTGATGGTCAAAACGGTTAATCGGCCGATCCCAAAACCTGTGAACCCCTTCGGTCATCCAAAGACCGCGACTGTTATCAGACGGGATCGGCGCGCCTTCCCATCAAGGCCCGAAGACTTGACGGTCTTCAGCATGAGGCCGAATACATTGGCGCAAACCGCTTCTTGTCATCCCAGACAATCAACCTTGCTAACAAGGGCCGGACCATACATTGGGGTTCGCTGCGCTCACCACCAACCTACCTCAAAAAATGCGGGGTGTGCTCGCGTACCGTTCCTTTGAATCAAAGAATCGTGGCCGGGCTGCTTCCGGCATCCATGCCTTTCGCAGCACTTGTACAATCCCTGTACATCGTACGGCCGCTCCCACAAGAGCGTCGAATGGCAAACAGGAAACAAACCTGCCTCGCTAACTGTCAGGTGCTATCGCACAGTTCGTCCACCAGCACCACCACTTCGGCGGCCAAGCCCTCCATGCGACCGATGAAACCCAGGCGTTCGGTGCTGGCGGCCTTCACGTTCACGCATTCGTTCGGCAGGCCGAGGTCAGCGGCAAGATTCGCGCGCATGGCGTCAGTGTGAGACGCGAATTTGGGCGCCTGCGCGATCAGCGTCGCGTCCATGTTGATCGGTTTCAAATGCCTTGCGCGCAGCATCTCCACCACCCGGCGCAGAAGTACGCGGCTGTCGGTGCCCTTGTATTGTGGATCGCTGTCCGGGAAATGCTGGCCGATGTCACCGAGCGCGGCAGCGCCCAGCAGCGCGTTGCACAGTGCGTGAACCAGCACATCGCCGTCGGAATGCGCGATCACGCCGCGGACGAACGCAATGCGCACTCCGCCGGCGACAAAGCCACTGCCGTCACCGTAGCGATGCGTGTCGAAACCATGACCGATTCTCATGCGATGCTCCTCACCGGGTCGCAAGTATGGCTTGCGCCAGGGCAATATCCGATGCTTGGGTGATCTTGATGTTGTCGCTACGGCCAGCGACCACGCGCACCGCATGCCCGGCACTTTCCATGGCGGCGGCTTCGTCGGTGGGTGAGTAACCCGACTTGAGCGTGGCTTCCAGCGCCGTGGTCAGCAGACCATAACGGAACATCTGCGGCGTAAGTGCGCGCCACAGCCGCTGGCGATCCGGTGTTTCACTGATGATGTTGTCTTCGGTCACGCGCTTCACCGTATCCGTCGATGGCGTGGCCAGAATGCCGCCCACCGGATCCCGTTCCAGGGTTTGAACCAGCCTGTCAAGGTCATCCGGGTGCAGACAGGGGCGCACCGCATCATGCACCAGTACCCAGTCATCCGCATGCAATTCTTCGCGCAGGCTGTGCAAGGCATTCAACACCGAATGGGCGCGTTCCTTGCCGCCGGCCGCGCGGCGCAGCGGCTTGCGTGCAGCGCGCGGCTGCCAGCGAGTATCGTCAGCCGCCAGCACCACGGTGATGCCGGCAATACGCGGATGAGACAGAAATCCGTCCAGCGCATGCTCGATGACGGTGCGGCCCGCGAGCGGCAGATATTGCTTGGGTATGGCCGTGCCCATGCGCACACCCGTGCCGGCGGCGGGAATGACTGTCCAGAACCTTGCGGCGTGCGCCATCCGGTCAAGGCTTGGGAGGTGGCGGCGGGGGCACCCGCACAATCTGGTAGAAGGTCTCGCCTTTCCTGATCATGCCAAGATCGCTGCGCGCCTGCTCCTCAACAGCCGCCTGCCCCTGTTTGAGATCCTGCACCTGCGCGGCCAGCACCTGATTGCGCCTGGCAAGTTCGGTGTTTTCGGTTTGCTGCGTATTCACCTGCTGCTGGAGTTTCCAGGCGCCGTGCAGATCGCCTTGCCCGAACCACAAGTCATACTGGAACAACAGCAGCAGCAGGACCAGTATCAATGGCAGCAGGAACTTGAGTTGCACTCGGCGCAGGCTCATGTGTGTTCGCCCACTCCGATTGGGAATGCGCCGCGGCCATGATAGCGCGCGCGGGTGCCGAGGGATTCCTGGATGCGCAGCAACTGGTTGTACTTCGCGAGCCGGTCGGTGCGCGACAGCGAGCCGGTCTTGATCTGGGTGGCGCGGCTGCCGACTGCCAGGTCCGCGATGCTGGTGTCCTCGGTTTCGCCGGAGCGGTGCGAGATCACGGCGCTGTAGCCTGCGTCCACGGCCAGATTGATGGCAGCCAGGGTTTCGGTGAGGGTGCCGATCTGGTTCAGCTTGATTAGAATGGAATTGCCTACACGTTCGCGTATGCCGCGTTGCAGGATCCCGGTGTTGGTGACGAAGATGTCGTCGCCCACCAACTGCACGCGCTCCCCCAACCTCCGGGTTAGCAATTGCCAACCCTCCCAGTCGGTTTCCGCCATGCCGTCCTCGATGCTGATGATGGGATAACGGTCCACAAGGCCGGCCAGGTAATCGGCGAATTCTCCGGAACTGTAGTGATGGTCTTCGGATTCCAGGTAGTAACGGCCATGCTTGTAAAACTCGGAACTGGCGGCATCCAGGCCGAGATAGATGTCGCGGCCCGGCGTGTAACCGGCGCGCTGGATGGCTTCCATGATGGCTTCCAACGCGGCTTCGTTGGACGGCAGGTTCGGCGCAAACCCGCCTTCGTCGCCGACCGTGGTTCCGAGTCCGCGCTTGTGCAACACCTGCTTGAGCGCGTGGAACACTTCGGCGCCGTAGCGCAGCGCTTCAGGAAAGTTAGGCGCACCCATCGGCAGGATCATGAATTCCTGCAGGTCCACGCTGTTGTCCGCGTGTGCGCCGCCGTTGATGATGTTCATCTGTGGCACCGGCAAGGTTACCGCGTGCTCACCGCCCAGCCAGCGATACAGCGGCATATCGTGCTCGCGCGAGGCGGCACGCGCCGTCGCCAACGACATGCCCAGAATCGCGTTGGCGCCCAGGCGTGACTTGTTGGGCGTGCCGTCGAGTTCAATCAGCGCGTGATCCAGTTGTGCCTGCTGCTCATGGTTCTCGACTTCCATGCCGCGCACACGGCGCAGGATTTCACCTGTAACATTGGCAACGGCTTTGCGCACGCCCTTGCCGCCGTAGCGTTGCGGATCGCTGTCACGCAACTCCACCGCCTCGCGGCTACCGGTGGAAGCGCCGGACGGTACTGCCGCACGCCCCACGGTGCCGGATTCCAGAATCACGTCCACTTCCAGCGTCGGATTGCCGCGGGAATCCAGAATTTCGCGCGAGCGCAGATCAACTATCTTAGTCATGGTCCGTTGTACCTAAACATATAAGTCGCTTAGCTGTCATCATAATCTAAGCATCTATTCCGAATTTCCAGGTTCCAAACCAAACTCCCGAATGCGACGTAACAAGCGTACCCAAAATCTGATTCCGAAAATCAACAACAATCCAAATAATAACAACAATACCGATGCGATAAAAAACCCCAGAACACCTGGATCGAAGACTCTGCTAACACCATTATTGTAGGAATTCGCAAATAACTGTATCAGCCAATCCGCGATACGAGGAACAGCGATAATTACAATTATCAAACCGGCTGTAACAATCGCAATCGCCTGTAGGTCATTCTGAAGTAGTGAAGGTATTTGTACATGCGTGTTGTCAACTCCAATCATCCAATTTGCAATCATTGGTGCTATTACCCAAAGCACAATTCCGGAAATAGTTGGAGCGAGAACAGGTATGACCAGCCATAAATTCGGATTCGTAATCGTCCAAAATACACCCGATGGTTGGCCTTGGAGCATATAGAAATCCGGCAAGAATATTATCCCCCTTGCTATGAGATAAACTGCCAAAAGACGGAGAACGATCTTGGCAAACAGTTTAGATTCCATAAGTTGTCCCCTCCCCTAAAAGTAAGTGCGTCAGTCAAGCTGGCTCATGATGGCAGTCGTGACTCTACATATGGTTTGTGCTTCACCACCGTGTCCAGCTCCTTGAGTGTAATCAGCAGTTCTTCCATCAGCTTGAGATGCCAGGAATTCGGGCCGTCGCACAGCGCCTGGTCCGGATCGGGATGAGTTTCCATGAAGATACCGGCCACGCCGGCAGCGATGGCGGCGCGCGCCAGCACCGGGATGAATTGGCGCTGACCGCCGGAACTGCCGCCCTGCCCGCCCGGCAGTTGTACCGAATGGGTGGCGTCGAATACCACGGGACAACCAGTATCGCGCATCACCGCGAGCCCACGCATGTCCACCACCAGATTGTTATAGCCGAAGGAAAACCCGCGCTCGCACACCAGGATTTGCCGGTTGCCGGCAGCACGCGCTTTGTCCACGACGTTGGTCATTTCCCAGGGCGACAGGAACTGGCCTTTCTTGATGTTGACGGGTTTGCCGGCTTTCGCGGCGCGCTGGATAAAATTGGTCTGGCGGCATAGAAACGCCGGCGTCTGGATCACGTCCACCACGGCTGCGACGGTCTCGATGGGCGTGTCTTCATGCACGTCGGTCAATACTGGCACGCCAACGCTCTTGCGAACTTTCTCCAGTATTCTCAAGCCTTCATCCACGCCGGGGCCACGATAGCTCTTGCCGGAAGTGCGGTTGGCCTTGTCAAAGGAGCCCTTGAAGATATACGGAATCTTCAGGTGCGCGGTGACTTCCTTGAGATGGCCGGCCACATCCAGCGCCAACTGCTCGCTTTCGAGCGTGTCCGGCCCGGCGATGAGAAAGAAGGGTTGATCGGGTCCGGCCTCGAAGCCGCAGAGTTTCATGCGCGCGCCGCCTTGAGCGCGGGTTGCGCGGCGGCATACTCGCGTGCGGCCTTGATAAAACCGCTGAACAGCGGATGGCCGTCGCGCGGCGTGGATGTGAATTCCGGATGGAACTGTGTGGCGATGAAGAACGGATGGTCAGGCAGCTCGATGATTTCCACCAGATCGTCCACGGAATGGCCGGAGAACACCAAACCTTTCTTCGCAAGCTGCTCGCGATAATTGTTGTTGAACTCGTAACGGTGGCGATGGCGCTCGGAGATCACATCCTTGCCGTAGAGTTTGTGCGCCAACGTGCCGGGTTTGAGGTGCGCAGCCTGCGCGCCCAGGCGCATGGTGCCGCCCAGATCGGACTTCTCGGTGCGGGTTTCGGTCTGGCCGCCGCGATCCCGCCATTCGGTGATGAGCGCGATAACCGGATGCGGTGAGCTGCGTTCGAACTCGGTGCTGTGTGCGCCCTTGAGACCAGCCACGTTGCGCGCGAATTCCGTCACCGCCACCTGCAAACCGAGACAGATACCAAGGTAAGGGACCTGATGCTCGCGAGCATAGCCGGCCGCGGCGATCTTGCCCTCGATGCCGCGCTCGCCGAAGCCGCCCGGTACCAGAATGGCATCTATGCCGCGCAGCATAGTGGTGCCATGTTTGGATAATTCCTCGGAATCAATGTAATGGATTTTCACATCCGTGCGGGTTTGAATGCCGGCGTGCTTGAGCGCTTCGTTCAGCGACATGTAGGCATCCGCCAGATTCACGTACTTGCCGACCATGGCTACGTTGACGCTGGCTTCCGGATTACCGCGTGCTTCCACTACCCGGCGCCATTCGCTCAGATTGGCGGATTTCGCGTTGATGCGCAGATGATCCACCACAATTTCGTCGAGACCTTGCTGGTGCAGGATCAGCGGAATCTTGTAGATGTCGTCGGCATCGGGTGCGGAAATCACCGCGCGCTCCTCCACGTTGGTGAACAGCGCGATTTTGCGGCGCGCCTCGTCCGGCAGCGGTTTGGCGGCGCGGCACAATAGAATATCCGGCTGGATGCCGATGGAACGTAACTCCTTGACCGAATGCTGGGTGGGCTTGGTCTTGGTCTCACCGGAAGTCGGAATATAAGGTACCAGGGTCAGGTGCATGTACACGCACTTGCCGCGGCCCATCTCGATGCCCATCTGGCGGATGGCTTCCAGGAACGGCAGGGATTCGATGTCGCCCACCGTGCCGCCGATCTCGACCATGCAGATGTCGGCGTTGCCGGCGCCTTCGCGGATACAGCGCTTGATCTCGTCGGTGATGTGCGGAATCACCTGCACGGTGCAGCCGAGATAATCGCCGCGGCGTTCCTTGCGGATCACGTTCTCATATATGCGGCCGGTGGTGAAGTTGTTGCTCTTGCCCATGCGTGCGCGCACGTAACGCTCGTAATGTCCAAGATCCAGGTCGGTTTCAGCGCCGTCTTCGGTCACGAACACCTCGCCGTGCTGGAACGGGCTCATGGTGCCGGGATCCACGTTGATATAGGGATCCAGCTTCACCATGGTGACCTTGAGGCCGCGCGCTTCCAGCAGGGCGCCCAGAGAGGCAGAGGCGATGCCCTTTCCGAGCGAAGAAACCACGCCGCCAGTGACAAAAACGAAATGAGCCATGGGAACTCCCGATGCGGTGCCGGGATGGCTCCGCTGAATCGGGATAACAGAGTAGCAGAATCAGCGACTTGAATGAAGCAAAAGCGTGTGCGGCCTTTGCCGCTGCGGCCTGACTAATGCAGCACAGGGTGCGACCGCCACTCAATGCGCAAGCCCGGTTCGCCCTTTCCAGCGGCAAATGGGGCGCACACAAACAGACTGGCGACTGCGGCCAGTTCGTTACCCGCATAGACCAGTGGCAGACGCTCGCGCATCCAGGGCACCACTCCATATTCCTGGAGCCATTTTTTCAGCGGCCGATGGTGGGTCCGGCCCACCGGCTGGCAGACCTCGCCGCCGGCACGAAAAGCCACCCTGAATCCCTCCACCGGGCACGCGCTTGCGCGCAGGCCTCCACCCGTGGCGGGCACCAGACTCAGCCGCCCAAGGTTCGGGCCTAGCTGCATTGGTTCGCCCCGCCGCAGCCGGACCTCGCCGGCTGGCGATTCAGGCAGCGGCGACAAGCCATACAGGCGATTGCGGTAACGGCGCAATTCCGCACCATCCCAGCTCACACAAGGGTTACGGTCGTCTCCCGCCGTCAGTATTTCGGTGAAAACCTGCTCCAGTTTGTGGGACGGTGGCGACGGCAATTGCAGTTTCTGCAGCCAGTGCCGCAGCAGATTTTTTGCGCGCGGTTCATCGAGAGCTTGCAGTCCGTCCACGGTCAACGTATGGCCTTCCGGATCCGCGCAGCGGACCAGATCTGCCTCGGCCAAGGCGGTCAGAGCTCCCAAAGTATCTGCGCAATGACGCGTGCTGCGTGACACGGTTTCTCCCGCCGCCGGCCAGCGCGCGCGGATCATTGGGATGATCTGCCGGCGCAGATAGTTGCGATCGAAGCGCTCATCCGCATTACTCGGGTCGTCCAGCCAAATGAGTTTCTGTGCTTGCGCCCAGACCTGCAACTCAGCGCGGGAAAATCCGAGCAGCGGGCGCGCGAGTTTGCCAGGACCGAAGCCGGCAAGTGCCGGCATGGCGGCAAGACCGCGCACACCCGCGCCACGCAAAGCCTGCAGCAGGAACGTTTCCATCTGATCGTCCTGATGATGGGCCAACAACAACGTATCGCCTGCGCGCATGAGTTCGCGGTAAACAGCGTAGCGCCGCTCACGGGCTACGGCTTCGAGGCTTTCCCCTTTTTCGGGTTTGACTTCAACGTTGCGGCATTCGAATGGGATATGCAGACTCTGACAAATGCGTTCGCAATGCCGCCGCCAGTCATCCGACTGAGGATGAATATGATGATTGACATGCACAGCGCGCAACTCTGTTCCAAGCGCGCGTTGGTTTTTGACGAGCGCGTGCAGCAATACGCTGGAATCCAGACCGCCGCTGAAACCGACCCGATAGCATTGCGCGGCCGGGAGGCCGCGCAGCACAGCAATCAACTTGTCGGAATCGAAACTCACGGGCGCCGAGTGAGCGCGGTGCTCACTCCTTGAAGCTGCCGAAAGACATGAAGCGTTTGTAGCGCGCTTCCAGCAATTCGTCCATGGAAACGTGCTCAAGCCTGCTGAGGTTGTCGCTGAGCATCTTCTTGACAGTGGCCGCCATGGCATCCACATTACGGTGTGCGCCGCCGAGAGGTTCCTTGAGCACCGCGTCAATCAGTCCGAGGCTTTTGAGCCGCTCCGAGGTGATACCCATGGCTTCGGCCGCCTCACTGGCCTTGTCTGCGCTTTTCCACAGAATCGAGGCGCAGCCTTCCGGCGAAATCACCGAGTAGATGCTGTATTGCAGCATCACCACGCGATCGCCCACGCCGATGGCGAGTGCACCGCCGGAACCGCCTTCGCCGATTACCGTGCAGATGATGGGTACGCGCAACGTGGACATCTCGAACAGATTGCGGGCGATGGCCTCGGATTGACCGCGTTCCTCGGCGCCCACGCCGGGATAGGCGCCGGGCGTATCAATGAAGGTCATGAGCGGCAGGCGGAAACGTTCGGCCAGTTTCATGATGCGCAGGGCCTTGCGATAACCCTCCGGCCGCGACATGCCGAAATTGCGGCGCACCTTTTCCTTGGTATCACGGCCCTTTTGTTCGCCAATGACCGCGACCGGACGGTCATCCAGCCGCGCCACGCCCGCGACGATCGCGGGATCATCGCCGAACGTGCGGTCGCCGTGCAGTTCCTCGAAATCCGTGAAGATGCGTGGAATATAATCCAGCGTATAGGGCCGGAGCGGGTGACGCGCCAGTTGCGCCACCTGCCAGGCGCTCAGACTGGAAAAAATCGTTTCGGTGAGGGTGCGGCTCTTGGCCTGCAGGCGTTCGATTTCGTCAGTAATGCTGACCGCGGATTCGTCGCCGACGAAACGCAGCTCCTCGATTTTTGCTTCGAGTTCAGCGATGGGCTGTTCAAATTCAAGGAAATTGAGGTTCATCTTGTATTGGGTACCCGTGGGACGGTAAACGTTACCGGCTGAAGCTCCGAGGAGCAAGCCCCTAGGCGCTGACCGCCTCGCTGGCGGAATCGGCAGAACGGGCGCCGTAATGCAGGGTGATTTTATCGGCTCCCAGCCAGGTTTCCAGCCGCCGGGTCAGAATTTCGGCGGGATGGACCCGCCAAGCTTCTCCCAGGAAGACCGGCACGCTGGCTTCCGGTCCGGTGTAGCGCACCCAGACACTGCAGCGGCCGCCCAGATGCGGTTTGAGCGCATCCTTGATCCGCGCGGCGAAATCCGGCGCCGCGTCCGGCATCCAGTGTATATCCAGACGCCGCACATAACGCTCGCGCAATTCGTCCACGCCGTACATGTTTTTCACGGTCACGCGCCAGGCGCCGATGAATTCATCGAACGCCAGCCGGCCTTCCACAATCACCACCTTGTCCTTCACCGCCAGCGAGCGAAAACGATTGTAGACTTCCTCGAACAGCGTCACCTCCAACCGGCCGCTGCGGTCATCCAGTACCAGGCTCACGCGCTCGCTGCGCTTGCGCAGATCCACCACCAGACCCGCTACCGTCACGTTGCGCGAAGCGCCACCAAAGCCGTAACCGCGTTCGCCGTTGGTCGCCGGCGGCGATTCATCCGCCAATTCTCCGAGCGGTGCCGTGACTACGTGCCGCAGATCCGCCGTATAGCGGGTCACGGGGTGGCCGGTGAGATACAAGCCGAGCGTTTCCTTTTCGCCGCGCAGACGTTCGTCGTCATCCCAATCGGGAAGCACCGCGATGGTTTCGGGCTGCATCGGTTTGACGGCCGCGGGCCCGGCCAGACCGAACAAATCATTCTGGCCCGCGGCACGGGCGCGAGTGCCCTGATCCGCACGCGCCAATGCCGCCGGTAAATGTGCCATGAGTGTCGCACGGTTGGGACCGAGGGCGTCGAGCGCGCCAGCACGGATCAGGGCTTCGATGACGCGACGGTTGGCCTTCTGCATATCAATGCGGCGGCAGAAATCATCCTGGGATTTGTAATCGCCATTGCGCGCCCGCTCTTCCAGCACGCCTTCAATGGCCGCCAGTCCCACGCCCTTGATGGCGCCCAATCCATAGCGGATGCTTTTGCCATCCGCCACCGTGAATTTGTACCCGGAATGGTTGATGTCCGGCGGCAGGATCGTGAGGCCCAGCGCCCGGCATTCGTCAATCAATGCCACCACCTTGTCGGTGTGATCCATGTCCGAGGACAGCACCGCTGCCATGAAAGCGGCCGGATAATGGGCCTTGAGCCACGCAGTCTGGTAGGACAGCAGCGCATAGGCCGCTGCGTGCGACTTGTTGAAACCGTAACCGGCGAATTTTTCCATCAGGTCAAAAGTCTGGTCGGCCTTCTGCGCGGAGAGCCCGTGCGTGGCTGCGCCTTCGCGGAAAATCGCACGATGCTCGGCCATCTCCTCGGGCTTTTTCTTGCCCATGGCACGGCGCAGCAGATCGGCACGGCCAAGCGTATAGCCGCCGACAATTTGCGCCATCTGCATCACTTGTTCCTGATAGACCATGATGCCGTAGGTCTCTTTCAGGATCGGCTCAACGCGCGGGTCGGGGTATCGTACCGGTTCGCGACCTTGCTTGCGTGCTACGAAGGAGGGGATTAGTTCCATCGGACCCGGACGGTAGAGCGCGCCCAGGGCGATGATGTCCTCGAAACGATCCGGCTTGGCGTCCTTGAGCAGGCGGCGCATGCCGGCGGATTCGAACTGGAAGATTGCCGCCGTACGGGATTTTCTGAACACTTGCTCGTAGGTGTCGGGATCATCCATCGGCAGCGCGGCGATATCCAATGGCGCTTCGCCGGTTTTCTCGCGGTGCGCATTGATGGCCTTGACGGTCCAGTCAATGATGGTGAGCGTGCGCAAGCCGAGGAAGTCAAATTTCACCAGACCCACGTGTTCGACATCATCCTTGTCGAACTGGGTGACCGGGTGGCTGCCGCCGGCTTCACAATAGAGCGGCATGAAACCGGTCAGGTCGGATGGCGCAATCACTACCCCGCCTGCATGCTTGCCGGCGTTGCGCACCAAGCCCTCGAGAGCGCGCGCCAGATCAATGAGCTGGCGCACTTCGTCTTCGCCCTGGTAACGCTTGCGCAGTTCCGGTTCCTGCGCCAGGGCTTTGTCCAGAGTCATCTCCAGTTCAAACGGGATGAGCTTGGCAATCTGGTCCACGAAGCCGTAAGGATGACCGAGTACCCGGCCCACGTCGCGCACCACAGCACGTGCCGCCATGCTGCCATAGGTGATGATCTGGGATACGCGCCCGCGGCCGTAACGTTCCGCCACATAGTCAATCACCCGGTCGCGGCCTTCCATGCAAAAATCCACGTCGAAGTCCGGCATGGATACGCGTTCCGGATTCAGGAACCGCTCAAACAGAAGACCATATTGGAGCGGATCGAGCCCGGTAATACCGAGCGCATAAGCCACCAGCGAGCCGACTCCCGATCCACGGCCCGGCCCCACCGGCACGCCGTTGTCTTTCGCCCAGCGGATGAAATCCGCAACGATGAGAAAGTAGCCGGCAAAGCCCATGCGCAGAATTACATCAAGTTCCAATTGCAGGCGTTCGCGGTACGCGCATGCGCGCACTTCCCGATCCGCGTCCGGCGCAACCGGCAACGCGGCTAACCGCCGGTCGAGCCCGGTCCCGGCTTCACTGCGCAGGAATGTTTCGATGCTCTGTCCGTCCGGCACCGGATACGCCGGCAGGTAGTTTTCGCCCAGGTGCAGAGCAAAGTTGCAGCGCCGCGCGATCTCGACGGAATTTTCCAATGCTTCAGGAATATCCGTGAACAGTTTCAGCATCTCCGCTTCGCTGCGCAGATACTGCTGCTCGCTGTAATGCCGCGGACGGCGTGGATCGTTGAGCGTGTGGCCTTCCTGGATGCAGACGCGCGCTTCGTGGGCCTCGAAACTTTCGGCCTTGAGAAAACGCACGTCGTTGGTCGCCACCAGCGGCACACCCTGCGCCGACGCCAGTGGCAGCACCGCGCGCAGATATTCCTCCTCTCCCTCCCGGCCGGTGCGCTGCAATTCGAGATAGAAGCGCTGCGGGAAAAGCCGTTGCCACTCCGCAAGCAGCGGCCGCGCATCGCGGCCCGCCAGGAGTGTGCGGCCGATGTCGCCTTCGCGCGCGCCGGACAGCGCAATCAATCCATCGGTATGGCCGGAGAGCCAGCCGCGTTCCAGCATGGGCACGCGGCGCGGCTGGCCTTCCAGGTAACTGCGGGTGATGAGCGTGGAGAGATTACGGTAACCCTGGGCATCACAGCACAACAGTGTAAAGATGGAAAAGGTGTCGCTGTCCATATCCTTCAGCCGCAAATCCGCGCCAATGATGGGCTTGATACCGTGGGTCTCGGCCGCCTTGTAGAACTTCACCAACGCGAACAGATTGCCCTGGTCCGTGAGCGCCACCGCCGGCATCCGCATATCGGCGACCGCCTGAGCGAGTTCCGGCACCCGGATCACGCTGTCCACCAGCGAATACTCGCTGTGCAGGCGCAGATGGATGAAGCGTGACGGCATGCTCAGGCCGTTTCCTCAAGATGACGGCGCACCGGCGCGAAGGAACGCCGATGAATATCACAAGCGCCGTAACGCGCCAACGCATCCAGGTGCGTCGGTGTGGGATAGCCCTTGTGAACCGCAAATCCGTAGCTGGGAAATTCCCGGTCATAACGTCGCATGAGCGCATCTCGTTCCACTTTGGCGAGGATGGAGGCGGCACTGATGGCGGCTATTTTGCAATCACCTTTCACGATGGCTTCCACGGGGCAGGACAACGACGGACAGCGGTTGCCATCCACCAGTACTTTGTCAGGCACGTATCCCAGGGCCGATACCGCCCGCTGCATGGCCAGCAGGGTTGCCTGCAGGATATTTAGGTGATCTATTTCTGCATGATCGGCCCAACCCACCGCCCAGATCAGGGCATTCGCACGTATTGCCCCGGCCAGCGTTTCCCGTTGCGACGGCGTGAGCTGCTTGGAATCTCTGAGTCCGGCGATGGGCCGGGTCGGTGCGAGAATCACTGCGGCCGCGGCGACCGGCCCGGCCAGCGGCCCGCGTCCGGCTTCATCAACGCCGGCGATGAGCTTGCCGCTTTCCTGCCAGATCGTGCTCACTCGCATGCCAACTCCCGCGTTCGCGCATGGCTATTCTACCCCGCTGCTCCGGCCGGTTTTGACAGCAGTGCAAGCACCGCATCGGCGGCACGCTCATCGGCGCCGCGACGCAGCATCCTGCTCAGGGTTTCAAAGCTCTCAAGTTGCGCGGCGCGCACGGATTCATTGCGCAACAACTCGAATACGGCTTGGCCCATGTCATAGGGTAAAGCGCGATATTGGAGAAACTCCGGTACCACGGTCCGGCCGGCCAGCAGGTTGGGTAGCGACACGTGACGGACGCGCCGCATTCCCATGTTTTGCACCACCACGTAACTGCTGGCGGCAATCCGGTAGGCCACCACCATGGGGCAGCGCCACAGCAAGGCTTCCAGCGCGGCGGTACCGGAGGCGATGAGGCCCGCGTCCACCGCCCCCAGCACTTCACGGGCATGGCCATCCAGCACTGTCACCGGCAAATCCGGTTTGAGCATGCGCACTTGATTCTTGATAAGCCGGCTCAAGGCGGGGGTGGCCGCTGGAATCACGAACTTCAATTCCGGCCTCTCACCCGCAAGCCACTGCGCCGTTTCCAGGAACAGCGGCCCCAGGCGTTCGACTTCCGTATGGCGGCTGCCGGGCAGGAGCGCCACCAATTGGCAATCTATCGGCAGATGCAGCGATTTGCGCAGCGCCACACGGTCCAGGGTCTGCGGTGCGCTGTCCGCCAGCGGATGCCCTACGAACACGGCGTGAAAGCCGTGCTTGGCATACAAGGGTGGTTCGAACGGCAGCAGGCATAGCACCAGATCCGCCGCCTTGCCAACCTTGAATACCCGCCGCGGTCGCCATGCCCAGATGGAGGGGCTCACGTAGTGAACCGTGCGGATACCCACCTTGCGCAGCCTGGTTTCGAGGCCGAGATTGAAATCCGGTGCATCAATGCCGATAAAGATATCCGGGCGATGGGCGAGAAAATGCTTGCGCAGACGGCGGCGCAGACGCAACAAGCGCGGCAGATGCACCAAAACCTCGGCAATGCCCATGACCGCCAGGTCCTCAGCTCGCGCCAGCGCCTGGCAGCCGGCCGCGATCATCTCCGGTCCGGCGACGCCTTCGAAAACCGCGCCCGGCACGCGCGCACGGATAGCGTGTATCAGGCCGGCGCCAAGCTGGTCTCCCGAACTTTCCCCCGCAACGATGCCGATTCGCAGCATGATTTTTCTGATAGTACGTGAAAAGGACTGCTGGCCGGGATTAACGCGTGATGCTGCGCTCGCTGGTCTCCAGGAATTTCACCAGGCGGGCAATCTCCGGCTGGCTGGCAGCCAGCCCGCGCAGTTTCTCCAAGGCTTCTTCGAGGCGCAAATCCGAACGGTACAGTATGCGATAAGCGTTTTTTATATTGCGGATCTGTTCGGCAGTAAACCCACGCCGTTGCAGCCCCTCGCTGTTGATGCCGCGCGGTTCAACCGGCGTACCCGAGACCATCACATAGGGTGGCACGTCGCGGGTGATGTCCACGTTCATGCCGGTGAAACTGTGGGCGCCGATGCGGCAGAACTGGTGTATCTTGGTGAATCCGCCGAGGATTGCCCAATCCTCGATAGTGATGTGACCGGCGAGCGTGGTGTTGTTCGCGAGAATGGTGTGGTTGCCAAGTGCGCAGTCGTGAGCGATGTGCGTATACGCCATGATCCAGTTGTCGTCACCGATCACGGTCTTGCCCTTGTCCTGGGCGGTACCACGATTCACCGTGACGAATTCAAAAAAGGTATTGCAGTCGCCGATTTCGAGCCAGGTGGGTTCGCTGCCGTATTTCTTATCCTGGGGAATGCCGCCGAGCGAAGCGAATTGGAAGATGCGGTTGTCGCGACCGATACGGGTGGGACCCTGAATCATGGCATGCGGTCCGATCCGGGTGCCGGCCCCGATCTCTACCTGTGGGCCAATGACGGCGAAGGGTCCCACCGCCACGTCCGCCGCGAGCCGGGCGGAGGCATCCACCGCCGCGCGCGGATCAATCAAGTATCGAACTCCTGCGCGGCGCACATCAGCTCGGCTTCCGTGACCACTTGGCCGTCCACTTCCGCGCACGCCTTGAATTTCCATACGCCGCGCTTGTTCCACAGGCATTCGACCTTCAGCAGCATCTGGTCACCGGGTTCCACCGGTTTCTTGAAGCGCGCGTTGTCAATACCGACAAAATAATAAAGCGTATTCTGATCCGGCGCATGACCGATGGTGGCAAACGCCAACAGACCCGTAGCCTGAGCCAAGGCTTCCAGGATCAGCACGCCGGGCATGACCGGCCGTTGCGGAAAATGGCCGGGGAAAAACGGTTCGTTGATAGTGACGTTTTTGATGGCGGTGAGCGACGCGCCCGGCTTGCACTCCAGTACCCGATCCACCATCAGGAACGGATAACGGTGCGGGAGTTGCTTGATGATGGCGTGAATGTCGAGAAACGGTTCCTTTGACATGAATGTTCAGTCCTTCAATTTCTTTTCAAGTGCGATAAGACGGCGTGCCAGCTCGTCGAGCTGGCGGAACCGGGCGCTGTTTTTGCGCCAGTGCGCCGCGGTATCCATGGGCAAGCTGCCCGAATACACTCCCGGTTCGTGGATGGAATGCGACACCACCGTCATTGCCGTGACGGTGACATCGTCACAAACCTCAAGATGCCCGGCAGTGCCGGAGGAACCGCCAAACATGCAACGCCGGCCGATGATGGCGCTGCCGGAAATTCCCACGCAACCGGCCATGACGGTGTGCTCGCCGATCCGGGCGTTGTGTCCTATCTGAATCAGGTTGTCCAGTTTGACGCCGTTACCGATAACGGTATCCTCCAGCGCGCCGCGGTCAATGGTGGTGTTGGCGCCGATTTCCACATCGTCGCCGATCACTACGGTGCCCAGTTGCGGAACTTTGACCCAGCGCTCGCCATCGCGCGCGATGCCGAATCCGTCGGCACCGATCACGGCTCCCGGATGAATCAGGGTCCGTTTCCCAATGCGGACGCCATGACAAAGGGTCACATTGGCCACCAGGCGGCTCTGTTCCGCGATCTGTGCGCCGACCATAATCACACAGTTGGGGCCAACGGATACACCCTCTGAGATGACTGCACCTTCCTCCACCACGGCACCGGGAGCGACCCATGCAGTGGGAGAAACTTGGGCGCCGGAATGCACGCGGGCTCCAGCATCCACGCCTCTGCGCATGGGTGACGCTGGTGTCAACAAACCCGCCACGCGCGCATACAGCAGATAGGGATTATCCGATACCAGCGCCGGCACCGGGCAGGCTTCCGCATCGGCCGGAGCCAGGATTATCGCAGCGGCCCTCGTTTCGCTCAGATAATGCCGGTAATGCGGGTTGGAAAGAAACGTGATCGTTCCGGGTCCGGCGTGCTGGATGGTGGCCACTCCGCGTATGCGTGTGCCACCCTCGCCGCGCAGCCGGCCGCCGCAGCGTTCCACCAATTCAGCCAGCGTGTATTCCACCGGCACGTGCGGCCCAGTCTCAGTTGCCGCCGCCGGCGGGTGATGCGCCCGGCGCCTTGAAATCTTTCTGTAACCGGCTCAACACCTGATCGGTCACATCCACCGTACCGTCGGCGTACAGGACACCCACGCCGATGATCAAATTGTATTTCTGCGCCTTTGCAAACGCCTGCACTTCTTTGATCACGTCCTGCTGAATGACACCAAGTTGCTGATTCTTCCATTCATTCAGGTCGGCCTGGAAGTCACTCTCCTTGCGGCTGAGGTCCTGCTGCTCCGTATCCAACTGGCTCTGCAATGATTGCAGTTGGGCAGCGCTCATTACGGCGCCATTGCGATTGATCTGATCCTGAAGATTCTTGACCTTGTTCTGCTGAGCGACAATATCGTTGCGTCGGCTGCCAAATTTCTGCTCCATTTGCTTGGTTGCCGCCAGCGCCTGGGGCGATTCCTGCATCAACTTTTGCATATCCACCTCGCCAATCCTGATATCCGCGGCGCCGGCATTGCCGGCATACAGCAGGGCCGCAAACAGGGTTAGCATTACAAGTATTCTGGAAACAACTTTCATACAGATTCTCCGTAATAATCAGAAATAGGTGCCAAGGGTGAACTGGAAACGCTCCGTCTGATCCCCCGGCTTGGGATTCAGCGGGAAAGCATAACTGAATTTCATGGCGCCGAGGGGTGTCAGGAACGTCGCGGCCACGCCGGTGGATACCCGCAACTGGCTCCAGCGAAAATCCCCTGGGTCGGTGAAAGCATTACCGGCATCAACGAAGAACGCCCAGCGGCTGGAGCCGCTGCCCGAGGCTTCCTTTTTGCCAAAATCCGGCAGGATCAGTTCGTTCTGAATCCATACGTCCGCCCGGCCGCCATAGGGATATCCAAGCGAATCCCGCGGTCCCAGAGTACCAATCTCCCAGCCGCGTATCGTATCCGGACCGCCTATAAAGAAATTCTTGTAGGGCGGGTAGGTGGCGGTCTTGCCATAGGGCGCACCGTAATCCGCCTCGCCGTTGATACCGTATATGAATCCCTTGAACAACGGTATGAACGCCAATTGCTGATAACTCAGGATGTAATATTCCTGGTTAAATCCTGGCAAAGCCGTGGTAAGACTGAGTGTTTCCTGCGCGCCACGGTCCGGGAAGATAATCCGGTTACGGGTATCGCGAATATAGCTCAGTGTGGTTTCAAGATTATTGTATTCCAGGGCCGGATATGGGCATATGAAAGTGAAGCCGCGCGAATCGAAACAAGCGCCCGGAATCTGTGACACGTGGCCATTTCCCGGATTGGATATGAATGCAACATACTGCTGTGAAGAACCCGATTGAGTAAACAATTCATTGTGCGAATAGGTGCCGCCGATGCTCCAGGCGCTGTATTCCGTCAGGGGAATATTGAAACTCATCTGCCCGCCGTAGGATTCGGTACTCAGCGGTGCGCTGTTGATGGTGAGTGAAGATGTCTGGGTCTGGAACAGACCCAGGGTGCGACTGACGCCGTCCACGGTCCAGTACGGATCGGTAAAACTGAGATTGTATTGATGGCCAATGTAGCTGCGACTGGCCTGGATTGACATACGCTCTCCGGTGCCGAGGAAATCGGCGTTCACGATCTGGCCGTCAATCACCAATCCGGAAGAACTGCCGTAGCCTACGCCGATAGTAGCCGTGCCAGAAGGGCGTTCAGTCAGCGTGTAATCCACATCCACAAGATCCGGTGATCCCGGCACGGGTACGGTTTTGACCGTGGCATCTGTTACCCATGGCAGACGATTCAGGCGTACGCGCGCACGCTCCACGTCTATGTTTGACAGCCAAGTGCCCTCGAACTGACGCATCTCACGCCTATATACCACGTCATCGGTACCGGAACCGCCGATGAAATTGATATGCCGCACATACACACGCTGACCCGATTCTACATAGAAAGTCATAGAAACCAGCTTGTGCTCGCGGTCAATATTCGGGATTGGATTGACCTTCGCGAATCCATAACCATCCACGCCCAGGCGTTTTTGGATAAGATCCGCGGTGGTGGTGGCGAGCTTGAGTGAAAAGATATCTCCCGGCTTCACCAACACAAACTTCTGCAGTACCGCTTCCGGCACCACAAATTGACCGGCAAGGTTCACGCTCTTGACCTTGTAAATGCCGCCTTCGGAAATGTTTACCGTGATGTAAACGCTGTTGCGATCCGGTGAGATGGCGACCTGGGTCGAGTCAATGGCGAAATCAGCATAACCCTGGTCCATATAAAACGAGCGCAGCGATTCGAGATCACCCACCAATTTTTCACGGGCATACTCATCGGAACTGCCGAAGAAAGTCCACAAGCTCGCTACTTTCAGCTTGAAAACGTCACGTAGGTCGCTCTCGGAAAAAGCATGATTGCCGACGACATTGATGGAACGGATCTTGGCGGTTGTACCTTCGGTAATTTTTACCGAAACATTGACCTTGTTGTCGCCGATATCCGTCACGGTGGGAGTGATGATGACGCCATATTTGCCATGGCTGTAATACTCATCCGTGAGCTGTTGGAGGAAACCGTCAAGTGTGACCCGGTTGAAAATCTGTCCCTGGGACAACCCTGCCTTGTTGAGGTTCTTGTAGAGATCATCCGTCTTGACCATCTTGTTGCCGGTAACTGCAAAATTTGCGATGGACGGACGCTCATGCACAATGATGATGAGCGTGTCGCCATTACGCCGCATCGCAATGTCGCGAAAAAAACCGGTTTTGTAGAGCGCGCGAATCGCATCCTGGATGCGGGTTGCGTCAATCTGATCGCCGATATTAATCGGCAGATAATCGTAGACTGTGCCCTGCGATATGCGCTGCAGGCCGACGATCTCGATTTTCTTGACGGTGAACGGCTCATCCGCTCGGGCGATGGAGGAGGTCAACACCAGGAATATCAGAGAAGCCAGGATAATCCCGGTGCCCTTGAGTAAACCCACGCAATCCTCCTTACCCGAAAAGCCGCATGAGATCGTTGTACACCGCAAAGCACATGAGCACCAAAAGCAGCGCGATGCCGATACGCTGACCGGTCATCTCCGCCTGGGCAGACAGGGGCGAACCCTTGACCGCTTCCAGGATGTAATACAGCAGATGGCCGCCGTCCAGCATCGGTATCGGCAGCAGATTCAACACTCCGAGGCTGATACTCACGATGGCGAGGAACGCCAGGAACGGCACCAAGCCGCCCTCCGCGGTGTAGCCTGCATACTGCGCAATAACAATCGGCCCGCTCAGATTACGCAAGGAAACCTTGCCAATCACCATATTCCACGAGGCATCCAGGGTGAGCCAGGCCAGATTGCCGGTACGCGCAAACGCTTGTCCCAGAGCGGCCGCGGGATTATACCGTTGTTCCGCCCGCAAACGCTCGCCAAATCCGGGGGGAATCTGCACCATGGCGCCGATATGTCCCACCACTTGCCCTCCCGGTCCCTGCGTCGTTCCCACCGGCAGGGACAGCACAAGATTCCGACCATCCCGTTGTACCGTGACCATCAGGGTCTTGCCAGCCGAGGATTGCAGCAATTGCACAAGCTGTTGCCAGGATTGAATGGAGGTTGCGCCCACCCGGACAATTCGATCGCCGGGCTGCAGACCAGCCGCTTTTGCGGTGCCGCCATCCTCAAGCTTGTCAATGACAGCAGGCAAATCGGGATCCCACTGGCTCAAACCCAGTCCCGTAAGCAGTTGACCCGGTTCAGTCAGGGACCGGGTATCGGTGGTATGCAAAATCAGGTTTTTTTCGGTGTGATCCGGCGCACGCACCTGCACCTCGACGCTGTCACCCTGCATCACGCCCTCGAACAGCCGCACCACGGCCCTGTCCCAAGTGGGCGTGCTATGGCCATTGACGGCCAGAATCTCGTCTTGCGTCACGAACCCCGCCACCGCAGCGGGCGAGCCTGCGGGTATCTCGCCCACGATCGGCCGGATACCGGGAATGCCGATCATGAAAATAATCCAGTAGGCCACGATGGCGAAGATGAAATTGAATACCGGACCGGCCAACACCGCCAGGAAACGTTTGCCCAAGGACTGATTGTTGAATGCCAGATGCTTCTGCGTTTCCGGCACCTCCTCTTCCCGTTCATCCAGCGGCTTCACGTATCCGCCGATCGGCAACCAGCCGATGGCCAGTTCGGTGGAATCAGGATGACGTTGCCAACGCAGCAGGGGCTTGCCAAAGAAAACCGAGAACCGCAGCACTTTGATGCCAAACCAGCGCATTACAACAAAGTGACCGAACTCGTGCCAGATGATCAGCACGCAGATCGCCACCAGGAAAGCCACGACGCTGATGAGAATGTTCAAGCCGCCCGCCCCGCTACCCTGGCCGCGGCCGCCGCCGCCGTGACACGCGCGCGCCGGTCACACTCCAGTACCGCTGCAATGGAATCCACTGCTTCGGACGATGATTGCTCCAAACTATCCTGCACCACTTGCGCGATACCCATGAAGGGCAAGCGCCCTTCAAGAAACGCCTGTACCGCCACTTCGTTGGCCGCATTCAATACTGCCGGCGCGCTGCCGCCAGTGCGCGCGGCCTGGATGGCGAGACCGAGACACGGGAAAGCGTCCCGATCCGGAGGTTCGAATTCCAGCCGGCCGGTATGGAACAAATCCAACGGCGTGACCCCGGCTTGCATACGTTCCGGCCAAGCGAGGCCGCAGGCAATGGGCGTGCGCATATCCGGATTGCCCAGTTGCGCCAGTACTGAACCGTCGTCGTACTCCACCAGTGAGTGCACCACGCTCTGCGGGTGTACCACCACTTCAATACGTTCCGGCGGCAGTTCGAACAACCAGCGGGCCTCGATCACTTCCAGCCCCTTGTTCATGAGCGTAGCGGAATCCACGGATATTTTGCGACCCATTATCCAGGTCGGATGGCTGCAAGCCTGGGCCGGCGTAACGCCACGCAATTTTCCTTCCGGCCAACCGCGGAATGGCCCGCCGGAACAGGTGAGCAGGATACGGCGCACACCTGCGGGCTGTACCCCTGAGCGATAGCCATCCGGCATGCATTGAAACAGGGCGCTGTGCTCGCTATCTATGGGAATCAGTTCGGTGCGGCACGCGCGTACCACGTCCATGAACAAGGCGCCGGTCATCACCAGGGATTCCTTGTTTGCCAGCAGTACCCGCTTGCCGCTACGCACCGCCGTCAGGGTGGGCAATAGACCAGCGGCACCCACAATGGCGGCCATGACACAATCGTTTTCCGGTAGCGCCGCCACTTCCTCCAGCGCCCGCGCGCCGGATAATATTTTGGTTTTAAGACCGTGCTGGCCGATCCGTTCACGCAATTGTTGCGCGGCGGACTCTTCCACCATGACCGCGTAACGCGGCCGGTGCTCCAGGCACAGGCGGAACATCCCCGCCACATCCGCTCGCGCTGTGAGCGCAATCACCTGGAACTCATCCGGGTGGCGGCTGAGTACATCCAGGGTACTGGTACCGATGCTGCCGGTGGCACCCAGAATGGTGACGCCCTTCATCGCAGCCACTCCAATAACGCCAAGCCGATCCAGAACACCGGTACCGCCACGGTCAGGCTGTCAATGCGATCCAGCACGCCGCCGTGACCGGGAAACAGCACACCACTGTCCTTGACCCCCGCTTCGCGCTTGAACAAGCTTTCCGAAAGATCACCCACGATGGATAGCCACCCGGTCAGTACACATATAAGGATAAGGAAGTACCCGCTGGCCGGCAGCACCCACCAGGTGCCGAGCAGCGCCACCACCAGCATGGCCAGAGTACCACCCGCGACGCCCTCCCAGGTTTTGCCGGGGCTCACTGCCGGCGCCAGTTTGTGACGGCCAAAGGCCCGGCCTGCAAAATAGGCAGCGCTGTCCGCCGCCCAGATGAGCGCCAGCAGGAACAGCAACTTGACCGGACCGCGCGGACTCTGGTGCAGGGCGACTGTCGCCACCCAGGCTGGCACCAGCGTCAGCAGTCCGCAGAACAATTTCGCCGGACGCGGGAATTCGCGCCGCCACCAGGTTACCCAGACCAGCGCGAATGACCACCACCCCAGCGCCATCAGCGCCACCACCCACAACACTAGCCTATCGTGGCGCGCGGTCCATAACAGATATAACAGTACGGCCACCAGAATGATGCGGCTGACTTTCACAATCTCCGCGGTCTCGCCGCTCAGGCTTGCCCATTCCCAAGTGGCCACCAGCGTGACGAGTCCCGCAACCAGCGCCAGCAGCCAAGTCGGCGCCAACAACACCAGTGCAATGACCAGCGGCAACAAAATCAGCGCAGTGAGGATACGCAGCTCAAGCATCGTCACGGCCTTCCATTTGCGCCGATTCAAGCTGCTCCGGCGTATGCCCAAAACGCCGCTGACGCAGCGCATACCACTGGAGTGCCTTGGCCAGTGCCTCGGCATCGAAATCCGGCCACAGGCTATCGGTGAAATACAGTTCCGTGTAGGCGAGATTCCACAACAGGAAATTGCTGATGCGTTGTTCACCACCGGTACGGATGAAAAGATCCGGGTCCGGCAATCCCGCCAGCATCAATGCTTGCGCCACGCGGGCTTCATCCAGTTCCTCCGGGCGGATGCGCCCGCCGACCGCTTCCGCAGCCAGATACCTGACCGCGCGCAGGATATCCCAGCGTCCGCCGTAACCCGCGGCGATATTCAACGCCAGTCCGGCATTCGCCAGCGTCAGTTGTTCCGCACTCCGCATGCCTGCTTGCAGCACGCTGGAAAACGTATCACGCGCGCCGATGAAACGGATACGGACCTTGTTCTTGTGCAGTTCCGCCACCTCGCTCTCGAGCGCGCTCATGAACAGGCCCATGAGGCTGCCCACCTCTGTCCGCGGCCGCTGCCAGTTCTCGCTGCTGAAAGCAAACAGTGTCAGCGCACCGATGCCGTGTTGTACGCAGGATTCGATGACACGGCGGGCGGCGGTAAGCCCGGCACGATGGCCAGCCTGGCGCGGCAGCAACCGGCGCTTGGCCCAGCGGCCATTGCCATCCATGATGATGGCGATGTGTTGCGGCAGCCCGGAAGTTTCAGGTTTCGCCATGCTGTCGCACTTCAGTTCCAGATCCAGGCGCCGCGCGCTGTGATGCCGCGCCGCACGTCACACTTCCAGGAGTTCCGCTTCCTTGGCAGCCAGGATCTTGTCAATGTCGGCGATGTGCCGATCGGTCAGCTTCTGGACCTCATCCTGGGCGCGATGTTCCTGATCCTCGGTGATTTTCTTGTCCTTTAGCAGTGTCTTCAGTTCCGTATTGGCATCGCGGCGCACACTGCGTACAGACACGCGCGCAGTTTCCGCCTCCTGGCGTGCCAGCTTGACGATCTCGCGGCGCCGCTCCTCGGTGAGCTGCGGCATGGGCACGCGGATGACGTTGCCGGCGGTGGCCGGAGTCAAGCCCAGATCGGAGGTCATGATGGCCTTCTCGATCACCGGAATCATCTGCTTTTCCCAAGGCGTAACGGTGAGCGTGCGCGCATCGCCGGCCACCACATTGGCCACCTGATTGAGTGGCACTTCAGAACCGTAATAGGACACGCGCAGATGATCCAGAAGACTGGTATGGGCACGGCCGGTGCGCAACCTGGCGAGTGCATCCTTGAGCGTTTCCACGCTTTTGTGCATGCGCACCATGGCGTTCTTCTTCATCTCGTCAATCATGCTTGACCTCCATTATCCACCAGCGTGCCGATATCCTGTGCGCCCAGAACCAGGCGCATCAGATCACCGGCACGGGTGAGATCAAAAATCCGCAGGGGAATGTTGTTGTCGCGGCACAGTACGATGGCGGTGGCATCCATCACCATGAGCTTGTCGTTGAGCACCCGATCGAAGGTCAGATGCGCGTAGCGCGTGGCCCTGGGATTGTTCTTGGGATCGGCGGAATACACACCGTCCACTTTGGTGGCCTTGAGCAGCAGCTCAGCACCGGTTTCTATCGCGCGCAGGCTGGCGGCGGTGTCGGTGGTAAAAAACGGGTTGCCAGTGCCGGCGGCGAATATGCATACCCGGCCTTTTTCCAGATGCCGCACGGCACGGCGGCGGATGTAGTCCTCGCACACTTCGTTGACGCTCAGCCCAGACATGACGCGCACGTACACACCGAGCCGCTCCAGCGCATCCTGCATGGCGAGCGCGTTCATGATGGTGGCGAGCATGCCCATGTGGTCGGCGGTGACCCGGTCCATGCCGGCGCGCGCCAAGCCCGCACCGCGGAAGATGTTGCCACCACCAATCACCATGCCCACCTGCACGCCCAGGTCGCGCACCTCGCGCACCTCTTCCGCCAAACGCAGGATCACCGCCGGATCAACGCCGTAATCGGCCTCGCCCATGAGGGCTTCGCCGCTCAGCTTGAGGAGTATCCGCCGGTAAGCGGGAGTCTGGTTCGACATGGGTCATCCGCCACGCGTGAGAGATATGCAGAGCCCCGCACAGCGGGGCTCTCACGTGTTGGATTGTACCGTAATCCGCGCCGGACGGCGCCGGAACAGCCTGTTCAGGCGCTTTTCGCGGCCTGGGCCATGACTTCGGTGGCGAAATCTTCCTGTTTCTTCTCGATGCCCTCACCCACCTCGAAGCGGGCAAAGCGCAGCACTTTGGCGCCGGCCTGGGCCAGTAGTTGGTCCACCGTCATATCGGGATTCTTCACGAACGGTTGGCCCAACAGAGTCACCTCGGCGAGGAATTTCTTGAGACGACCCTCCACCATCTTTTCGATGATGGCGGCAGGTTTGCCGCTGTCCGCCGACTGTGCACGGATAATGTCACGTTCCTTGTCCAGCAGCTCGACCGAAACGTCTTCCGGTTTCACGCACAACGGCCTGCTGGCAGCCACGTGCATGGCGATGTCTCGGGCCAAAGCCGGCGTGCCGCCTTGTATCTCCACCAGCACGCCGATACGCGTGCCGTGTATATAAGTGCCGAGGATGCCGCTGGTCTGGAAGCGCATGAAGCGCCGCAAACTTACGTTCTCACCAATTTTGGCCACCAGTTCGCGGCGCACCGTATCCACGCTCTTGCCATTTGCCAGCGGCAAATTGCCGAGGGCGTCAACATCCATCGGCGATTTTGTCAGTACGGTTTGTGTCACGGCCGTAACGAAAGCGCCGAAGTCTTCGCCATTCGCCACGAAGTCAGTCTCGCAATTCACTTCCACCATGGCAGCCGCGCCATCCGCCTGGGCAATGACGATGCGGCCTTCAGCGGCAACACGACCGGCTTTCTTGTCGGCCTTGGCAAGACCGGCCTTGCGCATGTGATCCACGGCCAGATCGAGATCGCCCTGCGATTCGGTCAGGGCCTTCTTGCATTCCATCATGCCGGCGCCAGTGCGCTCGCGCAGTTCTTTTACCAATGCGGCTGTAATCGTCATGTCTGGAACCTTGCTATTGAAAATTGGCATACCGTATATCGGGATGCCGGTCGCATATTCAAGCCTGATCCGCGTTTATTCCTGCTGATCTTCAGCGGCATCCTTCTTGGCGGTTTTCTTGCGCACTGTGGTTTTCTTGGTGGTCGCTTTCTTGCGCGGCGCTGGCTTATGCGCCGGTGCTGCCTCCTGAGAGGGTTCCGCGGCCACGGGCGTGGCAATTTCCGCCACCGGTTTTTCCACCGGTTTGCGCCGCGGCGGGGCTTTCTTCGCGGTCATTCGCGCGGGCGCCTTCTTGCGGCCGCGGCCGCGCTTGGGGTTGCCGTGCTCGTCCAGCTCCACGAATTCATCTTCATCGGTTCCAGCAAGCTGCGGCATGGCGGCTTTGCCGGCCAGCACCGCGTCGGCAATGCCTTGCGCGTACAACTGCACCGCGCGGATGGCATCGTCGTTGCCCGGAATCACGTAATCAATGCCATCGGGAGCATTGTTGGTGTCCACGATGCCAACGATGGGAATGCCGAGTTTGCGCGCCTCGCTCACGGCAATTTTTTCGTGGCCCACGTCAATCACGAACAGCGCATCCGGCAGGCCGTTCATGTCCTTGATGCCGCCGAGACTCTTGTCGAGCTTTTCCATTTCGCGGCGCAGGCGGATGACTTCCTTCTTGCCCAGACGCTCGAAGGTGCCGTCCTCGGACTGGAGGTCCAGCTCGTGCATGCGCTTGATGGACTGACGCACGGTCTTGAAATTGGTGAGGGTGCCGCCCAGCCAGCGCTGGCTCACATACGGCATGCCGCAACGCTGCGCTTCCTCGGCCACCGCCTCGCGGGCAGCGCGCTTGGTACCCACGAACAGCACGCTGCCACCGTCGGTCACCAGCCGCTTCACGAATTCCAGCGATTCGCGGTACAGCGGCAGGGTTTTTTCCAGATTGATGATGTGGATGCGGCTGCGTTCGCCGAAGATGAAGGGCGCCATCTTCGGGTTCCAGTAACGGGTTTGATGACCGAAATGCACGCCAGCTTCCAGCATCTGGCGCATAGACAACTCTGCCATGGATCTACTCCTGGTGAATGGGAACGCGGGCGTTCCCGGGGTTAAGCCTCCATACACCCCGGATCGCAACCCTGGCCCTTGCGGACCGGCGGGCACCCCGCGAGCGGTATCGGTGTATGTGTGGGTTAATGAATACAGGCGGCCATGTCATGGACCGCCTGTTTGCCAAAAAAGGCCGCGCTTTATACCATAAGCCGCCCGTAACAGCAACGCTGGCGTGGACTTGCGTCCGCGTCCGGCGGCCCCACATTCGGCGGACCTATGCCAGTCACCATCAAATCTCCCGAAGAACAAGCCAAGATGCGCGTCGCCGGACGGCTGGCCGCGGATGTGCTGGACATGATCGCACCCCACGTGCAATCGGGCGTGACCACCGATGAACTGGACCGGCTCTGTCATGATTACATCACCAATGACCAGCAAGCCATCCCCGCCAACGTCGGTTACAACGGTTTTCCCAAGACCGTGTGCACCTCCATCAATCACGTGGTCTGCCACGGCATCCCCAACGACAAAAAGCTCAAGAACGGCGACATCATCAATATAGATGTTACCGTTATCAAGGATGGCTTTCACGGCGACACCAGCAAGATGTATTACGTCGGCGAACCCTCGGTGCTGGCGAAACGTCTGGTGCAGATTACCCACGACGCCATGCTCACCGGCATAGACATGGTGAAACCCGGAGTGCGGCTCGGAGACATCGGTCACGCCATCCAACAGTATGCCGAGAGCCAGGGCTTTTCGATTGTGCGTGAGTATTGCGGTCACGGCATCGGCCGCATCTATCACGAAGACCCACAGGTGCTGCATTACGGCACGCCCGGCACCGGCCTGGAACTCAAAACCGGCATGACCTTCACCATCGAGCCCATGGTCAACGCCGGCAAGCGCCACGTGCGCCTTTTGCCGGACGGCTGGACGGTGGTCACCAAGGATCATTCACTGTCGGCGCAATGGGAACATACCATCCTGGTGACCGACAGCGGCCACGAAATACTGACCACCCGCGCCGGCGGAGAAATATGAACCACCTCTGTATCGCATCCGCTTGAACACCACCTCCGACGCCACGCCCACTCCGCCCGATTCCGCTCAGCCCGCCTTGGCATTGCCTCACGCAGGCAAGCCGTTGTCAGACCTGCGCAGCGCTCTGAAAACTTCCGATGAAACACAACGCCGCCAATTCGACTCTGGAGTACCCGTCGAGCAACTGGTGCGGGAGCGCGCCCAGAAGGTGGATGAACTCGTCCGGCGTGCCTTCATGCAGCACCTGTCGCGATTTCAGCCCGAACTGGCGCTCGCGGCAGTGGGTGGTTACGGCCGCGGCGAACTGCATCCCCATTCCGATGTGGATCTTCTGATCCTCTTGCCCGCCGAAACCCAGGCGTATTTCCGCCCGGCCATTGAACGCTTCATCGCCTTCCTCTGGGACCTGGGACTGCCGGCCAGCCACAGTGTGCGCAGCGTTGAGGATTGCGTCATGCAGGCGCAAACGGATGTGACGGTGGCCACCAACCTCATGGAAGCGCGCCATCTGTCCGGTGCAACCGATTTATTTACAGACTTGCAGCATGCGTTGACAACGGACAAACTGTGGTCGGCAAAAGAATTCTTCCTCGCCAAGCGCGAGGAACAACGGCTGCGCCACGCTAAACATCACGACACCGCCTATCGGCTGGAGCCCAACATCAAGGAAGGGCCTGGCGGCTTGCGCGACATTCAGATGATCGCCTGGGTGGCGAAACGCCACTTCAATGCCGGCTCTCTTCACAGCCTCGTCGAGCACGATTTCCTCACTCAGGACGAATATCAGGCGGTGCAACGGGGGCAGGCGTTCCTGTGGCGTGTGCGCTTCGCACTGCACCTGTTGTACGGTCGCCGCGAAGACCGGCTGTTATTCGATGCGCAACCAAGATTGGCCAAGCAGTTCGGTTACCGGGACAACTCCGAGAGTCTGGCGGTCGAACAGTTCATGCAGGTTTACTACCGCACCATCAAAGAACTGAGCCTGCTGAATGAAATGCTGCTGCAACTGCTGGAAGAAGCGCTCCTGGACGAATACCGCTCCGTCCCCACGTCGTTGACGGATGAATTCGAGGAGCGCGGTGGATTTCTATGCCAGCGCGATACTGATTTATTTGCGCGCCGGCCTGTGGCGCTGCTGGAATTATTTCAGGTGCTGGAACAGCATCCGCGCCTGAAAGGTGTAAGTGCCGCAACCCTGCGCGGTTTGCGCGGCAACCTGCAGCGCATGGATGATCCCTTCCGTTCCAATCCCGCCAACCGCATGTTGTTCATGCAAATCTTGCGCGAACCGCATGGCGTTACCCACGAACTGCACCGCATGAACCGCTATGGGGTGCTGGGGCAGTATCTGCCGGCTTTTGGAGCCATCGTAGGGCGCATGCAGTACGACTTGTTCCATACCTACACCGTGGACGAACACATCCTGTTTGTGATTGGCAATCTGCGGCGCTTCGTCCTCAGCCGCTACGATAACGAATTCCCGCTCTGCAGCCAGATCATGCAGGCGTTGCCCAAACCCGAGCTGGCGTATCTCGGCGCGCTGTTCCATGATATCGCCAAGGGCCGCGGCGGCGATCACTCCGAGCTGGGGGCACAGGAGGCCGAACGCTTTTGCCTGGAACATGGCCTGAGCCGTTACGACGCACACCTCGTGGCCTGGCTGGTGCAAAACCATCTGATGCTGTCGTTGACCGCCCAGAAAAAGGACATCAATGATCCAGAGGTGGTGCGGGGCTTTGCACACCAAGTAGGCGACCAATTGCACCTAGATTATCTATACGTGCTCACCGTGGCCGATGTGCGAGGCACCAATCCGGAGCTGTGGAATTCCTGGAAGGCAAGCCTGTTCGGCGAGCTGTACCGAAATGCCAGTCAGGCGCTGCGGTTCGGACTGGAAAACCCCATAGACAAGGATGAGCTCATCCGCGAAGTGCAGGATCAGGCGTTGACCCTGTTGCAGGACCAGGGTGTGCAGGCACAGGCCGTGCGCGCGGCCTGGGATGCGTTCACGGATGAATATTTCCTGCGTCACAGCTCGGACGAGATCGCCTGGCATACCACCGGCTTGCACGGACGGATGGACGCAGACAGACCGCTGGTATTCCTGGGTCGGCAGACATTGCGTGGCGGCACAGCCGTGTGCGTGTACTCGCATGAGGACGAGACCATTTTCGGGCGGGTGACGGCGGTGCTGGCGGAACTGGGCCTGACCATTCTGGATGCGCGGCTGGTTCCCATGCGCAGCGGCGGACGGCTGGATACCTACGTGGTGCTGGAAGACCACGGCGAGCCTATCGCGGACCCGGAACGGCATACGGAAATTGAACAGGCGCTACGACGCGAGATCCAGCGCCGCAACGCGGCGCCCATGGCGGTTGTGCGCCGGGCTCCCCGGCAGGTGCGAATGTTCACGACCCCGACCCAAATACAGTTTGCCGAGGATCCCGCCAATCGGCGCACGGTGCTCGAAATCAGCGCCGGCGACCGTCCCGGCCTGCTGTCGCTCATCGGCCAGGCCCTGCGGCAGTGCGAAATCCGTTTGCAAAATGCGAAAATAACCACCGTCGGCGAACGCGCCGAAGACGTGTTTTTCATCACTGATGCGCACAACCAGCCACTGGATGAGACCGCGGCGCAGGAACGGTTGCATGCCGCGCTGCTTACGCGCCTGGGCGACGCAACCTGACCGCTTACACAAGAACCAGAATGACCGATGAATCCCGACCTGAATAAATTATTCCCCTACCCCTTCGAACGCTTGGCGACACTCAAGCAAGGCATCACGCCGCCGGCGCATCTGAAGCATATCGCGCTCTCCATCGGCGAGCCCAAGCACGCGCCGCCTGAATTCGTCTTGAAAACCCTGCGGGAAAATCTCCAAGGCCTCGGTGCCTACCCCATGGCCAAGGGCCTACCGGAATTGCGGGAATCTATCGCGCGCTGGCTTGCGCGCCGCTTTCATCTCAAACCCGGCCGCGTGAATCCGGAGCGCCATGTGCTCCCCGTGAGCGGTACCCGCGAGGGGCTGTTCGCTTTTGCGCAAGCCGTGATTGACCGGCATGAAAAGCCGCTGGTGCTGATGCCCAATCCCTTCTATCAGATTTACGAAGGTGCAGCCTTCCTGGCCGGGGCGGAGCCTTACTTCATGAATACCCTTGAGGAACACGGCTTCCTGCCGGACCTGGACGCAGTGCCGGAAAGCGTCTGGAAACGTTGCCAACTCCTATATATATGCACGCCCGGCAATCCCACCGGCGCGGTGATGGATACCGCCTATCTCAAGCGCGTGCTGGAACTGGCGGACCGGCACGATTTCATCGTGGCCTCGGACGAGTGCTACGCCGAAATCTATCTGGACGAAGCTCGCCCGCCGACCGGTCTACTACAGGCCTGCGAGGAGATGGGTCGGCACGAATTCAAGCGCTGCGTGGCTTTTCACAGCCTTTCCAAGCGTTCCAGCCTGCCCGGCCTGCGCTCAGGATTCGTGGCGGGCGATGCCGACATCCTCGCAAAATTTCTGCTTTACCGCACTTATCACGGCTGCGCGGTGCCGGTGCCGGTACAAGTGGCGAGCACGGTTGCCTGGGACGACGACAGGCATGTGGTGGAAAACCGCCGTCTGTATCAGGAGAAGTTTACCGCCGCCATGGAGATTCTAGGTCCGGTCATGGATGTGCGTTATCCGCCCGCAGCGTTCTATCTCTGGCCAAAGACACCGATTGACGACGAGCGCTTTGCGCGCGAGTTGTTCGCCACACAAAACCTGACGGTGTTGCCCGGCAGTTATCTATCGCGCCCCACGCCGAGCGGCGATCCCGGCAAGAATCGCGTGCGCATCTCGCTGGTTCCGCCGCTCGCGGAGTGCACCGAAGCCGCGCGCCGCATCCGCGCGTATGTGGAATCATTGTGAACACCGACGCGCTGCGCAGCACGATTGATTCCGCCTGGGAACGGCGTGCCAAACTCAACCCGGAGAATGCGCCGCCAGAACTGCGCGATGCGGTGGAAACAGCAATCGCTCAATTGGATTGCGGCGCATTGCGCGTCGCGGAAAAGCGCGACGGTCGCTGGCAGGTCAACGAATGGCTCAAAAAGGCCGTGCTGCTGTATTTCCGCATCCAGCCGAATCAGGTGATCGAAGGCGCCGGCACCTGCTATTTCGACAAGATCCCGCTCAAATACGCCGCGCATGCGCGCGCGGAATTTCAGCGCGAAGGCGCGCGCATCGTGCCGCCGGCCGCGGTGCGCTACGGTGCCTACATTGCGCCGGACGTGGTGCTGATGCCGAGCTACGTCAACATCGGCGCCTATGTGGATCGCGGCACGATGGTGGACACCTGGGCCACCATCGGTTCTTGTGCCCAAATCGGCAGGAACGTGCACATCTCCGGCGGCGCCGGCATCGGCGGCGTTCTGGAACCATTGCAGGCCGCACCCACCATTATCGAGGACGACTGCTTCATCGGCGCGCGCTCTGAAATCGTCGAGGGCGTGATCGTGGAACAGGGCGCGGTGATTTCCATGGGCGTGTTCATTGGCCAGAGCACACGCATCTACGACCGTGAAAGTGGAAAAATCCTCTACGGCCGCGTACCAGCGGGTGCAGTGGTAGTGCCGGGCAGCCTGCCCTCGTCCGACGGCCGCTACAGCCTGCAATGTGCCGTGATCGTGAAGCGCGTGGACGCCAAGACCCACGCCAAGATCGGCATCAACGAACTCTTGCGTGGGATACGTTGAGCATGAGTGCGGTTCTTGAACTCACCAGGGAACTCGTCGCCCGCCCCTCACTCACACCCGACGATGCCGGTTGTCAGCAGATCATTGCAGCGCGGCTGGCCAAGCTGGGCTTCAAGATCGAACACATGCGCTTCGGCAAGGTGGACAATCTCTGGGCACGTTACGGTAATACTGCGCCGCTGCTGGTATTCGCCGGTCACACCGATGTGGTACCCACCGGTCCGCGCGAGCAATGGCACTCCGATCCCTTCACGCCGACAGTCAGAGACGGCCTGCTCTACGGCCGCGGCGCCGCCGACATGAAAGCCGGCCTCGCCGCCATGGTCGTGGCCGTCGAGCAATATCTGGCGGGCAAGCCGAAGTTGCGCGGCAGCATCGGATTTCTCGTCACCAGCGACGAGGAAGGCCCTTCGGTGGATGGCACGGTGCGCGTGATGGAGGTGCTGCAAAAGCGCGGCGAGATAGTTGACTGGTGTGTGCTGGGCGAGCCTTCCTGTCTGGAGAAATTCGGCGACACTATCCGCCACGGCCGACGCGGTTCGCTCACTGGGTTGCTGCACATACACGGTATCCAAGGGCATGTGGCTTACCCGGAGCGGGCCGACAACCCCATCCATCGCGTGATACCGGCACTAGCGGAACTGTGTGCCGCAGGCTGGGATACGCACCCCAATCCGCATTTTCCACCCACCAGTTTCCAGATCTCCAATTTCAATTCCGGCACCGGCGCCGGCAACGTCATCCCCGGCGAAGCCGCCGTGCGATTCAATTTCCGTTATTCCACCGCTGTCACGGTGGCAGAATTGCGGAAGCGCGTGCACGCAATCCTTGATCGCCATCAAGTCAAATATTCGCTCGAATGGCGCCCCATGGGCGAGCCATTCCTGACCAAGCCCGGAAAGCTGAGCACTGTGGTTCAGGATGCGGTGGAGAAAGTGACTGGCTTGCGGCCCAGGCTCGATACCGGCGGCGGCACTTCCGACGGACGCTATATCGCACCTACCGGAACCGAAGTCATCGAATTCGGCCCGATGAATACCAGTATTCACAAGATTGACGAATGCATCGCCGTGACTGACTTGGAGCCGCTGGCAAAGATTTATCGCGGGACCATGGAAAGCCTACTAGGCTAGGGCAAACGGTTAACCCAAAATCATCGTGGTCTGTCCCTGATATTCTCAACCTACGAGTACTACGAGGTTACCTATCGGCATCGAAGTCAAACCGGGGATTCCGAATTCCAATCGTCTTCATGAGCGCGATGAAATTGCGACCCACGTCTTGAGGGATCGTAGCTGGGCTGGAACCAAGAATTGAGCGCGTGATGAGCTGGTAGAAGTCGTTCGCAAAGCTGAAAAGGCTCTCGAACTCAACGTGAGATGGAAGTGCGTTGATGGCTGCCTTGGAGTCACTGTGAGCACCGATAGTATCGCGGAACTCCTTGAGGCAACACAAGGAATTGGCGTGAAGGTTACAAAACAGCCTAAATGTCTCGTCCAGGTAGGGCACGACCCCTACCGGTGGCGCATGCTGCCCATACTTATGGCCGAAATCAGCGAAATCCCGGTTCTGTCTTTCCGATAAGGTATAGGCGGAGAGCGACTTGATGATCGCGGGAATCGAGTTCAACTCGTACTGACCTGACGGTTCGAAGATCTTGCAGATATAGATCGCGAGGGCCTCGTGCGCTGATTTCTGAAGGTATCCGACGAAAGCTGCACCCATTCTCGAGGCACACAACGCGTCACCATTCAGACCGATTATCCGGTGGATATCGACATGGGCACGCAACTGGAAGATCAGCTTTAACAGCTCGACGTTCTTGGCGTCCGTCTCAGACTTCGGCATTTCGATAACCAGCTCGTTGCCTAACTTGAAATAGACCGGTGAACTCTAAAAGTGAGTGGCAGGCATCCATCACTCTCTGCCTGCCGGCCACGCGACCCATCACGTGATACTACGCACCGGGCATTCAAGGTGAAAATGCGTACGCAGACAAGTCACGAGCCGTGCAGTTTTATTCGGTGAGTCGAATCGCTCAGGCATACGCCGATTGTTCAAGATACGTTTTTGGGTCGAATTACTTTGGTGTACAAAAAATAACCTATAACCGCAACTAAGGGTGGAAAAACAATGACTTTGGCTACCTGCCACTTATCTTGATTACTCGTATATCCACCATAAGGCTCAAATACATAAACAAAAGCCAACACCACAACCAACCAGAAAGCCGAACCCACAACAAGTACTCTGATGGCAAGAGGTTTCTTGATAAAGTCAACACCAATAGTTTTGAAACTAGGTCCGCTCAACTCTGACCAACGGTTCTTTAAATAAATGCCGTTTATGATCCACATAATCAGATTAAATTGCATGATAAGTCCTACTACCCAACCCCACTTGTTCCTTTTGAGAATAAATGTGCCAGAAATGGCCGCAATAATTCCAAGCACTAGTAATAAAACATATAGATCATGATTGTTTGGATAATAATCATATGTTTCCAAATATAATAATATGCATGCCAGAATGACAACTCCAATCCCGTTAAGTACACCCATCCATCCTGTGAAGTAGCCCCACTTGTACGGTTTGAGTTCGGGATGCTTCTTTTGGAACGATTCGCCCATGTAGGAAGCTAATGGTATGGCGATTAGAATAGTGATGAGATTTATACATAACCCTGCGTAATAATAATCAGTTCCAGTCATTTTTGATTCACTCCTCTTGCGCTTCTACCGTACACATTATTTTTGACCAGCCTACGTTCTTTGAGTATTTAGGGGGCAGACTACGGTTAATCATACAGCGGTCGCAGAGTCTTCTGCTCCCGCCGCCCAAAGCCAGTTTATCACCAGCCCGCCCATGCCCAAGATCACGAACCAGACCAGCACCCATTCCGGCATGGTCAGACCCAGAAATTTCCAGGTAATCAGCGCGCAATCGCCAGTGCCGGTGAAGGCTTTGACGATGAACTTATTGAGCGGCAGGCTGTTAAACATGTAGTTCAAGCCCGGCCCGCAGGGCGGCTGCTTCCATTCCGGCAGGTGCTGCAGATAAGTCTGGCGAATGGATACGGCACTTCCGGCTGCCGCGACGACGAGCAGCAGGACGCCGTAAATGCGCGCGCCAATGGTTTTTGGATTATGCAGAAAAGCAATCAGGAAAATGATGCCGAGAATGATCATGGCGATACGCTGGAAGATGCACAGCACGCAGGGCTGCAGGCTGTCGTGGAACTGCGAGTAATAAGCGTAAGCCATCAGCAGCACACAAATCACGAAGCCGATCAGATTCGCCAGCCGGCGGATGGACATCAGATTCTCCTGTATCGGGGCGCTAAATCAAGAATCGCGGCTAAAGCCGCTCCCACAATCAGTATTACAACGTCATTGCGAGGAACGAAGTGACGAAGCAATCTCGAGATTGCTTCGGCCGGCAAACCGGCCTCACAATGACACAAGGGCACCTCTAAAAATTAGAGATTTTGGTTTCTGAGTAGGCAGAAATGACCGAGGAACCGGAGTGTATTTGGTTGATACATGAGGATTCCGAGGTCATTTCTAACACCGTCAGAAAGCAAAAGACCAATTTTTAGAGGTGCCCACAAAATCCACAAGTGCGTAAACACACCCTGCCATGGGGGTGTAAGAAAGTTTGTGTATTCGGTCATCCTGGCAGAGAGTGCCGAACCATTATAAGGAGTGACG
>JBAVYM010000053.1:0-97370 GCA_049698775.1 Gammaproteobacteria bacterium
GTCTTTCAGCAAGGTATCAATCAGATCATTGGAAATCATTGGCTTGGCTACGGTCATCGTCACTCCTTATAATGGTTCGGCACTCTCTGCCAGGATGACCGAATACACAAACTTTCTTACACCCCCTATCCCCATGAACTTCCAGAAGGATTTCTGCTGCTTTAGCGCTTGTTCCATGGCGTCTTGCCCGGACCCTGGGATATTCCCGATGGTAATGCCGTAGCACTCACTTGCAGCCTAGTTTACGCCAGATGGCGAGGTCGTTCTTTTTAGCTGCTGCCAAGCATTCATCGTTATGGTTAGCGTTCTCGTCCTTCTTTGCCGCGTTTTGACTCGCCGCCTCTTCAGCACGCATCTTGTCCATCAGCTGTTGCTGGGCTGTCATCTGATCCGCATACCAACCGTCTTCACCACAAAATTCCGCATCCTCGGCATCTTTCACCGTCTGGAGGTTGTGTTCAGCAGCGGCGATATCGGTCTTAGTACCTATCTTCTTAGCATTGTTTACAGCAGCTTTCATGGCGTCTTTTTGTGTCGATAAGTTGCCGTACGTGGTCTGATGCGCTTGCAAGGCCCTCGTGAAGTCAGCAACGTCCTGCGGGACATAAATAGCCAGTCCCATGATGGAACCTCTGGTGATAGGAATGGAAGCGCCAAAGGCAGAACCACCGTAATCATTTGAATTCCATGTCGCGGTACTGATGGAACCGGACGTGACGGTACCGGCCGACTGCAAGAGTACACCGGTCGCACCCGCGTCCAGAGCCTCTTCTTTCATCCCCTCCAAGGCATGTTCCATTTTGCCCTCATCACTTAATCCACGTCCCTTACCGGTCACCATCCCTATCACTTCGTAATGAGCCGGCGGTGAGAAATAGAGGTACACATTCTGCCAATTGTCTATGACGGGTTGTCTCTCCTGACCCTGCTCAACGATCGTGCTGGAGCTGCACCCGGCCAATAAAACCAGAAGACCGCAAAAGACTGAAGTTCTTATGCTTTCAGTATTCATCACGACCTCAGCAAGTGAGCAATATCACGGATGATGCATTGACCCATAAATGACGGCAAATGCTATTCCGCCGAAAATGCAAACTACGTAGACCGCGATCATTATGATGACGAATATCCCCAAATACTTCCAGAAGGATTTCTGGTATTTGAGTGCGCTCTCGATCGCATCCTGCCCAGAGGCTGAGATACTTGCAATCGCATTGCCATAGCGCAGTAGATAGATGCACGGTATCAGGTAAAAGAAGACCGCTATTACGATATACATCACACCAAAGACAGGGCCAAAAATCGGAGACAGCCCGGATCGTGCAGGTATGGCGGAGAAACCCACGAACATGACAAGTCCCGCGAGGACCATGAACGCCATGAATACGAATCCCAGGATGGCGAGAAACTTCACCCAGGGACGCGTGGCCTGCAAGGCCTCCAGCATGTCATCTGAAACAACCATTTGCTCGGACATTTTCAATCTCCCCAGTTAGTTGTTGGAATCCTTACGTAACTCTTGCTGACACGAGGCATTTACTTCACCGTTTCCAGCCGCTCCCAGATTTATCTGATTTACGCGACCCCTCAATAACACCCATACGCCACGCAAGATTAAGTATCTCTTCAAAATACTCAAACTTCTCCTGTGTATTCATACGGATGCCTCTGAGCAGCTCCTCCCGCTCCGCTTCTTCAGCAGTGACACTCAAGAAATCAATTTTTTCACCCATCTGTAATACCTAGTGATGTCTCGACTCACATGTTCCTTCTATATTCCCCACCGACTTCGTAAAGCGCGTGCGAAATTTGACCCAGGGAGTTGTACTTCACTGCTTCCATGAGCGAAGAAAAGATGTTCTTGCGCTCGCGCGCGGTTTGCTGCAGTTGCTTGAGGTTTTCGGCCGCGCATGCGTTGCGCGCCGCGCGGTAGTTCTCCACGTTCTTGATCTGCTGGCGTTTTTCGTGTTCGGTGGAACGAATCAGCTCGATCTTGGTAACAATATCGCCAGCGTGTTCCTTCGGTAGGAAGGTATTGACGCCGATCAACGGCAGCGAGCCGTCGTGCTTCTTCTGCTCGTAGTAGAGGCTTTCTTCCTGGATCTTGCCGCGCTGGTACATGGTGTCCATGGCGCCTAGCACGCCGCCGCGCTCGGAGATGGCCTCGAATTCCTTGTACACCGCCTCTTCTACCAGATCCGTGAGTTGCTCGACGATGAAGCTGCCCTGCCAGGGATTCTCATTGAAGTTCAGCCCCAGTTCGCGGTTGATGATGAGCTGGATGGCCACGGCACGGCGCACGCTCTCCTCCGTGGGCGTGGTGATGGCTTCGTCGTAAGCGTTGGTGTGCAGCGAATTGCAGTTGTCGAACAAGGCGTACAGCGCCTGCAACGTGGTGCGGATGTCGTTGAACTGGATTTCCTGCGCGTGCAGTGAGCGGCCCGAAGTCTGGATGTGGTATTTGAGCATCTGACTGCGTGCGGAAGCGCCGTAGCGCTCGCGCATGGCGCGCGCCCAGATGCGCCGCGCCACCCGGCCGATAACGGTGTATTCCGGGTCCATGCCGTTGGAAAAGAAGAACGACAGGTTAGGCGCGAAGTCGTCAACCTTCATGCCGCGCGCCAGGTAATACTCCACGATGGTGAAACCGTTGGAGAGCGTGAACGCGAGTTGCGAGATGGGATTCGCGCCGGCTTCGGCGATGTGATAGCCGGAAATCGAGACCGAATAGAAATTGCGCACCTTGTGGTCCACGAAGTACTGCTGGATGTCGCCCATCATGCGCAGTGCAAACTCGGTGGAAAAGATGCAGGTGTTCTGGGCCTGGTCCTCTTTGAGGATGTCTGCCTGCACGGTGCCACGTACCTTATGCAAGGTGTCGGCCTTGATGCGCGCGTAGGCTTCCGCGTCCACCACTTCATCGCCAGTAACGCCCAGCAAGTCGAGCCCGAGACCGTCGTTGCTTTCGGGCAGTTCGCCGGCGTACTGCGGCCGTGCTTTATCTTTATATATAGAGGCGATCTTCTTCTCGGCAGCCGTCCAGCGCTGCGGGTCTTCCTTCAGGTACTTTTCCACCTGCTGGTCAATGGCGGTGTTCATGAACATGGCCAGAATCATGGGCGCCGGGCCGTTGATGGTCATGGACACCGAGGTCTTGGGATCGCATAAATCGAAACCCGAGTAAAGTTTCTTCATATCGTCAAGCGTGGCGATGGACACGCCGGAATTGCCCACCTTCCCGTAGATGTCCGGACGTTCGGCCGGGTCTTCGCCGTAGAGCGTGACGGAATCAAACGCGGTCGAGAGACGCGCGGCCGGCTGACCAAGCGACAGGTAATGGAAACGGCGATTGGTGCGCTCGGGCGTGCCCTCGCCCGCGAACATGCGCGTCGGATCTTCGCCGATGCGGCGGTAGGGATACACGCCCGCGGTGTACGGATACGCGCCCGGCAAGTTTTCGCGCATCAGGAAGCGCAGCAGATCGGCCCAGCTTTTATAGGCGGGTGACGCGATCTTGGGAATCTTCTGATGGCTCAGCGATTCAATGTAGTTGTTGCCTTCGATGGGCTTGCTGCGCACCTCATAGGTGTAGTGCTCGTCGGTGATGCTTTTCAGGCGCTCGGGCCATTTGCGCAGCAGGTGCAGAGCATCGCTGGAGAGTTCCTTGACGGCTTCGTTGTAGCGCTGGCGGAGAACAATCAGAGAAAACTCGGCTGGGGAATCTGATTTGGACCGGACCCCGGCTACTGCCGGGGTGACAGAAGTGGACAAATCTTCTGCATCGTACAAAGCCAGCGCTTTCGGCAGTTTCGCATCGTCGAGGTCGCGCAGGACTTCGTGATAATGCTGCGCGCGGCCTGCGGCTTCCGCTTGCTGGTCTATTGATGTATTGATGGTGCGGCCCTGCTCAGCAATTTCCGCGAGATAACGGACACGCGCGCCGGGGATCAGCACGGTGGCACGCGGCTCCTTGATGGAGCTGTCTACCTGCGGCGTCCACTTGTCTTCCGGCAGGTGCAGTTTCTCGCGCAGCAGCCGGCACAGATTCACGAACATCCAGGTGATGCCGGGATCGTTGAACTGGCTGGCAATGGTGGGATACACCGGCACCTGGTCATCGGGCAGCTTGAAAGCGGTACGGTTACGCTTCCACTGCTTCTTCACATCACGCAGCGCATCGTCGGCACCGCGCCGATCAAATTTGTTGAGCACCACCAGTTCCGCGTAGTCCAGCATGTCAATTTTTTCGAGCTGGCTGGCGGCGCCGAAGTCGCTAGTCATCACGTAGGTGGAAAAATCCACCAGATCCACAATCTCGGAATCCGCCTGACCGATGCCGGCGGTTTCCACCAGGATCAGGTCGTAACCCTGGCCGCGCAGGAAATGCACACAGTCCTTGAGCATGGCGCTGGTCGCCGCATGCGCGCGGCGCGTAGCCATGGAGCGCATGAACACGCGCTTGCTGCGTAGCGCGTTCATGCGGATGCGGTCGCCGAGCAAGGCACCGCCGGTGCGCCGACGCGTGGGATCCACCGCCAGCACCGCGACGCGCATTTCAGGGAAGGTGTGCAGGAAGCGCAGCAGCAACTCGTCCATCACCGAGGATTTGCCGGCACCGCCGGTGCCGGTGACGCCCACCACCGGCACTTTCCTGCCGGCCAGATCCCATTGTTTGCGCAGCCGCGCCAGCTCCGCCTCACCGATGACGCCCGCCTCGATGGCGGTGAGCATGCGGCCCACGGATATTTCGTCGTCGGGTGAAACCTTCCTCGGTTCCTGCGGCTCGATGCGGTGCTTCTGCACCCGCTCCACCACGTCTTCGATCATATGGGCGAGGCCCATGTGCATGCCGTCGTTAGGATGGTAGATGCGCTCGACGCCGTAGGCCTCGAGTTCGGCGATTTCCTCCGGCGTAATGGTGCCGCCGCCGCCGCCGAATACACGTATGTGAGCCGCGCTGCGCTGCTTCAGCATATCCACCATATACTTGAAGTATTCGAGATGGCCGCCCTGGTAGGAGCTGATGGCGATGGCGTCGGCATCTTCCTGCAGCGCCGCGCGCACCACATCCTCCACCGAGCGATTGTGGCCCAGATGCACCACTTCCGCGCCTTGGCTCTGGATGATGCGGCGCATGATGTTGATGGCCGCGTCGTGGCCGTCGAATAAGCTGGCCGCGGTCACAAAGCGCAATGGCAGCTTGGTGGCTTGCGGCAATTCGGCCGAATGCGATTTGGGGACGACGGTGCTCATGCAGGGCCTCGGAACCGGGACGGCTGTAGCATTATAACTGCGCCCTCCTCCTGCGGCCGCCTGCTGGGTGTTGCCTCACTCGAGACGTGTGCGGACCTCGTGCAAGGCCCGGATCATGGCGTAGCTGCCGGCGCCGAAGGGCACCAGCACCGCCAGCAGGAAGCCCGCGTCCAGATGCGACAGATTGTGAACCCGGATTCCGGTATTCACGCCGAGGTCGCCCAAACCGGGGAAAACGATGCCGGCAATCCCGAGGATGGTGAACGCGATGCCGCCCCAGAACAGCGTGCGCCCCGCCACGGTGCGCGCTACCCAACTGCGCGCCGAATCGGCCAGCTTCCGGCGCGCCATCCACCCACCCACCAGCGCGCCGAACAGGATCTGCATCACCATTGTGCCGAGACCAAACAGCAAGCCCGGCAGGAAACCCACGGACGCGCTTGGCATCGCAGGCGACAGCACGGTATAGACGATCAGCGCGAAAGCGCCAGTGCCCCAACCTGCTATGAAGCCATGCACCAGTGGCATGTAACTCGGTAGCGGGCGGGGTTCCTCGGACTTGTCCAGATTGTGGCTGTGAAACAGGTGCAGCAGCCGATGGCGGCGCATCACGTACCAACCGGACACCAGCATGACCGCGCCCACCAGGATATAAATGAAGTAATTCCAACGCGCGCTGGGAATCAGCCAGGCCAGCGCGAAGTATGCGAGTTCGCTGGCGATGGCACGCTGCACGGTGAAGGCGAGCGAGAACAGCAAACCCGTGCGCATCCCGCCGCGCGTGCTGTAGCTTCCCACCGAATAACTGAAGGTGATGGGCCAGGTGTGCTCGTCGGGCGTGATGCCGTGGATCATGCCGAGCAAGAACGCGGTGACAAGTGCGATGCCGGGGCCGAGACCGGCGGCCGGGTTCCAGAGATTGAGGCTGAATAAATCCATACGCGTCGCAAACTGAATTGAGGAAAAACCGCGGAATCGGTGCTCCGACGGCAGGAGCCATTATTATACCGGCGCTGGTCAAGAGGTTCGGCGGACTGGACTGAGCGGTTATAATGGCGCGCTTCCCCGCCTGCCGGGGCTTATATGACTGACGCCGCGGCCGTGAATGCCCGGCCGGGTGTCTGCCGGGCTGACGCCTGCGCACGCCATTTCGCATTTTCAGCCCGATTTTGCAATCCGCATTCCTTAACAGGAGGACGTATGGAGCTTTTCAGCACGCTCGAGACCATGGGGCACGAACAAGTGGTGTTCTTCCATCACCGGGAATCAGGCCTCAAGGCCATCGTCGCCATCCACAACACGGTGCTGGGGCCCGCGCTAGGCGGCCTGCGCATGTGGCCTTACCGCAGCGAGCAGGAAGCGCTCACCGATGTGTTGCGCCTTTCCAAAGGCATGACCTACAAGGCCGCGGTCTCGGGCCTGAATCTCGGCGGCGGCAAGTCCGTGCTGATCGGCGACCCCAGCCAGAAGTCTGAAGCGCTGTTCCGCGCGCTTGGCCGCTTCGTGCAATCGCTCGGTGGGCGCTATATCACCGCCGAAGACGTGAATACCAACGTCCAGGACATGGAATATATTTTCCAGGAAACCGGCTATGTAACCGGCGTGCATCCGGTGCACGGCGGTTCCGGCGATCCCTCGCCGTTCACAGCGTTGGGCGTGATCCAGGGCATCAAGGCCTGTCTCAACAAGAAATACGGCCACATGGATCTGGCCAAGGCCAGCTACGCGGTGCAGGGTCTGGGGCACGTGGGACACCACGTGGTGAAACATTTGCGCGATGCCAATGCCAAGGTGTTTGTCACCGATATGAATCAGGAACGTATTGATGCCTGCGTGGCGCTCGGCGCCGAAGCCGTGAAGATGGATGATATCTATAGTGTCAATGCCAAGGTGTATGTGCCCTGCGCGCTCGGCGCCACGGTCAACGAGAAAACCATTCCGCAGTTCAAGTTCGAGATCGTGGCGGGCGCCGCCAACAACCAGTTGGCCACCGACGCCTGCGGTGACGAATTGCACAAAAAGGGTATCCTGTACGCACCCGATTACGCCATCAACGCCGGCGGTCTCATGAATGTCTCCATCGAACTGCAGGGCTATGACCGGGAGCGCGCCAACCGCATGGTCAGCGGTATTTACGACATCATCGGCAATATCTTCAAGCTGGCCGAGCGCGAGAAGATTCCCAACTACCGGGCTGCAGACCGCATGGCCGAGGAGCGCATTGCCGCCATCGGCAAAGTGAAATTACCGACCGTGCGCCAATCCTACGAGCGCTTTTTCGCGGGACGTAAAAACGGACATTAAGAATTGCCCCCTCTCCCCTCGAGGGAGAGGGGGGATGCGAAGCAGCGAGCGGGTTGCCACGGATGGCAGCCCTGGACTTTCAGGCGAAGCAGGAATGCGTAGCCTGAAAGGGGTGAGGGGAAAAGACCCCCTCATCCTTGCTTCTCCCACGAGGGGGAGAAGGGATAAGGTTCAGGAGATTATAAATTGACTGCCATCAACACCAGTATCAACGAGGAACTGGATCTGCTGCGCGACACGGTGCGACGCTTCGCCGAGGCCGAGATTGCACCGCGCGCTGCCGAGATAGACGAACGCGCGGAATTCCCGCACGACCTGTGGAAGAAACTCGGTGAGCTGGGGCTGCTCGGCATCACCATTCCCGCCGAATACGGCGGCGCGGGCCTGAGTTATCTCGCGCATGTGGTTGCCATGGAAGAGATTTCCCGCGCGTCCGCCTCGGTAGGTTTGTCTTACGCCGCGCATTCCAACCTCTGTCTCAGCAATGTGTTCGGTCACGCCACCGAAGTGCAACGTAAAAAATATGTGCCGAAGCTGTGCCGTGGCGAATGGATCGGCGCGCTCGCCATGTCCGAGCCGGGCGCCGGTTCCGACGTGGTGGGTTCCATGAGCTGCCGCGCGGTAAAGAAAGACGGCAAGTGGATCGCCAACGGCTCCAAGATGTGGATCACCAACGGCCCTGAAGCCGACGTGCTGCTCGTGTATATGCGCACTGCCGGCAAGGAAGCGAATTCCAAATGCATCACCGCTTTCATCATCGAGAAGGGCATGCGCGGCTTCAAGACCGCACAAAAGCTCGACAAACTCGGCATGCGCGGCTCCCACACCTGCGAGTTGGTGTTCCAGGATTGCGAAATCCCCGAAGCCAACGTGCTCGGCAAGGTGAACGAAGGCGTCTATATATTGATGCACGGTCTGGATTCGGAACGGCTGATTCTCTCGGCCGGCCCCATCGGCATCATGCAGGCGGCGCTGGACGTGGTGCTGCCTTATGTGCGCGAGCGCAAGCAGTTCGGCAAGCCCATCGGCGAGTTCGAGATCATGCAGGCCAAGCTGGCCGACATGTTCACTGCCTTGCAAGCCTCGCGCGCGCTCACTTACCGCGTATGCGAGCGCTTCGACCGCGGCGAGGATCCACGCGAGGACGCGGCCGCCGCACTGCTGTTCGCCTCCGAGAACGCCGTGCAGGTAGCGCTGGAAGCCATCCAGAGTCTGGGCGGCAACGGCTACATCAACGAATACCCTACCGGCCGACTGCTGCGCGACGCCAAGCTCTACGACATCGGCGCCGGCACTAACGAGATTCGCCGGATGTTGATTGGAAGGGGGTTGTTCAACGGCAAATGAGTGCTGTGGGCTGAGTACTGCGTGCTGCGCGCAAGAATATCTTGGTTTCTCACACAGCACTCAGCACTTGCGTTTTAGTTTCGAAGAGGTTTATTTATGCCAAACGATCCCGTAGTCATTTTAAGTGCCCGCCGCACAGCCATCGGCTCCTTCCAAGGCCAGTTCGCGCCGGTGAGCGCGCCGCAACTCGGCGCCGCCGCCATCCAGGCGGCCGTAGCCGACGCCCATGTGAAACCGGAAGAAATCGGCGAGGTCATCATGGGCTGCGTGCTGCCCGCTGGTCTTGGCCAAGCGCCGGCGCGCCAGGCTTCACTGGGCGCTGGCATTCCGAAATCCGTGGGTTGCACCACGATCAATAAAGTCTGCGGCTCTGGCATGAAGGCCGTGATGATGGCCCACGATCTGATTGCCGCCGGTTCCGCCGGTATTGTGCTGGCGGGCGGCATGGAATCCATGACCAACGCACCCTATCTCATTCCCGGCGCGCGCGCGGGCCTGCGCATGGGGCATCAGCAGATTCTGGATCACATGTTCTTCGACGGTCTGCAGAATCCCTACGATGGCCAGATGATGGGTGTGTTCGGGGAAATGTGTGCTGAGAAATTCCATTTCACCCGCGAGCAACAGGACGCCTTTGCCATCGAATCGGTGAAGCGCGCCCAGCACGCGGTCAAGGCCGGCACGTTCAAGGCCGAGGTCGCGCCGGTCATGGTCAAGGACCGCAAGGGCGAGCGCGTGGTGGATACCGACGAGGAGCCCGGCCGCTGCGACATCGGCAAGATTCCCACGCTCAAGCCCGCATTCAAGAAAGATGGCGGCACGGTGACCGCGGCCAGCTCCTCATCCATATCCGATGGCGCAGCGGCGCTGATGCTGATGCGCGAGAGCGAAGCGAAGAAACGCGGTTTGAAACCGCTGGCGCGCATCCTCGGGCACGCGAGCTTTGCGCAGGAACCTGCCTGGTTCACCACCGCGCCGGTGGGTGCCATTGATAAATTACAGAAGAAACTCGGTTGGTCGGAAAAAGACGTGGACCTCTACGAGATCAACGAAGCCTTCGCCGTGGTCGCCATGGCGGCCATGAAAGAGTTACATCTGCCGCACGCCAAGGTGAACGTGAACGGCGGTGCCTGCGCCTTGGGGCACCCCATAGGTTGCAGCGGCGCGCGCCTCATGGTCACCCTGCTCCACGCCCTCAAAGAGCGTAAACTCAAGCGCGGCATTGCCTCGCTATGCATCGGCGGCGGCGAAGCCACGGCGATTGCGATCGAAATGCTCTGAAGTGATGTAGGTTGGGATGAGCACAGCGAAGCCCAACAGTAGAGCGATGTCGGGATTCGGAGATTTAGCCCGCTTTACAAGGTTAACAGAGGGAGGAACAATTCATGCGCACCAAATACCTGTTTGCGATTGCGTGCGTGATGTTCATTTGTTTTGCTGGCTGCGCCTCTACCGATGGCGAACCAGCCGGCACTTCCAACAACGGCGCGCTGGTTATCGGTGTGGTGTTGAATGATATGGACTACGTTGGTCGCGTGGACAGCGCCCAGTATCCTGTCAGTCAGATGTCCGTGAAAAACCTCACTAGCGGACAAGTCTATGACATCTATCTGACATCCAATCACGGTATCGCAACGCTCCCCTCCGGAACCTACTGCTTTAACAGTTTGCGCCCACAGGGCAGCACGCCGCTGGTTTACTGTGCCAAACCTTTTTTCAGCATTAATGCAGGCAAAATACTGGTTGCGGGCTTTTTTGAGTTCGCGGTGAATTTTCATACGCGCAGTTACAAATTGGTGGATTCATTCACCAACCCCCAGGGGCTGTTCGATTCGCTCTCGCAGTCCGAAAAGGACACGCTCGCCGGTTTTTCCAACAAGAACCCTGCGGACACGGACTGAATCAACCCGATCAATTGGGTTGCGATGGTTTGAGTAAAACTCAGGTTGGGCTGAGCCCAGCGAAGCGCGCCAACATGGCGAAGTTGGGGTTCGAAGATTCGCTCCACTCCGCAGGACAGGAAATGGACAAGGTCAATCTCGCCCAGAAATTCGCCGCCTTTAGCGAGCGCTGGAGCCCGAAAATCGCCGGCGAACTGAACGGCCAGCAGGTCAAACTGGTCAAGCTCAAGGGCGAATTCGTCTGGCATCATCACGAGAACGAAGACGAATTGTTTCTGGTGGTGAAAGGCGTGCTACGCATGCGTTTCCGCGACCGCGAAATCGAGGTCCGCGATGGCGAGTTCATCATCGTGCCGCGCGGCGTGGAGCACTGCCCCGCGGCCGACGAGGAATGCCAGGTGTTGTTGCTGGAGCCGGCCACTACGCTCAACACCGGCAATCTCAGAAACGCGCGCACCGTCGAAAAGCTGGAGCGGATTTGATTCATCCTGCTGCAGCAGAAAACGGCAGTTTCCAGCGCTAAAATATGCTGAGTCGGGGACGGCAGCCTGCCCTGCCGCTCCGGTTTACAACACGACTAACAAGGCCGCACATGCCGATTCTTAAATCCACGATAGACCGAAACAGCAAAGAATTTTCCGCCAACCGCACGCACCTGGAAAGGCTGGTGGCAGATCTGCGCGAGAGACTGGCAAAAGCAGCTCTCGGCGGCGACGACAAGGCGCGCAAGAAACATACGGATCGCGGCAAACTCCTGCCACGCGAACGCATCGAGGCGCTGCTCGATTCCGGCTCGCCGTTCCTGGAGCTTGCGCCACTCGCAGCCTTCGGCATTTACGACGACAACGCGCCGGCCGCCGGACTCATCACCGGCATCGGCCGTGTACATGGCCGTGAGATCATGGTGGTCGCCAACGACGCCACCGTGAAAGGCGGCACGTATTTCCCGATTACCGTAAAAAAGCATCTGCGCGCACAGGAAATCGCGCTGGAAAATCGCTTGCCCTGCATTTATCTGGTGGATTCGGGCGGCGCCTTCCTGCCGCTGCAAGACGAGGTGTTTCCGGACAAGGAGCATTTCGGGCGCATCTTCTATAACCAGGCGCGGCTCTCGCGCGAGCGCATCCCGCAGATCGCGGTGGTCATGGGCTCCTGCACCGCCGGCGGCGCCTACGTGCCGGCCATGTGCGACGAAGCCATCATCGTGCGCAACCAGGGCACGATCTTCCTCGGCGGACCGCCGCTGGTGAAAGCCGCGACCGGTGAGGTGGTGGACGCGGAGACTCTGGGCGGCGGTGAAGTACATAGCAAGATCTCGGGCGTCACCGATCATCTGGCCGACAACGACGCCCACGCCTTAGGCATTGCACGCGACATCGTCGCGCATCTGAATTATCAGCGCCCGAACTGGCTCACGAAACAGGCAAGCACCGAACCGCGCTATCCCGCCGACGAGCTCTACGGCATCGTGCCGCAGGACACACGCTATCCATACGACGTGCACGAGATCATCGCGCGCCTCACGGACGGTTCCGAATTCCAGGAATTCAAGGCGCTCTACGGCAAGACGCTGGTGTGCGGCTTTGCGCACCTCTACGGCTATCCCGTCGGCATCCTCGCCAATAACGGCATTCTGTTTTCGGAATCCGCACTCAAGGGCACGCACTTCATTGAGCTCTGCGAGCAGCGCCGCATCCCGCTGGTGTTCCTTCAGAACATCATGGGCTTCATGGTTGGCAAGAAATACGAGCACGGCGGCATCGCCAAGGACGGCGCCAAAATGGTGATGGCGGTCGCCTGCGCCACGGTGCCGAAATTCACTGTCATCATCGGCGGCAGTTTCGGCGCGGGTAACTATGCGATGTGCGGCCGCGCCTACGGTGCGCGTTTCCTGTGGATGTGGCCTAACGCGCGCATCTCGGTGATGGGCGGCGAGCAGGCCGCCTCGGTGCTCGCCACCGTCAAGCGCGACGGCATCGAAGCCAAAGGCGGCAAATGGAGTGAGAAGGAGGAAGAAGCCTTCAAGGCGCCGTTGCGCGAGCAATACGAATCGCAGGGCCATCCGTACTACGCCACTGCGCGCCTGTGGGACGACGGCATCATTGATCCCGCCGATACCCGCCGCGTGCTCGGCTTGGCGCTCGCCACTGCCGAGAACGCGCCGCCCGAAGCGGGTGGCCGCTATGGCGTGTTCAGGATGTAACTCCAAACTGCAGGAGAGGTAATTGTGGAAGTGGCGGTGACCCCGGAGGTTCGCGGCGACAGCAGCGAACGGACATACCCGGTCTTTCAAGCAGGGTAGGAAGCCCGCTTGAAAGGCGGAAGTCCCGAAAATGCAGGAGCACAATCGAGAAAAGCCTGAACCTGGTAGATTTAAGTGCGTCTCCCGGCCAGGCCGAGAGACCTTATCTGGACTGGACCCCGGCCTCCGCCGGGGTGACGACGATGTACGATGTATTCGACCTGCTTTCACCGTCATTTCGGTGAACACTGAGGCCCAGATTTCTCTCCCGTCATACCGGCGAAAGCCGGTATCCAGTTCTAGAATGGGCTATGCAACCTTGTGTTTATATCCTGGCTAGCGCCCGAAATGGAACGTTATATACAGGTGTCACTTCCAATCTGGTGAAGCGAATCTGGGAACACAAGCACGAGGCGGTTGAAGCCTTTACCAAGAGCTATGGCATCCATACACTGGTTTGGTTTGAGCAGCACGAGACGATGGAATCGGTCATAAGCCGCGAGAAAGCCATCAAAGAATGGAAACGAGCTTGGAAACTGGAACTGATAGAGAAGATAAACCCTGAGTGGCGCGATCTCTACCCAGAGATTCTTTGACTGGATTCCGACTTTCGCCGGAATGACGAGAAAATAGGCCTAAAACAGGGCAATATCCCTATGACCAACAATGTACTCTTGCAAACAGATCCCCGCGGCGTGGCGACGCTCACACTCAACCGTCCTGAGAAACACAACGCCTTCGACGACGCACTCATCGCCGACCTCACGCAAAAACTGCTACGGCTCAATAATGACGCGAGTACTCGCATCGTAATCCTGACCGGAGCGGGAAAATCATTTTCTGCCGGTGCGGATCTCAACTGGATGCGCTCCATGGCGAAGTTCAGCGAAGCAGAAAACCTCGAAGATGCGCTGAAACTGGCCGAGCTCATGGACGTGCTCAACAACCTTCGCAAACCGACCATCGCGCGCGTCAACGGCGCCGTGTACGGCGGCGGCGTGGGATTGGTAGCCTGCTGCGACATCGCCGTTGCCGCCGACACGGCCAAGTTTGCACTTTCGGAAGTAAAACTCGGGCTGGTGCCCTCGGTGATCTCACCGTATGTGATTGCTGCCATCGGCGCACATCAGGCGCGGCGCCATTTCCTCACTGCCGACGCTATCAGTGCGCAGACCGCGCGAGATATCGGCCTGGTACACGAGGTCGTGCCCGCCGACAAGCTGGATGATGCAGTAGCCAGGGAAGTGGAATTGCTGCTCAAGGCCGGGCCGTTGGCGCTCAGCGCCTGCAAGGAGCTGATCGCAGCAAACGCCGCCGCTTCAGTTTCCGCACGCCGTGCCCTGAAACAGAAAACCGCACAACTCATCGCCCAGTTGCGTGTGTCCAAGGAAGGCCAGGAAGGATTGAGCGCCTTTCTGGAGAAACGCAAACCTGAATGGTTTAAATGATGTAGGTTGGGGTGAGCGCAGCAAACCCCAACAAGTTTAAGAATGTTGGGGTTCGAAGACTCACCCCAACCTACTCAGCGGATTACTGGGAAGGAGATTAGCGATGAGAAAAAAGAATCGTAAACCAACTCTTGGGAAAATAGAAAAAGAAAGGCTTAAGAACCTGAACATAAATTAGGCACTGCTCTATATAGATATCACAGAATTAAGTTGCTGATCTTGAAACCAACGTAATGTTTAAAAAAATTCTCATCGCCAACCGCGGCGAGATCGCCTGCCGCGTTATCCGCACCTGCCGGCGGCTCGGCATCGCGACGGTCGCGGTGTATTCCGACGCGGACCGGCACGCTTTGCACGTGCAGATGGCGGACGAGGCCATGCACATTGGCCCGGCGAAGGCGTCTGATTCCTATCTCAACATGGAGCGCATTCTGACTGCCGCAAAACAAACCGGCGCCGAGGCGATCCATCCGGGGTACGGTTTCCTCTCGGAGAACAGCGAATTTGCGCGCCGTTGTCAAAAGGCCGGCGTGATTTTCATCGGGCCGTCGCCGGAAAGCATGGACGCGATGGCCTCGAAAAGCGCGGCGGTAACGCTGATGGAAAAAGCCGGTGTGCCGGTAACGCCCGGCTACCACGGTGAAGATCAAAGTCTCAAGAAGCTGGAGGCGGAAGCCCGGCGCGTCGGTTTTCCGGTACTGATCAAACCCTCTGCGGGTGGCGGCGGCAAAGGCATGCATGTTGTACGGGCAGCCGGGGAATTCAAGGAAGCTCTGGCCACTGCGAAGCGCGAAGCCAGGAACGCTTTCGGCGACGAGCATGTGCTGCTGGAGAAATATATCCAGCAACCCCGGCATATCGAGTTCCAGGTATTCGGCGACAGCCACGGCAACGTGGTGCATCTGTTCGAGCGCGAGTGTTCGTTGCAGCGGCGTTTCCAGAAAGTCGTCGAGGAAACTCCCTCGCCGTTTCTGGACGAAGCACTGCGCAAAAAGATGGGCGACACCGCCATAGCCGCCGCGAAAGCCGTGAACTATGTGAACGCCGGCACCATCGAGTTCATCGTGGGTGCGGACAAGTCTTTCCATTTCATGGAGATGAATACGCGCTTGCAGGTGGAGCATCCAATTACCGAAGAAACCACCGGGTTGGACCTCGTGGAATGGCAGTTGCGCGTGGCGAGCGGTGAAAAATTGCCGCTCACACAGAATGAAATCAGGCAGCGTGGCCACGCCATCGAAACGCGCCTGTATGCGGAAAACGCTGACAAGGGTTTCCTGCCGGTGACCGGCCGCATCGAGTTGTTCGCCACGCCGGATCAGCCGTTCGCGCGCGTGGACACCGGTGTGCGCAGCGGTGACGAGATCGGCGTGTTCTACGATCCGATGATCGCCAAGATCAGCGTGTCCGGCAAAGATCGCGCAGAAGCCGTGGAACGCCTGAGTGCCGCTCTGGCGCATACCGCGGTGTTCGGCCTGGTCACCAATCTGCCGCTGCTGCGCGGCATCGCCAAGCATCCGGAATTCGCCGCCGGCCGCTACGACACCGGCTTCATCGAGCACGAACTCAAGACGCTGTTGACGCGTCCCGCTCCCACACCTGCTGCAATTGCTGCGGCGGTGGCGGCCGAGATTCGGAATGGCCACAACGATCAAAGCACGCCCTGGCGCGCGGACGGCTGGCGGCTAGATCACTCCGGTGGTCGGCGGTTACTGATCCGCAGCGCGAATGGCAGCGAGCAAACGATCCGGGCCATCGGCAGCGCCTCCGCCTTCAGTTTCCATATGGATAGCGCTCTCCATGAAGTCCGGGACGCGCGGCCGCATGGGCACCAATGGCGATTCAATTTGAATGGCAAAGCGCATAGCGCTCAAGTGCTACGGCACGGCGATGAATTTCAAACAGCACTGGACGGAGTAGCATTCAATCTTGCGCTGACCTCGCCGTTCGCGCCCAAGACCGCGCGCGCGGCCGACACCTCGACTCATCCCGTCAGCCCCATGCCGGGCCGCGTGGTCGCGGTGCACGTGAAGGCCGGCGATAATGTGCTGCCCGGTCAGGCACTGCTGGTGCTGGAAGGCATGAAGATGGAATACACCGTGAAAGCCGGCGTGGCCGGAAGCATCGAGAAGTTGCTGTGCAAGGAAGGTGACATGGTGGATGCAGAAGCGCCGCTGGTGGACATAAAAACAGATGACGCATGAGCGTCGTCCTTGCTCTCCCTCTCAGGGGGGAGAGAAAAAAGTGAGGGCGTGTCTTAAAATCCCCCTCATCCCCACCTTCTCCCGGAGGGAGAAGGACTAAAGCCAAGGCATCTTGATGAGCAGCTTTCCAAAATCAGTGAAAATCGTTGAGGTCGGTGCGCGCGATGGCCTGCAGAACGAAAAAACCATTGTGCCGGCGGCGGTGAAGATCGAGTTCATCAACCGGCTGTCAGCCACTGGACTGCGCACAATCGAAGCCACGAGTTTCGTCAGCCCCAAATGGATTCCGCAGCTTGCCGATGCTGAAGAAGTCTTCAAGGGCATCGAAAAGAAACCCGGCGTGTCCTATCCAGTGCTGGTGCCGAACGAAAAAGGCATGCAGCGCGCGCTGGCCGCGGGCGCGAAAGAAATTTCAATTTTCACTGCGGCTTCTGAAACCTTTAATGCGAAAAATATCAACTGCTCCATCGCCGAATCCATCGAGCGCTTCAAGCCGGTGATGACGTTGGCGGCCGAGCACGGCGTCCGCGTGCGCGGCTACATCTCCACCGTCATCGGTTGTCCTTATGAAGGATCGATTGCGCCCGAGGCGGTGGCGCGGGTGGCGAAGCAACTCGCCGCCCTCGGCTGCTACGAGATTTCACTCGGCGACACCATCGGCGTGGGCACGCCGCTCAAGGCGCAGCGCATGCTGGAAGCGGTCGCCGCCGAAGTACCGATGCAGAAACTGGCAGTGCATTTCCACGACACCTATGGCCAGGCCTTGGCCAGCATCCATGCCTGCCTCGAATTGGGCGTAAATATTGTGGATAGCTCCATCTCGGGTCTAGGCGGCTGTCCCTACGCCAAAGGCGCCACCGGCAATGTGGCCACCGAGGATGTACTGTTCATGCTGCAAGGCATGGGCATTGAAACCGGTGTAGATATTGCTAAGCTGCTCGCCGCCGGCCAATTCATCAGTTCTGTTTTGCAGCGCACACCAGCCAGCAAACTGGGGCGAGTGCCGTCCGATAGCCGACGTGACGCCAAAACTCTGGAAGTATTCAAGTGAAAAAAATCAGAGTGGGGATTCTTTTCGGCGGCAAATCCGCCGAACACGAGATTTCGTTGCTATCGGCGAAGAACGTTATTGACGCGATTGACAAATCGAAATACGAGCCGGTGCTCATAGGCATAGACAAGTCCGGCCGCTGGCTCATGAACGAGCCTTCGCAATTCCTGCTGAACAGCAGCAATCCGAAACTCATTGCGCTCAACAAGGCCAACAGCGAAAGCGTGGCGCTGGTGCCGCAAAGCGAAGGCCGGCTCACCAGCCTGAACAGCGGTCATCTCGATGAAAAGATGGATGTGGTGTTTCCCATAGTGCACGGTCCGTTCGGCGAGGACGGCACCATCCAGGGCCTGCTCAAGCTCGCCAATGTGCCGTTCGTGGGCGCGGGCGTGCTCGGCTCCGCGGTGGGCATGGATAAGGACGTGATGAAACGCCTGCTGCGCGAAGCCGGTATTCTGGTACCGACGTTCCTGGTATTCCGTCAGAACGAACAACTGAATTTTGATAGCGTTACTCGCGCGCTGGGAATGCCGGTATTCGTGAAGCCGGCAAATCTCGGTTCTTCTGTGGGCATCAGCAAAGCAAAGGACAAAACCAGCTTCGAGAAAGCGGTGAAAGATGCTTTTCACTACGACACCAAGATTCTCGTGGAAGAAGCCATCCAGGGCCGCGAAATCGAATGCGCAGTGCTCGGCAACGACGAACCCATCGCTTCCGTGCCGGGCGAAATCATTCCCACCCACGAGTTCTACGACTACGAAGCAAAATACATTGATGAGCACGGTGCGAAGCTGGAAGCACCGGCCAGGCTGGATGAGGATACCGTCAAGCGCGTGCAGGAACTCGCGATACGAACCTTCAAGACGCTCAACTGTGAAGGCATGGGGCGCGTGGATATGTTCTTGAAAACGGACGGCACTCTGCTGGTGAATGAGATCAACACCATCCCCGGCTTTACCAAGATCAGCATGTACCCGCGGCTCTGGAGTTTATCCGGCATTTCCTACACGGAGCTCATTGACCGGCTGATCCAGTTTGCCATCGAGCGCTTCGAGCGGGAACAGAAATTGCAGACCTCCCACGAAGCTTGACCCTTGAATACCTTCTCCCTTGATGGGAGAAGGTTAGGATGAGGGTGAGTAAAATACCCCTCACCCCGACCCTCTCCCACAAGGGGAAAGGGTGCACAAATAACAGACCACTAACCGGACACTCCATGACCAAACTCGTTCTGCTCCGTCACGGCCTGAGCCAGTGGAACAAGGAAAACCGCTTCACCGGCTGGACCGACGTGGACTTGGCGCCGGAAGGCGTGGCCGAAGCGCATGAAGCCGCGCATCTTTTGAAGGCAGCGGGTTTCAGCTTCGATACGGCCTACACCTCGCTGCTCAAGCGCGCGGTGCGCACGCTCTGGATCGTGCTGGACGACATGGACCGGATGTGGATTCCTGTGGAGAAAGATTGGCGGCTGAACGAGCGCCATTACGGCGCCCTGCAGGGGCTGAACAAGGCCGAAACGGCGCAGAAATACGGCGAAGATCAGGTGAAACTCTGGCGCCGCAGTTACGATGTGCGGCCGCCGGCATTGGCCGAAAACGATTCACGCCATCCCAATTTCGATCCGCGCTACAGCGGACTGAGACCTGCCGAGCGCCCCGCCACCGAATCGCTGGCCGACACCGTGGCGCGCTTCGTACCCTACTACGAGTCCGACATCCTGCCGGCCATGAAAAGCGGCAAGCGCATCATCATCGCCGCTCACGGCAATTCACTGCGCGCATTGGTGAAACACATGGACAAGCTGAGCGACAATGAGATTGTGTCACTCAACATTCCCACCGGCATTCCGCTGGTGTACGAATTTGACAAGCACTTCAAGCCGATCAGGCACTACTATCTCGGTGACCAGAATAAAGTTGCGGCAGCTGTGCGATCAGTCGCAGATCAAGCGGCTGATAGAGCCCCTGGAATTGAGTGATACTGTCATTGATAAAGGCCCGTTGAATGCAATTATGAAGAAGTGGTCGCACGGCCGATTTTTAGCCTCCTTGAACCACATAATGGGAGCACACCATGAAATTTGAAGGCATCCGCGCCATCGTCTCTGGCGGCGTTTCTGGTCTCGGCCTCGCCACCTGCGAACGCATCGTGAAAGCCGGTGGCAAGGTCGCCATGCTGGACGTGAACGAACAGCACGGCGCCGAAGCCGCGAAGAAGCTCGGCGGCAGTGCATTGTTCATCAAAACCGACGTGTCGTCGGAACGTGAGGTTCAGGCAGCCCTGGCGCAAGCAGAAGGCGCGTTCGGGAGTCTGCAGCTCGTGGTGAATTGTGCGGGCGTTTTGGGAGCCGGGCGCACGCTCGGCCGTGAAGGCCCGATGGCGACGGAGTTCTTCGCCAAGACCATCCATGTGAACCTGATCGGCACCTTCAATCTCATCAAGGCCGCCGCCAATGTCATGCAGCACAATGCGCCCAATGCCGAGGGTGAGCGCGGTGTGATCGTGAACACGGCGTCGGTGGCGGCGTTCGAGGGACAGATTGGCCAAGCCGCGTATTCCGCTTCCAAAGGAGGCATCGTGAGCATGACGTTGCCGATCGCGCGCGAATTCGCACGCTTCTGCATTCGCGTCATGACCATCGCGCCCGGCATTTTCTGGACGCCGATGATGGCCGGCATGTCCGAGGAAGTGCAGAAGTCGCTCGGTGCGCAGGTACCCTTCCCTTCGCGCCTCGGCAAACCGGAGGAGTATGCCCAACTGGTGCAGCAGATCTGCGAGAGCGTGATGCTGAACGGTGAGACCATCCGCCTGGACGGCGCGATCAGAATGCAGCCGAAATAGCGCGGGCTTCCGCGCCCGCACGACGGGTCTATTTTCTTTGCTCGTCCAAAGAAAATGACCGAAAAGAAAGGACGCCCCCGGATGCCGACCCTTCGGGCTGCCCTGTGCTCCTCCCTCCTGCGGGGCTTCGCAGACGGTGCATCCCTGCACCGCTGCGAAGGCTTGCCATCCTGGCTTCACCCGTTTCGCGGCCTTATCCTCACTCGGTCCGGTGCTCGGCGGCATCCGAGGGGGAATTAAACAACAAAGATGCCGAATCATTTAAAATGCGACCAGTGCTTGGCAGGCGCTGCTTACTCGATACCCAACAGTTAAATATGCAAACCCAGCGCGAAATCATGATTTACGACGTGGTGGTGGTGGGCGCCGGCCCGGCCGGTCTCGCCTGCGCCATCCGTCTGAAACAGCGAAAACCGAATATCCGCGTGTGCGTGCTGGAGAAAGGTTCACAGGTCGGCGCGCATATTTTGTCCGGCTGCGTTATGGAACCCGCTGCGCTTGACGAACTGCTGCCCGAATGGCGCAAAACGCCGCCCGCCATTTGCGTGCCGGCGGCCAAGGACGAATTCGTGTTTCTCAGCAAAACGCGACGTATCCGCCTACCGACGCCGCCGCAGATGAAGAATCAAGGAAACTTCATCATCTCGCTCGGCGGCCTGTGCGCGTGGCTGGCGCAACAGGCCGAAGCCCTGGGCGTGGAAGTGTTCCCCGGTTTTCCCGCGGCCGCACCGCTCATGGAGAACGGCAAGGTCATCGGCGTGCGCTGCGGTGACATGGGCCTGAACAAGGACGGCACGCCCGGACCCAACTTCGCCGCCGGCGTAGATATCCACGCCAACGTGTCAGTGCTGGCCGAAGGTTGCCGCGGCAGCGTCAGCAAGCAGCTCATCCGGGAATTCAAACTTGACGCCAATTCTTCACCGCAGACCTATGGCATCGGCTTCAAGGAGCTGTGGCAACTGCCGCCGGGACGGGTCAGGCCCGGTTACGTGCAACATAGTGTCGGCTGGCCGCTGGATTCCAAAACCTATGGCGGCAGTTTCCTGTATCACTTGGACCAGGATCGCGTGTACGTGGGTTTCGTGGCCGGACTGGATTACGAAGGCCCGGAATTCAAACCCTTCGAGGCGTTTCAGCAATTCAAGCATCACCCGAGCGTGAAACTGCTGCTGGAAGGCGGCGAGATTCTTTCCGCCGGCAGCCGCGCACTCATCGAGGGCGGCCTGCAATCCCTGCCGAAACTGGAAATGCCAGGCGCGCTGCTGGTGGGCGATGCCGCCGGTACCATGAACGTACCGAAAATTAAAGGCACGCACATGGCGTTGCACTCGGGAATGCTGGCCGCCGAGCATTTGGCGGAACGCGGCACGAGCAAAGGCTTTGACGCGCTCTGGCGCAATTCGCCGTCCGCACAGGAACTGCGCAAGGTCCGCAACGTCCGGCCCGGCTTCCACAAAGGATTATGGTTTGGCCTCTTCAATGCCGCGCTGGAAACCGTCACCTTCGGCAAGCTGCCCTGGACCCTGAAAAATCACGCAGACTGGAAGAGCCTGCACACGCTCACCGAGGATCGCGCGGGTACGGAAGACTATGTGACGCGCACGCTGCCGCCCAAGGATCGGCTATCTTCTGTGTTCTTCGCCGCCACTAGCCACGACGAGCACCAGTCCGCACATCTAAAGGTCCCCGATACGAATATCTGCATCGGCCGTTGCGTAACCGAATACAACAATCCCTGTACCCGCTTCTGTCCGGCGCAGGTCTATGAGATGGTGGAGGAAAATGGCAAGAAACGCCTGCAGATCAACGCCGCCAACTGCGTGCACTGCAAGACCTGCGACATCAAAGATCCCTACGAGAACATCCTCTGGACCACGCCGGAAGGCGGCAGTGGACCGAATTATCAGAATCTGTGATGATTGTCCGATATGAAAATATGTTGTAACAAGGAATCTCGTCTCATGATCTTTTGAAATGATGCATATCTATATATTAGAACTTCCGCCAAAAGGAGGTTGAGATGCAAGATCAAGACAAACAAGCGATTATTGGTCTCATTACGTGCTGCGGTATATTTTTTGGTGGGCTAATTGGTTTCCTATTACGACCATCAGTATTCGTCGTTGGTCAATTGCCGTTTTATACAGTTATTACCCGTGGTACAAACTTGCAAGGCCTTGATTCGCTACTGGTGCCAGCGGCTGAACGATCATTCAACTATTTGCTCATCGGCATTATTATTGGTGCTATAGCAGGATTTGTACTTGCAACTTTGTATATCAAAAACGGACAAAACCATAACAATCCAAGTGAAGAAGAAAAGAAAAAGTAACGCTTGACCATCAAGTGGGATAAGCTCCGAAGGCGGTGCTTGCATATCGAGTTGCACCATGGCTAAAAGTGATTTCATCTGTAAGATCTGCAAACGCGTTAAAAGCGAGGGATTTTTGTCAGGTGGTGGAAAATATAAGTGTCCCGTACATAAATTTATTTGCGGTGATCATGTCACTGGTTTCTTGATTCCGCATTGCCGTATCTGTAGCAACCGTGTGCTCAAGTATGTATTCAATTCTTCCAAAGGAAAATGGATCCGAACTTAATATGAGCGCCTTCGCCATTTAATGTACCTCGCATAGATAGCTCTAAGGATAACAGATTGAAAATACTGGTCGGCATCAAACGCGTCGTTGACTTCGCCGTGCGCGTGCAGGTGAAAAAGGATGGTACCGGCGTCGTCACCGACGGCGTGAAGATGGGCATCAATCCCTTCGACGAAATCGCGCTGGAAGAAGCTCTGCGTATCCGCGATAAGGGCGTTCAGGCCGAAGTCATCGCGGTGAGCATTGGGCCAGCGGAGGTGCAGCAGCAACTGCGCACGGCGCTTGCCATGGGTGCGGACCGCGCCATTCTAGTGGAAACGGCCGACGCCATTCAACCGCTGATGGCGGCGCGAATCTTCCACGAACTAGCGAAGCGTGAAAACGCCGATCTGGTGATTCTCGGCAAACAGGCCATTGACGATGATTTTAATCAGACTGGCCAGATGCTCGCAGCGCTCTGGGACCGTCCGCAGGCAACGTTCGCTTCAAAAATGGAATGGAAGGACAAGAGTTTGAATGTCACACGCGAAGTGGACGCGGGGCTGGAGACCATATCCGTGGACCTGCCGGCGGTCGTCACCACGGACCTGCGGCTCAACACGCCGCGCTTCGTGAAGATGCCGGATATCATGAAGGCCCGCAGCAAGCCACTACAGAGCCTGAAACTGGCAGAGCTCGGCGTGACCGCTGCGCCGAAGCTGGAAACCACAAAATACGCACCACCGCCACAGCGCGTGGGCGGCAAGAAAGTGACTGACGTGCCAGCGCTCATTGCCGCACTGAAAGAACGGGGGGTGCTGTAATGGGCAGAATTCTGGTCATTGCTGAGCACGACGGCAAAAAGCTCAATGCGTCCACCGCGCGTGCGGTGAGCTGCGCACTTGCCATCGGCGGTGAAATTGACGTAACCGCATTTGCTGCGGATGCCTCGATTATCGCAGCGGCAGCCGCGAAACTGAAGGGCGTGAAGCGCGTGCTGAAAGTGGAGCGCGCGGAAAATGCACATCAGCTCGCCGCCGTTCTCGCGCCGCAAATCGCCAAGCTGGCGAAAGATTACAGCCACGTGCTTGCGCCCTCCACCACCTTCGGCAAGGACGTGCTGCCGCGCGCCGCGGCATTGCTGGGCGTGCAGCAGGTCAGCGACGTGATGAAGGTGATTGACGCCACGACGTTCGAGCGGCCCATGTATGCGGGCAATGCCATCGTTACCGTGAAGGCACCCGCTTCACCTTGCATACTCGCTACCGTGCGCACGGCGTCGTGGCAGGAATGCGGCAGCGGCGGCGCGGCGGAAATTACGTCGGTGACGACCGATGCGGTAATTCCTACGCACACGCGTTTCGTGGAGCTCAAGGCCCAGAAAAGCGACCGGCCCGATCTGCAATCGGCGCCGCGCGTGGTATCCGGTGGCCGCGGTGTGGGCAGCAAGGAAAACTTTGCCGTCATCTACAAACTGGCCGACAAACTCGGCGCGGCCGTGGGTGCTTCGCGCGCCGCGGTGGACGCGGGCTTCGTGCCCAACGACCTGCAAGTGGGCCAGACCGGCAAGATCATCGCGCCGGAGTTGTACGTAGCAGTGGGCATATCCGGCGCCATCCAGCACCTCACCGGCATCAAGGATGCACGCACCATCGTCGCCATCAACAAGGATCCGGATGCGCCGATCTTCCAGATCGCCGACATCGGACTGGTGGGCGATTTGTTCCAGGTATTGCCGGAACTGGAAAAGGAATTGGACAAAATCGGCAAATAATTTCCTCGGTTCTGGCGGACAGCGAAGCTGGGGCGTCCTTGGAAACCAAGTTGCAATCGCGTACGTGATGGCGTACGCTATGAGCATCTCCCCAAGGAGTTCCCCATGACCAATCTGACCGCCAGCGAAGCACGCGCCAATCTCTACAGGCTCCTCGACCAAGCCAGTGAATCGCATGAGCCCATCATGATTTCCGGGAAGCGGAATAATGCGGTGCTGGTTTCGGCCGAAGATTGGACGGCCATTCAGGAAACCCTTTTTCTGCTGTCCATTCCGGGAATGCGCGAGTCCATCAAGGCCGGGATGGCAGAGCCGGTTGATGCCTGCACGCAGGAACCCGGTTGGTGACTTGGCGCATTGTCTATTCCAAACAGGCCCAGAAAGACGCACGCAAGCTGGCATCCGCAGGTCTGAAAGACAAAGCTCAAACCCTGCTTGGGATAATCCAGGTCAACCCCTTTCAGAATCCGCCACCCTACGAAAAGCTGGTGGGCGATCTGGCCGGTGCCTATTCCAGGCGAATCAACATCCAGCACCGCCTCGTGTACCAAGTCTTAAGAGACGAGCAGATCGTTAAAGTATTGCGACTGTGGACGCATTACGATTAGTGGCCAGACAATCACCGCACACTCGCGGCAACCGCGTGCTTAATTCCGCGCGAGCCGCGCGATCCAGCGGTACAGCACAACAATCGTCACCACGAACAAGATGCCGCCGATCCAGAGGGCGGCGGTGTCGAAGCGCGGTCCCACCAGCGCGAGCGGTGAGGCATTGCCTGAGAATGCCACGATGGCCGCAATCACCACGCCCAGCAGACTTTCGCCCACGATCAGACCGGAGGCAAGCAGCGTGCCGAGCTGCTTGGTGGCCTCGGGTTTGGGCGCACGATCGGCGCGGTGGTTGAACCATGAGCCGACGATGGCGCCCACCACCACCATCAGCGTGGTCGAGGTCGGTAAGTAAATCCCGAGGCCCACCGCAAGCGGCGGCAGGCGCACCGATTTCGTCGTCCGGTGCAGGACTTCATCCAGCACGATGCTGGCAACACCGATGATGCCGCCGATGCCGATCAGCGTCCAGTCTATGTTGTTCTGGATGACGCCTTGCGCGAGCGCCGAGATCAGTCCGGCCTGTGGCGCGGGCAACGCGTGCGCCGGGTTCGCGCCGGGCGTGCCCAGGAATCCGTAAGCGTGATACAGAAGATCGAGCACCGGCGGAATGATGAGTGCGCCCGCAATCACGCCGATCACCAGCGCCCATTGCTGTTTCGATGGCGTCGCATCTACCAGTTGGCCGGTTTTAAGATCCTGCAAATTGTTGTTGGCGATGGACGCGACCGCGAACACGATCGAAGTGATGAACAACGCAAACGCGACCAATGCTTTGCCCGCTTCAGGCGGCAGCAGCGATTTCACGCCGAGCACCAGTAGCAGCGCGGCGATCACCACTACCAGAATGCCGACACCCGACAAGGGACTGTTGGAGGAACCAATCAATCCGGCCATGTAGCCGCACACCGCCGACACCAGGAAGCTCAAAATCACCACGAACACCACGCCACCGATCGTGAGCAGCAGCGCATGCGAACCCAGACCGCTGATGACACTGAAATGCCACAACAGATACGCCACCGGAATCAGGCAGGCGAGCGACACCAGACCAACCATGCCGATGGGGATGTCACGCTCGGTGCGCGGCAACGTGTCAGCCTGTCCGGCCTTGCGCACACGCGCGGCGGCCATGGCGCTGGCGAGTCCGCCGATTACGGGCTTGACCAGCGTGGCCAGCGTCCAGACGGCGGCGACGCCGATGGTGCCGGCACCGACGAAACGTACGTAGTGTGACCACGCGCCTTGCGCCACATCGGATGCTGCGCCCGCCAGCGGATGCAGCAGCGTGAAATGCGGCACCGCCCAACCCCAGCCAATAAACGCGCCCACCAGCATCGCGACGCCCACCCACAACCCGACCAGATGGCCGATGGCGAACAACGCGAACGACAAGCTGAAGTCAAAACCGGTAGCCGGACTCTTGTCGCCGCCGAATCGGAAATACTGCGCCACATCGCTGGTGAAAATCCTGGTCTGCACGATCACATAGAACACCGCGGACACGATCGCGCCGACCAGCACCGATTTCAACCCTGCTCCGCCAGTTTCGACGGATTCGGCGGCGGCTTTGGAGGCCGGGTTCGAGCCGACCTTGAGCACTTCCGCGCAGGCCACACCTTCGGGATACGGCAAATCGGAATTGGTCACCAGTGCGCGCCGCAGCGGGATGGTGTACATCACGCCCAGGATGCCACCGGTGGCGCAGATGCCAAACGACATCCAGAACGGAAAACCGGTCCACCAGCCGACGATGATGAGACCTGGCATCACGAAAATGATCGAGGACAGCGTGCCAGCGGCCGAGGCGACGGTCTGCACGATGTTGTTCTCCTGCATGGTCGCGTTGCCGAAACCGCGCAGGATTGCCATCGAGATGACCGCGGCTGGAATCGAGGTGGAAAACGTCAGACCGGCTTTGAGGCCGAAATAGACATTCGCCGCCGTGAATACCACGGTGATGATCACGCCGATGATCAGGCCACGGATGGTAAATTCGCTGAGCGACATGGCGCCGGTGAGCGGTTGTGTTCTCACGAGGTCTTCTCCCAATTGCCGGAGTACTGCATTCCCGTCCACCGACGGGCTCCAATCCACCGGTATTCCCGCCGGGGATGGCGCGCACGATAACCCATCTGCCCCTGAAGTGTCTCGCCTTGCGGTGCGCAGTGGATGCCACGTCACCAGCGACCGAGGCGCTTGAGGGACCGCGGGGCAACGAGCGCGCCGCTTCCGCGCAGCTGAAAGCCGCGCAAAACCTGCGATAATTCGCAGCATACTTTCCGTTCTGGAATCGGCAATGACTCAACCGCTCTGGACCCCCAGCCAAGGCGTCATCGAGCGCGCCAACATGACGCGCTTCCTGGAGCACGTGCAACGCCAGTGCGACCCGCATGTCCAAAGCTATGCGGCACTGTACCGCTGGTCCATCGAGCACCCGGAACGGTTTTGGCCGCAGGTCTGGGCCTTTTGTGGCGTCAAGGCCAGCCAAACCTGGGACAGCGTGCTCATGGACGGCGACAAGATGCCGGGCGCCAAGTGGTTCACCGGCGCGCGCCTCAATTTTGCCGAAAACCTGCTGCGTTATCGCGATGAACATCCGGCGCTGATATTCCGTTGCGAGCACGATGACAAACGCATTGCGCTCAGCTACCGGGAACTCTATCGCCAAGTGGCGGCACTCGCGGATGCGCTGAAGAAATCCGGCGTCAAAACCGGCGACCGGGTGGCGGGCTTCATGCCCAATCGCCCGGAAACCATCATCGCCATGCTCGCGGCCACCAGCCTCGGCGCCATCTGGTCATCTTGCTCGCCGGATTTCGGCATCAATGGCGTGCTGGACCGCTTCGGCCAGATCGAACCAAAAGTATTATTTACCTGCGACGGCTATTTCTACGCCGGCAAGACGGTTGATTCGCTGGATCGCATCCGCGGCGTGCTGGAGAAATTGCCGTCGGTTGAGCGTGTGGTGGTGGTGCCGTACGAAAATCCAAAACCTGACATTGGAAATGTACCCGACGCGGTGCATTGGCGTGACTATCTGACCGACGCTAAAGAGATCGAATTTGCGCAACTGCCCTTCGATCATCCGGTGTACATCATGTACAGCTCTGGCACCACCGGCGTTCCCAAGTGCATCGTACATGGTGCCGGCGGCACACTCATCCAGCATCTGAAAGAATTGGTATTGCACACCGATCTGAAACGCGAGGATGTGATTTTTTATTTCACTACCTGCGGCTGGATGATGTGGAACTGGCTGGTATCGAGCTTGGCGGTGGGCGCGACGCTGCTGCTCTATGACGGCTCAGCGTTCCATCCGCAGCACGACATCCTGTGGCGCATCGCCGACGAGGAAGGCTTGAGCATCTTCGGCACCAGCGCGAAATACCTGTCCGCCGCAGAGAAGTTTGGCATCAAGCCGTGTGCCAAGCATGCGCTCAAGAGGCTGCGCATCATCACCTCCACCGGCTCGCCGCTCTTGCCGGGAAACTCCGAATACGTGTACCGCGACATCAAGCCGGATGTCTGTCTGTCATCCATCTCGGGCGGCACCGACATCATCTCCTGCTTTGCGCTCGGCAATCCGCTCTTGCCGGTGTATCCCGGCGAGTTGCAATGCCGCGGACTCGGCATGGCGGTGGAGATATGGAACGAGGACGGCAAACCGCTGCGCGGCCGGCCGGGCGAGTTGGTGTGCGTCAAGCCCTTCCCGTCCATGCCGGTGCGGTTCTGGAACGACCCGGATGGCAAAAAATATCACGACGCCTACTTCAATTATTTCCCCAACGTCTGGCGCCACGGCGACTGGGCGGAGTTGACCGAGCGCGACGGGCTCGTCATCTACGGCCGCTCGGACGCCACGCTCAACCCCGGCGGCGTGCGCATCGGCACCGCGGAAATCTACCGACAGGTGGAAAAGCTGCCGGAAATCGTCGAGAGCCTGGCCGTGGGCCAGGACTGGCAGGGCGATGTGCGCGTGATTCTGTTCGTGCGCCTGCGGGAAGGAATACAACTGGACGAGGCGCTGGTCAAGAAAATTCGCAGCGTGATCCGTGACAACACTTCGCCCCGGCACGTGCCGGCTAAGATCATTGCCATCACTGACATCCCGCGCACCATCAGCGGCAAGATCACCGAACTCGCGGTACGCAACGTGATCCATGGCCGGCCGGTGAAAAACACCGACGCGCTCGCCAATCCGCAGGCGCTGGAACAGTACAAGAACCTGCCAGAACTACAAACTGATTGATAGAGACAGCAACCAAGCAATCAGATTGCAGGAGCGACGGTCCCCGTTGCGATTCTGATCCCCAAGAATCGCGGCGAATATCGCCGCTCCCACAAAAATAGCTATCGCCAAATATCATGAATGATGCACACACACCGCTGAGCCCAAAACAGCGCTACGAAGCGGACCTCGCCAAGCCTGGTTTCGTGAAGGATGCCGCCCAGGCTCGTACCGTGGCGGCGCTCGATCTTCTTTATCATCATCTGCTGCAACGTCCACCGCTGTCCGGCTGGCGGCGCCTCTTGAAACAGGCTCAGCCGCCGCTGAAAGGCCTGTATCTATGGGGCAATGTTGGCCGCGGCAAGACATACTTGATGGACTGTTTTTACGAATGCCTGCCATTCGTGGAAAAATCCCGGCTGCATTTCCATCGTTTCATGCAGCAGGTACATGCACAGCTCACGGCGCTGCCTGATCAGGAAGACCCGCTCAGGATCGTGGCACAACAGTTCAGCGAACGGGCACGGGTTTTGTGTTTTGACGAGTTCTTCGTCTCCGACATCGCCGACGCCATGCTGCTGGGCCGGCTGCTGGCTTACCTTTTCGAAGACGGCGTGACTCTGGTAGCGACCTCAAATATTCCCCCGGACAAGCTGTACAAGGACGGTCTGCAGCGGGAACAATTTCTGCCCGCTATCAAATTGCTGAAGCAGCATACGCACGTCCTGAACGTGGACGGCAGCAACGACTACCGCTTGCGGCATCTGGAAAAAACCCGGTTGTTCTACGTGCCGGCTGGCGCCGGGGCGGATGCCCATCTGCAAGATTTTTTCGAGCATCTGTCTGGCGGCGTGCATGCCAGTGCTGAGCCTCTGGCCATCAATGGCCGCGAAATTTCCGTGAAACGCCACGCCGACGGCGTGGCGTGGTTCGGCTTCGCTGACATCTGCGCCGGCCCCCGCAGCCAACTGGATTACATCGAGATTGCCCGCAGCTATCACACCGTACTTATTTCCGGCATTCCGCAGCTCGATACTGACCTGGAAGATGAAGCCCGCCGTTTCGTGGCGCTGGTGGATGAGTTCTACGACCGGCGCGTGAAACTTGCGGTGTCCGCTGCCGTTCCGCTGGAACATCTGTACACCGGCAAGCGCTTGACGCTCGAATTCCGGCGCACCGCGAGCCGCCTTGTGGAAATGCAGAGCCGGGACTATCTCGCCAGGCCGCATCTCCCGTAAAATTACCGAATCCAATACCACGAGGTTCCCAATGTCTTCTCCCCAACCTTTTGACGAAGCGGCATTTGCCGAGTGGCACAAGCAGCAGCAACAGCAGGTGGCCGATTACCTGCGCAGGCTGCAAGTATTTGACACAGACATCACCGGTGAGTGGCTTTGGATCGTACCGCACCGCGCCATGCTCGGGCGCGTGTGGCCCAAGCACGGCGAACGCCCGAAACTCTGGGTGATTACCGGCGTGGTGCCCACGGACCACGCGGAAGCAAGCGCAGCACGCAGCTGCCGCGAAGCCGCGCGTTATTTCGCTCTCAAATGGCAGATGGAAGCCGCACGGCTGGAAAGAGGTAACGGCACCACGCCCGCCGTGCGCGAGAACGAGATCAACTGGCAGGATGTTAGTGGCAACATCGCCGGCCGTGCCGAATGGCTCTACGGTTTGGTGGAAAACAACCGCCGCTGGACGACCGAGGGTCTGCCGTTGTTCCGCATAGACCACGAGGCGACGCAAGCATAAGGTTCATTGCTTGCCCCTTACACCTCACGCCTCCCCTACTTTCTAGGTCGCGTCCGCCTGATTCGCCGGTGCGGCATCGGCGAAAGCTCTCAGCGTCAGACTGTGGTCGTTGATGCGCTGGATGTTTTGAAATGCCGTCAGGTCTACTTCAAAGCGGTTCGCATTGAAGACTTGTGGCACGAGACAGATGTCGGCCATCGTCGGCTGGTCACCGTGACAGAACCGACCGGGAGCAGGATTGTTCGTCAGCAATTTTTCTAGCGCAGTGAACCCTTCGATAATCCAGTGGCGGTACCATTGGTTGCGCGCTGTTTCGTCCGCGCCGAATTCCTTTTCCAGGTATTTCAGAATCCGCTGGTTGTTCATCGGATGGATGTCGCAGGCGACCACCTGCGCTAGTGCCCGCACCCGTACGCGGCCGAGCGCGTCTTTTGGCAACAGCGGCGGTTGGGGATGGGTTTCTTCCAGATATTCGATGATGGCGAGCGATTGCGTGAGCACATGGCCGTTATCAACCAGCGCCGGCACGAGTCCCTGTGGATTGACCGCCAGATATTCCTGTTTGTGTTGCTGTCCGCCGTCTTTGACCAGATGCACATAACGGTAACCCGCATTCAGTCCTTTCAGATTGAGTGCGATGCGCACCCGGTAGGCGGCGGAGGAACGGAAATAGGTATAAAGCTCCATAGACTTACCCCTCACCCTCACCCTCTCCCACAAGGGGCGAGGGGATTAAAGAATTGTAGGTTGCGGTGAGCGAACCGAACCCCAACGAAAATGAGATGTTGGGATTCAGGAGACCTTATCCCAACCGACATTATTGGCATTTTTCGACTGTTTGCTCGATGGCGCCAAAGATGGAAGCGCCGTTGTTGTCAAACATCTCGATGCGCACATGGTCGCCGAATTTCATGAAGGGTGTCACGGCCTTGCCATTTCTGATGATTTCCAGCACACGCTTTTCGGCAAGACACGACGATCCCTTGGATTCATCCTGATTGGCGATAGTGCCGGAGCCGACGATGGTCCCGGCCGCGAGCGGCCGGGTCTTGGCGGCATGCGCGATCAATTGCGGGAAGTTGAACTGCATGTCCACGCCAGCGTTCGGCTCGCCGAACAGCTTGCCGTTCAAATGCGTCACCAGCGGCAGATGAACCTTGCCGTCTTTCCAGGCATCACCCAGCTCGTCCGGTGTGACCGCGATGGGCGACAGGGCCGAGCGCGGCTTGCTCTGCAGGAAGCCGAATCCTTTGCCCAGTTCCGCGGGAATCAGGTTGCGCAATGACACATCATTGATCAGCAGCACCAGCTTGATATGTTTCGCCGCGACTTCGGGCGTTACGCCCATCGGCACATCGTCCACCACCACGCCTACTTCGGATTCGAAATCTATGCCGTAGTCTTCGCTGGCAACGCGGATAGGTTCGGTCGGCGCCAGGAAACCGTCGCTCACCGCCTGGTACATGAGGGGATCGGTCAAAAAACTCGGCGGCATCTCCGCACCGCGCGCCTTGCGCACCCGCTCCACATGGGCGAGATAGGCGCTGCCGTCCACGAACTGTGGCGCGCGTGGCAGCACAGCGGCCAATTTATCAATGTCCAAATCGAACGTATTGCTAACTTCGCCTTCCTTGAGCACTTTCGATAATGTCTTCATTCTCTTTTCCACAAGAGGGACATTTATGATTTTATGCTGCACTAGCTTGTCTGCCGACAACCCTTTTATATATGTATCAGCGATTCCGCGTACATTGATAGATCCCGATACGATTCTCAGTATTGGCTCCACCGCAAACCAATTCTCAAGGGCTTTCTGCATAGTCACCGCAATTCCCGGCACCTCGACTGCGTGTTCCATTTTTCTATCAACGACAATCAGCGTGCCATCGCGGCCGTTTTTGAGAGAGGCGAGTTTCATTCTTTTTGAACTCCACAAAATTTTGGCGGTAAATTCTCTTTTTTATCCGTCACTCTCGCGAAAGCGGGGGTCCAGAGATTTGAAAGACTGGATTCCCGCTGGGGCCTGCCCTCGCGAAGGCGGGGGCGGGAATGACGCCAAAGGTGGCCATTCAGCACTCAGAACGCAGCACTATTTCTTTAGTGGATCAAAGTACTTCTTGATCTCCTGCCAGCACTGCCAGTAATCAGACTGCAATTCCTTGGCCTCCATCGCCAGTATGGTTGGATGAATGACGTAGCGCGTCTCGAACATGAAGGCCATGGTGTCCTTAACATGCAAAGGCTGAGTGGTATCTGCCGCCACGGCTTTCTCGTAACTCGCCGCGTCCGGGCCGTGGCCACTCATGCAGTTGTGCAGGCTCATGCCGCCCGGCAAGAAACCGCCACCCTTGCCGCCTTCCTTCGCGTCGTACACGCCGGTGATGAGACCCATGAATTCACTCGCCACGTTGCGGTGGAACCAGGGCGGACGGAAAGTGCGCTCCGCCACCAGCCAGCGCGGCGGGAAAATCACGAAGTCCATGTTGGCGGTGCCGGGCGTGTCGCTGGGCGAGGTCAGCACCGTAAAAATGGACGGATCCGGGTGATCGTAGCTGATGGAGCCAATGGTGTTGAAACGCGTGAGGTCATATTTATACGGCGCGTGATTGCCGTGCCAAGCCACCACGTCCAAGGGTGAATGATGGATCTCAGCGGACCATAACTGTCCCTGAAACTTCGTCACGAGTTCGAACTTGCCTTCCAGGTCCTCGTAAGCCGCCACCGAATAGAGGAAATCACGCGTATTGGCGAGGGAATTGGAACCGATGGGGCCAAGCTCCGGCAGGCGCAGCGGCGCACCGAAATTTTCACCCACGTAGCCGCGCGCGGCTTCATCCAGCAGCTCCACGCGAAAGCGCGTGCCGCGCGGAATCACCGCGATTTCCAGCGGTGCGATGTTGAGTACCCCGAGTTCCGTGGCGAGCCGCAATCGGCCTTCCTGCGGCACGATAATCAATTCGCCGTCGGCGTCATAGAAGAACCGTCCCTGCATGGAACGGTTGGCGCAGTAGATGTGTATGCCGCAACCTGTCTGCACGGCCGCGCTGCCGTTGCCTGCCAGCGTGAACAGACCATCCAGGAAATCGGTGGGTTTCGTAGGCAGCGGAAACGGATTCCAGCGTAGCTGGTTGGGTGTCACCAGTTGTTCGTCGAAACGGTTATGGAAGCGCTCTTCCGACAGCGGCTTGAAAGGTTTGTGCACCGCGGCTGGACGTATGCGGTACAGCCAACTGCGGCGGTTGGCGGCGCGCGGCGCGGTGAAACTGGTGCCGGAGAACTGCTCAGCGTACAGATCGTAGGGAACCTTTTGCGGCGAGTTCTGGCCGACCGGCAGCGCGCCCGGCAGCGCCTCGGTGGAAAACTCGTTGCCGAAACCGGACTGGTATTTTCCCATCGTCGCAGTCGTCTCGGGTTGGTTTGTCTTGCTCTCTCGATTCACAGGCAAATGCCTTTCGGTTTTGTTCCGTTCGCGCTGAGCGTAGCCGCGTAGCGGCGAAGTCGAAGTGTCTTATGACTCACGTTGATGCCTATGTTTACCTTTTGCCAACCCGCTTACCGTTTGCCAATTACCTGTCATATAGGCTTGTTTCTTGGCCCGGCTCCAGCCTTTGAGCTTTCTCTCCATGGTCAACGCTTCGATGCGCGATTCAAACTCTTCAGCATGAACCAATTTCAGCGGACGGCGACTTGCAGTATAGGCATCTGTTTTGCCTTGTTCATGCTGTTGCAAGCGCCGGTCCAGGTTATCCGTATGACCGATATAAAACGTTCCATCCGCACACTTAAGGATATACAAAGTAAAGGCCATCCTGGCGCCCCATCAAGAGCCCTTCGACTACGCGCCTTCGGCGCTACGCTCAGGGCGAACGGTATTAATTCCACCGTGTAATTACAACACTCCACGCTTCATCTGGTCGCGCTCGATGGCCTCGAACAGCGCGGTAAAATTGCCATTGCCGAAACCTTCGTTGCCCTTGCGCTGGATGATCTCGAAGAAGATCGGGCCGATGCAGTTCTGGGTAAAGATCTGCAGCAACAACTTCTGTTTCGTTTCATCATCCGCGTCAATCAGAATCTTGTTGTTCTGCATGCGCGCCAGGTTTTCGCCGTGGTTGGGCACACGCTCATCAATGATTTCATAATAGGCATCCGGCGTATCCAGGAATTCAACCTGTTTCGCGCGCATGGCTTCCACGGTCGCATAGATATCGTCGGTGAACAGCGCGATGTGCTGGATGCCCTCGCCCTTGTATTCGTCCAGGTATTCGTTGATCTGGCTTTTCTGGTCCGAGGATTCATTGAGCGGGATGCGCACCATGCCGTCCGGCGCGGTCATGGCCTTGGACACCAGGCCGGTGCGAGCACCCTTGATGTCGAAGTAGCGGATTTCGCGAAAGTTGAACAACTTCTGATAGAAATCGGCGCACTTTTCCATGTTGCCGAAATACAGATTGTGAGTCAGGTGATCAATGAAGGTAAGGCCGAACCCTTTCGGATGCCGCTCCACGCCGGGCAGATACTCGAATTCGGTGTCATAGATTTCGCCTTTCGCGCCGTAACGGTCCACCAGATACAGCATGCTGCCGCCGATGCCCTTGATGACGGGCACGTTCACAGCCTTGCTGGTTTCCTTGCGGGTAATCTTCTCGGCGCCCTTGGTGAACGCCTGATCGCGCACCCAGGCGGCGGGTTTGCTGAAACGGATGGCGAAACCGCAGGCGCAGGGACCGTGCTTGGCGACGAAATCGCTGGCGAACGAATCCGGCTCCTCGTTCACCAGGAAATTGCAGTCACCCTGGCGGTACAGAGTGATCTTGCGGCGCTTGTGACGCGCCACCGGCGCAAAGCCGAGCCGGCCGAAGAGGTCGTATAGCAATTTGGCGTTGGGAGCGGCGAATTCCACGAACTCGAAACCGTCCACCCCCATGGGGTTCTCGAATTGCATAGGTTTCATGCCGACATTGGGCTGGGCGCTCATGATCTATCCTCCTGCGGCAAAACGGCGCGCACTGGATGCGCGAATGGAATTGTGATTATACCGCCCGGCCGGAAGCCGGCCCAAACGCTCAGCCGGCTTATTTGACGACGCCGATTTCGGTGCGCACGTCAATCAGTTCGGGGAAGAACGTCAGGTCCAGGGCCTTACGCAGGAAAGCCACGCCCGAGGAGCCGCCGGTGCCTTGCTTGTGGCCGATAATGCGTTCCACGGTCTTCATGTGGCGGAAGCGCCAGAGCTGAAAGTATTCCTCCACGTCCACCAGCTTTTCGCACATCTCATAGGCGTCCCACCAGCGCGCGGTATCTTCATAAATGTTCTTGAACACCGCCGTGACGCCCGCATGGCGCTCGTAGGGTTCGGACCAGTCGCGCTCCAGGCGCTGCTTCGGCACCGGCAGGCCGCGGCGCGCAAGATAGCGCAGGAATTCATCGTACAGACTCGGTCGTTTGAGCAGCTTGTCCAGAAATGCGTGCGCCTGCGGATCGTATTCGTACACCCGCAGCAGCTCCGCGGACTTGTTGCCGAGCATGAATTCCAGCGCCCGGTATTGCACCGATTGGAACCCGGACGCGGTACCGAGTACGTTTCTGAATTCGGCGTATTCGGTCGGCGTCAGGGTCTCGAGCACCGCCCACTGGTTGAAGAGCTGCATCTGTATCTGCTTCACGCGCGCGAGAATTTTGAAGCAGGGCTCGAGCTTGTCGTGCTGCACATGACCGATGGCGGCTTCAAGTTCGTGCAACAAGAGCTTGATCCACAGCTCCGAAGTCTGGTGCTGGATGATGAACAGCATCTCGTCGTGGTGCGGCGGCCGGCTCAGGGGTTTCTGGGCCGACAGCACCTGCTCCAGACACAGGTAGCCGGAATAAGTCAGCCGGTTGCGCAAGTCGGTATGGATGCCCTGTTCCAGTTCGCGTTTGTTGGCGGTCATGGCCGGTCCCTTGGAAAGTATTGCGGTCATTGTAGCCGAGCGCAGCACACCGGCTGGATCAAGGCATGCATCCGGGAGCCTCATGTATAATGGCGACCCCGCCGACGGCGGGATTTCTGTGATTTCCTGCCTTTCCGGCCTCTCCCCGCTTCGAGGAGGACTCGTTTTGAAGACCGTCGCCCGCTTCGAGATCAAGTACCAGCAATACCTGGATCCCGAAGGCAAGCTCACCCAGAAACAGTTGCCCAAGTTCGCGGAGAGCCGCGACGAACTGCTCAAGATGTACCGCGCGATGTCGTTCGTGCGGGTATTCGACACCAAGGCCATCGCCTTGCAACGCACCGGCCAGTTGGGCACTTATGCCTCGAGCCTCGGCCACGAGGCCACGCACGTCGGCATCGGCGCCGCCATGCGGCCTGAAGACGCGTTCTTCCCCATGTACCGCGAATACGGCGCGCAGTTCTGGCGTGGCGTGAAACCACACGAAGTGCTGCTGTTCTGGGGCGGCGACGAGCGCGGCAACAATTTCTCCGGGCCGAAGCACGATTTCGCCTGGGCAGTGCCCATTGCCACGCAGTTTCATCACGCCGCCGGCGCGGCGCTTGCGTTCAAGCTGCGCAAGGAAAAACGTGCGGCGGTATCGGTGATTGGCGACGGCGGCACCTCACAGGGCGATTTCTACGAATCTCTGAATGCCGCGGGCGCGTACCAGTTGCCGGCGGTGTTCGTGGTCACCAACAACAAATGGGCCATCTCGGTACCGCTCGCGGCCCAGACCTGCTGCGAAACGCTCGCGCAGAAAGCCATTGCCGGCGGTTTTGAAGGCATCCAGGTGGACGGCAACGACATCATCGCGGTGCGCGACATCATGGAATACGCGCTCGACAAGGCGCGCAGCGGCAAGGGGCCGACACTCGTTGAAGCGCTCACCTACCGCATCAGCGACCACACCACCGCCGACGACGCAACGCGCTACCGCGGCAAGGACGAAGTGGAAGATGCGAAGAAAAAGGAACCGCTGATTCGTATCCGCAAGTACCTCATGGACATTGGCGCTTGGGATCAAAAGAAGGAAGACAAACTTTTGGCGGAATGCGCCGCGCAGGTGGATGCGGAAGTGCAGTTATACAAGGATGCTGGCAAACCGCCGCTGGAAACGATGTTCGATTACATGTTCGGCAATCTGCCGGAGAGCCTGGTGGCACAGCGTGAGGCCGCCGTCGCGGAGGGCCAGTCGCATGGCTAAGCTCGCCATGGTGGAAGCCATCACCCAGGCAATGGCGTATGAACTGGAACACGATCCTTCCGTAGTGGTACTGGGCGAAGACGTGGGCGTGAACGGCGGCGTGTTTCGCGCCACCAACGGCCTGCAGCAGCGTTTCGGCAAGGATCGCGTCATGGATACCCCGCTTGCGGAAGCCCTGATTGCCGGCATGTCCATCGGCATGGCGGCCATGGGCATGAAACCGGTCGCGGAAATCCAGTTTTCCGGTTTCATATATCCGGCCGTGGACCAGATGATCAATCACGCGGGCCGTTTGCGCACCCGCACCCGCGGCCGCTTGCACGTCCCCATGGTGCTGCGCGCGCCTTCCGGCGGCGGCATCCACGCACCCGAGCACCATTCGGAATCGAACGAGGCATTGTTCGCTCACATGCCCGGCATCCGCACCGTGATGCCCTCCTCGCCGGCACGCGCTTACGGGCTGTTGCTCGCCGCCATCCGCGATCCCGATCCGGTGGTGTTTCTCGAACCCACCCGTCTGTACCGCTTGAACAAGCAGGAAGTGGAGGACAACGGCGAAGCGCTGCCGCTCGACACCTGCTTCGTGCTGCGCGAAGGCGCGGACGTGACCCTGGTATCCTGGGGCGCGATGATCCACGAAACCCTGCAGGCGGCTGCGAAACTGGCCGAGGAAGGCGTGGGTTGTGAGGTGATTGATCTCGCGACCGTCAGCCCGATTGATTTCGAGACCATTCTTGAATCTGTGGAAAAGACCGGGCGCCTCGTCATCATCCACGAAGCGCCGAGGAACTGCGGTGTGGGCGCGGAAGTGGCTGCCACGGTCGCCGAGAAAGGCATTTATTCATTGAAAGCGCCCATCGAGCGCGTCACTGGCTACGATATTCCCATGCCGCTGTTCAAGCTGGAACATGATTACATGCCGAGCGTGGCGCGCGTCATCAAGGGCATCAGAAAAGTGCTGGAGGCTTGAGCATGAAAACCTTCAATCTCCCCGATCTCGGCGAAGGACTTCAGGAAGCCGAAATCGTCAACTGGCAGGTGAAAGAAGGCGACACTGTCAAGGTGGATCAGCCGCTCCTGTCGGTGGAAACCGCGAAAGCGGTGGTGGACGTGCCCTCCCCGTGGGCCGGCAAGATCGTGAAACTGCACGGCAAAGCCGGTGATATTATTCCCACCCACGCACCGCTGGTGGAATTCGACATTGACGGCGGAAGTACAGCGGCAAAAACTGTCGCGGTGCCGGCCAAAGCTCCGACCGCGGCAAAGAAAATGGAACCGATCGCAGAGGACAGCGGCACAGTGGTCGGCAACATGCCCACCAGCAGCGCGGTGCTGGAAGAAACTGCCATCATCCGCAAGAAGCTGAAGAAAGCGCCGGTGCACGTGAAGGCGCTGCCCTCGGTGCGCATCCTCGCCAAGCAACTGGGCGTGGACCTGGCCGTGTGCGAAGCTACCGGCAAGAACGAAACCATTACTGCGGATGATGTACGCGCTGCTGCAAGCGGGGCACGCGATGTACAGGGACGTACGAGTGCCGCGCGACCCTTGGAAGTCCCCGCAGGGGGAGAAGGCAGGGGCGCTGCGACAGCAGCGCCGGGAGCGGCCTGGGATCTACCGCCGCATCGTAGCGACGTCAAATACGGAATCGCCGAGCCGTTGCGCGGTCCGCGTCGCGCCATGCACGCCAGCATGAGCAGGTTTCGCAGCGAAGTGGCGGGGTGCACGCTGTTCGATGACGCCGACATCCACAACTGGGCGCCGGGCCAGGACATCACGGTGCGCATCCTACGGGCGATGGTCGCGGGCTGCCGCACCGAGCCGGAGCTGAACGCCTGGTACGACGGCGACAAGTTGGAGCGCACTATCCATAAACGCGTGGACGTGGCCATGGCGGTGGATACGCCGGACGGCCTGATCGTGCCGGTGTTGCGCAACGTGGACACCAAAAATGCACAGCAGTTGCGCGAGGAGCTCAACCGAATCAAGCAGGCGACGCGCAGCCGCACGGTGACGCCCGCCGACATGAAGGACCCGACCATCACGCTCTCCAACTTCGGCATGATGGCCGGCCGCTACGCCACGCCGCTGATGGTACCGCCGCAGGTAGCGGCCCTTGGTATCGGCGGGGTGCGCCACGACGTGGTGCCGGTGATGGGCGGCATCGAGGTGCACAAGCGCATTCCGCTGTCCGTCACCTTTGATCATCGCTGCATCACCGGCGGAACCGGCTGCCGCTGGCTGGCAGCGGTGATTGCGGATCTGCAGAAAGCCCAGTAAATCGTTGGGTACGATTCCGCAAGCGACGGCGGCCGCAAGCCACGGTTTGCTTTGCAGGTGTGCTGACTGCGGTAATTGCGTGGGGAAAAGCGTTAAAATACGCCGCATCCACTCATAACCTCCGCAAGGCCCTCGCCGCCATGCCGCCACGTAGCACCGATTCAAAGAACAAGCAACTCGACAAAGTCATCGCGCTCGGCAAGAAACAAGACGCCTCTTCCACCTTCGAAAATTTCCTGCAGCAGTATTACGACGACATCGCCGAAGAAGACCTGCTGCAGCACACACCGCAATATCTGTACAGCGCTGCCCACAGCCATTGGGAATTCGGCCAGCAACGTCCCGCCGGCGAGACTCTGGTAAGGGTGTACAACCCAAACGTGAAAAAGGACGGCTGGAAGAGCCCGCACACCATCGTCGAGATGGTGAACGGCGATATGCCGTTTCTGGTGGATACCACCATCATGACACTCACCCGCAACGGTATTGGCGTGCATCTCACGGTGCACCCGATCCTGTATCTGGTGCGTGAAAAACAAGGCAGCATCGCGCACCTGGATGCGGCCAGCGAGGAACATCAGAGCGGCTTGGTGGAATCCTGGATACACCTCGAGGTGGACCACCAGAGCGACGCCACGACCCTCAAGAAACTGGAGGAGGAATTGCGCTCGGCCATGCGCGACGTGCGCGCCACCGTGGATGACTGGCACCTGGTGCGCGACAAGGTCGGTGAGGTGTGCAGTGCGGTGGACCAATACCGCGCGTTCCTGGGCGACACGGAAGTGGACGAAGGCCAGCGCTTCCTGGAATGGCTGGCCAACAACCATTTCACTTTCCTGGGCTATCGCGAATACGATCTGGTCGAGGAAAAGGGCGAGGATGTGCTCAGGATCGTGCCGGATTCGGGCTTGGGCATCCTGCGCGACAGCGGCGCGAAAGTTTCCTCCAGTTTCCTGGTGCTGCCCAAAGACGTGCGCCAGCGTGCCCGTGCCCGTGAATTCATGATCGTGACCAAGGCCAATTCCATGGCCACGGTGCATCGGCCCGGTTACCTGGATTACGTGGGCGTGAAGCGTTACGACCGCGAAGGTAACGTCAACGGCGAGTGGCGTTTCCTGGGCCTGTTCACCTCCACCGCCTACAGTCGCAGCCCGCGCGACATCCCGGTACTGCGGCAAAAAGTCGCGGAAGTTGTGCGGCGCTCGGAACTGCCCGCTGGCAGTCATGACCTCAAGGCCTTGATGCACATTCTCGAAAGCTTCCCGCGCGATGAGCTGTTCCAGAGCACCACCGACGAGCTGTTTGAGACTGCCACCGGCGTGGTGCAATTGCAGGAGCGCCAGCGCATAAAACTCTTCATCCGCCGCGACAGCTTCGGCCGGTTTTTCTCATGCCTGGTGTATCTGCCGCGCGATCGTTACAACAGCCAGGTGCGTACCAAGGTACAGAACATCCTGTTCAATGCGCTCAACGGCAAGAGCGCGGATCACGAAGTGTATCTGTCGGAATCGGCGCTGGCGCGCCTGCACATCATCGTGCACACCGCGCCGTGGAAACTGCCCAAATACCACCGGGCCGCCCTGGAACAGGAAATCGCCTTGGCGGTGCGCTCCTGGCAGGACGAATTGCGGGATGTGCTGATCGAAAAGTTCGGCGAGGAACACGGGCTCCGGCTCTTCAGCCGCTACGGCAATCAGTTCCCGGGCGCCTATCAGGAAGACATCAAGGCCAAGGCGGCGGTATTCGACATCGAGCAGATTGACACGTTGCGTGGTGAAGAAAATCTGCACATGAGCCTGTACAGCCCCAAACACACGCCCAACCCCTATCTGCGCTTCAAGATTTTCCACCGTGAGCAGGAAATCTCCATCTCCGACGCGCTGCCGATGCTGGAGAACATGGGTGTACGCGTCATGGGCGAGCGCCCCTACCAGATACGGCTGGCCGACGAAAGTATCGTCTGGATACAGGATTTCGAGCTTATTTATCCGGGCGAACTTGACGTGCAAGCGGTCAGAAACAATTTTCACGAGCAGTTCGCGCGCGTGTGGAACGGCGAGGCCGAGAATGACGGCTTCAACCGCTTGGTGCTGGGCGCTGGGCTAAACTGGCGGCAGGCCATGCTGTTGCGCGCGTATTGCAAATACCTGCTGCAGACCAGTCTGTCGTTCAGCCCGGCCTACATGGAACGTACGTTGGCCGGCAATCCGCAGATCGCCGCGCTGCTGGTGAAATATTTCGAGGCCCAGCACGATCCCAAAGGCGCCAAGGAACGCGATGCGCTGATCACGCGCTACAGCGCGGAAATTGACCAGGCGCTGGAATCGGTTTCAAACCTGGATGACGATCGCATCCTGCGCAGTTTCCTCAACGTGGTGCGTGCGACCATCCGCACCAATTACTTCCAGACCACCGCGCAGGGTGGACACAAGCCGTATGTTTCCTTCAAGTTCGATCCCGCACGCGTGCCGGAACTGCCGCTGCCAAGGCCCATGTATGAAATCTGGGTGTATTCACCGCGCGTGGAAGCGGTGCACCTGCGCGGCGGCAAAGTGGCGCGCGGCGGCATCCGCTGGTCGGACCGGCGCGAGGATTTCCGCACCGAGGTGCTGGGCCTGATGAAGGCGCAGCAGGTCAAGAACACCGTGATCGTGCCGGTCGGCTCCAAGGGCGGCTTCTATGTGAAGCAACCGCCCAAGAGCGGCAACCGCGAGGAAGTGCTCAAGGAAGGCATCGCTAGTTACCAAACTTTCATGCGCGGCATGCTGGACATCACCGACAACATCGTTGAAGGCAAAATCGTGCCGCCCCCGCAGGTGGTGCGCCACGACGAGGACGATCCGTATCTGGTGGTGGCCGCGGACAAGGGCACCGCGAGTTTTTCCGACATCGCCAACGCTGTGTCTGCCGAATACAATTTCTGGCTGGGGGACGCGTTCGCTTCCGGCGGCTCCGCCGGTTACGACCACAAGAAAATGGGTATCACCGCTAAGGGCGCCTGGGAATCCGTGCAGCGGCATTTCCGCGAGATGGGCGTGGACATCCAGACCACGGCCTTCACAGCGGCGGGCATCGGCGACATGTCCGGCGACGTGTTCGGTAACGGCATGCTGCTGTCGCGGCATACCAGGCTCGTCGCTGCGTTCGATCACCGCCACGTTTTCCTGGACCCCAACCCGGATGAGGAGACCAGTTTCAAAGAGCGCGAACGCCTATTCAATCTGCCGCGCTCCTCGTGGGCGGACTACGATAGCAAGTTCATCTCTTCGGGCGGCGGCGTGTTCCCGCGCAGCGCCAAGACCATCAAACTGTCGGCCGAGGCACGCACCGTGCTTGGCACCGAGGCCCACCAGCTCACACCCCAGGAGCTCATGCGCGTCATCCTCAAGGCGCCGGTGGACCTGCTGTGGAACGGCGGCATCGGCACCTATGTGAAATCCAGCCGCGAGAGCAACAACGAGGTGGGTGACCGCAACAACGACGCGGTGCGCATCAACGGCCGCGAGCTGCGCTGCAAAGTGGTGGGTGAAGGCGGCAACCTGGGTTTCACCCAGTTGGGCCGCGTCGAGTATGCGCTCAACGGCGGCCGCCTCAACACCGACTTCATAGACAATTCCGCCGGCGTGGACACGTCCGATCATGAAGTGAACATCAAGATTCTGCTCAATCTCTCGGTCGCCGACGGCAAGTTGAACGAGGCACGCCGCAACACGCTGCTCGCCTCCATGACCGACGAGGTGGGTCAACTGGTGTTGCGCGATAATTACATGCAGGCCCAGGCGCTCTCGAATGCGGAATCGCAGGCGGCCGAGCGCATCAGCGAGCACGCCTATCTGATGCGCTCACTGGAAAAATCAGGCCTGCTGAACCGCAGCATTGAATTTCTGCCGACCGAAGAAGAACTCAAGGAACGCCGCAGCGCCAAACGCGGCCTTACGCGGCCGGAACTGGCGGTGTTGCTGGCCTACAGCAAGATCGCCATCTACAACGCGCTGTTGGGTTCCGACGTGGCCGAAGATCCGTATCTCGCCAATGAACTGGAAAACTATTTTCCTACCGCACTGCGCAAGAAATACCGCGAAAGCATGTCCCGGCACCGGCTGCGCCGAGAAATCATCTGTACCGCCATCACCAACAGCATGGCCAACCGCATGGGGCCGACCTTCGCGCAACGTATGCAGGAGGAAAGCGGCGTGGGCGTGGCCTCGGTGGCGCGCGCCTACACCATCGCGCGCGAGAGTTTCAACATGGTGGGCACCTGGTCCGCCATCGAAGCGCTGGACAACCAGGTGCCGGCCAACGTGCAAATCTCCATGGCGGTGCAAAGCGGACGGCTGCTGCGGCACGCGACCCGCTGGTTGCTGGACCATCTGCATGGCCGGCTCGACATCGCCGAGGTGGTGCCGCTGTACCGTCCCGGCATTGAGACGCTCACCACCCACATGGCCGCAGTGCTGGGCGAAAACCAGTTGGAAACTTACCATCGCATGCAGCAGCAGTACCGCGACGTGGGCGTGCCGGAAACCCTGGCTCAGCGCATTGCCACACTGCCACTGCTGTACGCCGCGCTCGACATGGCGGACGTGGCGCGGGATACCCAACTGCCGGTGGACGTGGTGGCGCGCATCTATTTTCACATCGGCCGGGAACTCGACCTCGATTGGCTGCGTGGCCAAATCGAGAGCCTCGCGGTGGAAGGTCATTGGCAGGCGGAGGCGCGCGCCACCCTGCGCGAGGACCTGTATGCCCAGCAGCGCGCACTTGCGGCCCAAGCCCTGGACAAAGCCAAAGATGCGCGCACCGCCATGGACCATCTGGATGCCTGGCTCACGGAACATGCCAACCGCGTGCAGCACGTGCAACGCCTGTTGGCTGACATGCAAACCGCCAGCATCGCGGATTTCCCCAGCCTGTCCGTGGCCATGCAGGAAGTACGCAAACTCGCGCGCCAGAAATCCGGCTGATAGTCGCGATGGCCGCCAGCGAAAACACCGATGACTACAAACAGATGTTGCGGGCGCTCTCCGAGCGTCTGGTGGCGGCGCAGCGGCCCATTCGCATCCTGGATCATATCAAGTGGGACAACAGCATCGAGGCGGATTTCTTCAAGAACGGCGCCGGGCAGTTGCCGAAAATTGACCGCGCCTACTACGTCAACCGGCCGCTGGGATTCGATGCCGCACACAAACGCCAGGAATTCCACGAGATCGAGCTGGACATCAGCCGCGAGTTGGGCCAGTACAACCCGCTGGGCAGCATCATGCGGCGCATGTGCCGCGAGTACATCCAGGTGGTGCGCATGCTGGAGGCGCGTGGCACGCCGGACTTCGGTGCGTTGTCGCAGGAACTGTACGGCTCGGCCAGCGACGCCTTCCACGAAGGCGGTCCCACGCTCGCGGATCTCGGCAAACTGCTGAGTGACGCCATCGCCAATATCGCCCAGAGCGAGCTGCTGAATCCCGCGCCCAAGACCATTGGCGGTGAAGACGCGGTCAGAATCCTGCAAAAACGCATCAACCAATCCTTCAAGGAAACGGACGGCACCATGCGGGTGATGTTGTCGGATGGCATCGAGGCGGATGCCGCGGCCGGCGCCGACTACATCAAGCTCCGCGCCGACGCTAAATTCAACGAACGGGATCTGCGGGTGCTGGAGGTGCACGAAGGCTGGGTGCATCTCGGCACGACTTTCAACGGCAACAGCCAGCCGGTGTGCACCTTCCTGTCCAAGGGTCCGCCCTCTTCCACCATCACCCAGGAAGGTTTGGCGGTGCTCATGGAAATCATCACCTTCGCATCCTATCCGAGTCGTCTGAAACGGCTCGCGAACCGCATCCGCGCGGTGCAAATCGCCGAACAGGGCGGTAATTTCCTGGAGGTGTACCGCTTTTATCTGGACCAGAACATCGGCGCCAATGAAAGTTTCGCCAACGCTTCGCGCATCTTCCGCGGCAGTACGCCCGATGGTCAGCCCTTCACCAAGGACCTGTCCTACAACAAGGGCTTCATCATGATTTTCAACTACATCCGGCTCGCGGTGCGCAAAGGCATGCTGCACCGTATCCCCATGCTGTTCTGCGGCAAGACCATGCTCGAGGACGTGCGCACCCTGGCGCAGTTCGTGGATGAAGGCGTCGTCGCCCCGCCGCGTTTCCTGCCTCCGCCGTTCGCCGACTTGAACGGCATCACCGCCTGGATGTGTTACTCAAACTTTTTCAACAAGCTTGATCTGAACCAGATTCAGGACGATTACGCCGCGATCTTGTAGTTCAGCGCTTACCGGCCTTATCGCTTCTCCCCCTTGAGAGAAAGCAGTTAAGATGAGGGGGGTTATTGATCTCCACGGAGACAGGAATAGAGCACGCAGGGTGAAATAACAAAATGTATTACGCCAATTCCAGATAATGAGGGTGCGCTAACCCACCCTAGGGTGCTGCGCTGAAATAACGCAAACACTGCGTCGCAGACGTGCACCAGTCCCGGTACAATTCCTCCCAATGACTCACAGGACCGCCATCATCGGCGCCGGCTTCAGCGGTGCCGCCACCGCCATTCAATTGCTCACGCGCCACGGTGAAAAACCGCTGGAGATCGTGCTCATCAACCGGCATGCGAATCTGGCGCGCGGCGTTGCCTACGGCACGCACTCGCCATCCCATCTTCTGAATGTGCCGGCCGGGCGCATGAGCCTGTTCCCGGACCGGGAAAATGATTTCCTGGAATTCGCCCGCGGCCTGGACGCCGGTATCAACGCCGCGAACTTCGTGCCACGCAGCCTGTATGGAGGTTACCTAAGCGCGCGGCTCAAGCAGGCGGCGGAACTCGCGCCGCAGGCACGGCTTGTAACGATCACGGGGGAAGTAATTGATTTGCACCTCGTAACCGACGGCCGGCAGGCCGCACTCACACTCGCGAACGGTAACGAACTCATGATCGAGCGCGTGGTGCTGGCGGTGGGTAATTATCCGCCCGCCGATCCGCCGGTGCCGGAAGCGGAATTTTTCACCAGCCCGCATTACGTCCGCGATCCCTGGGCACCCGGTGCGCTGGATGCGATATCACTGGAGCGGCCGCTGTTGTTGCTGGGCACCGGCCTCACCACCATGGATGTGGCGCTGGAACTTGCACGCCGCGGTTTCTCCAGCACCCTGTTCGCATTATCGCGCCGCGGCCTGCTGCCCCAGGCTCACCGGCAACTGCCTACGATGCCGGCCGAGAATTTTCTGCCCGCGGATCTGCTGCAAGGGCCGCACAACACGCGCCGCTATCTGCACCTGGTCCGGCGGCATATCCGGGAACTGGCCGGGAAGGGCATGGACTGGCGCGACGTGATCGGTTCCCTGCGGCCGGTGACGCCGACTCTCTGGCAGGCACTCAGCCTCGTCGAACGGCGCCGCTTCCTGCGACATGTGCTGCCGTATTGGGACACCCACCGCCACCGCACCGCGCCTGCGGCCGCCGAGCAACTTGTTTCGCTGTTACGCTCGGGCAAGCTGGTGGTCCAAGCGGGCCGCTTGCAGAGAATGCAGCTTGAGCGGGGCCGAGTAACGGTTTCCTGGCAGCCGCGGCACACTACCGAGAGCCGCAGGCTGCAGCTTGCGGCGGTCATCAACTGCACTGGGCCTCAAAGCAATCTGCAAATGCTGCCCGACCCCCTGATTCGTTCCCTGCTGGACCAGGGCTTGTTGACACCGGACCCTCTGGGCTTGGGCCTGCTGACTGATGCAGCGGGTGCCTTGCTTGACAACGCGGGCGAACCCTCCCGCGTTATGTATTACACGGGTCCGCTGCTCAGGGCCCGGGACTGGGAATGCACCGCGGTACCGGAACTGCGGCTGGCGGCCCTGAACTTGGCCGATCGTCTGGCTGGAACTTGGTGATTGCAGGCAATGCCCATACAATTAGTCGCCCGGATTCATCATTAAAGAGGTTCGCATGAAGACCACAGTACGCATTTTCACCCTTTCATTGGCACTCGGCTTGGCTGGTGCCATGACCGCCGCCTGGGGCGCTCAATCGGTTGTTGAGCTCATCAGCTCGGGCGAAGCCGCAATCGGCGCGACCAAGACCGCCAAAGCCGCGCTGGACGCCGCCGTCCAGAAAAACGCCGCACTCTCCGCCCAGGGCAATGCCATCCGGGCAGAGGAACAGAAGTTGCAAGCCGATATTGCCGCTCTCAAACAGGCCGCCGATGATTACAACCAGAAAGCCACTGATTACAAGACGCAATGTGCCAAACCCAAAACCGATGACCAATTCAATGCTTGCAAGGCAGAGAATGCGCAACTCAAAGCGACAGCCGACCAATTGAGAACCCAGCCGGCCGCGCTCAATAAACGCCAGAACGCTTTCATCAGCGAAGCGACTGCCTACAATCAACAGGTGAAGGATGCGCCTAACATGGTAAAGGATGCCGATACCAAATACCGCAATGCCATATCCATGCAGTATGTCTGGCTGGACAAGGCCCGCGACATGGTGGCTTCGCCGTCGTTCCAGCCCTACGCCAAGAAAGCCGGCTGTCCGAATGTCGCAAAACCGGCCAAGTCCCAGGAAGCGGCCACGATCATGAGCGATGAAGTTCTCAGTTGTCTCAGGAAAGTAGCGGGCACCAACTGAGCCCGGCTGCTTAGTCTCGATCTTGTGCAAACGCCCGGTTAGCAGCCGGGCGTTTGCTTTACCTGCCTCACGTCACAGATTTGCGTTCATAATTTGAGCGGCGCCAGGCCTTGGCGCTTGAGTTGGTCGTTCAGCGTCGGGATCGCCGTGGTCTGCAAGCGCTGCCAATCGGCCAGCGCCTGCTTTGCTTGCCCGGCGTAATCCTCGAAGGCATCGTAATACGCCGCCGGCGGCGCGCGGTCGCCGTCATTCACTTGCGCGGCGAGATCAGTCAATCCGCCATTGATGGCGGCGAGACTCCTGTGCTGCTTGGCCTTACTCGCCAATAACTGCACCTGCTGGTCCAGGTCGCGGGCTTGCGCCAGCAGGGCCGGTTTGGCCTGCAACTGCGCAGCCAGCACCGTCAGTTGTGTGTGCAATTTGTGCAGGCTCGCATAGGCATCGTCCGTGGCGGCCATGACTTTGCCAATCCGTAAGGCGAAGTCCAATTGTTTCTCCAAATCACCGCTGCCGGGATGCACCCGCGGGTCGAGTGTCACTGTGAGCGGCTGGCTGTAGCTGCGGTTGCCTGCTGTCAGCTTGATAGTGTATTCGCCCGGCAGCACCAGCGGCCCACGCGGTTCGAGCGGTGTGCCCACGCCGTAAATGGCGCCAATTGAATAGTTGTACTCCAGGCTGTGGGGGCGCGGGTAGCGCAAGTCCCACACAAAGCGATGCGCACCGGTTTGTGCGGAAAGGGTTTTGGGCGCTGACAGCCAGCCATTCTCGAAATACTGCGGTTCGGTCTTGATCTGCGGCGACGCAGTATTGCTAGCGTACTTGCGCACCAACCTGCCCTTATTGTCATAGACCGCCAGCGTCACTGGTCCCTGGGCATTGCTGCCCAGCCAGTAATCAATCACTGCGCCAGCGGGCGGGTTGTGCGCAGCGGGGATTTCCGGCGGCAGCGGCGTGTCCTTGTTGTTGTCATTGCGCACGCGCATGGCGTCTGCCGGCTTGAACAAATAGGCAATGCCGTTCATTGCGGAGGCGCTGGCCTGGCGCAAAGGCGTCACGTCATCCAGCACCCACAGGGCGCGGCCCTGGGTCGCGATCACCAGATCGTTGCCATGCACGGTCAGATCCCGCACCCGCACGTTCGGCAGATTCAGTTGCAGCGGCTGCCAGTCATCGCCGTCGTTGAAGGACACGCTTACACCGGCGTTGGTGCCGGCGTACAGCAGCTGCGGATTCACGGGGTCTTGGCGGACCACATACACATACTGACCGGCAGGAATGCCGTTCACGATTTTGGTCCAATTGCCGCCGTAGTCATGAGTGCGATAGATATAGGCGCTGCGGTCGTTCTTGCGGTGCGTGTCCACCGCCGCGTACGCGGTGCCAAGGTCTTCCGCCGAGGCCTCTACGCTGTTGACCCGGCCCCACAGCGGCAGACCGGCGGGCGTCACATTCCGCCAATACTTTCCTCCGTCGCGGGTCAATTGAATCAGGCCATCATCCGTGCCGATCCAGATTTCATTCCGGTCAATCGGCGACAGTGCAATGCTGAAGATCACGCCATAGCCGCAAGCCCTGGCTTCGGCGTAGGTGATGCTGTCGCTGTCGCAATTCTTCGCCTGCTGCGGATTGCTGCCGCTGAGGTCCGAGCTAATGGTTTTCCAGTGCATGCCTTCATCGCTGGTCTTGAACAGCACTTGTGAGCCGAGATACAGGGTATGGGCCGCGTGTAGATCCGCCACCAGCGGATAAAACCAGCCGTAGCGGTATTTCACGGTTGTGGGGCGCTGGCCATAACTGGAAATGGGCCAGGCTGAAATGTTCTGCACCAGCCCGGTGCGGGCATCGAAACGCGAAACGTGACCGCCTAGGCCGCCCACGTACACGATATTGGGATCGCCGGTGTCGGGGATCACGAAACTGCGCTCGTCGCCGCCCACCGGATGCCAGTCGCGGAATGTGATCTCGCCGAAGTCGCTGCGGCTCTTGGTTTCCACCGTGCCGCTGTCCTGCTGACCGCTGTAGATGCGGTATGGAAAACGGTTGTCGGTAACCACGTGGTAGAACTGGCCGGTAGGCTGGTTATACCAGCTTGACCAGTGTCCGCCGCCGTCCACGCTCACGCTGGTGCCCTGGTCGCTGCCCACGATCATGTAGCGGTCATCGTCAGGATTGATCCACATGAAGTGGTAATCGTCGCCGCCCGGTGCACCCTTGAACCAGGTGAAAGTCTTGCCGCCGTCCGTCGAGCGCGCCACTGAACGGTTCATAACATAGAGGATGTCGGGATTTTTCGGGTCCACCGTGATCCGGTCGAAATACGAGCTGGCGAGATCAGCATGCCCCATGTTTTTCCAATTGGCGCCTCCGTCGTCGGAGCGATAAATGCCGTTGTCGTTCTGCTTGGGTGAGTCTATGACGGCGTACACGCGCTGGTCGTTGCTGCCCGGCGCCACGGCCAGACCGATGCGGCCCAGTGGCTCCGCCGGCAGACCGTGGCCTGAAAGTCTGCTCCAGGTGCGGCCCGCGTCGCTGGATTTCCAGATGCCGCTGCCGTTGCCGGCCATGGGCTGGTAATAGGAAAGCCAGGGATAATTGCGCCACTGCCAGGTGGCGGCAAAGATCACATCGGGATGGGCATTATCCGCGGCCAGGTCCACCGCGCCGGTGCTGCCATCCACGTACAGCACGTTCTGCCAATGCTGACCGCCGTCGGTGGAGCGGAAGACGCCGCGCTGCTGGCTGGGACCGAACAGATGGCCCATGGTTGCCACCAGCAGCACGTCAGGATTTTTCGGATCAATCCAGATACGGCCGATATGACGGCTGTCATCCAAGCCGACGTGCGCCCAGGTTTTGCCGCCGTCACCGGAGCGGTACATGCCGTCGCCATCCACAATGTCATAGCGCGAGGTCACTTGGCCGGTGCCCACGTAAATGATGTCGGGGTTGGATGGCGCGATGGCCAAAGCCCCCACAGCGATGGAGCCGGCCTGCTGAAGCAACGGCTGCCAGGTCAGCCCGGCATCCGTGGTTTTCCATACACCGCCGTCGGCACCGCCGAAATAGAACACGTTCGGCTGCTCCGGTATGCCCGCCACCATAGTGGACCAGCCGCCGCGGAACGGCCCGACTTCGCGCCAGTGCAGTTGCGAGTACAAGGGCGCAAGCGGAACGGCGCCGGACGCCCCCATGCACAACACCGCCAGCATCCCTGCGACCCACCATCGTGACAGCACGGAATATGAAATACGCAGCATGATGCTCTCCTGTTGAAAAAGCTGGCCGTTTTGCGAGATAAGGAAGGGAATGGCTGGTATTTTCAGCCGGACGCCGCAGTCAGCTTGCTGCCTTTGAGATTCAGCAGCAGAAACGCGTCCAACTGTTGCCAGGCATCCTGCGCATCGCGGGAATTATAGGCGGTGGAGTCCGGGTCATCGAAGGTCGGCAAGGCGTCCGGATAAACGTGAATGGTCACCTGCGCGCTGGCCAACTCCGCCGCCCACTGGAATTTGTCCACCACCGCCTGGGGCACGAACGGATCGCGCTCGCCGAAAAATGCCAGTATCGGCATGCGCAGAGTCGTCAGTTGCGAAGGCTCAGTGTACGGCGCGGTATAAAAAACCGCCAGCGCATCGAAGGCCTGCGGCAAATCGCTGGCAATCTGGAATGCCCAATGGCCACCAACCGACCAGCCGATGACACCCAGATGATTCACGTGCTGTTGCAGGCTCATATACGACACCGCTTGCTCCAGATTGGACAACAGCGCACTGGTATTGGCGCTGGCAATGTCCATCAGTTGCGCGGCCACGCGTGGATCCCGGGTGCTGCGGCCGTTGTACAGGTCCACCGCCAGCACCACGTAACCCTGACGCGCCAACCGGTCGGCCACATCTCGCATGTGCTGGTTCAGGCCCCACCACATGTGAATCAGTATGACGCCCGGCTGCGCACCCTGGGCCTGGGTGGGCTTGCTCAGATAGCCATACACGGATTGCCCCTGGACGAGTGCGTATTGCACTTTCTCGCTGTGGATCGCCACCGCGGGTGGGCCGGCATAGGTTTCCGCCCCTGCCGCAGTCTCCAATGACAATCCCAGCAACATCCCGGCCAGCAAGGCCCGGGCAAGCCTGTATCTGCGATTCATGCAATCCATCCTGAAGTGGCTGATAAAAGAATCGGCTCCGCGCGCATGGCCACGGGCGCCTGCTGGCATTATCATCTATCCGCCCCGGTACGGGCCAACCTCGTTTACCCAAATCCAGTCCAACATCAACAATACATGCAACCAGGAGTCTTAATCATGTCGAAGCACCTTTGGTTACCTGCTGTTTTCATTGGCCTTTTTTCCCTATCCCCCGTGGTGTTCGCGGCGCACGCCACTTGGTCGTGGCAGAACCCGGCCATCAAAGATGCAGGCGCGATGGTCCCGCTCGCCAACGGCATTTTCCAGCCGGACAAAACCACCATCTATAAGGCCGTGTTCAGCGTCACTCATTTCGATGCGAAGCATCCCGGCGACCCGGATGGAGGTCTGGAGCCTGTCGCGCGGGCGGTGAACGTGTTTGCCTCCGCCGGTGTAGCGCTCAGCCATTTGAAATTCGTGGTCATCATCCACGGTGAAGCCACGCCTATCGTGGCCAACAACGCCTCCTTCAAAAAGGAATACCACGTGGACAATCCCAACCTCAAGGTCATCCAGGAACTGGAAGCCGCCGGCGTGGAGGTTGCGGTCTGCGGACAGGCGGTTGCGAGCCTTAATTACGGTATGGGAAAAGACGCCAAGGATTACACTTGGGTTGACCCGGACGTGAAGATCGCACTGTCTGCACTGTCCACCATGATTATCCTGCAGCACGATGGCTACGTCTTGATGCCGTTGTAGTACAACGGGCTGACAAAGCAGACACAATGCTGCGGCATTCGCGCAGTCAATTGCTGTTCGGCGCCGTAATGATGTTGGCGGCACCGCCATCCCTGTGGGCGGCGCCGCCAGATTTTCTTCCGCCATGGAATCCGCCGCCGGCCAACGGAGTTAACTTCACGATTCCGGAGATCGACATCGTCGCGGACCTGCACGGCGATGTGGTGGATCCACAGCTCACGGTATTCTTCGCCGGTAATCAATTCATGGTGGTGCATGACCTAGTGCGGGCCTTCCAGAAGGAATACCCGCAGTACCGGCGTATTTTTGTGGAAACCTTGCCGCCGGGCATCCTTGCAGACCAGATCCGTGAAGGCGCGCTGGTCCTGGGCAATCTGCGCATCGCGCTCAAACCCGATATCTACACCGCGGGCCGCTCGCGCGTCATGGAGTTGCAGCAACACGAGCACTGGTTCGGAACCACGGAAGACTACGCGCGCAACCGGCTCGCACTCATGGTGTATCGCGGCAATCCCACGCGCATCACCGGTCTCAAGGACTTGGGCCGCGCGGACATGCGTGTGAGTATGCCCAACCCGCAATGGGAAGGTATCGCCCGCAATATCGAGGCGCTGTACCACAAAGCAGGCGGTGAGGCGCTGGTGCATGAAATCATGGACGTGAAGGTAAAAAATGGCAGCACCTATCTGACTCAGATACATCACCGCCAGACCCCGTTGCGGATTCTGCGCCGAGAATCCGATGCCGGGCCGGTCTGGTTCACCGAAGCCTATTTCCAGGAACACATCCTGCACAATCCCGTCAGCGCCGTGGACATCCCTCCGCAGGACAACATGGAAGTCACCTACACTGCCGGGCTGATGAGAGACGCGCCGCATCCGCAAGCGGCTCGGGAATTCATGCAGTTCCTCACCCATCCCGCCGCGCAGGCCATCTATCGGCATTATGGTTTCCTGGCCGCCAACTCACGGTTACTGGCCCACTGAGACATGCGTGCCCGACTGATCACATTATTGGCCATGACAGCCGCACTCGGCGCGCCCTCATTGCGTGCCGCTGCTGCGCAAACTCCACCCGCGGCGGCTCAAGTGTGCGAAAGTTGTCACGGACCACAGGGTCAGGGCGGCGGCATCTTCCCGCGTATCGCGGGACAACCTGTCGGTTACCTGAAACGCGAACTGGAATTTTTCCGCAGCGGCGCGCGGCCCAATCCCATGATGCAGCCGGTGACGAAAGACCTGAGCGACGCCGACATTGCCGTGCTTTCCGCTTATTTCAGCAAACTCCATCCACCGTTTGAACCGCACACCGGCACGCTTTCCACAACGGAGAAAATGCGCGGGCAGCAGCTTGTCACAGTTGGTGATTGGCAACATGGCGTTCCCGCTTGTACGCGCTGTCATGGTCCGGATCTGGGCGGCGTCGCGCCGCAAATTCCCGCCTTGGCAGGACAATCGCTGCTGTATATGGCTTCCGTGCTCGAACTCTTTCAAAGTCTGAACGGCCACCCCGGTTACTTCCCGCGCATAATTATGAGTCATGTAAGCGCAGGACTGAGCGGCATCGATATCCAAGCTGTGACGGGTTACATCGCACAACTCAAACCCGGTGAAACACCGCAAACCGAGCGCCCGCCACTTGATGCGGCCTATAAATTTACCGCCCAGTCGCCGGATAATTTCACACCACCGCCGGAATCAGCCATTCCCGCCGGCCCTGACGGCGACATGATCTGGCGCGGCCGGCTGATTTTTGAAAACACCCAACGCTATGCCCATCAATACGTCGGTAATGCATTGAACTGTTCCGGTTGTCATCTCGACAACGGCCGTTTGGCGGACTCGGCGCCCATGTGGGCAGCTTACGTGACCTATCCGAAATACCGCAGCAAGAACAACAAGGTAAACACGTTGGAAGAACGCATCCAGGGATGTTTTCGTTTCAGTATGAACGGCAAACGGCCTGCGGCCGACAGCATGGAAATGACCGCACTGGTGGATTATTTTCACTGGCTCGCCATCGGCCTGCCGGTAGGCATCACACCAAAAGGAGCGCTCTATCCGAAATTGCCATCGCCGCGACTGCCGGTTGATACCAAGCGCGGCGCCGTTGTGTATTCATCCAACTGCGCCATGTGTCATGGGAATGACGGTCAGGGTCGCGAAGCGCACGGCGAACAGGTGTTCCCGCCGCTGTGGGGATCGAAGTCTTTCAACTGGGGTGCCGGCATGGAACGCGTGAGCACTGCCGCCGCTTTCATAAAAGCCAACATGCCTTACGGCGCCGGCAATACCCTCACGGATCAGCAGGCCTGGGACGCGGCTGCGTTCGTGGTCAGCCACCCTCGCCCGCAGGATCCGCGCTTCACCGGCAGCGTGCGAGAGACACGCGAGAAATATCACCGCAAAGACAGTTATTATGGTCAAGTGATCAACGGCCAGTTGCTGGGAGCACCGCAAAACTCCGGCCCGTGAACAAATCAGGAAAATCAATTACTTGCATCCCTTCGCTTGCGCATAATCCCGCACTCGTCACGGAAACCGACAGGCATCCCGCGACCTCGAATGGGACTACAATAATTACGCCTATGAACAAGCGCACTGTCGCTGCGTGATGCGGCTGCGCTGTTCCTTGGTCCGCGAAGCCCGGGTTTATGGTTCCCAAAAGTCTGGACAAAGATTACACCGAGGAGTGCACGCATGCGAAAAGCCCTTGCTGTTGTACTGATGGCTTGCCTTGCGGCAGCACCGCTATTGACTGCGGCACAATCTGTCCAAGATTCGTCCTACGTTCCCTATACGCCGGATCAGTTGGATAATTTACTGGCGCCGATTGCGCTCTATCCGGATCCGCTGCTGGCACAAGTCCTGCCGGCGGCAACCTTCGTGGACCAGATTGACGAAGCGGCGCGCTGGGTGCGCGCGAACGGCGAAGACGGTATTGATGACCAAGCGTGGGATGTCAGTGTGAGGGCCGTGGCATACTACCCGTCGGTGCTGAACATGATGGACGAGAATCTGGACTGGACTACCGCAGTCGGGCAGGCTTATGTCTATCAATCCACCGACGTGATGGAATCCATCCAACGCTTGCGCACCATGGCGTACGCGCAAGGCAATCTCGTCACCGGCCCACAGTGGCAGGTGGTAGATCAGGACGGTTACATCCAGATCTGGCCCGCAAACCCCCAGTACCTCTACGTACCCATCTACGATCCCACCACGGTTTTCTTCCAACCTGCCTATGCCGCAGATGTGATTTCCTTCAGCGTCGGCTTTGCCATAGGCGCATGGCTGAACCGCGACTGTGATTGGCACAACCATCGGGTTTTCTACACCGGCTGGCGTGGCGGAGGCTGGATTGCACGTTCGCGTCCGTACGTGCATGTGACCAACGTGTACGTCAACAACCGTTACACGAACATTACGGTCAACCGCACTGTCATCAACCGTACCGTCAACCGCGAGAATCTCGCCGGCTACACTGGTGTGCATCGCAATGTGGCCTACACCCGTACTGTCAGTAATCCCGCCGGCGCCAATGCCACCGGTCGGGTGAACAACACGATCATCAACCGCAACATCAATACGGATGACGCGAGCTTGAGCCAATTCCGAGGCCGGGAACCTGCGACCCAGGCGCCGCCGCCCGCACCAGCAGTACGCACCGTACCCCAGCCCTACCGCCCCGAGCTGCAGCCGCAAGCTCGCCCCGCGGAGCAGACTTCGTTGGATGCTTTCACAAGGAACGCCGGCAATTTCAACGCCCGCGTCGCCAGCCAGCGTGGTCAGTCCAGTCGGGCGCAAGCCCGCCCGCAGTCTGCTCCCAGCCGGGCGTCCAGGTCCGCACCCAAGCGCCCACCGTATTTATCCAGGGAGTCGCCATGAAAAAGCATGCCCGAATACAAATGATCTCCCTGCAACCAAGCATGCCATGCATCTTGGTGCTGTTGCTTATGCTATTCGCCGGTGTCGCCGCCAGCGGCACTGTACCTGCCACGCACACACTGGCGGTACAACAAACCTTTTCGTCACCGGAACTGGCCATGCAGGCGCTGGTTCAGGCCACACAGACCAAGAATCACCAAGCCATTGACAGAATCTTCGGACCCGCTGCCGATAAGTTGCTGTCCGGAGATCCGGTTGCAGATGACAAGCACCTGACCGACTTTGCAACCGGATTGCACGAATCCGCCCGACTGCAAAAAAACGGCAACCAGTACATTCTTCTGGTGGGCAAGAACCAATGGCCCTTCCCCGTGCCTATTGTGCAGCAGGGTGGTAACTGGCGCTTCGATACCCAAGCCGGGCTTGAAGAGATACTGAATCGGCGAATCGGCGAAAACGAACTCTCGGCCATCATGACCTGCCGCGCCTATGTGGTGGCGCAATGGCAATACTTCACCGACGGCGACTGGGGACACGATGGTGTGGCCGCGTATGCGCCGAAATTCATCAGTTCTCCCGGCCAGCACGACGGACTGTATTGGGAAACCACGGCTGGCGAACCATCGAGTCCACTGGGCACGCTGGTGGCTGCGGCGCGTGCGGAGGGCTATGGGCCGCAAAACCGCCCGGCTCAAGCCACCGGCTCCAAGGCACCCCACGCTCCTTATCACGGTTACTACTTCAGGATTCTCACCCGCCAGGGTCTGCATGCGCCGGGGGGCAAGTACGACTACACCATCAACGGCAACATGATCGCCGGCTTCGCGCTGGTTGCCTATCCGGACAAATGGGGGAATTCCGGCGTGATGACGTTTATCGTCAATCAGCAGGGCCGTGTGTATGAGAAAAACCTGGGTTCGGACACCGCCAAGATTGCCGGCGCCATGGATGCATACGATCCAGATCCGAGCTGGAAACTTGTGGACTGGAAGCCCGATGCGGCTTCAGCACGACCGGAGTAGCACTGGCGCACCTGCAGAGATTGGAGCTCCCGACTCCCTAGTTCATAGCGGAAGGTACTAATTCAGGCATATTCGTAAATCAACAAGTTAGCGGACCCGCCCTTGCTCTAGGACGTAATGCGGGAACCTTATGGGCAGGTGGATTTGTCCGTCGAATTTTTGGTTACAGGTGTTCCTGCCGCTGTGGGGTGCGCGCTCCTTCAACTGAGGTGCCGGTATGGAACGCGTGAGCACCGCCGCCGCATTCATCAAAACCAATATGCCTTACGACGCCGGCAATACCCTCACTGATCAACAAACCTCGGATGTGGCGACCTTCGTAGTCAGCCACCCGCACTCGCAGGATCCGCGCTTCACCGGCAGCGTGCAAGAAACGCGCGAAAAATATCACCACGAAGACAGTTATTATGGTCGAATAGTCAACGGACAAGTGTTGGGTGCGCCTGGAAAAACTTCAGAACGCCACAAATAAGACCGTACAGGAATTTGCTGAAATCAAACAGCTTCGCTGCTGGCTTCGACGAAATTGCTTTCAGATGTTGTGTTTGAATAAGTTTGAAACGTAATCGGTAGCAATCTTGGGTTCAGTACGTGCGTTGCGATCCCTGCGCCCTACCTGCTCATCTCTATGAGGCATATTTCTTTCTTCGCGGGCCTCTTGCGCCCGGAAAGCGTTACTCCATGCCGGCTTCTCCACTGCGCCTCTGCGCTCCGGCACCTCCTTCGCACCTGCAGCCGTGATACTGCGGTTGCTTGGGCTATTATGGATTTCCCGCCTCAGGATTCGTCCCGTCTTGGCTCCCCGGAAATAGTTATCCCAGAAATGATTGGGTATTTTGTACACGAATCACCCACTTCATCCTTGTCTATGCCTGTCTGGGCCACGGATGCATGGCTATCATTGCTATCAGAAAGCATGCCAGGAAAACCGCCAAAACAGCGAGTGGCAGTGCGGTGGCGCCAGCAAAGGCGAGGTGACGTATGAGCCTCAGCATGATAATTCTCCATTTATCCCGGGAATTTCTCCGTCATCAATATCCGAGCAATTCAGATGCCAATCTGTCGGACCCGGTAATTCCGCGGCCTGAGGCATGAAATACCATTTCGCGCTACCCAAGCTGAACTGACAGGAAACGTCAGCTTTGCGCGAAAACGGTTGCGTCCTGCCACAAGATGGCAACTCTGGATATGGTGGATTTCCCAGATCGCGGATGGCACTGTTTCCGGGGAAGTGTCACGAAAGTGCCACTTTTGGAACCTTTGCTAGAGACTTGGAAGCAGTATGAATACTTCGCAGATACAGGCGATGGGTATTGGTGCTTTGCGCTGATCAATCAAAGGACCAATCAGATCTGACCAGCCCTTGATTAGTTTGGCGCGCCTGGAGAGATTCGAACTCCCGACCCCCTGGTTCGTAGCCAGGTACTCTATCCAACTGAGCTACAGGCGCGTAATTCTTCAAACCATCAGCAGATATAACCATCCCTGGTATGCCCGCCAGCCGCGACGTCCTGTCGCGTCGTTCGCCGGGACGAAGCTGTGCTTCGTCCGAGAGCCCGGCTCACCAAACCGAGTTACAGGCGCGTGAAACGGCGCAGATTATCGCGGACCATCGTGAGGGGGTCAAGAAAACTGGCGGAGAGAGTGGGATTCGAACCCACGATACACGTTTTGCGCGTATACGCCCTTAGCAGGGGCGCGCCTTCGACCAGCTCGGCCATCTCTCCGGAATCAGTTTTTGCGAAGGCGGATGATACCGGCCTCCGCCGCATGGGTCAAAGCACGCGGAATTACCGCCTCAAGTGTCCGAGGCGGCCGCCACATTGCCGCTTTCGTGTTCGTGCTTGATACGCTCGTAAATTTCCTCGCGGTGCACGGGAATTTCCTTGGGGGCATTGACGCCGATGCGGACCTGGTTGCCCTTGACGCCCAACACCGTAATCGTGACGTTATCGCCAATCATGATGGTCTCGCCCACCCGTCTCGTGAGAATAAGCATGGTTTCACTCCTAATGTAGCTGTACTCAATCACCTTGATTGTTCAAATGCCGTATTGGTTTTGTTTTTGCTGAAACCCATCCCGGCAGATGGATGGCATGGCGTATTCTGCGGGTTTCCGGCGCCCCACTCAATTAGGGGAAACCCCTATTTGTGCGCTCCCTTGCGTGCCGGTGCGGCCGGCTGGGGCAGATAATCCTGCTGCGCCGGTTCGTGCAGGCGAAACGCCTCGTGCAGCGCCCGCACCCCGGCTTCCAGGTGCTTTTCGTCCACTACCACGGAAATCTTGATTTCCGAGGTCGCCACCAGCCGGATGCTTATGCCCTCCCGGGAAAGCGCGTGAAACATGCTGGTGGCCACGCCCGAATGGGAACGCATGCCCACCCCTACCAGGGAAATTTTCACCACCCGATCGTTACCCACCACTTGCTCGGCGCCCGCGCGCTTGAGATTGGCTGCCAGAATTTCCATGGCCTGGGTGTAGTCGTTGCGATGCAGGGTGAACGTGAAATCCAGCCGGCCGTCGCGTGCCACGTTCTGCACGATCATGTCCACTACGATGCCGGCGTCGGATACCGGTCCGAGAATAAGGTAAGCCGCGCCGGGCTCGTCGTGGATGCCGAGCAGCGTGATTTCGGCTTCGTCACGGTTGAAGGCAATGCCCGAAACGATGGGAGCTTCCACAGTCATGTCCTCGTAAGTAATCAGCGTGCCCTCGCCTTCCTTGAAGGTGGACAGCACACGCAAGGGCACATTGTACTTGCCGGCGAATTCCACTGCGCGGATCTGCAACACCTTGCTGCCCAGGCTTGCCAGCTCCAGCATTTCCTCGAAGGTGACGCGTGCGAGCCGCCGCGCTTCCGGCACCATGCGCGGATCGGTGGTATAGACGCCATCCACGTCCGTGTAAATCTGACATTCATCGGCTTTGAGCGCCGCGGCCAACGCCACTGCCGTGGTATCGGAACCGCCGCGACCGAGCGTGGTGATATCGCCTGCTGCATCCACACCCTGGAAACCGGCCACGACCGGAATACAGTCGTGTTGCAGCACCTCGCGCAATTTACCGTCGTCAATAGATTCGATGCGCGCCTTGCTGTGGGCCTGATCAGTGCGGATGCACACCTGTCCGCCGGTGAATGAACGCGCCTTGAAGCCGCGCTTCTCCAGCGCGATGGCGGTCAGCGCAATAGTCACCTGCTCGCCGGTGGACAGCAAGACATCCATTTCGCGCGCGCTCGGGCGCTGGGAAATGCTCTTGCCGAGGCCCAGCAGCCGATCGGTCTCGCCCGACATGGCGGAGACCACCACCACGATGTCATGGCCGGCACGCCGCGCCGCGCACACCTTGTCGGCCACGTGCTCAATGCGCGCGCAATCGGCCACCGACGTGCCGCCATATTTCTGCACGATCAGCGCCATACCGGATTGCCGTTGTCGTTCATGGGGAATTGAATTTACGGTCTTCAGCGAAGCTGCGCCCGCACCCAATCGGGCACGGACGCAAGCGCGGCGTCTAGATTCGCGGGGTCGGTGCCGCCCGCTTGGGCCAAGTCGGCGCGGCCGCCGCCCCTGCCACCCACCTGCTCGGCCACGGCATTCACCAGCTCGCCCGCCTTGATTTTCGCCACGCGATCCGCGGTCACGCCGGCCACCAGTCTCACCTTTCCGTCCTCGACGGCGGCAAGCACCACGGCCGCGGAGCCGAGCTTGTTCTTCAACTGATCCACCGTGTCGCGCAGGGTCTTGGCGTCCGCGCTGTCAAGACGCGATGCCAGCACCTTGATGCCGCCCACATCCACCGCTTGAGTTGCAAGATCGCCACCTTGGCGACTGGCAAGCTGGCTCTTCAACTGCTCCAGTTCCTTTTCGAGCTTGCGGTTGTGCTCCAGAAGCTGGGCAACCTTTTCCGTCACCCGATCCTGGCTGGACTTGGTGAGATCGGCGATCACGTGCAGCGTCTGTTCGGCCTGATGCGCCCAGCGCACGGCGCCGTCGCCCGTCAGCGCCTCGATGCGGCGGATGCCGGCGGCCACGCCCGATTCGGAAATGATTTTGAAAAACCCAATGTCGCCCACGCGCCGCACGTGCGTGCCGCCGCAGAGTTCCGTAGAAAAATCGCCGAATTTCATCACCCGCACGGTGTCGCCGTATTTCTCACCGAACAGCGCCATAGCACCGAATTTGATGGCGTCGTCATAAGCCATCTGGCGCACGTCGGCTTCTGCGTTATTGCGGATTTCAGCGTTCACCAGACCTTCGACGCGCTGCAATTCGTCGGGCGTCATCGGCTGGTTGTGGGAGAAATCGAAGCGCAGCCGGTCCGGTGCCACCAGCGAACCCTTCTGCGTCACGTGCGTACCCAGCATCTTGCGCAAGGCCGCGTGTAGCAAATGAGTAGCGGAATGGTTTAATACTGTCGCAGTACGCAGTTTGTCATCCACCTGCGCATCCACCGTTTCGCCGAGCTTGAATTCACCTTTTATAATGGTACCGAGATGCGCATGCGCCCCACCGCCGCGCTTCTGGGTGTCTTCCACTTTGAATTCCGCATGGCCGGTCCGCAGCACGCCTTGGTCACCCACCTGACCGCCGGACTCGGCATAGAACGGCGTCTGGTCCAGAATCACCATCCCCTGCTCGCCCGCCTTGAGCGCTTTGACGGATTCCTTGCCGCGGAATAGGGCAATAATCTTGCCCTGATCTTTTAGCGTTTCGTAGCCGGTGAACCGAGTTTCACCCTCTATCTCCACGTCCTGACCGTATTCGGCGCCGAACTGACTGGCGGCGCGGCCACGCTCCCGCTGCTTCTCCATCTCTCGTTCAAAACCTTTCATATCTAGGGCAGATCCATGTTCACGCGCAACATCGGCAGTCATATCTACGGGGAAGCCATATGTGTCATACAGCGTAAAAACTGTTTTGCTGTCTAGAGGACGCATTTTTAGATACGATGAATCTACAGGAACAATATTTGCAAAGGGTGAGATACTCGTCGGTAATGCTGCAAGATTCGCCTTGTTGCCGACGACTACCAAAATCCAGCAGTCATGACTCACTCCATAGTCAAATCCTTGTATGAATTCTTGCCACCAATGTATATCCGGAACGTGTTGGTTATTCAAATGTCTCATATGGAGCACATAGCGCTTACCATTTCTTGAAATTAGTCGATTAACATATACGATATTTCCATCTTCCGAATAATAGCTTTCACGCTCTTTAACTTCAGCCTTCAATTGCTCCGCGGCTATTTCACCAGCTCGATACAGCTCATTCAGTTTTAATTCAAGTAAGCGCATTCCCATACCGAGTGTTTCCGCGAAGCGCTCCTCTTCCTGTAGAAGCACCTTGTCCACGTACTTGGCTGATTTATGCAGCTCGGGATAGGCTTCGCCCATTTCCTTGTCGAGCGCTTCGATCAGTTTGTGGAAAAATGGTTTTTCCTGGCCGAGCTTGTATCCGTGACGGATGGCGCGGCGGATGATGCGCCGCAGCACATAGCCGCGGCCCTCGTTGGAAGGCAGCACACCGTCGGTGATGAGAAACGCGCAGGCGCGGATGTGGTCGGCGATCACGCGCAGCGACGGGCTGCTTAAATCTTTCGCACCCGTGACTTCGGCCGCGGCCTTGATCAGATGTTTGAACAGATCAATGTCGTAATTCGAATGCACGTCCTGCATGACCGCCGCGATTCGCTCCAGGCCCATGCCGGTATCCACGCAGGGCTTGGGCAGCGGCGTAAGCCGGCCATCCGCATCGCGATCGAACTGCATGAACACCAGATTCCAGATTTCGACGTAACGGTCGCCTTCCGCTTCGCTGCTGCCCGGCGGACCGCCAGGGATACCTTCGCCGTGGTCCCAGAAGATTTCCGTGCACGGGCCGCAGGGGCCGGTGTCAGCCATCTGCCAGAAATTGTCGCTGGCGTAGGGCGCGCCTTTGTTATCTCCGATGCGCGTGACGCGCGCCTTTGGCACACCGACTTCTTTCGTCCAAATGTCGTAGGCTTCGTCGTCGGTGTGGTACACCGTAACCCACAGCCGCTCAGCCGGCAGCTTCCAGACCTTCGTTAAAAGCTCCCAGGACCAGACAATCGCGTCGCGCTTGAAATAGTCGCCGAACGACCAGTTGCCGAGCATCTCGAAGAAGGTGTGATGGCGCGCGGTGTAGCCGACGTTTTCCAGGTCGTTGTGCTTGCCGCCGGCCCGCAGGCAGGGCTGCACGTCCGCGACGCGCAGGTGCGCAGGCTTCTCGCGGCCGAGGAAGATGTCCTTGAATTGCACCATGCCGGAATTGGTGAACAGCAGCGTCGGGTCGTTGGCCGGCACCAGCGAAGCGGCGGGCACAATGGTGTGACGCTTGGAGCGGAAGAACTCCAGGAAAGATTCGCGGATTTGATTGCTGGTTATCATGTTTCGTGGTGGGAGCGATGTTATACATCGCGACCGCTGTCGCGGCGTGTGACGCCGCTCCTACCCATTCTCGATATCGCCTTTCAGTACTTTACGAATCTGTTCCACGGTAAATCCCCGCTGTTGCAAAAAGCGCGCCTGGCGGGCGCGCTCCTGAAAATTCCGTGGCAGCGCCGCGCCGAAACGCTTGCGGCGCGTTGCGGCGGCCTTCGCAAGCCACTGCTCGCGGTACTCCGCAAGCGCCGCTTCCACCAGCGTCGTGTTCACGCCACGGCCGTGCAGCTCGTCGCGGATTTTCACCGGGCCGCTGCCGCGCCGCAGGCGGCTGGCCACAAATTCTGCCACGAAACGCGCGTCGCTCAGCAGGTTCTTGGCCGCCAGCGCTTCGACCGCCGCCGTGATCGCTTCACTCTCGTAGCCGCGCGCGCTGAGTTTCGCCGTCAATTCGTGCGCGGAATGCTCGCGCCGCGCCAGCAGCTTGAGCGCCAGCGCGCGGATGCGCGCGAGATCGCGCGCATCTTCGCCTTCAAGCTTCTTCGGCTGCGACCGGCTCACCGGCGGGCGCCCTCACCTTCTTGGGCAGGAGCTTGTCGCGGATGGCCTGCTCGATTTCGGCGGCGACCTCGGGATTTTGCTGCATGTATTCGCGCGCGCCTTCCTTACCCTGGGCGATCTTCTTGCCCTTGTAGCTGTACCAGGCGCCGGATTTCTCAACCAGGTTCTGCAACACACCCAGCTCGATGATTTCGCCGGCGCGGGAAATGCCCTCGCCATAAAGAATCTCGAATTCCGCCTGGCGGAACGGCGGCGCCACCTTGTTCTTCACCACCTTGACGCGGGTCTCGTTGCCGATGACTTCCTCGCCCTTCTTGATGGCGCCAATGCGGCGGATGTCGAGACGCACGGACGCGTAGAACTTGAGCGCATTGCCACCGGTGGTGGTCTCGGGGTTGCCGAACATCACGCCGATCTTCATGCGGATCTGGTTGATGAAGATCACCAGTGTGTTCGAGCGCTTGATGTTGGCGGTGAGCTTGCGCAACGCTTGCGACATGAGGCGCGCTTGCAAGCCCATGTGGGAATCACCCATTTCGCCTTCGATCTCGGCTTTGGGCGTGAGCGCGGCGACTGAATCCACCACCACCACGTCCACGGCGGCGGAGCGCACCAGCATGTCGGTGATTTCCAGTGCCTGCTCGCCGGTGTCGGGTTGCGAAATGAGAAGATCGTCCACGTTGACGCCGAGTTTGCCGGCGTAAGTCGGATCCAGCGCGTGTTCCGCATCCACGAACGCGGCGGTGCCGCCCTTGCGCTGGATTTCAGCGATCACCTGCAGGGTCAACGTGGTCTTGCCGGAGGATTCCGGACCGTACACTTCCACCACCCGGCCGCGCGGCAGACCGCCGACGCCGAGCGCGATGTCAAGGCCGAGAGAACCTGTGGACACCACGTCCACGTCGCGGGAGGCAATATGGTCACCGAGGCGCATGACCGATCCCTTGCCGAACTGTTTTTCGATCTGACTCAGCGCCGCCGCCAGCGCCTTCTTTCTGTTGTCATCCATGGTTGCACCCATCGTTGTTTACCTGAAAAATCGGATTGAAAATGCCGTGCTGATTATTCCACAGATCGCCTCAGCCCGCAGCCTGCACGGTGAGCGGCCAGGCTGCGAGCGGTTGATATTCGCTGCCCGTCTCGCGGGTAACGGAGCGCACCAACACAAATTCCCGCACCGGCCAGTGGATCGCGCGGATGGTTCCCAACTCACCCGGTTTGCTGACTTTGCGGGCGAGCGTCACATGCGGCATGAACGGCTTCGGATCGGGTTTGAGCCCGCGGCTGCGGAGCGCTGCCGCCAGTTCCTGCGCCAACCGGCGTGCGGTGTCGGGCGCTACGCTGGCGCCAAGCCACGCCACCCGCGGGTCGTCCCAGTAACCCAGACGGTCGAGAGGGAGGCTGAACGGCTGAGTTTTTACACCTGAGGCAGCCTCCCGCGCCGTAATCGCCTCGACTGCACTCACTCTGCCCAGGAAAACCAAGGTGATGTGAAAGTTCTCCGCCAGCACCGGCTTGCCACCGCTGACCCGGACCGCGCGGCGGGTCTCCTTATAGATAGCATGGCGGGCCGCCTCATCCGGCCAAAGCGCGAAGAACAACCGCTCATGTATTTCAGCCGTCGGGACCATCAACCAAGCCCTGAAGCGCCACGGCCACCGCCTGCCGCCGAACCGCCTCGCGGTTGCCGGCAAATTGGTAACGGTTCATCGCGCACTCCCCTTCAGGCCAAGCCCAGGCAACCCAGACGGTGCCCACCGGCTTTTCGGGGGTTCCGCCATCCGGCCCGGCGATGCCGCTGACCGCGACCGCTACCTGGGCGCCGCTATGCGCTACGGCGCCAAGCGCCATCTCGTTCACCGTGGCCTCGGATACGGAGCCGTGCTCCGCCAGTGTCTTTTCCTTCACCCCCAGCATGGCCTGTTTGGCAGCATTGCTGTAGGTCACGAAGCCCCGATCAAACCACTCGGAGCTGCCGGCCACATCGGTAATGCACTTGGCGATCCAGCCGCCGGTGCAGGATTCGGCCGTGGCCAGCTTGAGCTTGCGCTGCAACAAACGCCGCCCCACTTCGGCGGCTAGCCCGGCCAGATTGGCATCATCGAAACGCATACGCCGATGCTATCACGAGGGTTCATGCTAGATTAAAGCCCATGAAACAACCGGAACACACGCTTTTTATCAAACTTGCCGACGCCATCCGCCGCCATATCCCAGACGTGCAGGCGATCTATCTGTTCGGTTCCCATGTCGGCGTTGCCCACCGGCCGGACAGCGACGTTGACTTGGCCGTTCTCTCGCCTGTTCCGCTGGAAGTTGAAAAGCTGTTCCTGCTAAGCGGCACCCTCGCCGATATCGCCAAGCATCATGTGGATCTGGTGGACCTGCGTGCCGCCTCGACCGTTATGCGCAGCCAGATCATTGCCAACGGCAGACGGATCTTTTGTGCCGATGAGATCGCGTGTGAAAATTTTGAAGACATGGTTTACTCCAGCTATGCGCGTCTCAACGAAGAGCGGCGGCATATCCTCACGGACATCCAAGCACGGGGGCGCATCCATGGCTGACGATGTATTACTCAACAAAGCCGCCATCATCGAGCGCTGTCTCAAACGAGTCCGCGAAGACTACATCGGCCATGAAACCGAATTGGATACCAATCACACGCGCCAGGATGCCATCGTGCTCAACCTGCAACGGGCTTGCGAAGCGGCCATTGATTTGGCCATGCACATGGTACGCATCCGCCGGCTTGGCTTGCCGCAGGAATCCCGTGAGGCCTTCACATTGCTGGAGCAGGCGCGCCTGCTTGCGCCGGAGCTTGCCGGCCGCATGCGGGCCATGGTTGGCTTCCGCAATATCGCTGTGCATCAATATCAACAGCTTAGCCTGTCAATTCTGCGCGCCATTCTGGAAAAACGCTTGCATGACTTCGACGAATTCACCCAAACGCTGCTGACGCTCAAGAGCTAGCCTCACGCAAACCATGAACGACGATTTCTCCGACCACACGCCGGTCATGCGCCAGTACCTGCGCGTCAAGGCCGAGCATCCGGATATCCTGGTGCTCTACCGCATGGGTGATTTCTACGAGCTCTTTTACGCAGACGCGCGCAAAGCCGCGCGTCTGCTGGACATCACGCTCACGCAGCGCGGCCAGTCGGCTGGCGGGCCCATTCCCATGGCGGGAGTGCCCTATCACGCGGTGGAAGGCTATCTCGCGAAACTGGTGAAGCTCGGCGAATCCGTAGCGATCTGCGAACAGATCGGTGATCCCGCCACGTCTAAAGGCCCAGTGGAACGCAAGGTGGTGCGCATCATCACGCCGGGCACGGTTACTGATGAAGCACTGCTCGAGGAACGGCGCGACAATCTGCTCGCGGCGGTGTGCGCGGGTGGCACGCATTACGGTCTCGCCGCCCTCGATCTGGGCAGTGGGCGATTCACGGTGCTGGAAGCGGACGGCGACGGGGCGCTGGCTGCGGAACTGGAACGCTTGAAACCGGCGGAACTGCTGTTCAGCGAAGACGCAGTGTTGCCGCGCGCGCTGACCGAGCGGCCCGGCGCGCGCCGCCGGCCGCCCTGGCATTTCGATGCCACTACCGCCATGCGGCTGCTGACCACGCAATTCAAAACACATGATCTCGCTGGGTTCGGCTGCGAGGGCCTGGATGCTGCGATTACCGCAGCGGGTGCTCTGCTGCAATACGTGCAGGAAACCCAGCGCACCGCACTGCCGCATATCACCGGCTTGAGCGTCGAACGGCGTGACGACGCTTTGATTCTCGATGCCGCCACACGCCGCAATCTGGAAATCGAAACCAATCTCGCCGGCCGCATGGAGCACACGCTCGCCGGCGTTATGGACCGCACCGTCACTCCCATGGGCGCGCGCCTGCTGCGCCGCTGGCTCAACCGGCCGCTGCGCGATCACGCGATACTCAGGCAGCGCTATCACGCGGTTGCCGCGCTCCAGGAAGATCGCCATTACGAAGCCTTGCGCGAACTTCTGAATGGTATCGGCGATCTGGAGCGCATTCTCGCGCGCGTGGCGCTCAAATCCGCACGCCCGCGGGATTTGACCCAGTTGCGTTACGCTCTGGGCGAATTGCCGGCATTACAAGCGCAGTTGAAACCACTTGATTCGCCACTTATCCAGCAGCTCGCCGCCGATGCCGGCAACCACCCCGAAACTCATGCCTTGCTCGCCAAAGCCATTATTGAAAACCCACCGGCATTAGTCCGTGACGGCGGCGTGATCGCCGCAGGCTACGACACGGAACTGGACGAGCTGCGCAGGCTCAGCGAACACGCGGACCAGTATTTGAGCGATCTCGAAACGCGCGAGCGCGAACGCTCGGGCATTTCCACGCTGCGCGTCAACTACAACCGCGTGCACGGCTACTACATCGAAGTCAGCCGCGCGCAGGCCGACAAAGTGCCAAGCGACTATCTGCGCCACCAGACGCTGAAGGGCGTGGAGCGTTATATCACGCCGGAACTCAAGAGCTTCGAGGACAAGGTGTTGTCCGCCCGCGAGCGTGCGCTGGCACGTGAGAAAGGTTTGTACGAGACATTGCTGGATTTGCTCATCGAGAACCTGGCGGGTTTGCAACAGACCGCCGCCGCGCTGGCCACACTGGACGTGCTCGCCAACCTCGCCGAGCGCGCCGACGCGCTCAAGTTCGCCGCGCCGGAGCTGACCGATGCGCCCGTGCTGCACATCGAGGCCGGCCGACACCCGGTAGTTGAGCAAGTGATTGATATACCGTTCGTGCCCAACGATCTGGAATTAAACGATGCGCGTCGCCTGCTCATCATCACCGGCCCCAACATGGGCGGCAAATCCACCTACATGCGTCAGGCCGCGCTCATCGTGATCTTGGCGCACATCGGCAGCTATGTGCCGGCGGCGCGCGCGGTCATCGGCCCGCTGGATCGCATCTTCACACGTATCGGCGCCTCCGACGACCTGGCTGGTGGGCGTTCCACCTTCATGGTGGAAATGGTGGAAACCGCGAACATCCTCAACAACGCCACCGACCAGAGCCTCGTGCTCATGGACGAAATCGGCCGCGGCACCAGCACCTACGACGGCATGTCACTCGCCTGGGCGGCGGCGAGCTACATCGCCCGCGAATTGAAATCCTTCACCCTGTTCGCTACTCATTACTTCGAACTCACCGCTCTACCGGAACTGGTGGACGGCTGCGCCAACGTGCATCTGGATGCCACCGAGCACGAGCACACCTTAGTGTTTCTGCATACGGTCAAAGAGGGTTCCGCAGATCGCAGTTACGGTCTGCAAGTGGCGGCCTTGGCGGGCATCCCGAAAGCGGTTATCTCGGAAGCCCGTGGCCGTCTCGCCGGTCTGGAAGCTGAATCCCTTCAACACACAGGTGCGGAATCAGACACGCCCGCGCCTCCGCAACTTGGGTTATTTGCACCCGAACATCCCGCACTGGCCGAGCTGCGCAACCTGGATGTCGAGAATCTCACACCCAGGCAGGCACTGGATTTGCTCTACGCATTGAAAGATAAACTCTGACCGAATTCAGTGCTGGAATCTTCCCTGTCGCAAGAATCCGATCACCTCTTCCGCCACTTCAAGGCTAAACAGCAATCCGGTGTGAGTGGTTTTGACTTCGACGTAATCCGTGGCGCCGGTGAGACGGGTTTCTTGCACTGCTACCAAGCCGTCATGAGGTTCGGGCAAGTCGGGACGCAGCGGATTGAAGCCGAAGCCGCCGGTGCCGGCGAGGACACCAAGTTCGCGTTGGCCGCTCCACTTCGGATCGTATTCTTCGGCAAGACCGTCCGGTCCGCTCTGGCCGAGAATCCAGCCAAGATTTCTGGCGACCAGATTGCGCGCAGCCAAGCTGCCTTTCACCGGCGAGCCCAGTAACACCACGCGGCCGGGTGGAACTTCGGCGCCCAACTCGAACATGCGCAGGATCACCAAACCGCCCAGGCTGTGGCCAACGAGATGCAGCGTCTCCACCTTGAGACCGGTAACGTAATCCGCTAGCCGTTGAGCGTTGGCGCGCACCGGTTCGAGCACAGTGTGGTAATGAAACTGATGTGTCTCGAAACCGGCCTGACTCACGCGCAAGCGCAGCAACGATAGCTCCAGACCGGTCATGTATAGGCCGTGGACAAAGACGACGGTTTCTTTGGTTTCAGTCATGTGAGATTCCGAATGCAGGAGTAGCCTCCGCCCGCGATGGGTCAGGATCGCAGTCGGGATGGCCTCTCCGCAGGCCGCACTTGTGCATCAGCTTATTGCCATACCATGTCATTGCGAGGCCGCTTGCCGGCCGAAGCAATCTCATGACGGGATTGCTTCGCTGCGCTCGCAATGACGTCTAAAGACATAAGCTGCGCAAGCGCACCCTAGCTGATTGGAATTTCCATTATGGCACCCCACATCCCCGCCTTCTCCCACAAGGGGCGAAGGGGTAAAAAAGAACAAACCACTTTACCCGGTTTCCGCCGACCCGATACGAATCCGCTATCATAAAAGACCCTGAAATTCTGACACTGTCGGCTTATGAACGACACGGCTTTCCCCAAACAGCGGCGCCGCAGCGTGGCGGTGATGGTCGGCTCCGTGCCGGTAGGTGGCGGCGCGCCCATTGTGGTGCAGTCCATGACCAACACCGACACCGCGGACGTGGACGCCACGGTGAAACAGGTGACGGATCTGGCGCGCGCCGGCTCAGAGCTGGTGCGCGTGACGGTGAATACCGAAGAAGCCGCGGCCGCGGTGCCGCACATCCACGAGAAACTCGACGCACAAAACTTGCATGTGCCGTTGATCGGCGACTTTCATTACAACGGCCACAAGCTTTTGACCTCCCATCCGGCCTGTGCCGAAGCGCTCGCCAAATACCGCATCAATCCCGGCAACGTGGGCCACGGCAGCAAGCACGATACACAGTTCGCCACCATGATCGAGGTGGCGATCAAGAATAATCGCCCAGTGCGCATCGGCGTGAACTGGGGCAGCCTTGACGAAGAATTGCTAACCCGCATGATGGACGAGAACGCCGCCTCGAAAACGCCGCAGGACGCCAAGGAAGTCATGCATGGCGCCATGGTGACCTCGGCCCTGCTATCCGCCAGGCGTGCCGAGGAGCTGGGCCTCGGTCACGACAAGATCATCCTGTCCTGCAAGATGAGCGGCGTGCAAGATCTGATTGATGTGTACATCCGCTTGGCCGTGCGCTGCGATTACCCGCTGCATCTCGGGCTCACGGAAGCCGGCATGGGCAGCAAGGGCATCGTGGCGTCCACCGCGGCGCTCGCCGTGCTCTTGCAGCAGGGCATCGGCGACACCATCCGCATTTCGCTCACCCCGGAGCCTGGTGGGGACCGCACCCGCGAAGTGATTGTGGCCCAAGAAATCCTCCAGACCATGGGCCTGCGGGCCTTCGTGCCGCTGGTAGCCGCCTGCCCCGGCTGCGGCCGCACCGCCAGCACGGTGTTCCAACAGCTCGCCCAGGACATCCAGAGTTATATCCGCATCCGCATGCCGGACTGGAAGCGCGCTTACGCTGGTGTGGAGACCATGCACGTGGCAGTCATGGGCTGCGTGGTGAACGGTCCCGGTGAAAGCAAGCATGCCAACATTGGCATCAGCCTGCCGGGAACCGGTGAAAGTCCGGTGGCGCCTGTATTCGTTGATGGGGAAAAAACAGTTACGCTCAAAGGCGACAAGATAGCCTCAGATTTCCAGAAGATTGTGGAAGATTACGTGCGGAATCACTATTTGGTTCGCGCCTGAGTTTAGTCCAAGGAATTGAGTGACTTGAAGTCATCAGCTTCGGTCTCTATCTGGAATGACCGATATATATAGAGGCGGTTGCCCATCGCCCAAGACCTTGGCTCCCAACTGGTAAAATGGCGGTCTCAGGACAGGAAACACATGGGTAAAACCACCAAATACATCGCCAAGGTTCCTGACCGGAACGGCCAGATTCCGTACAGCCCGGAAGAGAACGCGGTTTGGCGGGATCTCATCACCCGGCAGCGGCCCATCGTCGAAAAATACGCCTGCGACGACTACCGGGAGGCCTTGGAACGGATGCACTTTCCCACCGACCGCATCCCGCAATGCCAGGAAGTTTCCGCGGTGCTGCGCCGGCACACCAGCTGGGAGGTGGCGCCGGTGCCGGCTCTGATCCCCTTCGACCAGTTTTTTGCCCTGCTGGCCGACAAGAAATTCCCGGCTGCGTCCTTCATCCGCAGCCGCGAGGAAATGGATTATCTGCAGGAGCCGGACATCTTCCACGAGGTCTTCGGCCACACGCCGCTGCTCACCGATCCACGCTTTGCGGAGTTCACGCATGCCTATGGCAAGGCCGGCGTGAAGGCCGATAAAAAAGACCACATGATGCTCGCGCGGTTGTACTGGTTTACCGTCGAATTTGGGTTAATAAACACACGCAAGGGCTTGAAAACCTACGGCGCTGGTATAGTTTCGTCGTTTGGCGAAACCCCCTATTCCATTGAGAGCGACAAACCGCTGCGCAAGCCTTTCGATGCTATTGATGCGTTGCGCACGCCCTACCGCATAGATATCTTCCAGACCACGTATTTCATCATCAACAGCCTCGAAGACATGTTCAAGCTGGCCCACCGGAACCTGATCGGACTCATCAACGAGGCCCGCCGGCTCGGCATGCACGAACCCAATTTCCCGCCGGCCGAGAAGACCGTCTCCTGGGCCTGAAAACCCGTCACCTTCAACACCATTGAGGTTGCCATGACTGAACTGGCTGAAAAACACTGCGTCCCCTGCGAAGGCGGCGTCAAACCCCTGACCCGCGACGAAGCGGAGCGCTACCTGGAAAAGCTCGCGCCTGAATGGCAGTTGAGCGCCGACAACAAACAGATCCACAAGGACTTCAAATTCAAGGGTTTCAACGCCACCATGGGCTTCGTGAACGCCATCGCCTGGATCGCGAACCAGGAAGGTCATCACCCGGACCTGGAAGTTGGTTACAGCCACTGTCTGGTGCGCTACACGACTCACGCCATCGGCGGGCTGTCAGAGAATGATTTCATCTGCGCGGCCAAGGTGGACAAGCTGCTGGCCAAGTGACGTTCACGGCGTGATGCTCGACAAACATTCCGCGCCAGTGGAGTTTTGTTGCAGAAACCGAACAAATCAGCGTGCCAAAGCTGGCAAATCCCCGTTCAAACCCATTGCGTGCCACATAAGTACGCTCTTGAGCGGCGTAAATCGGTCTACAGCGTGCAATCCTGCATTGCGCAGTATGCGTAGTGGTGTGATTTCATTGCTGAAAAGCCGTTTAAATCCGTCCAGCGCGAAAATCATCGCCAGATTGTCACTCCTGCGCGCGCGTTGATAGCGACGCAGCACAGCCAGATCGCCGATATCGCGCTGCCGCGCATGTGCCGTGAGGATCACATCGGCAAGCGCCGCCATATCGAGCAAGCCGAGATTGACTCCCTGGCCCGCCAGCGGATGCAGCGCGTGCGCGGCGTCGCCAATCAGTGCGAAGCGCGAACGCACGTAGTCGCGAGCGTGCATGCGCTGCAGCGGGAAAGCCGCGCGCGGGGTGGTGGCGGTCACCGGCCCCAGAATCGAGTCGCTTGCCTGGGTAACCGCGCTACAAAAGGCCGCATCGTCCAAGCTGCGTACCTCCTGAGCGCGCACGTTATCCAGCGACCATACCACCGACACCCGTCCATCGGTGAGCGGCAACAGCGCAATGGGTCCGGTCGGCAGAAAGCGTTGCCAGGCGGTGTGGGCATGGGATTTTTGCGTGCGCACATGGGCCACGATTGCCATCTGCCCATAAGGTTCAGCGCGGGTTGCGATGCCTGCCAGTTTGCGCAGGGCCGATTCCGCGCCATCCGCCGCCACCAGCAGGCGGGTATGCAGGCGCTTGCCGTCCTGGAGTGAAAGCAGCGCGCGGTCGGTATCGAATGCCACGGCTTCGGGCGTGGCTGGATGGATTGCGGTCACGCTCCCGGTGCTCTCCAACTGTTTCCACAAGGCGAATTGAATCAACCGGTTCTCGACGATGTAGCCCAACGCGGCTTCACCCACGTCAGCGCAATCGAAATGGATGCGGCCGCTGCCGGTGGCATCCCACACCCGCATCTCGGTATAAGGCTCCGCGCGCGCCGCGCGAATGGCTTCCCAGGCATGCAGAGCCTCCAGGATGCGTTGTGAGGCGGGCGACAGCGCAAACACACGCAAGTCCAGCTGCGCGTCGGCTGCGAAGTGTGGTGGTTCACGCGCGTCCAGGATGGCAATGCGCAGGCCGCTGTCGCATAACGCGCAGGCCAGTGCCGTGCCGACCGCACCGGCACCCACGATGATCACATCGAATGAATCCACTTTGCTCAATGTTTCGCCCTCAGTCTGCCTCGTCCCATTGAGGACACAGCTTGCGGCTCGGCAACCGGTTTGATTCCAAGTTTCACACCGCGCGCGAGACGCGGCAAACGGCCGGCAACGCCCAAATTGTGGCGCGCCAGCAGGTGCCGCGCCGGCGGAAATAATTCCAGCGCCAGCAGGCCGGCGTTGCGCGCCAGCCGCACCGATGTCAGCGGATTGTTAAACACACGTGTGAGAAAATCCGTGAACAGCGTAGTGCCAGTCTGGTCGCGGCGGCGCGCACGCACATAGACGTCGAGCCGCTGTGCGTCACCCGCGTCGCCACCGTTCGCGGTGATCTCCGCCAACGTGTCGGCCAGAGCCGCCACATCACGCAGCGACAGATTGAATCCCTGCCCCGCGATGGGGTGCAGGCTGTGGGCCGCGTTACCCACGATCACCGCGCGGCCATGCAACTGCGTGTCCGCGCGCACCAGACTCAATGGATAAGCCTGGCGCTTGCCGGCCTTGAGAAAACGGCCGAGACGGCCATTGAAATTCTCGCTGGCCGCGGCCAGAAAATCTGTTTCACTTGACGCCAGCACGGCCTCCACGCGCTCGCTCGCGACCGTCCAGATGAGCGCGTACTTGTCCCCGCCCATGGGCAGCAACGCGAGTGGACCGTTGTTGGTGAAACGTTCGAATGCGGTATGTGCTTGCGGCCGTTCGACGCTGACATTGCAAATCACGGCGCTCTGGCGGTAATCCCACACGCGCGCAGCGATGCCGAGTTGTTTGCGGATACTGGACTGGGCGCCGTCCGCCGCTACCAGCAAACGTGCAGTCAGCTTTTGCGCGCTATCCTGTTCCACGCTCACTGCAATCTGGTCGGATTGCATCCGCGCATCCATCAGTTTTGCCGGCGCCATGAACTGGATGCGCGGCTGGCGTGTCAGGAATTCACTCAAGGCCATGCCGATGACCCGGTTGGGCACCACATAACCCAGCGCCTCCACGCCCATCTCCTGCGCATACATGCGCGTCATGCCGGGACGCCCGCGGTCCGATACATGCACTTGATGAATGGGAACGGCCTCGGGCGCGATCAATGGCCACAGGCCAATACTTTCGAAAATGCGGCGACTGCCCCAGGAAACCGCCGTGATGCGTTCGTCGTAACTGGGTTGGCCGCGGCTGCCGAAGGGCACCGCTTCCACCACCGCGACCTTGAGCGGCAGCGGCGCCAGCGCCGCCGCCAGACTCGCGCCCACCATGCCGCCGCCTGCGATCAGTACATCAAAATCGGTCGCGGGAATTTTGTTTTCCTCACTTCTCACTCCTCACTCCTCACTCTTTCCGCGGCACGCAGTACTCAGCACTTGGCTTTTTCACGCCGCCTTGCGCTGCATGAACGCCTCAATGTCGTCGGGTTGCTTGATAAGCGCGCCGCTGAGTACTTCGGGATTGCCCCGGGTCACCAGCACATCGTCCTCAATGCGCACGCCGATGTTCCACCAGCGCTTGGGTACACCCGGGGTGCCGGCGGCGATGTAGATTCCCGGTTCCGCAGTCATGACCATGTCCGGTTCCAGTTCGCGCCACTCGTCCCCCACCTTGTAATCGCCCACGTCATGCACGTCGAGTCCCAGCCAGTGGCCGGTGCGGTGCAGGTAGAATTTCTTGTAGCCCTCGTTCTTGATGAGGCTGGCAACAGGCCCTTTGAGCAGGCCGAGCTTCACCAATCCCGCGGTCAATACTTTCACCGCGGCTGCATGCGGCACGTTCCAGTGATTGCCGGCGCGCATTTTGGCAATCGCGGCTAACTGTGCCTTGAGCACCAGTTCATAGATGGCGCGCTGCTCGGCATTGTAACGGCCGTTCACCGGGAAGGTGCGGGTGACATCGGACGCATAGCAGTCGTACTCGCAGGCGGCGTCAATCAGTACCAGTTCGCCGTCTTTGAGCGTGCGGTTGTTTTCCACGTAATGCAGGATGCAGGCGTTCTCGCCACCGCCCACGATGGAGTTGTACGCCGGCACACCACCGGAGCGGCGGAACTCGTGCAGGAATTCGGCTTCCAGCTCCGATTCGTTCATACCGGCACGGCAGGCGCGCATGGCGCGCTCATGCGCGCGCACCGAGATTCCCGCCGCCTGGCGCATGACTGCCAGTTCCGGTTTGCTCTTGTAGAGCCGCATGTCGTGCAGAAAATGATCCAGTGACACGAATTCCTGCGGCGCCTGCGTGCCGGTCTTGGACTGCGCGCGCAGGCCGTTCACCCAGCCGATCACGCGATTGTCAAACTCCGGATGATTGCCCATGGTGTAGAACACCCGTTCGCAGCGCTCCATAAGTCCCGGCAGGATGTCGTCAATATCGCCGATGGGAAAGGCGTCGTCGGCTCCATGCCCACGGGTCGCGCCTTCCGGACCGGCACGCCGGCCGTTCCAAGTTTCCATGAGCGGATCGCGCTCGCGACAGAACAGGATGTATTCCGCCTGGCGCCGGCCCGGCACCAGTACCGCCACCGCCTCCGGCTCGGGAAAGCCGGTCAGATAGTGAAAATCGCTGTCTTGGCGGAACGGATACTGGCTGTCGCGATTGCGGATTTTTTCGCGCGCCGCCGGTACGATGGCGATGGCACCGTGGCCCATCATGCGCATGAGCTCGCGGCGGCGTCTGGGGAATTCTTCAGGTTTCATTGCTGTTCGCAAGGCGTGGATGCCGGTGCTTAATGTAATGCAGCCGCGCACGGATGTGTACTGGGCCGGCAAATCACCCATCTGGTAGCTGTGCTGGCACCTGCGTTGACCATTGCACCGGCGCCGCTCTATAGTAATTGCATGCGTACCGAAAAAGCCCGCGAACTGCTGGAACAGGAACTCAAGCGGCTGGAAGGCCGGGTCGAAGCGCTGGTCGCGGTTTGCACCAAGCTGCGCAGCGATAACCGGTCGCTGCGCGACCGGTTGGAATCCCTGTCCACGGAGCGCTCCGGCCTGCTGGCCAAGAATGAGCAGGTACGCGGCCGGGTGGAAGCCATCATGTTGCGCCTGAAGTCCCTGGAGGAAACCGCATGAGCGAGGAGCTGGCCCGGGTCACGGTGCGCATCCTCGACAAGGAATACCAGGTTGCCTGTCCGGACGACGAGCGCGAGGCCTTGCTGCAATCCGCCGAACTCCTCAACCGCAAGATGCAGGAGATCCGCGAGAGCGGCAAAGTGGTCGGGCTGGACCGCGTGGCCGTAATGGCCGCACTCAACCTGTCGCACGAAATCCTGCAAGCCCAGGCCACCGCAAACGCGGCGGACGGCGATCTGCTTGGGCGGCTGCGTACACTCAATGATCGGCTGGCGGGCGCTGGTGAACCGGCACTGGCGCATTGACGCCTGCCCGCATAGCATGATGACGATTCAGGGTATGGCGTCTCCTGTGGTGTTCGATATGGGCTGGGTTACTCTTTGAGCCTAAATCAAACCCCCGGAACCGGCTCAGTGATGACGGTGTGCAAGTCCGCCATGCAGCGGAAAGCCTAAAGCATCACGGTCGGCTCCACCTGAACCTTTGGTTCAAGGGCGAAAGCCGGTAACGGCACCGATGGGAGACGCCTCATTGATTCCTCCCGCGAGCAATCGCAAAACCCTCCGCCAGGATCTGCGCGCCCGCCGTCGCGCGCTCGACAGTGCAGCCCGCGCGCACGCGGCCCAGTCGCTGGCCGAGTTGGTATCCACCCTGTCCTGCTATCAATCCGCACGGTGTCTGGCCGCCTATGTGGCAGTGCAAGGGGAAATAGATCCGGAATTGCTGTTGCAGCGCGCCTGTCAGGAGGGCAAACAAATCTACCTGCCGTCGCTGCCGGCGGAGCGCACGGCACCACTCCGTTTCCTGCCATGGAATCCGGGCATGCGCATGCACGCAAACCGCCTCGGCATACCGGAGCCGCTTGTGTCCGCGGATGTCGGGATTGCGCCACAGGAACTGGATCTGGCGCTCGTGCCGTTGGTCGCTTTCGACCATCACGGGCACCGCCTCGGCATGGGCGGCGGCTTCTATGACCGCACCTTCGCCTTCCTGAAAACCGCCACAACCAAGCCACTTCTGCTCGGCTTGGCCTACGAATTCCAGCGGCTGGAGCGTATTGATGAAGCGTCCTGGGATGTGCCTTTGACCGGCGCCGTAACGGAACGTCACGCCTACTTTTTTTAGAAACGGAGTCAGTCCATCCGTGAACTACTGGCTGATGAAATCCGAACCCGGCAGCTTCGGCATTGACGATCTCGCCAAAGCGCCGCGCAAGACCACGCACTGGGACGGCGTGCGCAATTTCCAGGTACGCAACATGCTGCGGGATCAACTGCGCAAAGGTGATCTGGCTTTCTTCTATCACTCAAGCTGTGCGGTACCAGGCATCGTCGGCACTATGAAAGTAAGCCGTGCCGGGTATCCCGATAGCACGGCTTTTGAGCCTGAAAACCATCATTTTGACCCGCGTAGCAGTCCCGCAAACCCGATCTGGTATTGCGTGGATGTGACCCTGGTGAAGCGCTTCAAGCGGCCGGTCACGCTCAGCGAATTGCACCGTCATTCCGCGCTCAAGAACATGCTGATCCTGCGTCGCGGCAACCGTTTATCCGTCACACCGGTTACTGCGAAACATTGGCAATACGTCATCAAATTGGCTGCTGATGTCTGATTGAGTCGCGCACACGGCAAGAATCATTCGCAAAATACCGTTTGCAGGCATCCAATTCGGTGAAAAATGTCCTGCAATGGCAAATTTGCACTCCAAATCGGCAAAAAATGTTTGCAAAACTGGAAATTTACATTTTCTTGTATATACTCAAGTGCGTGTGATCTAACCGGGAGGATCTTTGATCATGAAACGTAAAGCGAAAGCGAAGAAGACCAAAGTTGTGGCCAAGAAAAAGAAAAAGGCCGCTGTAAAGAAAGCCGCCCGTCGTGGCGGTCGTCGCAAGAAGGCAGGTGGCCGCAAAAAGAAGGCCTCACGCCGGAAGAAGAAGGCTGGCGGTCGCCGCAAGAAAAAGGCCGCTGGCAAGAAGAAAGGCGGTCGTCGCCGTCGTCGCAGGAAAGCCGCTGACGCGGCGATGTAAAGCCACAAGGCTTTGCTCAAACAGGCCCGCCTCGGCGGGCCTGTTCTTTTTCGGGGAACCTGCGGGGATAATCAGCGCCATGAGTGCGGAAGACAACAAGCACCGGGCCGCTCTTGAGGCTCTCAACTGGCTGGGCGAAGCCCGCATCATCGGCGTCGGCACCGGTTCCACTGTCAACTATTTCATTGACGCGCTCAAAAGCATCAAAAGCCGCCTCGACGGCGCGGTGTCCAGTTCCGAAGCGTCCACTCAACGTCTCAAGGCGTTGGGTATCCCGGTCTTGGACCTGAATGCCGCCGGTGAATTGCCGGTGTACGTGGACGGTGCCGATCAGGCCAACCGTCATCTGCAACTCATCAAGGGCGGCGGCGGCGCGCTCACGCGGGAGAAAATCGTGGCGGCGGTGAGTCAGCGCTTTGTCTGCATCGTGGATGACAGCAAGCTGGCGGATGTGCTCGGCAGCTTTCCGCTGCCGGTTGAAGTCATCCCCATGGCCCGCAGCTATGTTGCCCGGGAGCTGGTCAAGCTGGGCGGCCGGCCGGATTGGCGTCAGGGCTTCGTCACTGACAACGGCAACCCGATTCTGGACGTGCACGGTTTGACCATCCTGGATCCGCCCGCGCTGGAAGCGCAGATCAACCAGATCACCGGCGTTGTCAGCATGGGCCTGTTCGCGCGCCGGCCGGCGGATGTGCTGCTGGTGGGGGACAAGAACGGAGTGCAAACGATACGCTGAGTATCGTTGTTTGATTGCAAGGTAAATAATGAAAAGCCCGCTTGGCAGCGGGCTTTTATCTTTGGCTGGGGGACTAGGATTCGAACCTAGGTTGGCGGAGTCAGAGTCCGCAGTCCTACCGCTAGACGATCCCCCAAGAATCTACCAATTTTAAATCAGAGGAAAGCTGTTGTGTTGTGGAGTTGGCGGGGTTGGATACGGTGCTGCGCTCCTGCTCCGCACCGCCACGCAGTTCCGACTTCCTGCCTCGCCGTTCGCCGCAGTGTGGCGAACCATGCCGCCAGACAATCCTCCAAATCCTTCCATTACCCCCAAGGTCGCATGGGTATGATGGCCAAATGAATGGCGGCATTCCTATGCCGCCATTTTAGGGCCGCCAAGGAATTGCCGGTCTGCATCTAAGCTGGATTCCCGCTTTCGCGGGAATGACGAAAAACTTTTAATCAGCGCTTGGAGTACTGCGGTGCGCGGCGGGCCTTGTGCAGGCCGACTTTCTTGCGCTCCACGGCGCGCGCGTCACGGGTCACGAAGCCGGCTTTGCGCAGCGGCGCGCGATGGACTGCATCGTAGTCAATCAGTGCACGGGTGATGCCGTGGCGGATGGCGCCGGCCTGGCCGGTGGTACCGCCGCCCGCCACCGTCACGTTGACGTCGAGGCTGTCGAGTTGGTTCACGACCTGGAGCGGCTGGCGCACGATCATGCGCGAGGTCACACGGCCGAAATACTCGTCCAGTGGGCGGCCGTTGACGAGGATGCGGCCCTTGCCGGGTTTCAGGAATACGCGCGCCTTGGAAGTCTTGCGGCGGCCGGTTCCGTAATTGGTGCTCACTGCCATGGGTATTTCTCTTGGAAAAATCGGGGTTTCAGATATCGAGTTTCTGGGGTTGCTGGGCCGCGTGCTTGTGCTCCGCGCCGGCATATACCTTGAGTTTCTTGAACATGGCACGTCCCAATGGATTCCTGGGTAACATGCCTTTCACGGCGATTTCAATGGCGCGCTCGGGATGCTCTTGCAGCAGCTTACCCAACGTGGTCTGTTTCAGGTTACCGATGTAACCGGTGTGCCAGTAGTAAAGCTTGTCTTCCAGCTTGTGGCCGGTAACATGGATTTTTTCCGCGTTGATCACCACCAGGTAATCGCCAGTATCCACATGCGGGGTGTACTCGGGCTTGTGCTTGCCGCGCAGGCGGCGTGCCAGTTCGCTGGCCAGACGACCCAGGGTTTTACCGTTGGCATCCACCACGTACCAGTCGCGTTTGGCGGTTTCCGCCTTGGCCGAAAACGTTTTCATGAACCTGAACTCCGGGGAGCGCTGAAAGGGGCGCGATGTTACGCGACACCCCGTGATTTTTCAACCACTTACGACGGATGTTGCCGGCATCGTCACGTGCTCTTGCAGCCCAGAAAATACTGAGAAATTATGCAATGAAATCAGGCAGTTGCTATATCTTCAAACGCTCCACCACGCGCCCGTTGAGAAGATGTTCCTCGATAATCTCGTCAATATCGTCCAGATCGGAATAGCTGTACCAGACGCCCTCCGGATAGACCACGGCGATGGGACCCTCGCTACAACGATCCATGCACCAGGACTTGTTGACGCGTACCCCGCCCGGCCCCGCGATACCCAGCGCCTTGACCCGCTGCTTGGCGTGAGCGCGCATGCGCTCCGCGTCGTGATTCTGGCAGCAGGGCGAACCGTCTTCGCGTTTGTTGGTGCAGAAAAAGATGTGGCGGCAGTAGTACATAAAGAAAAAGCGGCGCTGCGTGAAGCGAGCGCCGCTTAGTTTACTCTCCGCAGACCACTCAGAACGTATAAACCAACGACACGGCGGTGATGGTGTCAGTGTTCTTGAAAGTGGGCAGCACGGTGCTGTTGTGCTTCACGGTATAGGAAAGGGACAGGGCAAAATTGCCCGCCAGATTGGTGGTCAGGGCGGTAATGGACTGGGTCAGGGTGTCATCCGTGCCGTGAATCACGCTCAGGTTCTCGGAAAAATTGCTCTTCTCCGTGAACTTCCACAGATAGTTGGCCGCGAGCATCTCGACCAGGCCGCTGTCGCTGGTGTCATTGGTGTAGCTGGTCTGGCGCGCGCCGGCGCCGAACTCAAGGTCGAACTGTTGGGTATCGGTGGTCAGCAGACGGCGGCCGTAGCCCACGATCTCGGAGGTGCGGTGCTGATAACCGCTGAAGGTATCGCGCAGGTAATCCGCCATGCCGAAGACGTAATCCCTGGCGGTGAAGCTGTAATTGCTCTGACCGTTGAGGTCATAGCTTTCGGCTGAAGTAACACCGTTCGCGCTAGCCTGGATCGCCTGGAAAGACAGTATGTCGGCCCAGTTGCCGGATTTGTACGCCGCCAGCGCCTGGCCATTCAGGCTACGGGTGCTGGTATTGCCAGTGGTAGCCACGTAACCCAGTGACAGGGAACCCTGCCAACCTTGCTTGGCCGCCGCCTTTTGTGTGGCCGCCGAGTTGGCGTCGAGTTGCGTTAGATCGTCACCCGCATACGCGACGCTGGCGAGAGCCGCAAACACAACCACGCCGAGAATCAGTAATCTCTTGAACATGTACAAAGCTCCTTCCCCGGGAAAATCCTTCGGGAAAACAATTGACCGGAATTTAGAATGGCCCCAATGGCACAGCCCAGCACAAGAGCCGCCGGGCTGTGGGTTGTTATGATAGCGCACACCGCCATCGCCAAGCCATAGTTGGCATGCAACTTATGTCACAACCGCTAACCGATTTTCCGCTGGCCGACGCCGACAAGTGCGTGAAGTGCGCGCTATGTCTGCCGCATTGCCCCACCTATAGAGACGCACTGGACGAAGGCGATTCTCCGCGCGGACGCATCGCGCTGATGCAAGGATTTGCCACTGGTGCGTTGGAAATCACGCCGCAACTCACCGGCCATCTGGATCGTTGCCTCACCTGTCGCGCCTGCGAAGCGGTGTGTCCCGCCGAAGTACCCTACGGAAAATTGATTGACGCCGCGCGCGTACAACTCTTGCGGCACGGACATAAAGAGGGACTCATGGTGCGACTGTTCGCGGTGTGCATGCGTCATCCGCTGTTGTTGAGATGGCTGCATTACGCGCTTTGGCTGGCGCAGCGCCTCGGTCTGCGCAGGCTTGCTTCAGTCTCGCCAAGTCTGCGGCTGCTGGTGAAAATGCTGCCACCGTTGGCCACACCACAACGCTGGCACAGCGTGAACCAGCCATTGAACCCTGACCGACAGGATCTACAATTGTTCCTCGGCTGCCTCGCGCGCGTGACTCAGCCGCAGGTAACCAACTCCAGCATCCTTGTGCTGAACGCTCTCGGCTATAGCGTGCGCATTCCTGAAAACCAGACCTGTTGCGGCGCGCTGGACCAGCACGCGGGTCGCGTGGCGCAGGCTTGTGCGCTCGTGCTGAAAAATCTCGATGTGTTCTCCGCAAACGACGCCGCACCCATGCTGCACACCGCCAGTGGTTGTGGCGCGACCTTGATGGAATATCCTTTGCTGACGAACGACCCGCGCGCGGCCGCGTTCAGCGCGCGCAGCCGCGACATCAGCAGCTTTATCGCGACCTCGACACGTCTCCATCAAATCCGGTTCAAGCCCTGGAATGCCACGCTGCTGGTGCACAGTCCCTGCACACTGAAAAACGCGCTTAAATCGGATAAAGCCGTGGCGGAACTATTGCGCTGCATTCCGGAACTGAAGGTGGAAACGCTGCCCGCGGATACCGGCTGTTGCGGCGCGGCCGGAAGTTATCTGATGAACGAGCCGGAAATCGCCGACCGGCTGGTGGAACACATCGTTGCGGTGGTGGAAAAGGCGCGTCCCGCCGCACTGGTCACCTCCAATATAGGCTGCTCACTGCACTTGCATGCCGCATTGGAGCGCCACTGTTTGGAAATACCTGTGCTGCATCCCATCGAAATCCTGGCGCGCCAACTGCTCGAAGCAGCGCGTGCACCGGCGGTATAATTCCCTCATGAGCACCGCACGCCGCTTTACCCCGCTGGACCGTTTGATTGCTGAACTGGACCAAGCCTTGCGTGGCGCCTTTCCCGCCGCGTCACACACCGCCGCCCGCGCCAATCCGGCGGCCAACCACGCTGCCGATGAGTCAAGCGCTGCGGAACGCGTTCTATCCGGGCGGCTCATGCGTATCAATCACGCCGGCGAAGTCGCCGCCCAGGCCCTGTATCAGGGACAAGCGTTCACCGCCCGCAGCGATGCCGTGCGCGAGGCTATGGCGCAGTCCGCCGCCGAGGAAATTGATCACCTCGCCTGGTGCGAACAGCGCCTGCATGAACTGGACGCCGCCGCCAGCAAACTGGACCCGCTCTGGTATTTTGGCTCCTTCGCCCTCGGCGCCGTGGCGGGATGCATCGGCGACAGCTTCAGTCTCGGCTTCGTGGCGGAAACCGAACGGCAAGTGGTCGAACATCTCGACACGCACTTGCGGCGCCTGCCGGCGGGCGATCACAAAAGCCGCGCCATCCTGGAGCAGATGAAAACAGATGAAGTCCGCCACGGCACCACCGCCACCCATGCGGGCGGCAAGGCCATGCCGGCGCCGGTGCGCAGGTTGATGAAGTTGACCTCAAAAGTGATGACGGAAACGGCTTACTGGATCTGAAGCGGGATCGCCACGCGCCGCCTCCGCACCCAGCGCCGCTCGAGATTCAGGCAAACGCCCAAATTATCAGCGCGATCCCAACCGCGACCATGGCGTAGCCGCGGCCCTTGCTGCGGCTCGAACTGATGTTCTTGCGTTCCGGCTGCAGCAGATGCTGCAAGTGTTGCATGTTATGGAACTTGCTGCGGGTGATTTCTTCCGAATTGAGCCAGTCATCCTGCTGCTGGTCGCGCTGACCGCTGGCGACATTCCACAGTATCAACAAGCCATACAGGATGGCCAGTATGCCGGCGACGAGATACAGGATATTGAGTGATTTCATGTGTGATCCTGTTGCCTGTTCCATTTTGACGCACGGCGTGGACGGTTATTTTATCCGCAATCGCACCACGAGAATCCCGGCGGTAAACCGCTGCCCCGGCCGCGCGTAGAATTGGAGTACATTTTCCCTGCCACGGCTTGGGGACACAGGATGGGCATCGAACAAACCCGGCGTTTCGGCGTGGTGGCCCTGGACCGCTTCCTGGCCCAGTGCCAGGTGCGGCGCGTGCCTGCCAAGACCACGGTGGTCAGCGGCGGTGAAGCGTCCACCTCGCTGTATTTCATCATGGAAGGCTCGGTGGCAGTCATCAGCGAGGACGAGGACGGCCAGGAAATCGTGGTCGCCTATCTCAACCGCGGCGAATTCTTCGGCGAAATGGGATTGTTCCAGGAAACCGCCACGCGCAGCGCCCGGGTGCGTACCCGCGGCGAATGCGTGCTGGGCGAAATCAGTTACGCGCGTTTCCGGGAACTGGCGCGCAGTGATCCGGACCTGCTGTTCGAGCTGGCGAGCCAACTGGCCGCACGTCTCAAGGTCACCACCCGCAAGGTGCGGGATCTGGTGTTCCTGGACGTGGCCGGACGCATCGCGCGCACACTGCTGGATTTGTGCGAGCAGCCGGACGCCCTGACCCATCCTGACGGCATGCAAATCCGCATCAGCCGCCAGGAAATCGGCCGCATCGTGGGCTGCTCGCGGGAAATGGCGGGGCGCGTTTTGAAACTGCTGGAAGAACAAGCGCTGATTACCGCGGCCGGCAAAACCATCGTGGTATTGGGTGCCCGGCCGGGCAGTAATCGTGTGGTGCCGCTCACGAGCCGTCTGCACCGCCACAAACAGAATTAATCGCCGAACAATTCCAGGAGCTTTGCACCCGGATCGGCGGCACGCATGAACGTCTCGCCGACCAGAAACGCGTGTACGCCCGCGTTGCGCAGCCGCACCACGTCGGCGCGCGCGGAGATGCCGCTTTCGGTCACCAGCAGCCGGTCAGCCGGTACACGCGGCAGCAGGTCGAGCGTGGTTTGCAAGTCAGTGTGGAACGTTCTCAAGTCGCGGTTGTTTACGCCGATGAGCAGCGCGCCAATGGCGAGCGCACGCTCCAGTTCCTCTGCATCATGCACTTCAACAAGCGCGTCCATGCCGAGATCGGCAGCGAGCGCGATAAGGCTCGCGAGCATCGCGTCGCCCAGCGCCGCCACGATCAGCAGCACCGCGTCCGCGCCCAGCAGGCGCGATTCATAAACCTGCCAGGAATCAATGATGAAATCCTTGCGCAGCACCGGCAGTGTACACGCGCGTTTGGCAGCACCGAGGTCGGCGGTATTGCCATGGAAATATTTTTCATCGGTCAGTACCGACAGACAGGTGGCGCCATGCCGTGCATAGCTCGCGGCAATTGCGCCGACATCAAAATCTTCCCGCAACAGCCCCTTGCTGGGAGAGGCTTTCTTGATTTCGGCAATGATGCCTGCCTGACCCGCGGCCACGGCGCGCTCCAGTACCGCCAGAAAACCACGCGGTGGCGGCAAACCCGCGAGCTTGGCGCGCAACATCGTCAGCGGTTGCTGCGCGCTGCGCGCCACCACTTCCGCGGCTTTGTCGGCCAGAATGCGCTTCAGCACGTCGGGCGTATCATTCACTGCGTGGCCTTAACCAAGCGCGCCAGCCGCCGCTCCGCCTCGCCGCTGTGCACGGTTTCCCGGGCACATTCCACACCGGCCATCAGAGTTGGGCTGATGCCGGCTGCGTAAATCGCTGCGCCCGCGTTCAAAACCACTATGTCGAAGGCGGGCCCCGGCGTACCGGCGAGCGCCTCACGGATAAGCGCCGAGCTTTCCTGCGCGCTTGAGACCCGCAGGCCATTCAGTGATTGACCCGCCACAGCGTAATCCTCGGGTTGGACGGTGTAGCTGCGTACCTGGCCGTTCTGCAATTCACTCACCCAGGTGGGTGCGGCGATGCTGATCTCGTCCAGGCCGTCCTGGGAATGCACCACCAGCACGTGCCGGCTGCCGAGTGCGTGCAAGACCTTGGCAAGCGGTTCCACCCAACGTTGCGCAAACACACCCAGCAACTGATGCGGCGCGCCCGCGGGATTGGTGAGCGGGCCTAATAGATTGAACAGCGTGCGTGTACCCAATTCCTTGCGCGGCGCGGCGGCATATTGGGTGGCGCTGTGATGCGCGGGGGCGTACAGGAACCCGACACCCACCTCGTCAATGCAGCGGGCAATGCGTTCCGGCGGCAGATCCAGTTTCACGCCCAGAACTTCCAGCACATCCGCGCTGCCCGAACCACCGGAAATAGCGCGGTTGCCGTGCTTGGCCACGCGTCCGCCGGCCGCCGCCGCCACGAAAGCGGCAGCGGTCGAGACATTGAACAAGCGTGCGCCATCGCCGCCGGTGCCGCAGGTATCCACCAGGTGATCCTTGCGCACCTCGACCCGCACCGCCAGTTCGCGCATCACCGTGGCCGCCGCGGTGATCTCCTCGACGGTTTCGCCCTTGGCGCGCAGGCCGGCGAGGAATCCACCGATCTGGATGGGCGTGGCCGCGCCGGTCATGATCTGGCGCATCACCGATTCCATGTCGGCGCGGGAAAGGTCTTCCCGGTCCACGATATGGCTGATGGCTTCTTTGATGTCCAAGTAATCAACCTCTTCATCATTGTCTCCCTCTCCCCTTGTGGGAGAGGGATGGGGTGAGGGGTCAAGAGTGAGGGGATTGTTGCAAGAAATTCCTCAACAACGAATGCCCATGCTGTGTCAGAACGGCCTCGGGATGGAACTGCACACCCTCTACAGCCAGCGTCTTGTGACGCAGACCCATGATCTCCTCGACATCGCCGCCCTCATCTTCGGTCCAGGCAGTGATCTCCAGGCAATCCGGCACATCATCTTTCGAGATCGCCAGCGAATGATAGCGCGTGGCTTCAAAGGGATTGGGCAAGCCCGCGAACACGCCCCGGCCGGTATGCTGAATCAGGGAGATCTTGCCGTGCATCACCCGTCCTGCATGCACAACCTTGCCGCCGTATGCCTGACCGATGACCTGATGGCCAAGGCAAACTCCCAGTATCGGGAATTTGCCGCCGAGTTTTTGGATTAACTCCACTGAAATGCCGGCCTGGTTGGGCGTGCACGGCCCCGGTGAAATCACGATGCGCTCAGGCGCGAGCCTTTCCACTTCCTGCACCGTGAGTGCATCGTTGCGGTACACGCGCACCTCCGCACCCAGCTCACCCAGGTATTGCACCAGGTTGTAGGTGAAGGAGTCGTAGTTATCAATCATGAGCAACATACGTTGCGCCTCGAAAGTTTCAGTGCGGCTTTGCGCTCACGGCGCGCTACCGTTCGTCATCGCCACCGCCCGAATCAACGCCTTGGCCTTGTTCAAGATCTCTTCCCATTCACGTTCCGGCACCGAATCGTGCACGATGCCGGCGCCGGCCTGCACGTGCAGCCAGCCGTCCTTGATGACCGCGGTGCGGATGGCAATAGCGGTATCCAGATTGCCGTTCCAGCCAAGGTAGCCCACGGCGCCGGAATAGATGCCGCGTTTCACTGGCTCGAGTTCATGAATGATTTCCATCGCTCTGATCTTGGGCGCGCCGCTCACGGTGCCGGCCGGAAAACAGGCGCGCAGCACGTCCATCGGCCCCAAGTCTTTACGCAATTTTCCCTGCACCTGCGACACGATGTGCATTACATGCGAATAGCGTTCGATGACCATCTGTTCCGTGACGCGCACGCTGCCGATTGTGCTGATATGTCCTACATCGTTGCGGCCAAGATCCAGCAGCATTACGTGCTCGGCGCGTTCCTTGGGATCGGCCAGCAGTTCCGCCGCCAGCGCCGTATCCTCGGCCGGCGTTTTGCCACGCGCGCGCGTGCCGGCGATGGGCCTGAGCGTCACTTCGCCGTGTTCCACGCGCACCAGCACTTCCGGCGAGGAACCCACCACCTGGAAATCGCCAAAATTCAGATAATACATATAGGGCGAGGGATTAAGCACGCGCAGCGCGCGATACATGTCGAGTGCGCTGCCGGCGAAGGGCGCGGAGAGACGCTGCGACAGCACTACCTGCATGATGTCGCCGTCGCGTATGTAGTCGCGGGCTTTTGACACGGCCGTGCAGAACGCTTGCTGTTGAAAGCCGGATTGAAATTCACCTGCCACGCTGCCGGCAAATCCTTGCAGCGAGGGATAGTGCGCGGGCGCTCGCAGACGTGCCGCCAGAAAATCTAGCCGGCGCTCGGCGTCTTCCAGAGCGTGCGCGGCATCGGCATTCGCGTGCACCACCAGCCGCAGCCTGCCGCGCAGGTTATCGAACACCACCAATTCGTCCGCCACCAGCAGCAGGATATCAGGACAGCAGAGCGTGTCCGGCTTGGGCGCCAGTTTAGCGAGCCGCGGCTCGATGCAACTCACCGTGTCATAACTGAAATAACCCACCAGTCCGCCGCTGAAGCGCGGCAGACCTTCCACTGCCGGCAAACGGTAACGCCGCCTCAGCTTCTCAATTTCCGTGAGGGGATCATCGGTAACGAAATGTTCTGCATGTTCCCCGCTTTGCACCTGCAGAACGCCATCCGCATAGCGGATGATGATACGTGCCGGCAAACCGATGATGGAATAACGTCCCCAGGTCTCGCCGCCCTCAACCGACTCCAACAGAAATGAATTGGGCACGTCGGCGAGCTTGAGATAGACGCTCAAGGGCGTATCGAGATCCGCAAGAATCTCTCTTACAACAGGGATGTGGTTGTAGCCGGCGGCCCGGAGGGCATCAAAATGCTGCTGGTCCATGAACGCTCACCTTGAAATGGAAACGACGATTTGCGCAGAAAAGCAAAAACGTCCGTCTCACCATCGCCAGGTGCGGGCTGATTCGGCTCCGTTCAGCTTGACCAGAAAAGACATGGGAACTGGCCTCAAACAGCGGTGCGAAGCGTGCGCCGCGGACCAGACATTAGCGGTTAATCGAAGCGCTCGCAAGCCCCGTGTTCCAGCTTTGCAAAAGTGGCGGCAATTCGGCGAGAGAATTCAATACTGCGTCAGGCTTGAGATCGGACAGGTCCTCGCCGTAGCCGTAATGCACACCCACAGCGATGAACCTCGCGGATTGTGCGGCCAACAGATCGTTCCTGGAATCACCCACCATGCAGGCCTGCGCCGGTTCAACCTCGAAATGGCGCGCGGCGCGCAACAGCGGCAAGGGATCGGGTTTGCGATGCGCCAGCGAATCGCCGGACAGCACCAGGCCGAAATAGCTACGCAGTTGCAGCGCCGCCAACAAGGGTTCGGTGAATTCCGCGGACTTGTTGGTGATGCAGGCCAGGTACATACCCGCGGCTAGCAACTGCTCCAGCGTTTCGCGTGCGCCGGGATACACGCGCGTCTCCACTGCCAGGTGCGCACGGTACGCGCGGCGGAAAGTTTCAAAACCGCGTTGATACAAGGCCGCTTCCGGTTCGCCGTCCGGCTGGCCGGTGAGCGCACGCTTGACCAGCCGCCGCACGCCGTCGCCCATCCATTCGCGCACGTTGCCGGCAGCCGGCGGCGCTGCTTTCAGCTCACGGCACATGCTATCTACGGCACGGGCAATATCCGGTGCGCTGTCCACCAGCGTGCCGTCGAGATCAAACGCGATCAGTTGAATGCAAGACATCAAACCGCGGCGCGCGCCAGCTCCTCACGCATGTTCCTGATGACCGCTTTGTAGTCCTTGGCGCCGAAGATCGCGGAACCGGCCACGAAGGTATCGGCGCCGGCTTGCGCAATCTCGCGGATGTTGTCCACTTTCACGCCACCGTCAATCTCAAGGCGGATGCCGCAGCCGCTGTCGTCAAGCAACGCCCGCGCTTCGCGCAGTTTGTCGAGACTCGATGGGATGAATGACTGGCCGGCGAAACCGGGGTTCACGGACATGATGAGCACCATGTCCAGTTTGTCCATAACGTGCTTCAGGTGATGCAACGGCGTCGCGGGATTGAACACCAAGCCGGCCCGGCAGCCGCTGTCACGGATGAGCGCAAGACTGCGGTCCACGTGCTCGCTGGCCTGGGGATGGAAAGTGATGTCGGTGGCACCGGCTTTGGCAAACGCTTCGATGAGCCGGTCCACCGGTTTCACCATGAGATGCACGTCAATCGGTGCCTGCACGCCGTGCTTGCGCAACGCCTCGCATACCATCGGTCCGATGGTAAGGTTCGGCACATAATGGTTGTCCATCACGTCGAAATGGATCATGTCTGCGCCGGCCTTGAGCACGGCGTCCACTTCCTCGCCCAGGCGTGCGAAATCCGCGGACAGGATCGAAGCGGCGATGCGAAAATCCGACATTGAAATTCCCCGGCCAACCCGCAAAAGGCGCTACACTTTACCTTATCCGGCAAGTGCCCGGCCAGTTACGCAAGATCCGGAGTAACCATCCATGAACGCCATCGCCGTTGCCCTGCATGTACTGGCCGCCGTGGTGTGGGTGGGCGGCATGTTTTTCGCGTATCTGGCGCTGCGGCCGGCGCTCGCGGAACACGGCACGCTGGCCGGCGCGCATCTGTGGATGGCGGTATTCCGGCGCTTCTTTCCGTGGGTGTGGCTCGCCATCGCGGTGCTGCTCATCACCGGCTTCTACCTGATCTTCGCCGCGTTCGGTGGTTTCAAGCAAATCCCGCCGTTCGTGAACCTGATGCTGGCGCTCGGCATCCTCATGATGCTGCTGTTTGCCTACGTGTTCTTCGTGCCCTATCGGCGGTTGCGTCACAGCGTGGAAGTCAATGACGAGCCGGCGGCCGGCAACGCCCTGCGCCAGATTCGTATTGTCTTTCTCATCAATCTGATCCTGGGATTGATCGTGATTTTCGTGGCGATGACGGGTGCGTTTTCCCTTTACGACTGAGGGGTACTTCTAAAAATCAGAGATTTTGGTTTCCGGCTAGGCAAAAATGACCGAGAAACCGGAGTGTACACGGCCAGTACATGAGGTTTTCGAGGTCATTTTTAACACCGCCGGAAAGCAAAAGATCAATTTTTAGAGGTGCCCTGAGCACGGTCGGCGGGTTTGACGCCCACCATGTACAGCAGCGTTTCCTTGCGTTGACCCGGCGGCGGCACCCGCTTCAGCCTGAACAATTCCAGAACCCCCGCCAGCGTGGTGCGGCTCCACCAGCGATACGGCAGCAGCACGTTGCGCGGCTCGAAAACAAAACCCGCACGGCGGATCATCTGCAGATATTCCTCCGCGCTGCGCTGATTTTGCATGGGATGACGAAACAGAAAGCGGATGAACCAGGTATTGATGTATTCGCGCGTGGATTCGGCAAACAGCAGCAGGCCACCCGGTTTCAGTACGCGGTGAAACTCGGTCAGGGCTTGTTCCTGATGCACCAGATGGTGAAAGGTCTGGTGGCAGAACAGCAGGTCCGCGCAAGCATCCGGCAAGGGCATGGCGGCACAGTCGCCCTCAAGCAATTCCACCGCAACGCGCTGACGCGCCGCCGTACGGCGTGCGCGCGCCAATCCGCGGGGCTCCGCGTCCAGGCCGATCAGATGCTGTGGCCGGAATTTATCGCGCAACAGCCGCAAGGCCTTGCCCTGGCCGCAACCGGCATCCAGCACCACGGCATAGTTTTCCTGTGGCGCACTGATGAGCCGCACCAGATCATCCAGGGTAATCTGGACGACATGCCGCTCCCAGGTATGGGTGCCGAGAAACCAGAAACCGAAACGGGACTCTGGAACAAAATCCCGCAGCCGCTCGCTGTGCACCCGGTTGTTATCTCCCCCCGCATCCAGCATGGCGCGTCGCAGTCCTTGTCAAGGTTTGACTGTATGACAGTATGCCGCAAGTCGCCGGCTCACTTCATCCCCCGCGCGCTCTTGACGGTTTCATAGGCAACATTGATCTGCTTGGCTTTTTCCTCCGCCAGCGCCAGCATTTCCGGCGGCAGGCCCTTGGCCACCAGCCGGTCCGGATGATTCTCCTTCATGAGCCGGCGATACGCTTGCTTGACTTCCTGATCGCCGGCCCCGGGTTTGATGCCGAGCGTCTGATACGCTCCCGCCAGCCGGTCGGTGCGCGCCTGCGCGGGCGCTTCGCCGCCGAATGTTTGCCGCGCGTGCATGGACTCTTGGTATTGGCGCAGCACCACCGGCGGGATGCCCAGCACCGAACAAATCCGGTTGAACACCGCCTGCTCGGCCGGCTGCATGACGCCGTCGGCCAGCGCCGCCGTCAACTGGATTTGCAGGAACATGCTCAATAATCCGGGGTATCCGCCGCAGGCGTTGCGGAATTCCATGAGCGCCGCATCCAGCGGAAAATCCGGCTGCTTGCCTTGCTCGAAGAACTCGATGGCGGCGCGCTGCTGTTCGGCGGAAAGATTCATCTGCGCCATGACCGCACGCGCCGCGCGGATTTCGTTTTCCGACACGTGCCCGTCGGCCTTGGCGATGTGCCCCATGACCTGGAAGGTGGTGCGGAAAAATACCGCTTGCGCCTGGGCCGGATTGCCGCCCACCCAGTTGAATCGCACGCGCCGCGCCGTCAGCGTATAGCCGAGGATGGCGCCCAGCACCGCGCCCCACGGCCCGCCAACGCTCCAGCCCAGCAAGGCGCCGATGACTGCACCGAGCCAACCCATGCAAGTTCCCGCTTGAGAGAAAAGATGCGTATTCTAACCGCTGCGCGTCATCCGGCTGGACAGCCGTAGCGCCGTCACGGAAGATAAGCGCCCCGCATCGCTCATCTTTCAGGATCCACTGCGTATGTCCGGCCCAGACGCCCCGGTTTTCGAAACCAACTTGAAAAGTCTTCCCCTCATACACCGCGGCAAGGTGCGCGACATCTACGCGGCCGGACCCGGACATCTGCTGATCGTTACCAGCGACCGGCTGTCGGCATTCGACGTGGTGTTGCCCGATCCGATTCCCGGCAAGGGCGCGGTGTTGACCGGTATTTCGAAATTCTGGTTCGATCGCACCCGTCATATCATTCCGAACCAGCTCGCGGAGCTGCCGGTTGCAGATGTGGTGAAAGATCCTGCCGAGCAGATTTTACTCAAGGACCGCGCCATGCTGGTGCGCAAGCTCCAGGCGCTGCCCATCGAAGCGGTGGTGCGCGGCTATCTCATCGGTTCAGGCTGGAAGGACTATCAGAAAACCGGCGCGATCTGCGGCATCCCGCTGCCTCAAAATCTGAAACTTGCGGACCAACTGCCGCAACCCATGTTTACGCCCGCCACCAAGGCGCCCAAGGGCCAGCACGACGAAAACATATCCTTTGACCAGGCCGCGAAACTGCTCGGGCGAGCGCGGGCCGAACAGGTGCGTGACAAGGCCATCGCACTTTACAACTTTGCGGCCGAACACGCGCGGAAACGCGGCATCCTCATCGCCGACACCAAATTCGAATTTGGCGTGGACGGAAACGATCAACTGGTGCTGATTGACGAAGCCTTGACGCCGGATTCCTCACGCTTCTGGCCGGCGGACACCTATCGTGCCGGTATCAGCCCGCCCTCGTTCGACAAACAATACGTGCGCGATTACCTGGAAACGCTCGACTGGAACAAACGGGCACCGGCGCCGCATTTGCCGGCGGAAGTCATCGCCAGGACAGCGGAGAAATATCGTGAAGCTTGGCGGCGGCTGACGACCTCATAACGTAGCTTGGGGTGAGCATGGAGAACCCCAACACACAGACAGTAAAGGGCACCTCTAAAAATTGATCTTTTGCTTTCTGGCGGTGTTTGAAATGGCCTCAAAATCCTCATGTATTGGCATATACACTTCGGTTTCTCGGCCATTTCTGCCTACCCAGAAATCAAAATCTCTGATTTT